>NZ_BSTB01000013.1:0-216502 GCF_030269285.1 Micromonospora sp. NBRC 101691
GTTACGGCGGTCATGGCGGAGGGGAAACGCCCGGTTACATTCCGAACCCGGAAGCTAAGCCCTCCAGCGCCGATGGTACTGCACTCGGGAGGGTGTGGGAGAGTAGGACACCGCCGGACTTCTTTCAGTCGAGGGCCGCCCCAATGGGGTCGGCCCTCGACTGCGTAGTGCCGTTTGTGGCGCACTGAGGAAGGATGTACCTGTGAGTTCAGGACCCCAGGGCGGGGACCGCCCCCGTCGGTACGAGGACCGTACCGACCGCCGAGGCGGCCGTGAGGGGTCGCCGCGCCGGGACGACCGACCGCCGTACCGTGGCGACCGTGACCCGCGCTCCGCTGGACAGCGTGGCGGTCACGGCGCGGACCGCGGTGGTCGTGAGGGCGGCTTCCGCGACAACGACCGCCGAACCGGCGATTTCCGGTCCGGGCCGCGCGACGGAGGATCCCGGGAGGGCGGTGGCTTCCGCCGCGACGGTGACGGCCGCCCTGGCGGCTACCGCCGCGACGACGAACGCCGTCCGGGCGGATTCCGTGGCGACGACCGCCGGGACGGAGGCTTCCGTCGGGACGACCGTGGCGGCAGCGGGTTCCGGCGCGAGGGCGGTGACTCCCGTCGCGACGACCGTGGCGAGGGCGGCTTCCGTCGGGACGACCGGGCCCCGCGTGAGGGTGGCTTCCGGGGCGGCGAGCGCCGCGAGGGCGGCTTCCGCCGCGACGACCGTGGTGACGGTGGTTTCCGCCGGGACGACCGGACCGAGGGTGGTTTCCGCTCCGGCGGCCAGCGTGGCGGTTCGTTCCGGGGCGGCGACCGTGAAAGCGGGTTCCGTCGCGACGCCCGTGGCGAGAGTGGGTTCCGCCGGGACGACCGTGGCTCCCGCGAGGGCGGGCCTCGGCGGGACGACCGTGGGCCCCGTGAGGGTGGGTTCCGTCGGGATGACCGTGGTGAGGGTGGTTTCCGCTCCGGTGGTCCGCGTGAGGGTGGGTTCCGTCGTGAGGGCGGGGAGTTCCGTCGGGACGACCGCGCTCCGCGTGAGGGTGGCTTCCGGGGCGGTGACCGTCGTGAGGGCGGCTTCCAGGGTGGCGACCGCCGTGAGGGCGGTTTCCGGAGCGGACCGTCCCGCGACACCGGGTTCCGTCGGGACGACCGTGGCTCCCGTGACGGCGGGCCTCGGCGGGACGACCGTGGGCCCCGTGAGGGCGGTTTCCGTCGGGATGACCGTGGTGAGGGTGGTTTCCGCTCCGGTGGTCCGCGTGAGGGTGGGTTCCGTCGTGAGGGCGGGGAGTTCCGTCGGGACGACCGCGCTCCGCGCGAGGGTGGCTTCCGGGGCGGTGACCGTCGTGAGGGCGGCTTCCGCCGCGACGACCGGGGTGAGGGCGCTGGCTACCGCTCGGGTCCGCGTGAGGGCTACTCCCGCGACGGCGACCGCCGGGAGGGCGGTTTCCGGGGCGGTGACCGTCGTGAGGGCGGTTTCCGGGGCGGCGACCGCCGTGAGGGCGGCTTCCGCGGTGGTGAGCAGGGCGGTCGCGGCGGGGGCGGAGGCTTCCGCGACGGTGACCGGGACCGCCGCCAGGACCGGCCGCGCGCGTACCAGGAGGGCGACCGGGGAGGCTACGGCGATCGTCCGCGCCGGGACGACGGTGGCCGGTTCGGCGACCGTCGTCGGGACGGTGACCGCTTCGGCGGCCCCCGTCGCGATGACCGGGACGGCCGGCCGGAGAGTCGGGACAGCCGCCGCGAGGATCGGCGGGAGCCGGCGGACGGCGGTCGCGCCGAGGCACCGGCCCTGCCGGACGAGATCGTGGCGAGCGACCTCGACACCGCCGTCCGGGCGGAGCTGCTCTCGCTCGCCAAGCCGGTGGCGGAGACCGTCGCCCGGCACCTCGTGGCGACCGGCCAGCTGATCGACGAGGACCCGACCGAGGCGCTCGCGCACGCGCTGGCGGCCCGCCGCCTCGCGGCCCGCATCTCCGCCGTACGAGAGGCGGTCGGGCTGGCCGCGTACCACGCCGGGGAGTGGCAGACGGCCATCGCCGAGCTGCGGACGTACCACCGGATGACCGGGTCGCAGAGCCACCTGGCGGTGCTCGCCGACTGCGAGCGGGCGCTGGAGCGTCCGGAACGGGCCATCGACCTGTTCCGGGGCGCCGACCGGGACAGTCTCGACCCGGCTACGGCGATCGAGCTGCTCATCGTGGCCGCCGGTGCCCGGGGGGACCTCGGACAGAAGGACGCCGCCGTGGCGATGCTCCAGGTGCGCGAGCTGACCGGTGACCAGGTCCAGCCGTGGACCGCGCGACTGCGGTACGCCTACGCCGACGCGCTGCTGGCTGCGGACCGGCGCGAGGAGGCACGGGAGTGGTTCGCCCGCGCCGCCGAGGCGGACCCCGAGGCCGAGACCGACGCCGCCGAGCGCCTGCTGGAGCTGGACGGGGTGGTGCTCGAAGGCGACGAGGACGAGGACGACGAGGTGTCCGCCGACGAGGACGCGGCCGGCGGGGACGCGTCGGAGACCGTCCGGGCGGAGGACGACACCACCGTCACCGACGAGGTCGAGCGCGACCGGGACGCCGGGGCGGTCGGGGACGACGGCGAGCCCGCCGAGGACGCCGGACGTGTCGGGGACCCAGGGGTCGCCGAGGGTGTCGTGGCGTCGGATGCCGCCGGGCACGAGGTGGCCACGGAGGCCGGGACCGTCGACGCGACGTCGGAGGAGTCCCCCGGAACGCCGGGAGCGGACCGGCGGTGAGCAAGGGCGGTGGGGAGCGGCTGGTCGACGGGTTCCGTCTGGTGGTCTTCGACCTCGACGGGGTGATCTACCTGATCGACCGGCCGATCCCCGGCGCGGTGGAGGCGGTCAGCCGGCTGCGCGCCGGTGGCCACCTCGTCGCGTACGCCACCAACAACGCCTCCCGGCGTTCCTCGGAGGTCGCCGAACTGCTCACCGGCATGGGGGTGCCGGCCCGGCCGGACGAGGTGCTGACCTCTGCCGCCGCAGCCGCCGAGCTGCTCCGGGACCGACTACCGGCCGGCGCGGCGGTGCTGGTGGTCGGCGCTGACGCGTTGCGGGCGGAGATCCGCGCGGTGGGTCTGCGCCCGGTCGGCCGGGCCGACGAGGAACCGGTCGCCGTGGTCCAGGGGTACGGCCCGCAGGTCGGCTGGGCCGACCTGGCCGAGGCGGCGGTCGCCGTCCGTGCCGGCGCCACCTGGGTGGCCACCAACACCGACCGTACGCTGCCCAGCCCTCGGGGGCCGTTGCCGGGCAACGGCGCGCTGGTCGCGGCGCTGCGTACCGCTCTCGACCGGGATCCCGACCTGGTGGTGGGCAAGCCGGAGCCGGCGCTGTTCGCCACCGCCGCCCGGCGTGCCGACGGTGCGGGATGCCTGGTGGTGGGCGACCGGCTGGACACCGACATCGAGGGCGCGTGCCGGGCCGGGTTGCCGAGTCTGCTGGTGCTGACCGGGGTCCACGGAGTGGCCGACCTGCTCGCCGCGCCCCCGCAGGCCCGGCCGACGTACGTCTCGGTCGACCTGGCGGGGCTCTTCGACCCGGACGCGGTCGTGCGCGTGCCGGGTGAGGCGACGGCCGGCGGGTGGTCCGTCGCGGTCGCCGACGACGCGCTCGAGGTGAGCGGGTCGGGTCGGCCGTTGGACGCCCTGGCCGCGCTCTGTGCGGTGGCCTGGTCCACGGCGGAGGCGGCGCTGCTGCCGGTCCGGGCGGTCTCACCCGCCGCCGAGCGGGCCCTGCGGGCCCTCGGCCTGCCCGACTGAGACGGCCCGACCCGGGACCGCCGGCCAGTCGGGCCGGTGCGTGCCCGGCCGAGGGAGCCCGACCGGGGAGGCCGCCGGCCGACCGGGCCGAGGCGTGGCGTCCGACCAGGTCGGGCGGGGTGGCCGCGTCCTCGTGACCGGGTCGGTCAGAGCAGCTTGCGGAGCTTCATCAGGTCGAACGGGTTGGCCTTGACGGACACTCGGCGGGACGCCACCGCCCGGGTCACGTCGAGATCTCCCCGGACCAGGGCGAGCAGGTCGTCGCCGGTGGTGCTCAGGGCGATCTTGGCCTTCGGGTCGTCACCGTCGGTGAGGTCGACCAGTCGGCCACCGGTGAGCCGGCCGTGGAAGGCCGTGTCGAGGTCGGTGATCCGGCAGGCGAGGGTACGGTCCAGGTCGATGCGCTCGCGGACCTTGTCCGCGTTCGCATCCAGCCGTGCGGCCAGGTCCCGCAACGCCTGTCGGCACTCGTCAACGCTGGCCACCGTCGTCCCCTCACCTCGTCGCCACGTCCGCTCCCGGCACGGTACCGCACGGACGCTGTCCGCCGGCCCGGTAGCGTGACACCAGCACATCCCGATCCCGCGGAAGGACTCAGGTATGCAGGACGCGTGGCGCGCCTACCTCGAGCTGGCCATGGGCCTCACGGAGGCGCCCCGGAAGAAGGCACAGGACGCGGTCCGGCGGGTCGTCGGCTCCGGCGGGGCGACCGCCGCCCAGTTGCAGGCCCTGGCCGAGGAACTGGTGGCGACCAGCGCGGCCAACCGGGAGTCGCTGACCAAGTTGGTCCGGTTCGAGGTGGACCGGGCGCTGGGCGCGGTGGGGCTGGCCACCGCCGACGAGGTCGCCGAGCTGACCCGACGGGTGCACGAGCTGGAGCGGCAGCTGCGCGAGGCGAGGTCGGCGTCCGAGCCGGCCGGCGCGGAGCGACCGCCCACCACCACCGTGGTGGCGAAGAAGACGGTCGCGAAGAAGACCGTGGCGAAGAAGACGGTCGCCAGGAAGGCTCCGGCGACGGTCAGCCGGACCACCGGGGAGGACGAGACGCGGCTCGAGGTGCGTACCCCGGCGAAGAAGGCCGTGGTGAAGAAGGCGGTGGCGAAGAAGGCCACGGCGAAGAAGACGGCGGCCCCCGGGACGACCGCTGACGAACCGGGGCCGGGTGCGGCCGGATGACCGGGCGGCGTCGCCGGGGCCGGTCGTGAGCGCTCCCTTCCGTCCCGGCCCGCCGGCGGGCGGCTTCCGTCCGCAACCGCCGACCAACGGGCCCCGGCCGGGACCGCCCGGCGGTGGCCCCCGGCCGGGACCGCCGTCCGGACTCCGTCCCGGGCCGGCTGACCAGGACATCGACCCGGACGGGGACGACGCCCGGCACCCGGCGGTCGACGCCGCCGTGCGGGCGGTCGCCAACGCGGCGGCGCTCGCCCCCGCCGAGCAGGTCGCCCACTACGAGGCGGCGTACCAGACGCTGCGGGAAACCCTCGCCACCATCGACCAGACCTGATCCGACCGGAGAACCACCCCATGGCACGTCGTAACCGGCTGGACGCCGAACTCGTCCGCCGTGGTCTGGCGCGATCCCGCGAGCAGGCCGCCGCCCTCGTCGAGGCGGGCCGGGTCCAGCTGCGCGGGGTGGTCGCCCGCAAGGTCGCCGCGATGGTCGACCCCGCCGACGCGCTGCGGGTCACCGGCGAGGACCCCACCTCCGAGTACGTCTCCCGGGGCGGCCACAAACTGGCCGGCGCGCTGGCCGCCTTCACCGGCCTGCCGGTCGCCGGCCGGCGCTGCCTCGACGCCGGCGCGTCGACCGGCGGTTTCACCGACGTGCTGCTGCGCGCCGGCGCTGCCGAGGTGGTCGCCGTCGACGTCGGCTACGGGCAACTCGCCTGGTCGCTGCGGAACGACGACCGGGTGCGGGTCTTCGAACGGACCAACGTGCGCACGCTGACCCCGGAGGCGGTCGGCGGGCCGGTCGAGATGACCGTGGCCGACCTCTCGTTCATCTCGCTGCGGCTCGTGCTGCCGGCTCTGGCCGGCTGCACCCGGCCCGACGGCGACCTGGCGCTGATGGTGAAGCCCCAGTTCGAGGTGGGGCGGGAGCGGGTCGGCTCCGGTGGTGTGGTCCGGGATCCGCTGCTGCGGGCCGAGGCGGTGCTCGACGTGGCCGCCGCCGCCGCGGACCTCGGTCTCGGCCTGGCCGGCGTGGCGGCGAGCCCGCTGCCGGGGCCCAGCGGCAACGTCGAATTCTTCGTATGGTTACGCCGGGACGCCCCGTCGGCCGACGCCGATCGGGTCCGGTCGGTGGTCCTCGCCGGTCCGCGGCCACCGGGGGAGTTCGCTCCCGTGGACGCGGGTCCCGGCGCGGTCGAGTCCCGGGCCGGGACCGAGGGATCGGCGCAGTGAGCGCGGGGTGGGCCCGCGCGGTCGTGGTCGGGGACGAGAGGCCGGGTTCGGTGGGCACGAGGAGTGCGGTGGTCGGACAGGAGGCGCGGCGTGGTGGGCGCGACTGACCCGGTGGACCGGACGGCGCTGCTGGTGACGCACACCGGCCGCCGGCGCAGCACCGAACACGCGCGGGCGGTGGCGGCGGACCTGATCGCCGCCGGGTTCGAGGTGCGGGTCGTCGCCGAGGAGGCGGAGGACCTGGACCTGCCCGGTGTGGTGCCGGTGGAAGGGCCGGCGGCGGCCGAGGGAGCCGAGATCGTCTTCGCGTTGGGCGGGGACGGGACGTTCCTGCGGGCGGCGGAACTGGCCCGCCCGGCGAAGGTGCCGCTGCTCGGGATCAACCTCGGCAAGGTCGGTTTCCTGGCCGAGGCCGAGATCGACGACCTGGACCTGGCCGTCCGGGACGTGGTCGAGCGCAACTACACGGTGGACGAACGGCTCACCCTCGACGTCACCGCCGAGTTCGAGGGCGGCCCGACCATCGAGTCGTGGGCGCTCAACGAGATCAGCGTCGAGAAGGGAGAACGGGCGCAGATGCTCGAACTCCTGGTCGACGTGGACGGTCGCCCGCTGTCCCGGTACGGCTGCGACGGGGTGGTCTGCGCGACGCCCACCGGCTCCACCGCGTACGCGTTCTCCGGTGGCGGCCCGGTGGTCTGGCCGGAGGTGGAGGCGTTGCTGCTGGTGCCGATCAGCGCGCACGCCCTGTTCAGCCGGCCGCTGGTGACCGCGCCCACCTCCATCTTCTCGATCACCGTCGACCCGTTCACCACGCTCGCCGTGCTCTGCTGCGACGGGCGTCGGGTGTACGACCTGCCGCCGGGAGCGCGGGTCACCGTCCGGCGCGGCTCGCTTCCGGTGCGTATCGTGCGGCTGCGGGCGCGGTCCTTCACCGATCGGCTGGTGGCGAAGTTCCGGCTGCCCGTGCACGGCTGGCGGGGCGGGCGCCGCTGAGCCCGGTGCCGGGCGGCCGTACGACGTCGCAGCTCAGGCGACGACCCGGCCCGCCGGCTGGTCAACTGTCGGGGGCCGCGTCTACTGTCGGTGGCTGTGCTGGAGGAGCTGCGCATCACCGGACTGGGCGTCATCGACGACACCACGCTGCCGTTGACCGGCGGCATGAACGTCATCACCGGCGAGACGGGTGCCGGCAAGACCATGGTCGTCACCGGTCTGGGGCTCCTCTTCGGTGGCCGGGCCGACGCCGGTCGGGTGCGCGCCCAGCCGGGCCGGGCGGTGGTCGAGGGACGGCTGCGGCTGACCGGGCGGGTCGCCGCGTCGGTGCACGCCCGGGTCGTCGACGCCGGTGGCGAGCCCGACGAGGACGGCTCGGTGCTGCTGAGCCGTACGGTCACCGTGGAGGGCCGCTCCCGGGCGCACCTGGGCGGCCGGAGCATGCCGGTGGCCATGCTCGGTGAGGTCGGCGAGCAAGTGGTGGCCGTGCACGGCCAGTCCGACCAGCTCCGGCTGCTGCGGCCGGCCGAGCAGCGGGCCGCGCTGGACCGGTTCGCCGGCCCGGAGCACGAGAAGCTCCTCGACGAGCTGCGGGAGGCGTACACCCGGTGGCGCCGGGTGGTCGACGACCTGGCCGACCGGCGGCGCAACGCCCGGGAACGCCACCAGGAGGCGGACCTGCTCCGGCTCGGGCTGGACGAGATCACCCGGGTCGACCCGCAGCCGGGCGAGGACGACGAACTGAAGGCGGAGGCGCAGCGGCTGGAGCACGCCGAGGGGCTGCGCACCGCCGCGCAGACCGCCTACCAGTGCGTGACCGGCGGCGCGGAGCCGACCGACGAGGTGGCGGACGCCACCGCGCTGCTCGGGGTGGCGCGACGCGCCCTGGAGGCGCAGGCCGGCACCGATCCGGCGTTGGCCGACCTGGCGGGCCGGATCGAGGAGGCGGCCACCCTGGTCGGGGACGTCTCGGCGGAGCTGTCCGGCTACCTCGCGGCGTTGGACGCCGACCCGGCCCGGTTGCAGACCATCTACGAGCGCCGTGCCGCGCTGCGCACGCTGACCCGCAAGTACGCCGACGACGTCGACGGTGTGGTGGCCTGGGCGGAGCGTGCCCGGACCCGCCTGGCCGACCTGGACACCTCCGACGACGTCCTCGACGAGCTGGACCGGGAGCGGCAACGGCTGGCGGCTGAGGTGGCCGAGCTGGCCGCCCGGCTGTCGGCGTCCCGGCGGGAGGCGGCGTCCCGGTTCGCCGAGAAGGTCACCGCCGAGCTGGCCGGGTTGGCGATGCCGCACGCGCGGATCGAGGTGGCGGTGCTGCCCCGGACGCCGGGGCGCAGCGAACCGACCCTGGAGGTCGGCGGTACGGAGGTCGGCGTCGGGCCGGACGGCGCCGACGAGGTCGAGCTGCGACTGCTGGCGCACCCGGGCGCGCCGGCGCTGCCGTTGCAGCGGGGCGCCTCCGGGGGTGAACTGTCCCGGGTGATGCTCGCCATCGAGGTGGTCTTCGCCGGTTCCGGCGGTCCGCCCACGCTGGTCTTCGACGAGGTGGACGCCGGGGTGGGCGGGCAGGCCGCGGTGGAGATCGGCCGCCGGCTGGCCCGGCTGGCCCGCAGTCACCAGGTGCTGGTGGTCACCCACCTGCCGCAGGTGGCCGCGTTCGCCGACCGGCATCTGGTGGTGGCGAAGGACACCGGGGGCGCGGTGACCACCAGCGGCGTCCGGGTGGTGGAGGACACCGAGCGGGCCCGGGAGCTGGCCCGGATGCTCGCGGGTTTGCCGGATTCCGATCTGGGTATCGCCCACGCGGAAGAACTGCTGGCGGTGGCGGCGCGGGAACGGCGGCCGTGACCTCGGATCTGTGAGCGCAGCCACACCGGGCTGCGCTCACCTGTGCTTCCCTGGGTAGGCGGCCCTGCTCAGGCATGTCGCGACGGAAAACCCTGCCTCCCATGCCAGGATGGTCACGATGCGTCTACCCACCTTGCGCCGCAACCGGAGCACGGAACCGGGCTCCCTCGTCGGTACCGTGCGCCTGGACCGCCGGACGAAGCGACTGGTCGGCCGCTTGCGGCCGGGTGAGATCGCGGTGATCGACCACGTCGACGTGGACCGGGTGGCGGCCGACTCGCTGGTCGCCGTCGGTGTCGCCGCCGTGCTCAACGCGAAGCCCTCGATCTCGGGTCGCTACCCGAACCTGGGGCCGGAGGTGCTGGTGTCCGCCGGGATCCCCCTCCTCGACGACCTAGGGGAGGGGGTCTTCCAGCGGATCCGGGAGGGCGACGTCGTCCGGATCGAGGGGAACACGGTCTACGTCGGCGACGATCCGGTGGCCCACGGCACCCTCCAGGACGCCGAGACGGTGGCCAAGGCGATGGCCGACGCGCGGGAGGGCCTGTCGGTCCAGCTGGAGGCGTTCGCGGCGAACACCATGGACTACCTCAAGCAGGAGCGGGACCTGCTGCTCGACGGGGTGGGCGTGCCGGAGATCCAGACCTCGATGCGGGGCCGGCACTGCCTGATCGTGGTCCGTGGCTACGACTACAAGGACGACCTGGACGTGCTGCGCCCGTACATCCGGGAGTTCAAGCCGGTGCTGATCGGCGTGGACGGCGGCGCGGACGCGCTGGTCGAGGCGGGCTACACCCCCGACATGATCATCGGGGACATGGACTCGGTCACCGACGACGTGCTGCGCTGCGGCGCCGAGGTGATCGTCCACGCGTATCCGGACGGGCGGGCGCCGGGGCTGGCCCGGGTCAACGGGCTCGGGGTGCCGGCGCAGACCTTCCCCGCCGCCGCCACCAGCGAGGACCTCGCCATGCTGCTGGCCGACGAGAAGGGCGCGTCGCTGCTGGTGGCCGTCGGCACCCACGCCACGCTTGTGGAGTTCCTCGACAAGGGGCGCGGCGGCATGGCCTCGACCTTCCTGACCCGGCTCAAGGTCGGCGGGAAGCTGGTCGACGCCAAGGGGGTCAGCCGGCTCTACCGGCAGAGCATCTCGGGGTCCTCCCTGCTGCTCCTGGTCCTCTCCGCGGTCGCGGCGATGGCCTCGGCGGTGGCCGTCTCCACCGTCGGCAAGGCGTACCTGGGCGTGGCCTCGGAGTGGTGGGACAATTTCGTGTTCCAGCTCGGCCAGCTCTTCTAGCTCCCGACCGATCAAGAGGCTGTAGGCGTGATCAATTTCCGCTACCACGTGGTGTCCCTGACCGCGGTCTTCCTGGCGTTGGCGATCGGCCTGGTGGTCGGCACCGCCGCCCTGAACGGGCCGGTGGCCGACTCGCTGAAGGAGCGGGTCAACTCGCTCAGCAAGGACAACCAGCAGATGCGCCAGGCGGTCAACAACCTGCAACGCGAGATGGAGCTGGAGGAGGACTTCGCGGCGGAGATGGCCCAGGCGTTCCTGCCGGGCACGCTGACCGGCAAGCGGGTGCTGGTGGTCGGCCTGCCCACCGGTCGCGAGCACACCGAGGGCGTGGTCAAGATGCTCCAGACCGCCGGGGCCACGGTCACCGGGCGGCTCGACGTCCAGGACAAGTTCGTCAGCCCGGACAACAACAACGCCCTGCTGGAGTTGACGGCGAACGCCGCCGGTCCCACCGGCGCGCCGACCGCCAACCTGCCCGTCAACTCGCACGGCGTGGAGACCTCCAGCGCGCTGCTGGCCAACGTGCTGCTGGACCGCACCCCGGTGGTCACCGAGGCGGACCGCAAGGCGGTGCTCGCCTCGTACGCCAACGCCGGCTACGTCACCTCCGCCGAGCCGGTCACCGGCGCCGCCGAGGCGGTCGTGCTGGTCAGTGGCCAGCCGTACGTGGACAAGGACGCCGACCGTAAGGACGAGTCCGTGGTGAAGATGGCCGAGCAGTTCGACCGGGCCGGCACGATCGTGGTGGCGGGCAACGGCTCGGCGGGCAACAACGTGGTCGCCGTCGTCCGGGGCGACCCGGTGCTCTCCCAGGCCATCTCCACCGTCGACAACGGCAACACGGTGCAGGGCCAACTGGTCGCCGTGATGGCGCTGGTGCAGCAGATCAACGAGAAGAAGGCGGGGCACTACGGTGTCGGCGACAACGCCGCGTCGCTGGTGCCTAAACTGCCCCAGTGAGCGAACGCAGCGCCCTGATGCCCGGATCCTCCCGTCCCGCGTACCGGTGGGGGTGGTCGGCGTGAGCGCGTGGAACCGTACCGCCCGGCTGCTGGCCGCCGGGGCCGGCGCGCTCGCCGCCCGGCACCTGCTGGGTCAGGTCCGCAGCTCGCCGGTCGGGCCGGCGCTGGAGCGCACCAACTTCCGGGGACAGACCGTCACCCTGGCCGCCGGCCCGGCGCTCGCCGCCGGCGCGGCCACCGCCGGGGCGCTCGGCGCGGCCAGCCCCGCCTCCGGCGCCGCCGCGCTGGTCGCCGGGCTCGGGGCCGGCGCGGTCGGGCTCTACGACGACGTGGTGGGCGCCCGGCCGGAGCAGAAGGCCGCGAAGGGCTTCGCCGGCCACCTCACCGCGCTGCGCGAGGGCATGCTCACCGCCGGTCTGGTGAAGGTCGTCGGGGTGGGCGCGGCCGGTCTCGCCGCCGCCGCGCTGCTCGCCGCCGACCCGCAGGTCGCCGCGCACCGGCGGCGACAGCGGCTGGGCGCGGTGGGCCGCACCACCGACGTGCTGCTCGGCGCGGGCGTGGTGGCCGGTACGGCGAACCTGCTCAACCTGCTCGACCTGCGTCCCGGCCGGGCGTTGAAGTCCGGCATCCTGCTCGGTACGCCGCTGCTGCGCGGTCCGCACGGCGGGCTGGCCGCCGGAGCGGTCGGCGCCGCCGCCGGGCTGATCCGCGACGACCTCGACGAGCAGGTGATGCTCGGCGACAGCGGGGCCAACGCGCTCGGCGCGCTGCTCGGCGTCGCCCTGGCCGCCCGGACGGGTCCGGTCGGGCGGGCCGGGATCCTCGCCGTGCTCGCCGGGCTCACCGCGGCCAGCGAGAAGGTCAGTTTCACGGCGGTCATCCAGAAGACCCCCGGGCTGCGCGAGCTGGACGCGCTGGGCCGACGCCCCGCCTGACGTGAGCGCACCGGCACCCCTCGCCGGCGCGGGCCGTGTCGCCGGAGCGGCCGCGCTCATCGCCGTCCTCACCGTCGCCGCCCGGCTCGCCGGCTTCGCCCGTACCGCCGTCTTCACCTGGGTCGTGGAGAAGAGCGACCTGGGTGGCATGTACGTCGTCGCCAACACGGTGCCGAACATCGTCTTCGAGATCGTCGCCGGTGGCGCGTTGGCCAGCCTGGTCGTCCCGCTGCTCGCCGGGGCGGTGGCGGCCGGCGACCGCACGGCGGTGGCCGCCACCACCGGGGCCCTGCTGACCTGGACGGTGACGCTGCTGGTGCCGTTGGCGGTGCTGGTGGCGCTGTTCGCCGACCCGATCATCGGGGCGATCAGCGAGAGCCGGTCCCCGGAGGAACTCGCGGCCGGGGCCCGGATGCTGCGGGTCTTCGCGCCGCAGCTGCCGCTCTACGGCGTCGGCATCGTGCTGACCGGGGTGCTCCAGGCCCACCGGCGGTTCGCCTGGCCGGTGCTCGCGCCGCTGCTCTCCAGCCTCACCGTGATCGTGGTCTACCTCGCCTTCGGCGGCGCCGAGGGGCGGGGCGCCACGGTGGCCGGGGTGAGCCGGGGCGGCGAGCTGATCCTGTCGGCCGGCACCACCCTCGGCGTGGTGGTGCTGTCGCTGTCGCTGCTGGTGCCGCTGCGCCGGCTGGGGCTGCGGCTGCGTCCCGGGTACGCCTTCACCGCCGACGTGCGGGCCCGGGTCGGCGGGCTGGCCGTCGCCGGGGCGGTCACCGTCACCGCGCAGCAGGTCGCCCTGCTGGTGATCCTCAACCGGGTCTCCGGCGGCCCCACCGGCTCCCCGCAGGTGTTCAACCTGGCGCAGACCATGTACCTGCTGCCCTGGGCGGTGCTGGCGGTGCCGCTGGCGGTGGCCGCCTACCCGACCCTGGCGGCGGCGTCGGCGGGCGGGGACGAGGAGGGCTACCGGCGTACCCTCGCGCCGACCGTCCGGGGGGTGCTGCTGTTCAGCAGCCTCGGCGCGGCGGCGCTGGTCGGCACCGCCACGCCGGTGGCCGCCTTCTTCTACCCGGCCGACCCGGACGGCACCGCCGCGGCGATCGCCGGCTTCGCGCCGGGCCTGCTCGGGTACGGCCTGTTCGCCGTCCTCTCCCGGGCCCTCTACGCGCGCGGCGACACCCGCCCGGCCACCGTGGCGATCACCCTCGGTTGGCTCGCCGTGCCGGTGGTCGCGCTGCCGCTGGCCGCGGTGCTGCCGGCCGCCGACCGGGTGCTGGCCGTGGCGCTGGCCAACAGCGTCGGGATGCTGCTGCTGGGTGGGCTGCTGCTGGTCGCGGTGCGCCGGGCGGCGGGACCGGGCGCGCTGGCGGGCAGCCTCCGCGCCGGTGCCGCCGGGGTGCTCGCGGCGGCCGCCGCCGCACTGGCCGGGGCGCAGGTGGCGGGAGCGCTGGCCGGGGCGGGTGCCGGGACCCCGACGACATCCCGGGCGGTGCTGGGGGGCATGCTGTCCGGAGTCGTGGTGGGCGTGGTGTTCCTCGCCGTGGCGTATCCGGCCGACCGGCGGGACGTCCGACCGCTGCTGGCGGGACTGCTCCGCCGGCTGCCCGGTCGGGGCCGCGCCGGCCGTCCCCGACAGGCCCCGGACGACGGAAGGGTGGATCGGTGAGTGCCAGGAGTGGGGCCGGGTGGCAGGGCACGGTGGCCCTGCTGCTCGCGTCGAGCACCGGCGGGGTGGGGCAGCACGTCCGGTCGGTGACCCGTGGGCTGGTCGCCCAGGGCACGTCCGTACTGGTCTGCGGGCCGGCCGCCACGCAGGAGCAGTTCGACTTCGTCGGCGCGGGCGCGCGGTTCACGCCGGTGGAGATCCCGGCGAGTCCCACCCCGGCCGACGCCCGCGCGGTGCTCGCCCTGCGTCGGGCCCTCGCGGCCGAGCCGGTCGACGTGGTGCACGCGCACGGGCTGCGCGCCGGTCTCGTCGCCGTCCTCGCCCGGCCGGCCGCCCCACTGGTGGTCACCTGGCACAACGCGGTCCTCGCCGGCGGGTTGCGGGGGCGGCTCTCCGGCCTGGCCGAACGCCTGGTCGCCCGTCGGGCCCGGGTCGCCCTGGGCGCGTCGAGCGACCTGGTCGCCCGGGTCACCGCGCTCGGCGCCGCCGACGCCCGGCTCGCCCCGGTGGCCGCGCCGACGCTGCCCCCGCCGCGCCGGCGGCGCGCCGCCGTCCGGGCCGAGTTCGCCGTCACCCCCGGACAGCCCCTGATCCTCTCGGTCGGGCGGCTGCACCCGCAGAAGCGCTACGACGTGCTCGTCGACGCCGCCGCCCGGTGGCGGGACCGCACCCCACCGCCGGTGGTCGTCATCGCCGGCAGCGGCCCGGCCTACCTGCCGCTGGCCGCCCGCGTCTCCGCCGCCCGCGCCCCGGTGACCCTGCTCGGGCACCGCACCGACGTGGCGGACCTGCTCGCCGGGGCCGACCTCGCCGTGGTGACCAGCGACTGGGAGGCCCGGCAACTGTTCGCCCAGGAGGCGATGCGCGCCGGCGTACCGCTGGTGGCGACCGGGGTGGGTGGGCTGCCGGAACTGGTCGGCGACGCCGCGGTGCTGATCCCCTCCGACGACGTCGACGCGGTCGACCGGGCCGTCCGCGACCTGCTCGACGACGAGTCCCGCCGCGCCGACCTGGCCCGCCGGGGCACCGAACGGGCGGCGACCTGGCCGACCGAGACGGACACCGTCGCCGCCCTGGCCGACCTCTACGCCGACCTGGCCGGCGACGCCACCGGGCCGGCCGCTCCGGACGCCGGGGCCGCGACGGGACGTGGTTGATGCTGCGCCGTCTCACTCCACTGCTGGTGACCCTGCTCGTCGTGCTGCTCGGGGTGGCCGCGCTGGCCGTCGAGCCGGACGGCGCGCCGCCCCGCCCGGAGGCCGACTTCGTCGTCATCGCCGGTGTGCCCGGCCTACGGTGGGACGACGTGGACCCGGAGACCACGCCGACGCTGTGGCGGATGGCCGAGAACGGGTCGATCGGCTCGCTGTCGGCCCGGTCCGCCCGCCGGCCGACCTGCCCGGTCGACGGCTGGCTCACCCTCGGCGCGGGCAACTTCGCCGCCTGGAACACCAGCCGACCGGCCGGGGACTGCCCGGCGGTGGACGTGGAGGTGGAACAGCCCGACGGATTCGGCGCCAACCTGCCCCAGCAGGAGAGCGTGGTCCTGCACAACCAGGAGCGGCTGTCCTGGGGCGCGGTGCCCGGCGCGCTGGCCGAGTCGGTGCGCTGCGCGGTCGCCGTCGGTCCCGGTGCCGCCGTGGCCGCCGCCCGCCCGTTCGGCCGGGTCGACCGGTACGAACCCGCCCTGCCCGCCGACCCGGCCCCCCTGCTGGGCTCCTGCGTGCTGAGCATCGTCGATCTGGGCACGGTCAGCGGGGAGGACCGGGCCGTCCGGGACGCCGCCGCGCGCCGCGCCGACGCCGCCCTGGCCCGGGTGCTGGCCGCCCGCCCACCGCGCTCCCTGGTGCTGGTCGCCGGTGTCTCGGACACCGCCGCGCCGGCCCGGCTGCACGTGGCGGTCGCCGACGGGCCGGGCTGGGAACGGGGCTGGCTCACCTCGGCCAGCACCGGCCGCGACGGCTACCTGCAACTGGTCGACCTGGCCCCCACCGCGCTGACCGTGCTCGACCGTCCACTGCCGGAACGCAACTTCCTCGGCCGGGCCGCCACCCCGGTCGAGGGTCGCCCGGCGGACCTGCGGGCCGCCATCGACGCGCCGGCCGACGCCGACCGGGAGGCCGGCGCCCAGCGGCGCGTCGCCGGGTGGTTCTTCGTCCTGCTCGCCGGCTTCCAGGTGCTGCTCGCCGTGGCGGTCCTGCCGCTGCTGCGACGGGCCCGTCGGCACGCCGGTCCGGTGGGACCGACCCCGGCGCCCCGGTCCGTGGTGGGGACCGTCGAGGTGCTGCTGATCGCCGCCGCGCTGGCCATCCCGGCGGCTCTGGTCGCCGACCTGGTGCCGTGGTGGCGGGGGGAGCACGCCGGCTGGTACTTCGCGGTGGTGACCGTGGTGCTGCTCGCCGGGGCGACCGGGTTGGTCCGGTTCGCGCCCGGACACGACCGCACTCTCGGCCCGTTGGGCGCGGTGGCCGGGCTGACCACCCTAGCCGTCGGCGTGGACGTGCTCACCGGAGCCCGCCTGCAACTCAACGGGGTGGTGGGCTACTCGACCCTGGAGGGCGGCCGGTACGCCGGCCTCGGCACGGTGGGGCTCGGCGCGTTCCTCGCCGGGGTGCTGCTGACCGCCGGCTGGCTCGCCCAGCGGGTGGGCCGCCGCTGGCGGCCGACCGTGGTGGTGGCCGTGGGCACCGTGGCCGTGGTGATCGTGGGCAGCCCGTACCTCGGCTCGGACTCGGTCGGCGCGATCGCGCTGACCGCCGGGGTGACCGTCGCCGCCGTGATCTGCACCGGCGGTTGGCTGACCCTGAGCCGGCTGGTCTGGGCGAGCATGACCGGCCTGGTGGTCACCATCGGGCTGGGCGTGCTGGACCTGCGCCGGCCCCCGACCGAGCGGGGCAGCCTGGGCCGGTTCCTCGCCGCGCTGGGGGAGGGGCGGGCCGGGCTGACCGTGCACCGGTCCAGCACCGCCAACTTCGACACCCTGGTCGGCAGCCCGCTGACCGTTCTCGCCGTGGCCGGCGCGGTGCTGGTGTGGTTCGCCCTCTTCCAGCCCTGGGGCGGGTTGATGCGCCTGTTCGGCATCTATCCGGCGATGCGGGCCGCGATGGCCGGCACCGCCGTGGCCGCGGTGATCGGCGGGATGCTCGGCGGTTCGGCGCTGGACGTCGCGGGCGCGGCCGGGGCGCTGGTGGTGCCGATGGCGGCGTTGGCCGCGCTGCGGGTGCTCGACCACGCCGCCGACCGCACCCAGCCGCCCGGAAACCGTCCGCAGGACTTCGTCTCCGGTGTCCCGGCCGCGGCGGAGTTGGCCGGGCCGGGAGAGGCGGTGACGACCGGCGACGTGGAGTCCACGGGCGACGCGGGGCCGGCCGTGGCCGGGCGCGCCGGGGACACCACCGACCGGACGTCCCGGGCGTCGACCGAGGTCGCGACCGCGTAGCCGCCTCCGGGGCCCGGCGGGTGCGCTCCGTGACCCGCCCGGGTGAGGTGTTACCGTGGAATCCCGTGGATCGCGTGATCACTTGGCTGATCGGCACGGCGGTCTGCACGACCGCAACGGACGACACGGGAGCAGGCCTTGGCCCCATCAGCACGGACGACCAGGCACATCTTCGTCACCGGGGGCGTCGCCTCCTCGCTGGGTAAGGGGCTCACCGCCTCCAGCCTCGGCAACCTGCTCACCGCCCGGGGACTACGGGTGGTGATGCAGAAGCTCGACCCGTACCTCAACGTCGACCCCGGGACGATGAACCCCTTCCAGCACGGTGAGGTGTTCGTCACCGAGGACGGCGCCGAGACCGACCTGGACGTCGGCCACTACGAGCGCTTCCTCGACCAGGATCTCTCCGGCAAGGCGAACGTCACCACCGGCCAGATCTACTCGGACGTGATCGCCAAGGAGCGGCGCGGCGAGTACCTCGGCGACACCGTCCAGGTGATCCCGCACATCACCAACGAGATCAAGTCGCGCATCCTGGCGATGGCCGACCCGGACGCCGACGGCAACGTCCCGGACGTGGTGATCACCGAGGTCGGCGGCACGGTCGGCGACATCGAGTCGCTGCCGTTCCTGGAGGCGATCCGGCAGGTCCGCCACGACCTCGGCCGGGACAACTGCTTCTACCTGCACGTCTCCCTGGTGCCGTACCTGGCCCCGTCCGGGGAGCTGAAGACCAAGCCGACCCAGCACTCGGTGGCGCAGCTGCGCAACATCGGTATCCAGCCGGACGCGCTGGTCTGTCGCTCCGACCGGGACATCCCGGACAAGCTCAAGCACAAGCTGTCGCTCTACTGCGACGTCGACCGGGAGGCGGTCACCGCGGCCCCGGACGCGCCGAGCATCTACGACATCCCCAAGGTGCTGCACCGGGAGGGCCTCGACGCGTACGTGGTGCGCCGGCTCGGCCTCTCCTTCCGGGACGTGGACTGGACGAGCTGGGACGACCTGCTGGACCGGGTGCACCACCCCCGGCACACGGTCACCGTGGCGGTGGTCGGCAAGTACGTCGACCTGCCCGACGCCTACCTGTCGGTCAGCGAGGCGATCCGGGCCGCCGGGTTCCACCACCGGGCCCGGGTGCAGCTGCGCTGGGTGCCCAGCGACGACTGCGTCACCCCGGCCGGCGCGGCGGCGGCCCTGGCCGGCGTGGACGGCATCGTCATCCCCGGCGGGTTCGGGGTGCGCGGCATCGAGGGCAAGATCGGCACCGCCCGGTACGCCCGGGAGAACGGCGTCCCGCTGCTCGGCCTCTGCCTGGGCCTCCAGTGCATGGCCATCGAGGTGGCCCGCCACCTCGGCGACCTGGACGGGGCGAACTCGCTGGAGTTCGACGAGGAGGCCACCCACCCGGTGATCGCCACCATGGCCGACCAGGAGGACATCGTCGCCGGCAAGGGCGACCTGGGCGGCACGATGCGGCTCGGGGCGTACCCGGCGAAGCTGGCCGAGGGCTCCATCGTCGCCGAGGCGTACGGCACCACCGAGGTCAGCGAGCGGCACCGGCACCGGTACGAGGTGAACAACGCCTACCGGGACGCGTTGACCAAGGCCGGCCTGCACATCTCCGGCACCTCGCCGGACGGCCGGCTGGTCGAGTTCGTGGAACTCGACCGCGCGCTGCACCCGTTCTTCGTCGCGACCCAGGCGCACCCGGAGCTGAAGAGCCGGCCCACCCGGTCGCATCCGCTGTTCGCCGCGTTCGTCCGCGCCGCGGTCACCTACTCCGAGGCCGACCAGCTCCCGGTGGAGATGGACGGCGACGCGCGTCGCCGGCCGAACCCGGTGCAGGAGCAGGCGCCCCGGGACGACGCCGCGTCGACCGCCGCCGCCACGTCGTGACCGGGCACCGCTACGAGCTGAGGAACCGGACCGAGCGGTACACCGGCCGGGTGTTCCGGGTGGTCACCGACGAGGTGGCGATGCCCGGCGGCGGCACCGCCAGTCGCGACGTGGTACGCCACGTCGGCGCGGTCGCCGTGGTGGCCCTGGACGACGCCGGCCGGGTGGTGCTGGTCCGCCAGTACCGGCACCCGGTCGGCGGGTACCTGTGGGAGCTGCCGGCCGGGCTGATGGACGTCGACGGTGAGGACCTCGCCGTGGCGGCGCTACGCGAGCTGGCCGAGGAGGCCGACCTGACCGCCGGTCGGGTCGACCTCCTGGTCGACCTGCACAGCTCACCCGGGTTCTCCGACGAGCGGGTGCGGATCTTCCTCGCCCGGGATCTCGTCGAGGTGCCGGTCGGTCGACGGCACGAGCGGCACGACGAGGAGGCGGACATGCAGGTCGTCCGGCTCGACCTGGACGAGGCGGTGGCCCGGGTGCTGGCCGGGGAGGTCACCAACGCCTCCTGCGTGGCGGGCCTGCTCGCCGCCGCGCGGGCCCGGGACGCCGGCTGGGCCCCGCTGCGCCCGGCGGACTCGCCGCTGCCCGGCTGAGCCGGGCCGCGCGGGCGCGCGGAACGAACACCACCACTGACGGCAGGGGCCGTGCGGTACGTACCGCACGGCCCCTCGCTGTCGGCGCGGTCAGTCGCGCAGCGGCCGGCCCTGGCCGTCGACGCCACCGTTGATCAGGATCAGGATCCCGTCGACGAAGCCCCACAGGCTGCCGATGCCGCAGGTCACCAGCGTCACGACGAGCTGGAGGACACCGGTCTTGGTGTCACCGATGTAGAACCGGCCGATGCCGAAGCCACCGAGCACGATCTGGAGAATGCCGGCGACGACCTTGCTCTTGTCGGAGACGCCGCCGGAGTACTGGTACGGAGGAGGGTAGGTCATGAGGCGAAACCCTAGTGATCGACATTCCTGCTGTCCGCAGCGCCAGGGGGCCGATCGGACGATAATGGGCGAACACTGACCCAACGGCCGAGGTCGACTCACGTTGTCGGCCAGGGTATGCCTGACACATCGTCAGGAGAGCCGCGTACGGGGTGTCACTCTGTTGGCTCTCCACCCCGGGCCGGCGGCCCTAGACTGCGGCCGGCAGGAGCGGTGGGCCGCGTCGGCAACGGAGCCGTCGCGCACCGAGCTGGTCGGGGCGGTGCGGCCCCGAGGAGAGGTGTCGTCGTGAAGGTCGGAATCCCTCGCGAGGTCAAGAACCACGAGTACCGCGTGGCGATCACGCCGGCGGGCGTGAACGAGTTCACCCGCAGTGGGCACCAGGTTCTCGTCGAGTCCGGCGCGGGAGTCGGCTCCAGCATCAGCGACGAGGAGTTCGCCGCAGCCGGGGCGAAGATCCTGCCCACCGCCGACGAGGTGTGGGACAGCGCGGACCTCGTGCTCAAGGTCAAGGAGCCGATCGCCGAGGAGTACCACCGCATGCGCGAGGGGCAGGTGCTCTTCACCTACCTGCACCTGGCCGCCTCCAAGGAGTGCACCGACGCGCTGGTCGACCGGAAGGTCACCGGCATCGCGTACGAGACGGTCGAACTACCGGACCGGTCACTGCCGCTGCTCGCCCCGATGTCCGAGGTCGCCGGCCGGCTCGCCCCGCAGGTGGGGGCCTACCACCTCCAGCGGCAGGGCGGCGGGCGCGGCATCCTGATGGGCGGCGTCTCCGGCGTGTACGCGGCCAAGACCGTGGTGATCGGCGCGGGCGTGTCCGGCATGAACGCCGCCGCCATCGCCCTCGGCCTCCAGGCCGAGGTGCTGCTGCTGGACAAGAACGTCGGGCGACTGCGCCAGGCCGACGCGATCTACCGGGGCCACCTCCAGACGGTCGCCTCGAACGCGTACGAGATCGAGCGGGCCGTGCTCGACGCGGACCTGGTCATCGGCGCGGTGCTGGTGCCCGGCGCGAAGGCCCCGACGCTGATCTCCAACGAGCTGGTCTCCCGGATGAAGCCGGGCAGCGTGCTGGTGGACATCTCCATCGACCAGGGCGGCTGCTTCGAGGACTCCCGCCCGACCACGCACGCCGAGCCGACCTACCGGGTGCACGACTCGATCTTCTACTGCGTGGCGAACATGCCCGGCGCGGTGCCGCACACCAGCACGTACGCGCTGACCAACGTGACCCTGCCGTACGCCCTGGAACTGGCGAACCACGGCTGGCGGGAGGCGCTGCGCCGCGACCCCGCCCTCGCCCTCGGCCTGAACACCCACGCCGGGCAGGTCACCTACGGCCCGGTCGCCGAGGCGCACGGCATGACCACCCTGCCGCTGACGGAGGTCCTCGGCTGAGTGCGGCACCGGACGGCCCGGCGGCGGTGGACGTGGCGCCCGCCCCGACGGCGGCCGTGCACGCGGACGTGGCGCCCGCCCCGGCGCTGCGTCGCGCCGTGCGCGGCTACCTCGACCACCTGACCGTCGAGCGGGGGCTGTCGGCGAACACCCTCGCCTCGTACCGGCGCGACCTGGACCGCTACCTGCTCACCCTGGCCTCCGCCGGGGTGAGCGACCTCGCCACGGTCTCCGCGACCCAGGTCGAGGCGCACCTGGCGGCGCTGCGGGCGGGCGGGGACGGACACCCGCCGCTGGCCGTCTCCTCGGCTGCCCGCGCGGCGAGCGCGGTACGCGGCCTGCACCGGTTCGCCCTGCGCGAGGGGCTGGTCGGCGGGGACGCCAGCCGGGACGTCCGGCCGCCCACCCCGCCGCGCCGGCTGCCCCGGGCCCTGCCCGTCGACGACGTGGTCCGGCTGCTGGAGACGGCCGGGTCGGTGCGGGCGGCCGGCGAGGGCGCGCCGCTGGCCCTGCGGGACCGGGCGCTGCTGGAGTTCCTGTACGGCACCGGCGCGCGCATCTCGGAGGCGGTCGGCGCGGCCGTCGACGACCTGGACCCGGCGGAGGGGACCGTGCTGCTGCGCGGCAAGGGCGGCCGGTCCCGGCTCGTGCCGATCGGCGGGTACGCCACCGAGGCGCTCCGGGCCTACCTGGTCCGGGCCCGCCCGGGCCTCGTCGCCGGGGGCCGGGGCACCCCGGCGGTCTTCGTCAACGCCCGGGGTGGCGCGCTGTCCCGGCAGGGCGCGTGGACCATCCTGCGGCGCACCGCCGAGCGGGCCGGGCTGCCGGTGGACGGGCCGGACGCGGTCTCCCCGCACACCCTGCGCCACTCCTACGCCACCCACCTGCTCGACGGCGGGGCGGACGTCCGGGTGGTGCAGGAACTCCTCGGCCACGCCTCGGTCACCACCACCCAGGTCTACACGTTGGTCACCGTGGAACGGCTGCGCGAGGTCTACGCCACCGCCCACCCCCGGGCCCGCGGTTGAGCGGCCCTGGGCGGCGCGCGCCCGGGGCCCTCCGGTGGCGACGCCGGCCGGGCCGGGGCCGCCCGGCGGTGACGGCCACCGGTCGACTCTCGGGTCGGCCGCTGTGTCGATCGTCACCCCGCCCCACCCGGGGCCGGTGGGGACCGTCGACGGGCCCGACACGCCGACCCGGTGCCGACCGGCCTGCTCGAACGTGGCGTACAGTCGGCATCGGCGCGGACCTCCTGGGGCGACAACCGGGGTGCGCAGCGACACCGCAGAAGGACGTCGGAGGGCTCCGACGCCGGGTGGTCGTCGGGAGGGGGGGCAACAGGACATGGCTGGCAACGGCGACCGTGCCGAGACGTGGACGTCTGAGCTCCGTGAGCAGCAGGCCACGCTCGGCGCGGACCTCGGTCCGGCGGATCCGGCCGCGTACACCATGCGCAAACCCATCCCCGAGCCGATGCCCACCGACCGGCACGGTCCGGCCCGGATCATCGCGATGGCCAACCAGAAGGGCGGCGTCGGGAAGACCACCACCACCATCAACCTCGGCGCGGCCCTGGCCGAGTACGGCCGCAAGGTGCTGCTGGTCGACTTCGACCCGCAGGGCGCGCTGTCGGTGGGGCTGGGCGTCAACCCGCACAACCTCGACCTGTCCGTCTACAACCTGCTCATGCAGGACGACGTCACCGCCGAGGACGTCCTGATCAAGACGGACGTCGCCGGGCTGCACCTGCTGCCGGCCAACATCGACCTCTCCGCCGCCGAGATACAGCTCGTCAACGAGGTCGCCCGCGAGATGGCGCTCGCGCGGGTGCTGCGCAGCATCCGCAAGGAGTACGACTACATCCTCATCGACTGCCAGCCCTCGCTCGGCCTGCTCGCCATCAACGCGTTGACCGTCGCGCACGGTGTGCTGATCCCGCTGGAGTGCGAGTTCTTCAGCCTCCGGGGGGTGGCGCTGCTGCTGGACACCATCGACAAGGTGCGCGAGCGGCTCAACTTCGACCTCGAACTCGAGGGCATCCTCGCCACCATGTACGACAGCCGCACCACCCACTGCCGGCAGGTGCTCCAGCGGGTCGTCGAGGCGTTCGGCGACAAGGTCTACCAGACCGTGATCACCAAGACGGTCAAGTTCCCCGAGTCGACGGTGGCCGGGGCGCCCATCACCACCCTCGACCCGGCCTCGTCCGGTGCGCGCAACTACCGTCAGCTCGCCCGTGAGGTGATCGCCGCGCAGGCGGAGCGGTAGTCGGGGCGTCCGGGGTGTGGACTACGGTCGTCCGGTGACCGCACCACCGCTCGACCCCGTCGCCGCCGACCCGGCCGACCCGGCGGCGTCCGCCGGGCCCACGCCAGGTGGTGAGCCCGGGGCCACGTCCGGTGGTGAGCCCGGGGCCACGGAGGAGACCAGCGGCTTCACCGTGCGGCTGGCAAACTTCACCGGCCCGTTCGACCTGCTGCTGCAACTGATCGGCAAGCACAAGCTCGACGTGACCGAGGTGGCCCTGCACCAGGTCACCGACGAGTTCATCGCCTACATCCGGGCGATGGGCGACGAGTGGGACCTCGACGAGGCCAGCGAGTTCCTGCTGATCGCCGCCACCCTGCTCGACCTGAAGGCCGCCCGGCTGCTGCCCGCCGCCGACGTGGAGAACGAGGAGGACCTGGCCCTCCTGGAGGCCCGGGACCTGCTCTTCGCCCGGCTGTTGCAGTACAAGGCGTACAAGGAGGCGGCGGCGCACATCGCCGTGCTGGAGGCCGAGGGGGGCCGACGCTACCCCCGGGCGGTCAGCCTGGAACCCCGGTACGCCCAGGCCCTGCCGGACCTGGTGCTCGGCATCGGCCCGGAACGGCTGCTCAAGCTCGCGGTGCGGGCGATGACCCCGAAGCCGGTCCCGGTGGTCTCCATCGACCACGTGCACACGGTCCGGGTCAGCGTCCGGGAACACGCGCAGATCCTGGCCGGGCGGCTGCGTCGCGCCGGCACCGCCACCTTCTCGCTGCTCTGCGCCGACTGCGAGGCCACCCTGGAGGTGGTGGCCCGGTTCCTGGCCCTGCTGGAGCTGTACCGGGAGGGGCTGGTCGCCTTCACCCAGGAGCAGGCGCTCGGCGAGCTGACCGTACGCTGGACCGGCCCGGCCGACGGCGACACCGACCTCCAGGTCGACGAGTACGCCGGCGCGCCCCCGGACGGCGCCGCTCCGACCACCGCCCCGGTCGACCCGGCGGGCCAGGTCGACGGCGCTGGGTCGGTCGACCGCACCGGCCCGGTCGACGGTGCTGGGCCGGTCGACGGTGCTGGGCCGGTCGACGGTGCTGGGCCGACCGCGGCCCCGGTCGACACCGGTGGACCGAGGGCCGGGACCGGGACGACGACGGAGGAGTGACCGGGATGAGCAACGAGGAACGCAGCGAATCCCTCGCCGACCAGGCCGCGGCCTGGGTCCCCCCGTGGGAACGTCGCCCCACCCCCGCGCCGGAACCGACCTCCGTCCCGGACCCCACCCGCGACGCCTCCACCGACGCCAACGTCCCCACCACCATCCCCACCGAGGCCGAGGCCACCGCCAACGCCCCTGCCGGCGCCGCTGCGCCCACCCCGGCGCAGCCGGACCCGGATCGTGGTGGGAAACGGCCCCCGGAGGGGCCGGTCACCGCCACGATCCCGACCAGGGGCGGACGGCGGGCGGCCGGCGCGACGCGGGAGAGCGCCGCACCGGCGACCCCGATGGAGGAGGGGGAACTGCGCGGGGCGCTGGAGGCGGTCCTGCTGGTCGTCGACGAACCGGTCAGCGAGCTGACCCTCGCCCAGGTGCTGGAGCAGCCGGCCGAGCGGGTCGCCGCCGCCCTCGACCGGCTCGCGGCCGGCTACACCGAGGGCGGGCACGGTTTCGAGTTGCGCCGTGCGGCCGGGGGCTGGCGGCTCTACACCCGACCGGAGTACGCCGCCCACGTGGAGCGGTTCATCCTCGACGGGCAGACCGTCCGGCTCACCCAGGCCGCGTTGGAGACCCTGGCGGTGGTCGCCTACAAGCAGCCGGTGACCCGGTCCCGGATCTCCGCCATCCGGGGTGTCAACTGTGACGGGGTGATCCGTACCCTGGTGTCCCGCGGCCTGGTCGAGGAGTGCGGCACCGAGCCGGAGAGCGGAGCGTTCCTCTACCGGACCACCACCCTGTTCCTGGAAAAACTCGGGCTGAACAGCGTCGCCGACCTGCCGCCGCTGGCCCCGTTCCTCCCCGACGACGTAGAAGAGTTTGCCGATGCCACGCGATGACCGCGCCCCCCGCCCCGACGCGCCCGTCTACGAGGGGGCCGAACGCCTCCAGAAGGTGCTCGCCGCCGCCGGTGTGGGCTCCCGACGGGCCTGCGAGGACCTGATCTTCCGGCGCCGGGTCACCGTCAACGGCCGGGTGGCGCAGCTCGGCGACCGGGCCGACCCGACCCGGGACGTCATCCACGTCGACGGCGAGCGCCTCCAGGTCGACACCCGCCTGGTCTACCTGGCCATGAACAAGCCGCGCGGGGTGGTCTCCACGATGGCCGACGAGAAGGGGCGCACCGCGCTCGCCGACTTCCTCGGCAACCGGGTCGAGCAGCGGGTCTACCACGTCGGGCGGCTCGACGCCGACAGCGAGGGCCTGCTGCTGCTCACCAACGACGGCACCCTCGCGCACAAGCTCATGCACCCGTCGTACGGCGTGCAGAAGACGTACCTCTGCCAGGTCGCCGGGCCGATCCCGCGCAACCTGGGCAAGCGGCTGATGGCCGGGGTGGAGCTGGAGGACGGCCCGGCGAAGGTCGACTCCTTCAAGGTGGTGGACACCCTGGGCAAGACCGCCCAGGTGGAGGTCACCCTGCACGAGGGGCGCAAACACATCGTCCGGCGATTGCTGGGCGAGGCCGGGCATCCGGTGAGCCGGCTGGTGCGTACCTCGATCGGACCGATCCGGCTGGGTGACCTCCGCGCCGGGCGGACCCGCCGGCTCACCAACGCCGAGGTCGCCGCCCTGTTCCGCGCGGTGGGTGACTGACCCGGAGGTTCGGGAAAGCCGTCCCGGTAGGCTCCCAGGCGGCCCGCGGGTCGCCCGGGAGGCGACCCGCGCCCGCCGGTGGTGCCGGCGGGGGCGGATCGGACCGCCAGGCATGATGGACCACGATGGGTAACCGCTCGCCGAACGTCGGAACGACGACGGTCGGCGGGGTACGGGCTGAGGAGGACACGCGGTGGCGGAGAACGTACGGACCGGGCGATGTGTGGTCGCTGTCGACGGGCCATCCGGTTCGGGCAAGTCCACCGTCTCCCGACGGCTGGCCGTCGGGATCGACGCCCGTTACCTCGACACCGGCGCGATGTACCGGGCGGTGACCTGGGCGGTGCTGCGCAGCGGGGTCGACCCGGCCGACGCCGAGGCGGTGGCGAAGGTCGCCGGTGAGATCGACCTGCGCATCGGCACCGACCCCCAGGGGTACGGGGTGACCGTCGACGGGGTGACCGTCGACGCCGACATCAGGGGTCCCGAGGTGACCGGCGCGGTCTCCGCGGTGGCCGCCGTACCGGCGGTCCGGACGCTGCTGGTGTCCCGCCAGCGCGACATGATCGACAACGCGGGCCGGATGGTGGTCGAGGGCCGCGACATCGGCTCGGTCGTCGCCCCCGACGCGGAGCTCAAGGTGTACCTGACCGCCTCCGAGGCGGCCCGGGCACAGCGGCGCAGCGCGCAGGACGCCGCCGACGTGACCGCCACGGCCGCCGACCTGGCCCGACGCGACCGGCTCGACTCGACCCGCAAGACCGACCCGTTGCAGCAGTCGGCGGACGCGGTCGTGCTGGACACCACCGAGCTGGGCATCGACGAGGTCGTGGCCCGGCTGCGGGAACTGCTGGTGGAACGGGGCGTGGCATGACCGACGACAACGGCTGGGTCGAGCTGCGCGAGCCCGACGTCGACGCAGAGCAGACCGGCCCGGTGCCCGTGGTGGCCGTGGTCGGCCGCCCGAACGTGGGCAAGTCGACACTGGTCAACCGGATCATCGGCCGTCGGCAGGCGGTCGTCGAGGACGTCCCCGGGGTCACCCGGGACCGCGTGCCGTACGACGCCCAGTGGTCCGGCCGGCAGTTCACCGTGGTGGACACCGGCGGCTGGGAACCGGACGCGAAGGACCGGGCGGCGGCCATCGCCGCGCAGGCCGAGACGGCCGTCGCCACCGCCGACGTGGTCCTCTTCGTGGTGGACGCGGTGGTCGGCTCGACCGACGTGGACGAGGCGGCGGTACGGATGCTGCGGCGCAGCGCCAAGCCGGTGATCCTGGTGGCGAACAAGGCCGACAACGCGGCCATCGAGGTGGAGGCGACCTCGCTCTGGTCGCTCGGACTGGGCGAGCCGCACCCGGTGTCGGCGCTGCACGGCCGCGGCTCCGGCGAACTCCTCGACGCCATCATGGACGCGCTTCCCGAGGCCCCGAAGATCGTCGAGGACCGGCCGCGCGGCCCGCGTCGGGTGGCCCTGGTCGGCCGCCCCAACGTCGGCAAGTCCAGTTTGCTCAACCGGTTCTCCGGTGAGGAACGGGCCGTGGTCGACTCGGTCGCCGGCACCACCGTCGACCCGGTGGACAGCCTGGTGCGCATCGGTGGCGAGACCTGGCACCTGGTGGACACCGCCGGGCTGCGCAAGCGGGTCGGCAAGGCCAGCGGCACCGAGTACTACGCCAGCCTGCGTACCGCCTCGGCGATCGAGGCGGCCGAGGTGGCGGTGGTGCTGCTCGACGCCAGCGAGGTGATCAGCGAACAGGACCAGCGAATCCTGTCGATGGTCACCGAGACCGGCCGGGCCCTGGTGATCGCCTTCAACAAGTGGGACCTGGTCGACGCCGACCGCCGGTACTACCTGGACAAGGAGATCGAGCGGGAGCTGCGCCGGATCCCGTGGGCGATCCGGCTCAACCTCTCCGCGATGACCGGCCGGGCGGTGGACAAGCTCGCCCCGGCGCTGAACAAGGCCCTGGCGAGCTGGGAGACCCGGGTACCCACCGCGCAGCTCAACTCGTGGCTCACCGCGCTGGTCCAGGCCACCCCGCACCCGGTGCGCGGCGGGCGGGCCCCGAAGATCCTCTTCGCCACCCAGGCGGGCACCTGCCCGCCGCGCTTCGTGCTCTTCACCACCGCGCCGCTGGACGCCGGCTACCAGCGCTTCGTCGAGCGCAAGCTCCGCGAGGAGTTCGGCTTCGAGGGCAGCCCGGTGGAGATCTCGGTACGCCCGCGCAAGAAGCTCGGTCCGGGCGGCCGGGGCAAGGCGCACGGCTGACCTCTGCGGCAACGACACCGAACGCCGGGCCGGGATCTCCCCGACCCGGCGTTCGCCTTCCCCGCCACCAGTACCCTCCTAGGACGCTTGAGAGGGTGTGGCGGCCGTCGCCGTAGCGGGAGGGGTCTGTGCGTACCTCGGGAAGATCCTGCGCTAAGCTGTACCGGCTGCCGCAGGGGAGACCCGGCGGTGGCATCGGGACGTGGCGCAGCTTGGTAGCGCACTTGACTGGGGGTCAAGGGGTCGTCGGTTCGAATCCGGCCGTCCCGACAGTACGCAGAAAGACCGTTGACCGAAGCATAAGCCCAGGTCAACGGTCCTCATTTCATTCTACGTCGACGGGGAATGGTCGGCTGCGGTACCGGAGCTGACGGGTTGGTGCTGCTGGTGGTCGGTCAGCAGGTCGGTTGCCTGTGCGGCGATGTCGTCGAGGGTCGCGTCCGGGACGGCGACGTGGGGCAGTCGGCCGGCCAGGGCGGCGAGGTCGTCGTCTCGGGGGAGCCAGACGATGGGTAGCTCAGGGCGGATCGTCTGGGCGGCCGTCACGATGGCGAGACCGGTGTCGTCGTCGGGGGTGGCGACGAGCAGGGCCCGGCTTCGGTCGAGGGCGGCGTGGAGCAGCGTGTCGGGCCAGCGTGCGTCGTCGACGATGACGGGGATGTCGCGTCGGCGGGCGGCGCGTACGCCCCGCGCGGTCGGTTGGGTGTCGATGGCGACGATCTCGTCGCCGGCATCGTGGAGGGCCCGCACGAGGTGTGTCCCACGTTCTCCGAGTCCGGCGACCACGACGTGTCCGCGGATCCCCGCCGGTGGCAGACCGGCGGCGGCGAGGGTCCGGCCCTGTTGGAGGGCGTCACCGAGGTAGACACCGGTGGTGACGCTGCCCAGCACGGTGAGCAGCGCGAAGCAGACCTGGTAAAGCTGCACGGCGGTGCCACCGGCCAGGTCCGGTTCGGCCACGCTGCGCAGCAGTGTGAGGTAGAGGGCCTGGCCGACACTGAGATTGTGCAGCACGGCGAGCAGCATGGTGCTCACCAGGGCGAGGGCGAGTGCGACCAGGGCGACCCGCGCCGCCCGGGCCCGTAGCTGGTTGCGCAGGATGCGCCGTAGGTACGGGGTGCGCCGGGCGCCCCTGATGGTGGGTAACGCTCGGGGTCGGCGGGGCGCCGTGGAGGCCAGTGCCGACAGGTAGGCGCGGGCGACCGTGGACGCCGGAGAGAAACCCCGGGCATCGTACGGAGCCGTGTCGGCGAGCAGTTCGGTCCGGATCACCAACCTCGCCTGCGGTTGGTGGGCGCGGGCCAGCAGAGCGTCGTGCAGCGCGGTGTCCTGGCGTAGGACCGTCACGGTGTCGACGCGCCCGCAACGGGCCAGGACCTCGGCGTCGAGCCGATCGGCGACGAGCACCGACGCCGCACCGGAGAGCCCCGTGGACACCAGCTCCACGGCGTACTCCGGTACGGCCAGCGTCACCCTTGTGCCGGGTGCGGCCAGGAGACGTCGGGCCACGGCGACGGCGAGCGCATCGTCGCCGTACACGAGGTGGTGGGGTTGCCGTTGGTCGCCGGACATGGAGTCACGGTAGGCGACAGGGGCAACACGGTCGGAGGTGGCGGCCGGCCGTCGCGCGCGTCGGTCGGGGAGTTCAGCTAGCCGCCGTTCTCCGGAGTGGATTCGTGATCTGGCGTGGGGTGGTGCGGGCGGGCGAACAGGGCGTCGGCCAGGTCCGGGGCCGCGCGTTCGAGGTCCGGTCGGCGTCCGGCCTCGGTCAGGGCTGCGGCCAACCGAGGGAGCAGGCTGGACGCCTCGGGTTCCCTGCTGCCGACCAGCGCGTGTAGCGCCGTGACGAGCGCGCCGACGTCGATGCCATATGCGTATCCGCCGATTAGGTCCGAGGTGAGCAGGGCTCCGTACCAAGCTTCGGTGGCCGATGACGCAACGAGGCAGTGGATCGCGCTGGCGGCCGCGCGCACGGTCATCCATCCTTCGTCGAGTTGCTGATGGACGATCTCGCAGACCTTCTCCGGCGGCAGACGGTGCGCTTCGACGCGCATGGTGCCCAGCAGCATCGCCGTGGCGTCCCCGATCGCCGGCGTGTTCTCAGCATCGATCGGTGCCAGGTCCACCACGGCGGAGGAGGCGTTATCGCAGGCGGCGACCAGTTCCTCGACGGGGGCGTGCAGCGAGACCGCCAGCCACATCCGGACGAGAGCATGCGCGACCGAGAGGTGGTTGCCGTTCTCCTGCTGTGCGAACTGGGTCAGCGTTGTAGGTATCCGTCGGATCAACGGTTCCAGGGCGTGTAGCAGCGTGTCGTCGCTCAGGTGGTTGCTCAGGTGCATCGACCGGAGCGCGGGCGGTATCTCGAAGCCGGCCTTGGCGAGCGCGGCGCGTCTCTCGCCGGGTTCCAGTCCGTTGATCCAGTACACGTCGGTGGGATCCGGGAGGTCGGCCGTCCAGCCGGGCGCGTGTTCGAGGACGATGTCGCGGCGGCCGTCGCGCCAGGTGCGGGTGATCTTGAGGACCTCCATGGTGTCCATCCACATGCCGCTCGGCACGGCGGCCTGCCACTGCAGAGCCGAGTTGCGCAGCCAGGCCGCCGGGTCGTTGGTCCGGGTGAACAGTTCCGACGCCCGCAGTTCACCGCCGCAGGCCAGGGTCAGCAGGAGGAGGTTGAACGAGTAGGTGGCCATCCAGTGGTCGACGCGCTTGTCGACGGGGCGGTAGCGGCTCTCGGCGTACTGCGGGCGGGTCATGGCCTGGGAGGTGCGACCGGTCAACCAGGCCCGGATGCGGTCGCGGTCGGGGCCGTCGAGCAGACCGGCGACGAACGGCAGGATCGTGGCGCGGGCGGTCAGTGGCGTGAAGCCGAGCAGGGACCGCAGCAGGTCGTCGTCGTTCGACGGGCCCATGCGCAGGGCCAGCGTGCTCGCCGACTCGCGCGCCTCGGTGTCGCGGACGGCCTGTACGACGAGCCGGGACACGAGGTACTCGCCGAAGGTCGCGTGCAGGAACTCGTACGTCTGCCGGGTCTGGTCGTCCTGGACGGCCTGGGCGCGCTGGATGAAGAAGAAGCGCCCGACCATCTCCTGACCGGCGGTGAGCGGGCTGCGGAAGGCCTCGGTGCGGCCCGGGTGCGACGGGGCGATGCCGAGGCTGGTCAGGTCGTCGTCCAACTCGCGCTCGGTGGCCCAGAGACGCAGGCGGTGGAACATCGCGAAGGCGACCACCGACAGGCGCAGGAGTTCCTGCTCGACCAGCCCCGGCACGGCCGAACCGGGTTGTCCCGGGTGGACCCGGCGCACCTCGCGTTCGGCGAACGAGGCCAGCAACCGCTCGTAGAGTTGACCGTCGTCGAGTGCTGCGGCGTCGTCCTGCAGCGCGTTGCCGGTGGCGTCGTAGAGGGCGAGCATGAGCAGCAGTAACGGCTGTTCGGCGAGGTGGCGGAAGCGGAGGACCACCTCCGGCGTCAGGGGTTCGACGGGCTGACCGGTCTCGTTCCAGACGGTCAGCCACCGCTCGATCTGGGCGTCGTCGAACGGCTCGAGGCGTACGGCGAGGGCGCCGACGGGCATGCGCGCACGGTCCGCGACGGCGGTCCGGGTGGTGACCATGACCGCGACCGGGCGGCCCAACGCTGCCTCCCGTTGCTGGAACCTGGCGACCCGGTGCAGATAGTCGGACTGGTGCAGGCCGGTGGCCTGGAGGAGCTCGTCGAAGCCGTCGAGCAGGATGACCGGCAGGGCGCCGTCGGCGTCGCGGGAGAGCTCTGCCCAGGACACCGTCTCGCCGATTGCGAGGCGCAGGGCCCGTTCTACCTGGTCCTGGATCTCGGCTTCGGCGGGCACCTCGCGCAGCGGGACCCGGCAGACGAAGAAGTCGTCGGCGGGCAGGCGGGCGGCGAGGATCCGGGTCAGCGAGGACTTCCCGGCGCCCGGCTGGCCGAGCAGCAGCATCGGGGCCTCGGTGGCCTGGGGCGTGGTCAGGTGGGCGGCGAGGAAGTCGGCGAGGTCGTCGCGCACGCCGGCGTCGGCCCACCACTGGTCGTCCGCGGGTCGGGCGGCCGGGTCGGCCGCCCGGACCCGGAAGCGCGGATCGAGGTACGCGGCTCCGAGCGTGGGCAGGAGCGGACCCCCCGTGTCGCCGCCGAGAATGGGACGGTCGAGTTCGGCGCGACAGGAGCGGGACAGCGCGGCCCGATGGAGGCCCGGGGCGCGCCCCGAGCCGGCCCGTAGCAGCAGCGCTTCGAGACGTTCCATGCCCCGGGCGGCGGCACGTGCCTCGAGGCGATCGGCCCAGAACGCGAACTCGGGGATCTCCTCGGCGAGGCGGCGGTGGGTCTCGTCGTAGCGGGCGACGGCCGCACCGGGCAGCCGCCGGTCGAGCAGATCGGCCAGCATGCGGCGGGCGCGCTCGTCGGCCCGGTCCCAGACGGCCAGCCCGGCGAGGTGGCGGCTCATGCGGGTCGACTCCTTGGCGTACCAGTCCTGGAGAGCGGTCAGGAGGCCCGCATACGGGAGGTCGGGCGTCGGCAGCGGGACCGGCGTGCGCAGGAAACGGTCGACCAGCGTCCCCTCGCCCCGGTCGGCGGCGAACGCGAGCTGGTCCTGCCGGGTGAAACCGGGATCACGAAAGCCCGCAGCGGTGAGGCAGACGTCGAGCTCCTCGAAGAACGCGGTGACCACCAGGACGGCGTGCGCGGCCTGGAGCCGCTCGCTGCGGTCGTGGCGCCCCAGTCCGCGTACGGAATCGCTGATCTTGGCCGTGACCACGCCGCCGAGCCGGACCACCTCGGTCTTGGCGTCGAAGAGGCTGATCGCGAGATCGCTGCCGCCCGCGGTCGCCACGGTGAGCGCGCCGCCGAGCAGGTTGTCGACGGCCTTGGCGAGCGGCCCCGAGCCACCCAGGATCCGGACGGCGTCGGCATAGGACAGACGGTGCGGCATCGCTACATGATGGCGCACCCGGCAAACCGGCCAAGGGCGGGCAGGCGAGTCCGGTCCACGCGCGAACCGTGCTGTCGGGCGCGGTGACCAGCGGCGTTACCGCCGGTCCGGTCGAAGGCATTGACGAGGCTGCCCGGTCTAGCCCAGTATTTCGGGAAGTCGTCGCGTACCCGCCACGTGCCACGGCTCACGTCATGTTTCCCGTTCCCAGGAGGATCTCCATGCGAAACGGCCCTCGGAGACGTCGGCGCTTCCCACGCGCACTGGCCGGCTGCGTCCTCGCCTCGCTCGTCGGCACGGTCGGACTGCTGGGTTCCCCGTCCACGGCCGGTGGCGCAGCCGCCACCCCGGCCCTGCATCCGCAGCCGCAGGAGTTGTCCGTCACCGGGACTCCGCTCGACCTGCCGGCCGCGCTGACGGTCGTCCGTGGCACGGCCGCGGACCAGCCGGCCGTCGACGCCGTGGTGGCCGCTCTCGCCGCGCACGACACGAGCGTCACCCTCACCGGCACCGACCCGGGCGGCGGGACGACCGTCTACGTCGGCGGAGCGCAGGAGACACCCGCGAGCGCGGCGGCCCTGACCGCGATCGGCGTCGCAGCCCCGGGCGCCCTACCCGACCAGGGTTATCTGCTGGCCACCGGGACGGACTCCGGCGGCAGGCAGCGGGTGGTCCTCTCCGGCGGCGGAAAGGTGGGCACCTTCTACGCCGCGCAGACCCTGAGGCAACTCCTGACCTCGGACTCCTCCGGCGCGCGGATCGCGCGCGTCACCATCAGGGACTGGCCGGCCTTCTCGTTCCGCGGCGGGATGGACTCGGCCAACCCGCCACCACCAGGGGTGGCCCTCTGGACGAAAGCCGACCGGCTGGAACAGGTGGAGGTTCTCGCCCGCAACAAGATGAACCGCTTCTTCTACGGCCCCGCAGCTGACCCGCGCACGGGCGGCAGCGGAAGCGACAACTGGCGGACCCCGTACTCGGCGGCGGAACTCGGCGACCTGCGGGAGGTCGTCACCAAGGCACACCGCCTGCACGTCGCGTTCGTGTACCGGATCTCACCCGAGATGCCGCTGGACCAGGCCAGTGGCATCTGCCACTCCTCCGCCACGGAGCGCAGCACCCTGCTCTCCCGGCTCGACCAGATGTACGGAATCGGAGTCCGCCACTTCGTCATCGCCTGGGACGACGTCTTCCCGACGCGGCCGTTCTCCTGCGCGACCGACCGCGACACGTACGGAACCGGGGTCACGGCCTGGGCGCGGGCACAGGCCGACGTCACGAACTTCGTCCAGACGCGGTTCGTCGGCGCCCGCACCGGCATGGGCCAGCTGTACACGGTCAGCAGCGAGTACGCCGGGACGGCGGTCAGCAGTTACCGCACCGAGTTCGACACCCGGCTCGACACCGCGGTGGGTGTCTACTGGACCGGACCCGAGGTGCTGTCGCCGAGCATCACCAGGAGGAACCTCGACGACGCCCAGTCGGCGTTCCCCCGGCACCGCCTCGCGATCTGGGACAACTTCCCGGTCAACGACCAGGTCTGGGACCGGCTCCAGATGGGTCCGCTGGTCGGCCGCGAGGCCGCGCTCTCGGCTGCGCCGGGGATCCTGTTCAACGAGATGACCCAGCAGGGCCCCTCCCAGCTGCCCCTGCTCACCGCCGCCGACTTCGCCTGGAATCCGGCCCGGTACCGGCCGGAGGACTCCTGGTCCCGCGCCATCGACACGCTCGGTGGGTCGATGGCCGGGCAGCTCCGGACCTTCGCGGAGGTCAACCGCTCGTCCGTCATCGACCGCACCGACTCGGTGGCGCTGGCCGACGCCATCCGGAGCTTCCGCGACGCCCTCCGCACCGGAACCGGGGTGGACAGCGCCGCCGCCGCGCTCAAACAGCGGCTCGTCGCCCTCAAGACGGCCAGCACGGACCTACAGGCCATGCCGACCAGCCTGACGACGCAGGCGCGACCCTGGCTCCAGCAGACGGTGCGCCTCGTGGACGCGGCCACCCGCGCCGTGGATCTCCTGATCGCCGAGCGCGCCGGGCAGGCCACCGTGGCGAACGAACTCCGCCGGGAGATCCGTAACCTGCTTCCCGCCATCGCCGCGCACCCCGAGTCGGTGGCGCACGGCGTACTCCACCCCCTGGTGACCTTCGCGCTGCGGCGGGGCGTCGACCGGGTGGACCTGAGCGGAGACGGACGCGCGGACGTCCTGGCCGTGACGGGTGGCGGCACGCTGAACGCGTACGAGAACCTGCGTACCACGATGAACTGGCCGGAGCTGGGCGCCACCCAGACGGTCGGGCAGGGTTGGTCGACCGCGCAACTGCCCGTCCTCGGTGACCTCGACGGTGACCGGCTCGCGGACCTGCTCACCGTGAACAGCGCCGGGGCCCTGGTGCAGTTCCGGAACTCCGGGTCCTTCACGGGTGGCATGTTCGCCGCAGGCGTCCAGGTCGGTGGCGGCTGGCAGGGGACGTCGGCGGTGCGCCTGGCCGACCTCGACGACGACGGGCGCGCCGACCTGCTGGGGGTGTTCCCGGGCGGCACGCTCAGGGCGTTCCGCAACACCGGCATGAGCAACGGCGCGGTGACCTGGGGTCCGGCCGTCCAGGTCGGGCAGGGGTGGAGCGCCGCCGAGCTTCCCTTCGTCGGCGATCTCACGGGTGACGGAAGAGCCGACCTGATGTCCGTCAAGTCCGACGGATCGCTGTGGCACTACCTGAACACCGGCAGTTTCGCCGGAGGAATGTTCGCCGCCGGTCAACGGGTCGGCGAGGGCTGGACCGGTCACCTGGCGATGCACGTCGTCGACCTCGACGGCGACGGACCTGCGGACGTGCTCGGCGTGCTGGCGGACGGGACGCTCGCCGCCTTCCGGAACCGGGGTGTGACGAACGGACTGGTCAGCCTTGGACCCCGGGCTTCGGTGGGCCAGGGTTGGCACGCGAACATGCTGCCCTACCCGACCGATCTGAGCGGGGACGGCCGCGCCGACCTGGTCTCGATCAACAGCGAGGGGCGGCTCCTGACGAACATCAACGCCGGTCGCTTCGCGAGCGGACTGATGTTCCCGACGACGGCAGCACATGGCCCGGGATGGGAGGGAACCATCTTCCTGCGGTGACAAACTTCGATATCGACTAACATCACGGCGATAACTTTCTCCGTCGGCCACGCTCAGGTCGGCGTCATGTCACCGGGAGGGATCGCCGTGGCGAGTAGGAGACGATGGTCGGCCCGGGGCGCGGCCGTTCTGGTCGGTGCGGTCGCGTTGGTGACCGGCCTGCTGCCGGCACCACCCGCCGCCGCGGCGAACGCGGTCTTCCAGGCCGCGACGCTGAACATCTACCACGGCCTCAGCCGGGCCGACTTCGTCGCCGACCTGCAACTGATCACCTCGAAGGCGGACCTGGTCGGCCTCAACGAGGTGGGGGAGCGGAAGGCCCACCTGCAGGACTGGGCCGCGGCGAACGGCTGGTGGTTGTACGCGCCCGAGCCGACGAGCGCCGCGCAGGAAGCCCTGCTGGCCAGGAAGAGCATGTTCGACGTGGTCGACAAGGGGTCCGTCTTCGTGTGCGACACCAACGGGCCCGGGGAGGTGCCGCCCGCCCGCTACAACAACTGGGTCGCCTACCGGCACAAGGCGAGCGGCCGGAACGTCGTCCACATCAACGCGCACCTGAACGCGAGCATCGAGAACAACGGCCGGCCGGAGGACCTGCCGCGCACCCGGTGCGCCGAGGAGCAGATCCAGAACATCAAGAACCTGGCCGCCGACAAGAAGGACGACGGCCAGGTCATCGTCAGCGGCGACTTCAACATCGACTTCAGCGCCGACCGGGCGTACGGGTACGAGAAGTTCCCGTGGAAGGTCTTCGAGGCCAACTCCCTGCCGAACCTGCGCTCCGTCTACAACCTCTACGGAGAGAAGGGCACCGGAACGCACACGTCGGGACGGCACATCGACTACGTCTACTTCTGGAAGCGCGTGCCGGAGCACCAGGTCATGTGGATGACCGACTACAGCATCGTCGGCGGCACGAAGTCCGACCACAACGGCGTCGTGGCGACGTTCGCCATCCAGACGTAGGTCGTCCCGCCGGCCACCACGGCGGGCAGTTGCGGTGGGGACGGGCCGGGTCCGGGTCCGTCCCCGCACGATTCGAACGTGCCGGCGGCAGTGCTCAGGCGGATCCGGGACCGGCCGCGGGGGCGTCCCGGATGGCGAGTGCGGCCTGGACGAGCGCCGCGTGGGTCAGCGTCTGGGGGTAGTTGCCGAGGTGGGCGCCGGTGGCCGGGTCCAGTTCCTCGGCGTAGAGGCCGAGCGGGCTGGCGTGGTCGACCATCGCCTGGAACAGTTCGACCGCTTCGCGGCGGCGTCCGACGCGGGCGAGGGCCTGGACGAGCCAGAACGAGCAGGGCAGGAACGCGCCCTCCGTGCCGGGGAAGCCGTCCCGCCCCGGCGGGTAGCGGTAGAGCAGGGGTCCGCCGGCGGAGAGCCGGGACCGAACGGCGTCGATGGTGCCGTGCACCCGGGACGATCCAACGTCGTCCATGCCGAGCAGCGGCAGGACGAGCAGCGCCGCGTCCAGGTCGGCCGAGTCGTAGCTGCGGACATAGCTGCCGGCCGTCGGGTCGAAGCCGCGCGCTCGCACCTCGTCGGCGACGGCGTCCCGGGCCTGCTGCCAACGTCGACGTCGGCGGTCGGAGAGCGGGTGGGTCTCGGCGATGCGTAGGGCCCGGTCCAGGGCGAGCCAGCCCATGAGCTTGGAATGCACGTGTTGGGCGGGTGCCCGGATCTCCCAGATGCCGGCGTCGGGTTCCGGCCAGCGGCGGGCGACCAGGTCGGCGAAGCCGCGCACCGCCCGCCACGTCTCCGTGGAGAGGCGCTGTCCGGCCTGCGCGAACGCCCAGGTGGCGTCGATCACCCAGCCGTAGCCGTCGAGCTGGTGTTGGTCTGCGGCACCGTTACCGACCCGCACCGGGACGCTGCCGAGATAGCCGGGCCAGCCGGGCACCGGCCGCTCCGCTGGTACGCGGCGGCCGTGCAGGGTGAGCAGCGCCGGCAGGCGTGGCCGCTGGAGCCGGCTGGCGTGCAACAGCCAGGCGAGGAACCCGTGGGCCTCGTCGGGTTTGCCGACGCTGAGGAAGGCGCTGACGCCGATGCTGGCGTCCCGGGGCCAGACATAGCGGTAGTCCCAGTTCCGTGTTCCGCCGGGCTCCTCCGGCAGTGAGGTGGTGGGTGCGGCCACCGGCGCCTGCGAGGGCGAGTAGGTCAACAGGCGCAGGGTCAGCAGGCTTCGTACGACGTGCTCCCGGAAGGGCAGCGAACTGTCGATCCCGGTGGTCCAGGCACGCCACCGGCTCTCGTCCTCGGTCAGCAGTTCCCAGGCGGCTGCCGGCTCGACGTGGATCACCGGTTCGCGGTGGGCCACCGCCAGCACGAGGGTGACCGCGTGGCCCGGCCGGACCGTGATCGGGACGGGCCGACCGGGTTCGACGGGGAGCCGGGGTGCGCTGGCCAGAGAGACCGCGAGCGCCCCCCACTCGCACCGCAGGGCCCGGCCACGGTGGTCGACCCGGGGACGGCGGTGCCGTGCGCCGAGGCGGGGGTCGAACTCGACGACGGCGTCGACCGCCGCCCCGGTGGCCGACAGGCGCCGCACGAGCAGGGTCGTGGGCAGCAGGCGTCCGCTGATCTCGGCCACCATGGCCTCGGTGAGGGTGAGCCGACCGCTGCCCACCGCCCACGTCGTCGTCAGGGTGGCGGTGCGCTGCCGGTAGCGTCGTTCGACCACCGTTGCCGGCCGGGCCGGGCCCACCCGGTAGGTTCCCGCGTCCGGGCCGCCGACCAGCCGGCCGAACAGGGGCTCGCCGTCGAAGCGGGGCACGCAGAGCCAGTCGATCCCGCCGTCCCCGGCGACGAGGGCGGCGGTGCGGGTGTCCCCCAGCAGCCCGTAGTCGCTGATCGGGGTCGGGTGCCGTCGGCCTGTCACGTCCGGCCCGTCGGTCATGGTCCGAGGAGCAGGCCGAGGACGGTCCCGTACATGACGTGGACGACCACCGTGACCGCGGGAGTCTGGAGGCCGTAGTTGAGGCCGAACAGGCCGGGCGGCTCCAACACGGCCGTGCTGGCCGGGCCCGCCCGCTCCGAGGCCATCCGCGGGTGGACCCCCGGCAGCAGCGGCAGGAGCACCGTCAGCGCGATCCCGACGTGCAGCATCCCGAACAGCGCGCCGATCCACCAGGTCGCGTGGCGCAGCAGCGCGAACGCGGCGGCGTACCCGAGGGCGAAGGCCTGACCGGCACAGAGGTGGATGACGAATCCGACGACCCGGGCCCGGTCGGGGTCCTCGGTGACGAGGGTCCCGAGCACCAGGGGCAGGTCGAGGCGGGTGAGACCGGCGAGTTGGGCGGCGATCAGCGCTGCGGTGAGCACGGCGGTGGCGACCAGCCCGAACACCGCCCAACCGGCCCAGTCCATGTCAGCAGGTGTCGACGTCGCTCACGGCAACGTCCTCTCGCATCAACGGTCCACCTCCCGGCCGGACGACGTGCCGCTTCCGGGCGGCTCGTCGCGACGTGCGCTGCGCGTCACCGTGCGGCGACAGCGGTCTCTCCGGCCTTCAACCATAATCCCGACAACTGGTGCATAAGGGCGGCTCGGCGGGATGTGACCGGAACGAGGGGTCGGCGGGCCACCGTGCGACCCGCCGACCCGACACGTACGGTTACTTGCCGCCGCCCGCCCGGAAGGCCACCCAGGCGTCGCTCATCCGGTCCGCCTGGCCCGGGGTGAACATGTTCATGCAGGAGTCCTGCGTGTAGTCCATGAAGTTGTGGATCGGGTCCAGGCCGGGTGCGGAGCAGCTGTCCGCGCCCTCCGGGCAGTTGAACTGCGGCGCCGCCTCCCGCGGCGTGTCGGCGACGAAGTCGCCGGAAGCGGAGCACCCGTGCGCGAAGGTGTGCTCCAGCATCAGCCAGTGCCCGACCTCGTGGGTCAGCGTGTCGCCCAGGGCGTACTTGCCCGCCGTTCCGCCCGGCATCGACTCGTCGAGCAACACCACGCCGTCGATGTAGTCCCGGCCGTTGTTGTAACCCTTCGGGAAGTACGCCCAGCCGAGGAGTCCGTCGCCGATGTTGGCCGCGTACACGTTCAGGGTGCGGGCGTCGCCGGTGTGCAGCGCACGCTTCATGTCCCGCTCGTTCTTGCCCGGCACGACCGTGTACCAGTCGCTGTTCACCGTCCACGTCGTGTCGACCAGCGAGAACCGGAACGGTGTGTCGGCGGCGTCCGCCGCCGTGCGGCCCGCGAACGAGTCGTTGAGCACCGTCATCTGCGCCGCGATCATGGCTTTCCACCGGTCCGTCTCGGCGATGCTGAGCGGGCGGTCGGAGATCATGTGGAAGACCGTGGGTACGGTGACGCCGCCGTCGGGCAGGCGTGGCGAGTCCTTGATCACGCCGTAGGCGTTCGCCTCGTTCTTGGCGTACAGCTCCGGCTCGTGCGCGGTGGCGCCCTCGCGCACCCGCGCCGCGCTGTGCTGCTCGGTGCCCGGCTCACACGCCTCGACACCCGGGGACGCGGTCACGGGCGCTGCCGGCACCGCCCCGGCGGCGCCGCCGGAGGCCAGGAACGTCGAGGCCGTGGCAGCCAGAACTACCAGTTGGAACATGGATTTCCTGCGCATGGTCGCCCTTTCGCGCGCTGGGAGGCGGAGGGCCCGCAGAGCGGGACGGCCGGGAGCCGCCGCTGAGAAGATCACCGCCATCGTCGTGCCGGTATGAGAACACGCCGTCGACGTCCGTAACAGGCCCCGAAGAGACGTCCCCGGGCATCGCTGCGGCTGCGATGAGCATCGATTCGGCCACCCCACGTGCCCCGGTCCGGGATCCGACCGTCCCGGGCCGGGTTCCCGCCGGCGCGACCGGCGGCGCTACCGTCCTCCGCCGGGCGTTCCGCTGGCCGGGTCCGGCTGGCGATCCGCCGCCGGAAGGCTGCCGTCGCCGGTGGTCGCGGCCCAGGAGGCGAGGAGCGAGAGCGCCTGCGCGGTCGGCGAGTCGGGTTCGGCGGCGTAGACGGTCATGGTCAGGTCCGGCTCGGCGCGCAGTTCCATGCTCTCGTACGCGAGGGCGAGGTCACCCACGACGTGGTGGTGGAAGTGCTTGACGCCGGTGCCGTGGATGCGCACGTTGTGCGCGCCCCAGCGGCGGCGGAACTCGTCACTGCGGGTGGAGAGCTCGCCCACCAGGTCGTGCAGTCCCTTGTCGTGGGGGTCGATGCCCGCCGCGGTGCGCAGGTTGGCCACGGTCATGTCGGCGAACAGACCCCAGTCCGGGTAGAAACGGCGGGCGGCGCTGTCGAGGAACGTGAACCGGGCGAAGTTCGGCACGCCGGTGGGGTCGGCGTAGACGTCGCTGTGCATGGCCCGGCCGAGCAGGTTGGCGGCGAGCAGGTCGGAGCGGTTGTTGACCACGATCGCGGGTGTGGTCATGGCGTCCAGCGACCACTGCAGGCTCGGTCGCACGGTCCGCTGCTTCGCGCGCCGGCTGGGCCGCAGCAGCGCGTTGCTGCCGTTGGCCTCCTGCGCGAGGCGCATCAGGTGGGCCCGTTCGGCGTCGTCGAGTTGCAGGGCGCGGGCGATCGCGTCGAGCACGCCGGCGGAGACTCCGGCCAGTGAGCCGCGTTCGAGCTTGGCGTAGTACTCGACGCTCATCCCCGCCAGCGCGGCGACCTCGCCGCGGCGCAGCCCGGGTACGCGGCGCTGCCCGGTGGTCGGCAGCCCGGCCCGCTCCGGTGTGATCCTGGCCCGGCGCGAGGTGAGGAAGTCGTGCACTTCGACTCGGTTGTTCACCTGCTCGACGGTACGACGCTCCGCGCCGAACTGGGATGTACCGCCGGTACACCTTTCCGCAGAGTCTCCCGCCGAGACCGGCGGCGTGGTTCTCTGGGAGCCGGTCAGCGCGAAACAGAAATGCCGGGAATATCGCCTCGGCGTTGTCGCGCGTTGCGATGAATCGGTGAGTGGAACAGGGAGAACAGCCATGCGTGGTGCGGTCCTGCACGCCCCCGGCGACGTCCGGGTCGAGAACCGTGACGATCCCCGGATCGAACAGCCGACGGACGCGGTCATCCGGCTGTCGGCGACGTGTGTCTGCGGGTCGGACCTGTGGCCGTACCGGGGGATCCAGAAGCTGGACGGCCCGATGGTGATGGGCCACGAGTACGTGGGCGTCGTCGAGGAGGTCGGCAGCGAGGTCACCGGCGTCCGACCCGGCCAGTTCGTGGTCGGCTCGTTCTGGGCCTCCGACAACACCTGTGAGATCTGCCGGGCCGGCTACCAGAGCGCCTGCGTGCACCGCGTGGTGATGGGCGAGTTGGGCTCGCAGGCCGAGTACCTGCGGGTGCCGCTGGCCGACGGCACCCTCGTCGCCACGCCCGAGGTGCCCTCCGCCGACCTGGTCCCCAGCTACCTGGCCGCCTCCGACGTGCTGGGCACCGGCTGGTTCGCCGCGGTGGCCGCCGAGGCCGGGCCGGGCAAGACCGTCGCGGTCGTCGGCGACGGCGCGGTCGGCCTGCTCGCGGTGCTGGCGGCCAGACAGCTCGGGGCGGAACGGATCATCGCGATGAGCCGGCACGAGTCCCGGCAGAAGCTGGCCCGCGAGTTCGGGGCGACCGACATCGTCACCGAACGCGGTGAGGAGGGTGTCGCGCGGATCAGGGACCTCACGAACGGGCTGGGCGCGCACTCGGTGGTGGAGGCCGTCGGCACGCAGGAGTCGATGATGCAGGCGGTCCACTCCACCCGGGCCGGTGGGCACGTCGGTTTCGTCGGCGTCACCCACGACGTGAGCCTGCCCGGCCTGGAGATGTTCTTCTCGCTGGTGCACCTGCACGGCGGTCCGGCTCCCGTACGCCGTTTCCTGCCGCACCTGATGGAGCTGATCGGCGACCGTACGATCGACCCGGGCAGGGTCTTCGACCTCGAACTGCCGCTGGAGCAGGCCGCCGAGGGCTACCGGGCGATGGACGAGCGCCGCGCCATCAAGACCCTGTTGCGCCCGTGAGGGAAGTCCCGCGCCTGACCCCGGCCCCGGTACTGTCGCCCGTCACCGGTGCCGGCAGTACACGTCACCCCCTGTCATCGGAGGACATCATCATCACCGTCAACGCCATCGCCGCGACCTCGGCCAGCGAACCGCTCGTGCGCACCACGGTCGAGCGGCGCGACGTCGGGCCGCGCGACGTTCTGATCGAGATCCGCTACGCCGGTGTCTGCCACTCCGACATCCACACCGTCCGTGGGAGTGGGGCGCGGTGCCGTACCCGTTGACGGTCGGCCACGAGATCGTCGGCCGGGTCGCGGAGGTGGGTGCCGAGGTCACCAGGCACGCCGTCGGCGACCGGGTCGGCGTGGGTTGCATGGTCGACTCGTGCCGTGAGTGCGAGAACTGTCGCGCCGGCCAGGAGCAGTACTGCCTGGACGGCAACACCCAGACGTACGCGAGCGTCGACCGCGACGGCACCGTCACCCAGGGCGGCTACTCGACGCACATCGTGGTCGACGAGGACTTCGTGCTGCGCGTGCCGGAGAAGATCCCGTACCACGCGGCCGCGCCACTGCTCTGCGCGGGCGTCACCACGTACTCGCCGCTGGTGCACTGGAACGCCGGTCCCGGCCGGAAGGTCGCGGTGGTCGGCATGGGCGGCCTGGGCCACCTGGCTGTCAAGATCGCCGTGGCGATGGGCGCCGAGGTGACGGTCCTGTCGCAGACCCTGGGCAAGAAGGACGACGGACTGCGCTTCGGCGCCGAGCACTACCACGCCACCACGGACCCGGCGACCTTCGAGGTGCTCAGGAACCGCTTCGACCTGATCGTCAACACGGTCAGCGTGCCGATCGACATGGCCGCGTACCTGGGGCTGCTGCGCCTGGACGGCACGCTGGTGAGCGTGGGTGCCCCGGCGGAGCCGCTGCCGGTGCCCGTGTTCACGCTGTTCGGCAACCGCAGGTCGTTCGCCGGCTCCGGGATCGGCAGCATCGCCGAGACGCAGCAGATGCTGGACTTCTGCGCCGAGCGGGGCATCGCGCCCGAGGTCGAGGTCATCGGTGCCGACGCGGTCAACGAGGCGTACGAGCGGGTGCTCGCCTCCGACGTGCGGTACCGGTTCGTCATCGACATCGACACCCTGCGCTGATCCGGCGTCGACCGGAACCGGCGTCGCGGCCGTACCTCGACGACCGGGTCCTGCGGACCCGTGTCCCTACCTCGCCGGGAACCGCAGGATCCGGTCGTCACCGTCGCGCACGTCGCCGCGGCCGTCCGTGTTCGACGTGGTGACCCACAACGCGCCGTCCGGTGCCACCTGCACGGTCCGCAGGCGCCCGTACAGTTCGGTGAGCTGGGCGGAGGGGACGCCGAGCCCTTCGCCGTCGAGCGGGATCGTCCACAGGCGTTCGCCGCGCAGCGCGGCGACGTAGACGGTGCCGCCGGTGATGGCGATGCCGGAGGGGGACGCGTCGCGGACCGGCCAGGTCACGACCGGGTTGGTGAAGCGACCCTCTCCGGTGTCACCCTCTCCCTCGACCTCAGGCCAGCCGTAGTTGTGGCCTGCCTGGACGAGGTTGACCTCGTCCAGGTCGTTCTGGCCGAACTCGGTGGCGAACAGCCGACCGTCCGGGTCCCAGGCCAGGCCCTGGACGTTGCGGTGCCCGAGGCTGTAGACGGAGGAGCCGGCGGTGGGGTTCCCGGGGGCGGGGTCGCCCTCCGGGGTCAGCCGCAGGATCTTGCCGTTGGGGCTGGTCGGGTCCTGGGCGAGGGAGGTGTCGCCGGCGTCGCCGGTGCCGGCGTAGAGCATGCCGTCCGGGCCGAAGGCGATGCGCCCACCGTTGTGGTAGCTGGCCTTGGCGATACCGTCGAAGACGACCTCCGGGTCGCCGCCGTCGAGCCGGAACCGGACCAGACGGTTGTCGTCGGCGGTGGTGAGGTAGGCGTAGACCAGGTTGTCGGTGGCGAAGGCCGGGGAGACGGCGAGGCCGAGCAGGCCGCCCTCACCGGCTGCGGCGACGCCGGGCACCTGGCGAACCTCCTGCGGCTGCCCGCCGGGGGTGAGACGCAGGATCCGGCCGGTGGCACGCTCGGCGATCAAGGCGTCACCGCCGGGCAGAAACGCCAGGCCCCACGGTACGTCGACGCCACGGGCCAGTTCCTCGGCGGCGCCCAGGTCGGGGGTGGCGGACGGGGAACTGGCCGCCGTGCTCGTCGCGACGCCGCCCGGCCCGGGGCCGGCGCCGGTGTCGCCCGTGCTGCTGTCGCAGGCGGCGACAGCGACCGCCATCAGGACGGTCAGTACCGAACCCACGCCGACTGTGGTGCGCATGCTTGTCCTCCGACGGTCCCCGGTGCCCCTGCGGCATCCGGTTTCCAGTCGACCAGGCTGCGGCGAAAGACGAGGTAAAGGATCTCGGTGCTCTTCGGCTGTCTTTCGGTCCGTCCTGGCTGAATGGGTGCCAGCGGGTGCCTGGCTCCCCGCACCCTCGTTCGCCGGGCACCCGCCCTGTTCCGAAACGCAACCGAGGAGAGACCATGCGGATCAGCATCATGAGCGGGCTCGCTCTCGCCGGCGCCGCAGCCGCGGTGGCCGTCGCCGGCGGTGTGGCGTACGCCACCGACGACGCCGACCACGAGGCCGTCGTGCAGATCGTGACCGAGCAGGAGCAGCCCGGTGGCAACGCCGCCGGGCAGCGGTGGTCCACCGAGGACTGCCCCGCCAAGGACGACGCGACGTCGACCGTTCCCGGTGGGGGCGAGACGGGCCAGCCGGTCACGCCACAGGAGGCGCTGTGACGGCGCCGGTCGTGGTGAACGGCACCGAAGTCCAGGTCGGACTCGACCACGCCCACGCCGCCCGGCTGCTCGAGCAGACCCTGTTCGAGGTGAAACGGGTCATCGTCGGCCAGGACCGGCTGGTGGAGCGGCTGCTCACCGCGCTGTTGGCGCGGGGGCACTGCCTGCTGGAGGGGGTGCCCGGAGTCGCGAAGACCCTCGCCGCGGAAACCCTGGCCACCGCCGTCGGCGGTAGCTTCGCCCGGATCCAGTTCACCCCGGACCTGGTGCCGTCGGACATCCTCGGCACCCGCATCTACCGGACCTCCCGGGAGAGCTTCGACGTCGAGCTCGGTCCGGTCATGGCCAACCTCGTCCTCGCCGACGAGATCAACCGCGCCCCGGCGAAGGTGCAGTCGGCGCTGCTGGAGGTGATGGCCGAGGGGCACGTCTCGATCGGTGGGCGCACCCATCCGGTGCCGACCCCGTTCCTCGTGCTGGCCACCCAGAACCCGATCGAGTCCGAGGGCGTCTACCAGCTGCCGGAGGCCCAGCGGGACCGGTTCCTGATGAAGGTGGTCGTCGACTACCCCACCGACGAGGAGGAACTGGGCATCCTCTACCGGATGGGCGCCGACCGCCCGACCGCTCGCCCGGTGCTCGACCCCGACCGGCTGGCCGCCCTCCAGGGGCTGGCCCGGCAGGTGCTCGTGCACCACGCCCTGGCCGAGTACGTCGTCCGGCTGGTCGCCGCCACCCGGGACCCGGCCCGGTTCGGGCTGCCGGACGTGGCCGGTCAGCTCGCCTACGGGGCGAGCCCCCGGGCCACGCTCGGCCTGGTGGCCGCCGCGCGGGCGGTCGCGCTCCTGCGCGGACGGGACTACGTGCTGCCGGCCGACGTCCGGGAGATCGCGGTGGACGTCCTCGCCCATCGGCTGGTGCTCTCCTTCGACGCGTTCGCCGACGGTGTCGACGTCACCGCGCTGGTGCGCCGGCTGGTCGACGCGGTGCCCCTGCCGCAGATCGCGCCGGCGCAGGGGGACCAGGGCCCCGGCCTGGGAGCCGCCGCGTGAACGGGTCCGGAGCGACGATCCGGGACCTCGCGCCGCACCGGCGGCTGCGTCGACTGGAGTTGACCGTCACCCGTCGGCTGGACGGGCTGCTGCACGGGCAGTACCTCGGCCTGCTGCCCGGGCCGGGCAGTGAGCCGGCCGGTAGCCGTGAGTACCGGCCCGGTGAGGACGAGGTACGACGGATGGACTGGTCGGTGACCGCCCGCACCACGGTGCCGCACGTGCGGACCGTCGACGCCGACCGGGAGCTGACCACCTGGGTGCTGGTCGACGCGACACCGAGCATGGACTTCGGCACGGCCGAGCTGGAGAAGCGGGAGCTGGCGGTGGCCGCGGTGGCCGCCGTCGGCTTCCTCACCACCGGCCTCGGCAACCGGCTCGGCGCGCACCTGCTCACCCACGAGGGGCTCCGCCCCTTCCCGCCGGGCACCGGCCGTCCCCACCTGTTCCGGCTGCTGCGGACGCTGCTCGACGTGCCACGTGGGCTGCCGGCACCGACGCCGGTGCCGCTCGCCGACGGGATGGACGGGCTGCGCCGGACCGCCGTGCGACGTGGCCTGGTGGTGGTGGTCTCCGACTTCCTCGACGGCCTGCCCGACGCGGGGGTGGCCGGGGCGGCGGGCCCACCGCCGACGTGGGAGCGGACCCTGCGCCGGCTGGCCGCCCGCCACCAGGTCCTCGCCGTGCAGGTCTCCGACCCGCGCGAGCGGGAACTGCCGGACGTCGGGCTGATCACCCTGGTCGACCCGGAGAGCGGCCGTCGGCGCGAGGTCTCGACCGGCAGCCGACGGCTGCGCGAGCGGTACGCGGCGGCGGCCACCGCCCAGCGGGCGGCGGTGGCGGTGGCGATCCGCCGCAGCGGTGCCGCGCACCTGCGGCTCTCCACCGACCGGGACTGGATCGGCGACATCGCCCGACACGTGATCGACCAGCGCCGGCTCGCCGGGGCCGTCCGACCGCCCACCGGAGGTGCCGCGTGACCGACCGCCGTACGAAGCCCGCCACCGAGGGGGCGACGAGATGACCTGGCAGTCCCCGGAACGGCTCTGGCTGCTGGCCGGGGTGGCCGCCCTGGTCGTCGGCTACCTGCTGATGCAGCGCCGGCGCAGCCGCTACGCCGTCCGGTTCACCAACCTCCGGCTCCTGGACCGGGTCGCGCCGCACCGGCCGGCCTGGCGTCGACACGTGCCGGCGGGCCTCTTCGTGGCGATGCTGGCGTTGCTGGTGGTCGGCTTCGCCCGCCCCACCGACGAGGTGCGGGTGCCCCGCGAGCGGGCCACCGTCATCGTCGCGGTCGACGTCTCCCGGTCGATGCTCGCCACCGACGTCGCCCCGGACCGGCTCGCCGCGGCCAAGGACGCCGCCCGTGGGTTCGTCGACGACCTGCCCGAGGAGTTCAACGTGGGGCTGGTGGCGTTCGCGGGCGACGCGTCGGTGCTGGTCGCGCCGGACACCGACCGTGCGGCGCTGGCCGCCGGCATCGACCGGCTCGCCGAGGGGGTCGCCGGTATCCAGGGCACGGCCATCGGCGAGGCGATCGACACCTCGCTGGAGTCGATCCGCACGCTGGACGCCCGGGCCGCCGAGGAGCCGCCGCCCGCACGGGTGGTGCTGCTCTCCGACGGTGCCAACACCTCCGGGCGGGACCCGGCCCAGGCCGCCGCCGAGGCCACCGAGCAGGGCGTACCGGTCGACACGATCTCGTTCGGCACCCCGGACGGGAGGATCGGCTCCGGTGGCGGCGGGCAGGCCGTCCCGGTCGACGGCGAGACGCTGCGCGAGGTCGCCCGGCAGACCGGCGGCGGCTACCACGAGGCCGGCAGCAGCGACGAACTGCGCGCGGTGTACGCCGACATCGGCACCTCGGTCGGCTACCAGACCGAGCGGCAGGACGTGTCGGCCCGGTTCATCGGCGTCGGCCTGGTGTTCGCGCTGCTCGCCGCAGCCACGTCGATGCTCTGGTTCTCCCGCCTGCCCTGAACACGAGCCACAGAGGAGGTCCTCGATGTCGACCACATCCACCGGTCTCGGGGAGCCGCGCGGTCCGCGGTTCACCTCACCGGACCTCGCGGCCGGCCGTCCGGCCGACGTACCGGTGCCGGCGGGCGTACCCGGCCCGGCGGGCGTACCCGGTCCGGCGGGCACCGGGCCGGCGGGCGTACCCGGTCCGGACGCCGGACCGGTGCCGGCCGGAGCCGACCGGCGGTGGCCCCGGCTGCTGCTGGCCGGTCTGGCCGTGGTGGCGGTGTCGGCGGGCGCCGGTGGGGCCGCCGGCCACCTCGCGGCTTCCGACGCGCCGGACGACCGGGTGCCCGGCGCGGCGGCACCACCGTCACCCGCGCCGTCGGGCACCGCCGGGGCGGTCCCGTCCGACCTGGTGACGGCGGCGGCGCGGGCGCTGCCCGGGGTGGTCTCCGTGCAGGTGCGGCGCGGCGGGTCCGGCTCCTCCGGCTCCGGGTTCGTCATCGACGACCGGGGTCACATCGTCACCAACGACCACGTCGTCGCCGGGGGCGGCACCATCAGCGTGGTCGGTCAGGACGGCCGCCGGCTGACCGCCCGTCTCGTCGGTCGCGACCCCGGCAGCGACATCGCGGTGCTGCGGGTGGGCGCGGCCGGGCGGCTTCCCGCGCTGCCCCTGGCCGCCGCCGGGCAGACCCGGGTCGGCGAGCCGGTGCTCGCCGTCGGCTCCCCGCTGGGACTTTCCGGCACTGTCACCGCCGGGATCGTCAGCGCCCTCGACCGACCGGTACGCCTCGGCGGTGGCGCCCGGCAGACCGCCGTGCAGACCGACTCCTCGATCAATCCCGGCAACTCGGGCGGACCACTGGTCAACGCCCGGGGCGAGGTGGTCGGGGTGAACACCGCGATCGCCACGCTGGAGGGCGGTGGCAACATCGGTATCGGCTTCGCGATTCCGATCGAGCGCGCCGCGCGGGTGGCGGCCGGCATCATCGAGAGGGGATAGGTTTCCTGCTCATGCGGCTGCTCCTGGTAGAGGACGAGACGGACCTGGCCGGCGCGCTGCGGGTCGGCCTGACCCGGGCCGGGCACGCGGTGGACCTGGCCGCCGACGCCGCCGAGGCGTACGCACTGCTGCTGGTCAACGCGTACGACCTGATGCTGCTCGACGTCAACCTGCCGGACTCCGACGGGTTCACGGTCTGCCGGACGATCCGCCGGGGCGAGGTCGGGGTGGCCGCCGGGCGGGACCTGCGGGTGCTGATGCTGACCGCGCGCGGGGCGCTCGGCGACCGCGTCCGCGGGCTCGACGAGGGCGCCGACGACTACCTGGTGAAGCCGTTCGCGCTGGCCGAACTGCTGGCCCGGGTACGGGCGTTGCTGCGCCGGGACACCGCCGGCACCGGCGCGGTGCTCACCGTGGGCGACCTGTCCCTGGACGCGGCCCGGCACGAGGCGCAGCGCGCCGGCCGGCCGTTGCGGCTGACGCCGAAGGAGTTCGGCGTGCTGGAGTACCTGATGACCCGCCCCGGCCGGGTGGTACCCGCGGAGGAGCTGCTCGAACACGTCTGGGACGCCAACGCCGACCCGTTCACCGAGACGGTCCGGGTGACCGTCGGCACGCTGCGTCGCAAGCTCACCGGCGGCGACGGCGACACGCCGATCGAGACGGTGATCGGGCGGGGCTACCGGCTGCGGGAGGCGGCATGAAGATCTTCCGGTCCATCCGGTTCCGGCTCACCGTGCTCTACTCGACGCTGCTGTTCGCACTGGCCGGCGCCGGTCTGCTGGTCGCGTACGTGGCGGTGGACCGGGCGGTCGACCCGAAGCCGGTCACCAAGCGCTACGAGGCGCAGCTGGTCAAGCTCAAGAGCGACGGCCGTACGGTGCCGACCGGCACCACCATCGAGGTCGCCGAGGTGCAGCAGATCGAGGGCGAGGTCAACCTGCGGCTGATGGAGACCCTGCGGGACTACTCGCTGGTCGCCCTCGGTGGGCTCTTCGTCGCCAGTCTCGGCATCGGCTGGGTGCTCTCCGGGCGGGCGCTGCGCCCGGCCGGGGCGATCGCCCGCGCCGCCCGGGAGATCCAGGCCACCGACCTGTCCCGACGCATCCGGCTCACCGGCCCCCGCGACGAGCTGCGTGACCTCGCCGACACCATCGACTCGATGCTCGACCGGCTCGACCACGCGTTCCGCGCTCAGCGGCAGCTCATCGACGACGCCTCCCACGAGCTGCGCAGTCCGCTCGCCATCATCCGCGCGCACCTGGACGCCTCGCTCACCTCGCCGGAGGCCACCAACGAGGAGCGGACGCAGGCGATCGCCACGGTGGACCGGGCCACCACCCGGATGTCCCGGCTGATCGAGGACCTGCTCGCCACCGCCCGCCGCGACACCGACACCCTCAACGACACCGACGTCGACCTGAGCGCCGTCGCGCGGGAGGCCGGCGAGGACATCGCCCCGCTCGCCGCCGGGCGCGGGCTGCGCCTGCGGTACGCGCTCGGCGCCGAGCTCGTCTGCATCGGTGATCCGGACGCGCTGCGCCGGGCGGCGGGCAACCTGCTGTCCAACGCGGTCCGCCTCTCCCCGCCCGGCGGGGCGATCACCGTCGCCACCGGTCGGGTCGGCGGTTGGCTCTGGCTCGCCGTCGCCGACGAGGGACCGGGCATCGCCGAGGACGACCAGGCGCGGGTGTTCGACCGGTTCTGGCGGGGGGAGACCGGCCAGGGCGCCTCCCGGGACCGGCGGACCGGGCTGGGCCTGGCGATCGTGCGGCAGATCGTGGAGTCGCACGGCGGGCACGCGGCCGTCTTCTCCCGGCTGGGCGCCGGCAGCACCTTCGCGCTGTGGCTGCCCGCCACGGATCGCACCGACGACAACCCGCCACCGACGACGTCACCCCTGTGACGGCGTCCGCGGGCACCCGTCCGCGAACCGGTCATGACCGGCGTCTCACCGGTGCCAGCCGGATCAGCAGCAGCCCTTCTCGTCGGAGTCCGGGCACGCCGCCGGGTCGACCGCCAGCACGAGGCCGAGGAGGTCCCCGAGCGCGTGGGCCAGCCGCGCGTCGGCCAGTTCGTACCGGGTCCGCCGCCCCTCCGGCACGGTGACCACCAGGCCGCAACCGCGCAGGCAGGACAGGTGGTTGGACAGGTTCTGCCGGGTCGTGCCCAGCAGTTCGGCCAGCTCCGTCGGATACCCCGGGCCCTCGCGCAGGGCCAGCAGCAGCCGCGCCCGGGTCGGATCCGACAGGGCATGGCCGAAGCGGGCCAGCACCTGCCCGTAGGTCAACGTCTCCACCGCGCCGATGGTACATCTGATGCTGTATTGGAAGGGCGGCCCGCCAGCGCGACGCACACAGCAAACCCTCAGCTGTCGTCCAGCTCGACCGTAAAGCGGCGGCTGTACCCTCGCTGGTGGTTCGAGTGGAGTGCGGGGCCCGTGTGCGGTGCCCTGCCGGACAGGCGAGGGGTGTTGCATGCCGGCGAAGAAGGCCAAGGGGCGCAAGCGGACGACAAAGGCCGCCACGCCGCCGGCCGGTGCGAACGCGGCCCGTCCCCGGCCGGCGGTGACCAGCGCCAAGGCGAAGGCGGACGCGGGCAGGGCGGCCCACCAGATCCGCCGGACCGGTATGAGCACGAACCTGAAGGTGACCCTCGCCATCGTGGTCGCCGCCGTCGTCGCGCTGGTCGGGGTCATGGTGGTCAACCGTGACGACGACCTCACGCCGCAGGCCGCGTCCGAGATGCTGGTGCGCGGCGACAGCCACCGCCTGTCGAGCGCGGCGGACGGCAAGACCACCGTGGTGGAGTTCCTCGACTTCGAGTGCGAGTCGTGTCTGGCCGCCTACCCGGCGGTGGAGAAGCTGCGCGCGGAGTACGGCGACCGGATCACCTACGTGGTGCGCTACTTCCCGATCCCCAGCCACCCGAACGCCTACAACGCCGCGCACGCCGCCGAGGCCGCCGCCCGGCAGGGCAAGTTCGAGGAGATGTACAAGAAGCTGTTCGACACCGCGACCGTCTGGGGCCACCAGCAGCAGTCGCAGGTCGCCGTCTTCGAGGGCTACGCCCAGGAGATGGGCCTGGACCTGGCCCGGTTCAAGGCCGACGCGGCCAGCGCCGAGGTCGCCGCCCGGGTCAAGGCCGACGCGGCCGACGGCGAGTCGCTCGGCGTGCGGGGCACCCCGACGTTCTTCATCGACGGCGCCGAGTTCGACGACCGGCCGAGCTACGAGAGCCTGAAAGCCGCCATCGACAGGTCGCTCGCCTCGTGAGCCAGGCGTCGACCGACCACCGCGCAGCGGACGAGGCCGACCTGCGGACGCCGTCCTCGCCGCTGTCCGACCGGCTGGTCGGATGGGTGCTGACCATCGGCGGGCTCGTCGGCGCGCTCGCCGCGTTCGTGCTCACCGTCGAGAAGATGGCCCTGCTGAAGGACCCGGCCTACGTACCGACCTGCTCCATCAACCCGATCCTGTCCTGCGGCTCGATCATGACCACCGACCAGGCCGAGGTGTTCGGCTTCCCGAACCCGCTCATCGGCCTCGCCACCTTCCCCGTCGTGGCCGCCACCGGCGCCGCCGTCCTCGCCCGCGTCCGGCTGCCCCGCTGGTGGTGGCTCGCCCTGCAGGCCGGCACCGTCTTCGGCGTCGGGTTCGTGCACTGGCTGTTCTTCCAGAGCCTCTACCGCATCGGCGCGCTCTGCCCCTACTGCATGGTCGTCTGGGTCGCCATGATCCTGCTGTTCACCTACACCACCCTGCACAACCTCGACCGCGGCCACCTGCCCGCACCCCGGGGACTCACGAACGCCCTGGTCCGGGTCCACAGCGCCATCCCCACCGGCTGGCTGTTGATCCTCACCGTGGCGATCGGTGTGCAGTTCTGGAGCTACTGGCGCACCCTCGTCTGAACCCGGGGTGGTGCGAGCCGGCACCGAGTGTCCGCCACGGACCGGGGACCGGCCAGACCTTCGCGGCGTGGTCGATCCCCGGTGGGGCCGTCACCGGATCGCTGCGCGAAGCCGGGAATCCCAGACCCGGACCGTGCTCCCCGGAGGGGCCGGTTTGTCGGTCGCGGGCGGACGGCACAAAGAGCAAAAGGCAAGGAGAACTCTCCCTGCCACTCTTAACGTATAGCGCACCGGGGGGCTTGCGGCAAGACCCGGGTAGGGGCGCAGAATCGTCGGCCGAAGCCACCACCTGCGGAAATGAGGCACGTCCGGCGTGCCTCGGAGGTATCGCGATGACCGAGCAGTACGTGTTGGATCTCCACAGTCTCGACCAGACGCAGATCGCGGTCGTCGGCGGCAAAGGCGCGCACCTGGGTGGACTGTCGCGGATCGAAGGAATCCGTGTGCCGGCCGGTTTCTGCGTGACGACGGACGCCTTCCGGCGGATCCTGGCGGAAGCGCCGTCGATCGGCGACCGGCTCGACGAACTGTCGCGCGTGAACCCGGACGACCGGCCGGCGGTCCGCGCGCTCAGCGCGACGATCCGCCGGACCATCGAAGAAATCGCCATCCCGGGCGATCTCGCGGCGGCGGTCCGCCACGCGCTCGCCGGGCTCGGCGAGCGGGCCGCCTACGCCGTCCGGTCCAGCGCGACGGCGGAGGACCTGCCGACGGCATCCTTCGCCGGCCAGCAGGACACGTACCTGAACGTGGTCGGGCCGGCGGCGATCCTCCAGCACGTCAGCCGGTGCTGGGCGTCGCTGTTCACCGAGCGGGCCGTGACCTACCGCCAGCGCAACGGCATCGACCACCGCACGGTCCACATGGCCGTGGTCGTGCAACGGATGGTCCTCCCGCACGCGGCCGGCATCCTGTTCACGGCCGACCCCGTCACGGGCAACCGGAAGGTCGCCACCGTGGACGCCAGCTTCGGCCTCGGCGAGGCCCTGGTCTCCGGCCTGGTGAACCCGGACGTCTTCCGGGTGCGCGACGGCGCGATCGTCGCCAGGACGGTCGCCGCCAAGCAGCGTGCCGTCCACGCCCTGCCGGGCGGCGGCACCCGGGAAGTGGCGGTCGAGCCGCAGCGGCAGGAGCAGCCGGCGCTGACCGACGCGCAGGTCGTACGACTCGTGCAGCTCGGCCGACGGATCGAAGCGCACTTCGGTCGCCCGCAGGACATCGAGTGGTGCCTGGTCGACGACGACTTCCAGATCGTCCAGAGCCGGCCGATCACCACGCTGTTCCCGATCCCCGCCGCCGCCCGGGACGGGGAGAACCACGTCTACCTCTCGGTCGGTCACCAGCAGATGATGACCGACCCCATGAAGCCCCTGGGGATCTCCGTGTGGCAGCTGACGGCCATGGCGCCGATGCAGGAGGCCGGTGGGAGGCTGTTCGTGGACGCCACCCGGAACCTGGCCTCGCCCGCGGGCCGCGCCGGCTTCCTCGACATGGTGGGGAGGTCCGACCCACTGACCAGGGACGCCCTGGAGACGGTCCTCGACCGCGACGACTTCGTCCGGTCGTTTCCGGACGCGTCCGGCAGGCCACCGGCCGGCGGCCCGCCCGCCCCGATCGAGACCGATCCGGCCATCGTCACCGAACTGATCGCGCGCAGCCAGGCGTCCGTCGCCGCCCTGCGGCGCGACATCCGGACGAAGACCGGGCCCGAGCTGTTCGACTTCCTGCTGGAGGCGTTCCAGGAGCACAAACGAGTCCTCGGCGACCCACTGAGCATGCAGGTGATCATGGCGGGGATGGAGGCCACCTGGTGGCTCAACGACCAGCTGCAGGAGTGGCTGGGCGAGAAGAACGCGGCCGACACGCTCACCCTGTCCGCCCCCGACAACGTCACCTCGGAGATGGGACTGGCGCTGCTCGACGTGGCCGACGTGATCCGGCCGCATCCGGAGGTGGTGGCGTTCCTGCACGGTGTCGAGGACGAGACCTTTCTGGACGAGTTGCCGAAGCTCCCGGGCGGGACCGAGGCGCGGGACGCCATCGGGGCCTACCTCGACCGGTACGGCATGCGCTGCGTCGGCGAGATCGACATCACGAGGCCGCGCTGGAGCGAGCGGCCCGTCACGCTCGTGCCCCTGATCCTGGACAACGTCAGGAACTTCGCGCCGGGAGCCGCCGCGCAGCGCTTCGCGCAGGGACAGCAGAAGGCACAGGAGAAGGAACAGGACGTGCTGTCGCGCCTGCGGGCCCTGCCCGACGGGGAACAGAAAGCCGCCGAGACCAAGCGGATGATCGACCGCGTCCGCACCTTCATCGGGTACCGCGAGTACCCGAAGTACGGCATCGTCAGCCGCTACCTCGTCTACAAGCAGGCCCTGCTCCACGAGGCCGAGCGCCTCGTGCGGGCCGACGTGCTCCCCGAGAGGGAGGACGCCTTCTACCTCACGTTCCAGGAGCTCCACGACGCCGTGCGCTCGCGCAGCGTGGACGACCGGCTCATCCAGCAGCGCAAGGAGGCGTTCCGGTCGTACCACGCGCTCACGCCACCCCGGGTGCTCACGTCCGACGGCGAGGCCGTCGCCGGGGCGTACCGGCGCGGCGACGTGCCGGCCGGCGCCCTGACCGGGCTACCGGTCTCCGTCGGGACCGTCGAGGGGCGGGCGCGCGTCATCCTCGACCTGGCGCAGGCCGAGATCGAGGCGGGCGACATCCTGGTCACGGCCTATACCGATCCCAGCTGGTCGCCCCTGTTCGTCGCGGTCGCGGGCCTGGTGACGGAGGTGGGTGGCCTGATGACCCATGGCGCGGTGATCGCCCGGGAGTACGGCCTGCCGGCCGTCGTCGGTGTGCCGGACGCCACCCGGCTCATCCGGGACGGGCAGCGGATCCGCGTGCACGGCACCGACGGGTACGTCGAGATCGTGTCCTGACCGACCCACGCCGGGAAGGCCCGTCCGGTTTCCTCAGGTGGCCAGCACCTCGGCGAAGAACCGCAGCCGGATCTCGTCCTGCACCGACTCACCGCCCTCGTGCCCGTTGAACGGATACACCTCCATCCGGCGCGGGCCGGCGTAGTGGTGGTAGGCGCCGAACACCGTCGACGGCGGGCAACTGGCGTCCATAAGCGCCACGCTGAACAGCGCCGGGCAGCGTCCCCGGGTGGCGAAGTTGACCCCGTCGACGTAGCTCAGCGTGTCGAAGACCCGCTCCACGTTGTCCCGGTGGACCGCCAGGTAGTTGACGATCTCCTGGTAGGGGCCGGTGGTGGCCCGCTCGGCGCCGCGCCGGAAGTCACAGAGGAACGGCACGTCGGGCGCGACCGCGCGCAGCCGGGGGGCGAGGGCGGCGACCGCCAGCGACAGCCCGCCACCCTGGCTGATCCCGGTGGCCACCACCCGGTCCGGGTCGACCAGCGGATGCGTCCGGGCGGCCTGCACGGCGCGCACCGCGTCGGTGACCACCCGTCGGTAGTAGAGGGTCCGGGGGGCGAGCACGCCCCGGGTGACGAAGCCCGGATGCTGGGGGTTGCCGCCGGCCGGCTCGTGGTCGGGGGTCGCTCCGGCGCTCCACCCGCTGCCCTGGCCGCGTACGTCCATGAAGAGGTGGGCATAGCCCGAGGCGGCGTAGAGCAGGTTCTCGTGCGGCAACCCCCGGCCGCCGCCGTAACCGGGAAACTCCACCACGCACGGAAGCGGCTCCCCGGCGTCGGCCGGGACGGCGAGCCACGCCTTGACCCGGTCGCCGCCGAAGCCGCTGAACGTCACGTCGTGGACGGTGATCACCCGCAGCGGCGAGTCGACCGGCGCGAAGGTGGCGTCCAGGTCGTACCGCGCCGCCTCCGCCAGGGTGTCGGCCCAGAACCCGTCGAAATCAGCGGGCTCGCGGCGCACCGGGCGGTATCCGGCGAGTTCGGCCAACGGCAGGTCGGTCAGCGGCATGGGGCACCTCGTTCCGTCTGGTCTCCTCGGCCGACCCGAACCCGCCGTGGTCACGCTGAGTGTCGGCTGATGTTCGGCGTGGGACAGACGTGGGTCGGCCGGGTGTCATCCTTGGCTGCGGCGAGCAGTCGGGTCAAGCGCCCGGGCGTCTGTCCCGGCGACCGAGAAGTGCGCTGATAATCCGTATTAGCTTCTTGACTCGACCGATTGCCCGGAACCAGACTCAGCTTTCGGAGCGGCCGGACGCCTGCCACACCCTCCGTCACTGATGATCTCGCCGTGCCCCGACGTCGCCTCGCCACGTCCGCCGGCCGGCCGCTCCTCCGTGCCTCGTCCGAGTCGCCGATCCTGCTCCGACCCGCCTGCCCGTTCCGACCGGAGGACCACCATGGGCAACGACCCGTCCCCGACCACGTTCAGACGCCGTGCGTTGCTGGCCGCCGCAGCCGGCGGGGCAACGCTGCTCGCCGTGCCGTTCCGGGCGCTCGCCGGCGCACCGGAGACCACCGGGACGTCGGGGACCGCCGCGTCGGGCCTGCCGCCGCTGGCCCCGCTGCCGTTCGGAGCGCCGGACCGGACCCTGTTCGCCCCGCTGGAACAGCGGTTCGCCGGCTACCTGGCGATCCTTCCGGCGATGACCAACGACATCAGCGACACGACCAACCGTGGGTTCATGGGCGGCGGCTGGTGGCGTTCCCCGAACGCGCCGTACAACGCCCGGGTGCAGGAGCACGTCTACACGCTGAGCTGGTTCCACGCCAACCAGCGGCCGTGGAACCCGTACGCCGGGGACGCGGCGCTGGCCGGGCGGCTCGACGCGGCGCTCGGGCACTACCTGGGACTCCAGCACGACGACGGGTCCTGGCCGGAGTACAACCGTACCGAGCACGCGCTGGCGGCCACCGGCTTCGGCCTCGGTTACCTGGCCAAGACCCTGGCCAACCTGCGCCAGTCGGCCGCGCTGCCGCAGCGGCGGACCGAGATCGAACGGGCCCTGCGCGCCGGGACCGGCTGGCTGCTGGATCCGGCCAACGGCATCTGGGACACCCCGGTCGAGTGGACCAACCAGGTCGCCGGCGGCCTGGCCGGCGCGGCTCTGGCGCTGCGGCTCGACCCGGACGACGCGCTGTCCGCCCGGCTCACCGAACGGATCGGCTTCCTGGCCGAGCACGGCATGAGCCCGGCCGGCTTCTTCTACGATCCGACCGGCATGGACATCAACTACAACTTCGAGGTGATGCTGCCGGAGTTGGCGGAGATCTACCTGCTCACCGGCGACCGGGCCGTGCTGGGGATGGCCCGCCGGTTCACCGAGTGGTTCGGCTACAACCTGCTCCGCGAGCCGGACGGCTCGGGCTTCCTCACCTACTACGCCATGTCCGCCCGGACCAGCGTCGCCTACTACGACAACGTGATCCCCGACCCGGACCGCACCAACCTCGGCTCGGTCTTCGTCCCCGACCTGCCGGAGCTCGGCGCGTTCTTCACCTCCCGCGAGGACCGGGCCGCCACCCGCGCCGCCTGGGCCGCCGAGCCCGGGCCCGCCCCGGGACTGGCCAAACAGGACACGTCGCCCCGGATCATCGCGCACACGCCGTACGGGGAGATGCTGCCGAGCGACGCCGAGAAGGCGCGGGCCATCGCGGCGCTGCCCTACCTGCGGCGGCCGGAGTTCGCCCAGGTGCGCCGGGACGACACGTTCAACCAGGACTACCTGTACGTCAAGCGGCCGAAGCTCTACTTCGGAGCGTTCTTCGGCACCCGGCCGACCAGCACGGTCCGCAGCGGGCCGGGTTTCCTCTGGCACCCGGCGGCCGGCACCATCGTGCACGCCCAGCAGACCGACACCGGCTGCTGGTCGACGCTGCTGCCCAACGGCAACCCGGACGGGCGGAGCAACCTGGTCGCCGAATACCAGATCGGTGACCGGGAATGGGACGGGACGTCGCTCTCCCCGGGCAGCGCGCCGGTGCGGGTGCGCTACCGCCTGCCGGACTCGCGGATCACCACCGAGCTGACCGTCACCCGGGACAGCGTGATCCGCGCGGTGCGGGTCACCTCGACGGGGACCGAGCAGATCCCGCTGGTGCTGCACCCGGAGGACGTCGTGACGTTCGCCGACGGCACCCCGGTCGCCTACGGCGCCAACGCGGCTGCCAGCACCGACGGCCTGACCATCCGGCGCGGCGGCGCCGTCGTCACGATCAGTTGGGACAGCGTACGGCGGGCCACCGTGACGGGGACGTCCCGGACCTACCTGCGCGACGCCCGGCGACGGGTGCACACGTTGCGGGTGCCGCACGACGGCCGGATCGAGGTGCGCATCGCCCTGTCCTGACCGGCCCGGTCGGTGTTCGACCCGCTGCCGGACCGGTCGTCGACCGGTCCGGCAGTCGTCTGTCGGACGTGCCGGCGCAGCCGGTCGGGCCGTGCTTCCGCGTGCCGGTGGGCGGCCGGTCGCTAGGAGGCCTGGCGGATGGGCATGTCGGCCAGCCAGGCGTCGGCCAGGTCGCTGAGGGGGACGTCGAGAGCCTGGCTGAGGCAGACCACCGTGCCGAACGCCGGTGCGGGAAGGCGGCCCGCCTCGATCTTGCGCAACGTCTCGGGGGAGATGCCGGCTGCCAGGGCCACCTCGACGAGGCTGCGGCCGACCCGCGCGGCCCGGAGGGCGGCTCCGAGGCGCTGGCCCGCGGCGATCTGTTCGGCGGTGAGTGGTTGGCGAACCATGGCAGCAGGATATCCCTCCGGAGCGTCGCCGACCTGGCGTGGTATAAAAATCCCGGTATAAAAATACCGCGCCGGGAGAGGGAGGCTGTCGTGATCGAGCTCAAGTCCGCCGAGGAGATCGGCCGGATGGCGGTGACCGGCCAGTTCGTCGGCGAACTGCTCGCCGAGTTGAGCGGTGTCGCCGCGGTCGGCGTCAACCTGATGGATCTCGAACACCACGCCCGCCGCCGGATCGCCGAACGCGGCGCGGAGTCCTGCTACTGGGACTACGCTCCTTCGTTCGGCCGTGGCCCGTTCCGCAACGTGCTGTGCCTGTCGGTCAACGACGCGGTGCTGCACGGCCTGCCGCACGACTACGTCCTGCGCGACGGTGACCTGCTCAGCATCGACATGGCGGTCGGCATCGACGGCTGGGTCGCCGACTCCGCGCTCTCCGTCGTCGTCGGCGCTCCCGATCCGGAGGATCTGAAGCTGATCGAGGCCACCGAGGTCGCCCTGGAGGCCGCCATCGCCGCCGCCCAGCCCGGCGGACGCCTCGGCGACGTCTCCGCCGCGATCGGCGAGGTCGCCCGCTCCTACGGTTACCGCGTCAACGCCGAGTTCGGCGGCCACGGCATCGGCCGCACCATGCACGAGGCCCCGCACGTCTCCAACGACGGCCGCGCCCGCCGGGGCCTGAAACTCGCCCCCGGCCTCACCATCGCCATCGAGCCCTGGTTCTGCCGCTCCACCGACAAGATCAAGTTCGACGACGACGGCTGGACGATCCGCTCCGCCGACGGTTCCCGCACCGCCCACTCCGAACACACCGTCGCCATCACGGCCGCCGGCCCCCAGGTCCTGACCCGCCGCCCCACCGACGGCGTCACTGCGACCGACCCCGCCAGCAGGCCCGCCGCGGCCTCCTGACCCACCGCCCGCCCCGGACCGCGTGACGCCGGGCGATGCCTGCGGTGCGAGGGCCCCACCGTCGCCCTGCGCACCGATGCGGGGCGCGGCGGTCGCGGACGTGTCAGCCGAGCACGCGCACCGTGTCAGGATGCTCGGCATGTCTGGTCGTGCGCTGCGCTTCGGAGCGGTGGCGGAAGCCTACGAACGGTTCCGGCCGGGATATCCCCCGGAGCTCCTCGACATGGTGCTGGAATACGCGGGTCAGCCGGTTCGGACCGCCCTGGAGATCGGCGCCGGGACAGGCAAGGCAACCCGTCTGTTCGCCCGGGAGGGGCGCACGGTGACCGCGACCGAGCCGGACGGGGCGATGCTGGCCGTGTTGCGGCGACACGTGCCCACGAGCGTCCGGACCGTGCAGGCCGCGTTCGAGGACCTGCGACCGGGGGAGAGCCACGGGCTGGTCTACGCGGCGGCGGCACTGCACTGGACGAACCCGGAGGGCCGGTGGTCGCGTACGGCCGCGCTGGTGGAGCCTGGTGGCGTCTTCGCCTCGTTCGGTGGACCGATCCAGTTGGCCGACCCAGCGGTGCGGGAGGCCGTTCGCGTGGCGAGGGCGCCGTTCCTGGAGAGCGACGAGATCCCCTCTCCGGACGGGACGCCTCCGGGAGACGACATGCAGTGGCCGGGCACGGAGCTCCACCGGTCCGAGTGGTTCGCCGACGTTCGGCAGTGCGTGGTCGAGCGACGCCTGACCATGAGCGCCGACGACTACGTCGGCCTTCTCTCGACCGTGTCGGCCTATCTCGAACTGCCGATCTCCCGGCAGGAGCAGGTGTACCGCCGGATCGGGCAGGTCCTGCCGGAGGCGGTCGAGGTCGACGCCGACCTCACCGTCCACCTCGCACGTCGGCGGTGACCGGTACGGGGCCAGCCGTCAGGGATAGAGGTGAACGACGCCGTCCGAGGGCCCGAGGGTCGCCAGATCAGGGAGTCTGGCACCGGAACGTGCCGCGACGGCGGCAACCGCCTCGTGGAAGCCCTCGAACTGGTCGGTGACCGTCATGAACTCTCCGGAGACGTGGCTGATGTCCAGTTCCACCAGCCGCTGATCGTGAGGCGGCAGCAACGAGGCCTGCACGGTGACGTCGCCCATCTCCGGCCAGGGGCACTGTGTCGTGCCGGCGGAGTGCACCACGCTGACACCGATGTCGTCGACGAACACCCGACCGGTCATGAGGTGCACAGTAGGTGGCCCGACCCGACCGCCACGAAGACGCGCCGTGCGGAATGGTCCGGACGGCCTCGCCGGTCACTGATCCGCTTCCCGCGACGGCAGAAGGGGTGACGGGACGCGGCTCGGATCGGGCAGGCCGAACTGCAACCAGACACAGCCTGCCTCCGGCGCGTACCGGAGGCGCGTGCTTCTGCCCAGGGCAGGCGGCCTTGCCCCACCGGAGGGGCGGCCCACCCTGTCCGTGCGGGCAGGCGCACCGGCCGCAGCGGGACGTGGCGGGCGCTGGTCGGGCACTGGTTTCGAGGCGATCGTGGTCTCGACCGTGCTTGCCGTGGACCCCTACCATCGGCGGCCACGGGGTGACTGTCTGCTGTGGACGGGAGATCTCATGGGCCTGCGTCGTTCGGGGCGTCGCCCCCTGCCGCAGCGGCTGCGATCGCGTACCCCGGGGCCGGACCGCCGGAGGTGGTGGCAGGGCTGGCAGGTCAAGACGGCCCTCGTCTCCGCACTGGTCCCGCTCGTCGTCGGCGCCCTCTGGGTGCAGGGCGTGAAGTTGGTGCACGCCTGGTCCGATCCCGCGCCGAGGGTCTCCGCCTCGGCGCGGCCGTCGGCGTCCCCCGGCGGCACGGAACCGGCGCCGTCGGGCAGCCCGTTGCCGGAGGGCACGCCACCGGGTGGGGCGCCGCCAGTCGATCCCTCGCCGGACGACGTGCCGCCGGAGAACGACCCGGTCACGTCCGGACCCACCACGACCGCCCCGGAGCCGAGCGCGACCACCGGACCGCCCGCGCCGTCGGTCGGTCCGGTGACGAGCGAGGCGCGGGTGCGGCGTGGCGGCACGCTGGTCATGGCCGACTACACGGCGTACGACCTGGACTCGACGGCCGCCGACTGGAATCCGACCAGGGACGACTGGGGACCCAGCCGCGATGTCGGGTACGCCTCGTGGTGGCCCGACGCCAGCAACGACGCCCTGGTCAGCCGGGAGGATCCCCGGTACGCGGCGGCGCTGTCGGGCAGCGGCCCCTGGAGTCGCGCCGACTGTGTCCGGGCCCGGTACGGCGAACCGTCCGCCCGTCCGGTCGGGGATCGGTTGCTGGAGGGCCGGGGGATCTGCGTGGTCACCTCGTCCGGACGCTACGCGCTGCTGGTCGTGACCAGGGCCGTCGAGCGGCAACTCACCGTCCGGGTCACCGTGTGGGAGTGAGCCGCGTACGTACGGCGAAGTGGTGGGACCCGCTCCGGCCGCCCGGCTGGGGGCGGACGACCGGAGCGGGAGTCTCAGCGGCGGGCCGGCCTCACGGGCAGACCCGGCCGACGCCGACCCCGGCGGTGACCGTGGCCGGCACGCTGGCGGGGGAGTCCACCGTGTACGGGTAGTAGGTGCGCGGCTCGACCACGGTGCCGGCGGTCTCCGGCGTGCCCGAGTTCACGTACAGGTTGTTCCGCTCGACCACCCGGCCCGGCGCGCTGTCGGCATAGCCGACGTGGATCGGGTGGGCGACGTTCTCGAAGTAGTTCCCCTCGACCATCAGCCCGGCGTCCTCGGTGGAGGCGATGCCGTACAGGGCGTTGTTCCGGTAGTAGTTGTTGTAGATGTGCACCGGTTCGGCGAACCGGACGCGGGGGTGCCGCTGGTCGGTGCCGTCGAAGAAGTTGTGGTGGTAGGTGACCCGCAGCTTGCCCCGGTCGGCCGGGTAGTTGTCCGAGTGGCCGACCAGCGAGGCCTTGCTGTGCTGGTGGAACCGGTTCCAGGAGACGGTGACGAAGTCGGACTCCCGCTTGATGTCGAGCAGGCCGTCGTACCCGTCGGACAGGTCGTTGTGGTCGATCCAGACGTGGTGGGCCTTGTTGGTGACGCTGATCGAGTCGTCCTCGGCGTCGGTGAACCGGATGTTCCGGATGATGACGTTGTTGCCGGGCCGGGTGGTCGAGCCCAGTTGCAGGCCGCCGCCGGTGATCTCGGCGGTGGCGCCCACGCCGATGATGCTCTTGTTGGCGACCACAGTGACCATGTCGCTGACCTGGATCCGGCCGGAGATCCGGATGATCAGCGGTCCGGCCTGTCCGGCGGCGGAGGCCAGTTGCGCGGCGGTGGTGACGGTGACGGTCGGGCCGCCCGCGCCGCCGGTGGTGCCGTTCTGGCCGAGGGCGTTGACCGAGGCGAATCCATCGGGGGCTCCGGTGCAGGTCACGCCGGGGGTGTCGCCGGCGTCGACCCGGGCGGCGGCCGGGGCGGCCACGCCGCCGCCGAGCGGGACGGCCAGCACGCTGGCCAGCAGGAGGGCGGTGCGCCGGGAGACCCGGCGGGGCGGGATGGCGGGGACGGTGGGAGTGGTGGTCATCGGGTCGCTCTGCTTTCCGGGCGCGCGGAGCCGTCGCGGAGCGCGCCGCCGGGTGGAGGGGCAGGGACGCAGGTGCCGCCCGCCGGGCGGCCGGCGGATCCCGGTGGGACGGGTGCGGGATCCGGGCCGGGGCGGGATGGTGCTCTGGAAAGCGCTTTCCCAATGCGGTCACGATACGAGCCCACACCCGCCCCGTCAACGTCCGTCGATGCGCTGGTGTGCTGGCGGGGTCACTCCCCGGCCGGGGCCGGGCGCTCCGGGAAGGCCAGGGCGAGGGTCAGTTCCAGCACCGTCGCCGGGTCCGTGAGCCGGTCCCCGTACAGCTCCCGTAGCCGGCCCATCCGGTACCGGACGGTCTGCGGGTGGACGAAGAGGTCGGCCGCGACGTCGTCCCGCCGGCCCTGGCGCAGCAACCACGACCGCAGCGTCTCGGCGAGCCGGTGCGCGGTGGCCGGCGGCAGCGACGCCAGTGGCTCCAGCGCCCGGGCGCGCAGGTCGGCCAGCCCCTCCGGGTCCATGCCGAGCACCAGTTCGGCGAGATGGTGCTCGGTGTCCAGTGGCGCGCCGTCCTCGGGTGGATCGACGTCCAGGGCCAGCAGGCGGCAGGCCCGCCGGAACGACACCGCGACCCGGTGCCAGGGGCGGGCCGGCCCGAGCACCGCGCGGCGTCCGTGCAGCACCCGGGCCAGCTGCCGCCGCCGGGCGCCGTGCATGTCCGGTACGAGCAGCACGCCGGTCTCCGTGCCCGGCTCCGCCCCGGGCAGGTCCTCCCCGGCCTCCAGGGTGTGCGGGCTGAGCACGGCCAGGGGCACCCGCAGGCTCGTCCGGGGGACCAGGACGGCGGTGAGGGTCTGCGGTGGTGGCCAGTCCGCCCGTTCGGCGCTGGGCAGCAGCACCTCCTCGGGCTCGCCGGCCAGCAGGCGCTGGGCCAGCCGCTCCAGGTTGCGCCGCCGGGCGCGGCCGGCGCTGGCCAGCTCGTCGGCGTGCCCGGCCACGCTGGCGGCGGAGAGTTCGTCGATGTACGCGAAGAGCAGTTCGGCGAACTCCGCCACCGTCGCGGCGGGCAGCCCGCTGCGGACCGTCGTGGTGGACATCTCCCGCCAGGCGACCCGGGCCCCGATCCGGTACGCCGCCAGCAGGGCGTCCATGCTGCGGCCGGAGCGCGCCTCGCCGCTGCCCAGGGCGTACGCGGCGTCCAGCGCCGGGGCCAGGGGAGTGCTCGGATCGGTGCCCTGCGCGTGCTCCAGCAGGTTGAGGAAGGTGCCCAGGGCGATCTGCACGGCGTTGGAGATCTTGTCGCGCATCTGACCGGTGAGCGTGCCGGAGTAGCTGGGCACCTCGGCGGTGATCGCGGTCACCGTCCGCTCGGCCAGCAGCGGCAGCCGGTCCTGGAGCTCCCGGGCCACCCGCTCGTCCAGGGCCAGTCTGGCCGCCTCGCGCGTGGCGCGGGAGGTTTCCGACATTCTTTGTTCCCTCCGCACAATTAGGTGAGGCCGTTTTACCTTACCGAGCCAAGCTTTTGTACGTATGGTGCGCCCACCATTGGTTGTATGACCACCACCGTCCCGCCCCGCTCCGCCCGGGTTCCCCTCCGGGACCGGCTCCTGCGGCTCGCCGGCGCGGTCACCACCCCGCTGCTTCCCGGGGACTACCTCGACCTCGTCGCGCCCCTGCGCGCCGGAGCCGACCTGCGGGGCCGGATCCTCGACGTCCGCCCGGAGACCCCGGACGCGGCGACCGTCGTGATCCGCCCCGGTCGTGGCTGGCGCGGCCACCTGCCCGGTCAGTACGTCCGGCTCGGCGTGGACGTCGACGGCGTACGCCAGTGGCGGGCGTACTCGCTGACCTCGCCGCCGGCCCGGGACCACGCCCCGATCACGGTCACCGTCAAGGCGATCCCCGACGGCGTGGTCAGCAACCACCTCGTCCGCCGGATCCGGCCGGGGACCATCGTCCAGCTCGACCAGGCGCAGGGCGACTTCGTGCTGCCCCGGCCGGTGCCGGAGCGGGTCCTCTTCGTCACCGCCGGCAGCGGCGTCACGCCGGTGATGGGGATGCTCCGCTCCGGCGCGCTGGCCGGGGCCGACGTGGTGGTGCTGCACTCCGCGCCCACCCCGGCCGACGTCATCTTCGGCCCCGAGCTGCGCGGTCTCGCCGCGCGGGGCGTGCTGCGCCTGGTCGAGCGGCACACCGACACCGACGGGCTGCTCGACACCGCCGACCTCGACGGCCTCGTGCCCGACCACCTCGACCGGCAGACCTGGGCCTGCGGGCCGGTCGGTCTGCTCGACGCCCTCGAGGCGCACTGGGCCGGCGGCGACGCCGCCGACCGGCTGCACACCGAACGGTTCCGCCCGACCGTGATCACCACCGGCGAGGGCGGTCCGGTGACCTTCACCCGTGCCGGGGTCACCGTCCAGGCCGACGGCGCCCGCGCGCTGCTCGACGCGGGCGAGGAGGCCGGGGTGCTGATGCCCTCGGGCTGCCGGATGGGCATCTGCTTCGGCTGCGTCCTGCCGCTGCGCCAGGGAGCGGTCCGGGACCTGCGGACCGGGGAACTGACCACCGCGCTCCCGGGTGACGGCGTGCGCATCCAGACCTGCGTGTCGGCGGCGGCCGGCCCGTGCGACATCGACCTCTGACGACGGGAGTTGCGGACATGACCGTGATCCAGAAGAAGCCGCACAACCCCATCGCGCACCTCACCGCGGCGGACATCGAGGCGCTCGCCGCCGAACTCGACGCGATCCGGGACCGGGTCATCGCCAGCCGGGGCGAGCGCGACGCCGCGTACATCCGCCGGCTCGTCACCAACCAGCGCCGGCTGGAGCTGGGCAGCCGGATCGTGCTGCTCTTCTCGCTCTTCCCACCCGCCTGGGTGGTGGGCACCGCCGGCCTGGCGGTGGCGAAGATCCTGGACAACATGGAGATCGGCCACAACGTCCTGCACGGCCAGTGGGACTGGATGCGGGACCCGAAGATCCACTCGACCACCTGGGACTGGGACCACGTCTCCCCGGCCGAACAGTGGAAGCAGTCGCACAACGAGCAGCACCACAAGTACACCAACGTCGTCGGCCGGGACAACGACCTCGGCTACGGCATCATGCGGGTCGACGAGGACCAGCCCTGGGAGCCGATGCACCTCGGCCAGCCGTTGTGGAACCTGGTCAACGCCTGCTTCTTCGAGTACGGCATCGCCGCGTACGACCTGGAGCTGGGCCGCCACCTCCAGGAGAAGACCACCCGGGACCCGGTGTTCCGGACCCGCGCCAAGGCCGTCCTGCGTAAGATCCGCCGCCAGGTGCTCAAGGACTACGTCCTGCATCCGCTGCTCTCCGGGCCGTCCTTCCTCAGCACCCTCGCCGCCACCTTCACCGCGAACCTGATCCGCAACGTGTGGAGCCACTCGGTGATCATGTGCGGACACTTCCCGAGCGGGGTGGAGACCTTCGAGAAGACCTCCATCGAGGGGGAGACGAAGGGGGAGTGGTACCTGCGGCAGATGCTCGGGTCGGGCAACATCAGCGGTGGCCGGCTGCTGCACCTGATGGCCGGCAACCTTTCCCACCAGATCGAGCACCACCTCTTCCCCGACCTGCCCAGCAACCGCTACCGGGAGATCGCCCCGGAGGTGCGGGAGGTCTTCCGGCGGTACGGGTTGTCGTACACCACCGGGTCGCTGCCCCGGCAGGTGGCCTCGGCGTGGTGGAAGGTCATCCGGCTCTCCCTGCCGAACCGCTCCGCCGCCGGGCCGGTGGACGACCAGCCGGCGATGGTCCGCGAGCCCTCGTTGGTGGGCTGACCCGCGACGCCCGGTCGCTGCCCGCGGTGGCTCCCGGGCCCGTCGGCGCCGGCCGCCGTGCCCGGTCCGTAGGCTCCGGCCGGGCGGGGTGGCCGGGGCCTCAGCCCCGGCGGAGGAGCTGGAGGTCGATCCGGCCGGTGTCGTACCAGTGCCGGCTGAACAGCGCCACCCGGTCGCCGGGGACCGCCGGGAAGTGCCGTTGCTCCAGCAGGAGCAGCGGGGCGTCCGAGGTGAGGGCGAGCCGGTCGCGCAGGTCGGCGTCCGGGACCACCGGCACCAGCCGGGTCACCGCCTGCCGCAACGGCAGCCCCAGCGCGGCGAGCCGGTCGTGCAGCGAGTCCTCCGCGCCGAACGCGTCGAGCGCGGTGGGCTCCGGCAGCAGGCCGGTCGGAACCCACTCGGCGCAGTGCGTCACCGGAACGCCGTCGGCGGTGCGGGTCCGGGTCAGGTGCACCACCGGGGCACCCGGATCGACGCGCAGCACGGCGGCGAGCGCCGGGTCCGCGAGCACGTGCCGGACGCGCAGTCCGGTGGTGCCCGGCCGGTGCCCGAGCAGCGCGAGGCCCCGTCCGGTGCCGGTGAGCCGCTCCAGGCCGTGCGCGGGGCGGGGCGCCGCCGAGACGAACGTGCCGATGCCCCGGCGACGGACCAGGAGCAGGTCCCCGATCAGCTCGGTGACGGCCGCGCGCAGGGTCGGCCGGCTCACCCCGAGCCGCCGGGCCAGCTCCGGCTCGGCCGGCAGCCGCGAGCCGGGGGCGAGGACGCCGTCCCGGATGAGTTCCCGCAGCCGGGTCGCCGTCCGGGCACCGAGCGTGCGGGTCTCCGGGTCGAGCCGTACCGACCAGTTCGTGTCCATCACGCTTCTCGGCTCTCCTGTCCGGCTGCGAACGGCGGCGCTCCCGCGCACCACCGTGGACGCTGGCGACGAGAGTCATCCGTGTCGATCCGTATTCTCACCCTAACGGTGGGTACGCGCAGCCCCGGGGGCGGGTGCGGGCCGGGCGCGGTGGCGGACCAGAATGCGGGCATGGACCCCGACGTGCGGACGTATCTCGATGACCTGGTCGACGCCGCCCGGGACGTGCTGGGCGACAACCTGGTGGGCGCGTACGCCACCGGATCGGTGGCGCTCGACGCGTACCAGCCGGGTCGCAGCGACGTGGACGTGGCCCTGCTCTGCGCGCGCGCACCCGGCCCGGAGCGTGGGCGGGCGCTGGTGGCGCGGCTGCGCCACGAGGCGTTGCCCTGCCCGGCCCGGGGCCTGGAACTCGTCCTCTACCGGGAGGCGGTCGCCCGCTCCGGCACCCCCGAGCCGGGTTACGAGGTCGAGCTGAACACCGGACGGGGGCTGCCGTTCCGGGCCGGTGTGGACGGCCCGGACCGGCCCGCCGCCGACGGGCTGTTCTGGTACGGGCTCGACCGCAGCATCCTGCACCAGCACGGACTGGCGCTGTTCGGCCCTCCGGCCGCCGGGGCGTTCGCCGATCCCTCCCCGGCCGACCTGCGCCGGCTCCTCGTCGACGCGCTGCGCTGGTGGCTGGCGCGGCCCACACCCGAGGGGGACGGACCGGCCCCCGGCACGGAGGACGCGGTGCTGGGCGCCTGCCGTTCCCTGGTGCGCTTCCGCGACGGGGTGTGGTTGTCGAAGGTCCGGGCCGGACGCCGCCTCGCCGACGCGGGCTGGTGCGCCGACGTGGTCGAACGGTCGATCGCGGCCCGGGACGGTGGCGTGCCGCCGAGCGGGCCGCAGGCACGGGCGGTACAGCAGCGGGTGCTCGCCGAGATCAGCGGCGGTCCTGCCCGGCGCCCGTAGGTCACCGGTGCCGCTCGGGGGGCGCGGCACGGTGCCGGGCCACCACCCGGCGGCTCCTGACCAGCGCGAGGACGATCACCGCGAGCAGCGCCACCGCACCCACCACGAGGAGCCAGCGGAGCGCCTCCAGGAGCAGACCGAGCAGAACGAGGGCGGCGGCGACCACCCCCACCACGGCGAGCAGGGTCCGCATGGCGGGGCCTCCTTCGGGCGGCGGACAGGGTGTCGGCCCCGACTTCCCGTTCGGCGTGGCACTATTCCCGCCCGGGCGTCGCGTCCCGGCCACGGGCGGTGACGGCGTCCCCCTTATCCTGTGACCCGGCCGAGCACCGGGAAGGGACCGCATGCCGTCGCGGCAGGACCAGCTCCACTCGTACCAGTTCACCGTCCAACGCGCGGTCGCCGCCCTGGTGATGCGGGAGACGGATCCGGTGGTCCCCCCGTTCCGCCGGTTGGCCGGCGCGACCCTGGCCAGTGTGCTGGTGGCGGCGATCGCGCTCGGTGGGGCCGCGCTCTACGGCCTCTTCGCCGGCGGGGGCTCCGGCTGGCGTGACGAGCGGGCCGTGGTGGTCGAGAAGGAGTCCGGCGCACGCTTCGTCTACCGGGACGGGAAGCTCCACCCGGTGTCGAACTACGCCTCGGCGCTGCTGATCGTCGGTGCCGAGCGGGCGAAGACCGTGCTGGTGTCCCGTCGCTCGATCGAGGGGGTGCCCCGGGGCCTGCCACTGGGCATTCCCGACGCGCCGGACTCGCTGCCGGCCGCCGGCCGGCTGACCACCGCGCCCTGGACGGTCTGCTCGGTGACCGGCGGGGACGCCTCGCCGCCCCGCTCGGTGCTTCTGGTCGGGGCCACCGCCCGGGACGGCCGGCAGCTCGGCGACGACGCGGTGCTGCTCCGGCCGCCGGACGGCAGCCTGCACCTGGTCTGGCACCGGCACCGGCACCGGTTGCGCGACGTGAACCGGGTGCTGGCCGCGCTGGCCGCGACCCGGCAGCGGGCGGTGCCGGTGGCGCCGGCGTTGCTGGACAGCCTGCCGGCCGGTCCGGACCTGGCCCCGCTGGACCTGCCCGGCCTGGGCGAGCCGTCCGGGGCGGTCGCCGGCGCCGACATCGGCGACGTCTACCTGGTGGCAAACTCCGGTGGCGGACGTCAGTACGTGGTCGTCGACCGGGACGGGGTCGCCGGGATCACCGAGTTGCAGGCGAGTCTCCTACTGGCCCGGACCGGGCAGGGCGACCCGCGACCGTTGACCCTCGGCGGGTTCGCCCGCCTGCCGAAGCTGCCCGACCTGGTGCCGGTCGGCCCCACCGCCCCGCCGACCAGCCCACCCCGGCTGGTCCGGCCCGAGGCGGGCGCGATCTGCGGGCAGGTCGGCGACGACGGTGGCGTCCGGGAGGTACGCGTCGGCGCGACCGTGCCGGAGCGCCCCGGTGGTGGCGGCGTCGACGGGGTGACAGGTGCGGTCGCCGACCACGTGGTGGTCGAGCCGGGCCGGGGGGCGGTGATCGAGTCGGTCGCCGCGCCCGGGGCCACCGGTGGTGCCGTCTCCGTGGTCACCGATCTCGGCCGGCGGCACGTGGTGGCCTCCACGGAGGTGCTGGGCATGCTGGGCTACCCCGGCGTCCGGCCGGTACGCCTGCCCGCGGGCCTGGTCAGCCTGGTGCCCGCGGGCAGCCCGCTGGACCCGGAGGCGGCCCGACAGGTCGCCGCGCCCGCCTGAGCACGCGGGGCCGCGTGGTCGGTCCGGGGTGACGTCGGTTGGGTGGCGCTGCACGTTCCGGCGGGGCCGACGTCGGGCGGGCGGCGCCGTCTGTCCCGAGGGGGCCGACCTCGGCCGGGTGGTGCCTCAGTCGGCGGGTCGGCGCAGCACGGTGACCGCGAAGTCGGCATCGGCGCGCCAGGGCCGCAGGTCCCAGGTGGCGAACCGGTGCTCCCGGCGCAACCCGGCGGCGGAGGCGTCGGCGTCGAAGTCGGCGAGCGGGTAACCCCGACCGGTGCCGAACCCGACCACCAGCACCCCGTCCGGGCGCAGGTGGGCGGCGATCCGGCGGAGCACGTCCCGCTCCGTGCCGGGGGCCACGAAGGCCATCACGTTGCCCGCGACGACCGCCGCGTCGAACGGTTCGCCGGGCAGGTCCAGTTCGGCGAGGTCGGCGACCAGCCAGGTCGGCCCCGGGTGGTCCGCCCGGGCCGCCTCGACCAGCACCGGGTCGGCGTCCACCCCGACCACCGTGTGCCCCCGGTCGGCCAGCGCGGCGCCGACCCGGCCGGTGCCGCAGCCGGCGTCGAGGATCCGTGCGCCGGGCGGGACCATGGCGTCCAGCAGGCGGGCCTCGCCGGCCAGGTCCGCCCCCTCGGCGGCGAGTTGGCGGAACCGGTCGACGTACCAACGGGAGTGGTCCGGTCCGGTCTCTGTCACCCAGCGGGTCGGCTTGCCCATGGCGCTCACCGTAGCGGTCCGACCCGGCCGGGACGCCGGTGACCGCCGGGACACCCGCCCGACATCGACGGGGCGGCGTCGTTCCACAACGGACCGTATGATGGGCGCGGCAGCCGCCGCCGACGCGTCCCCCACGGAAGCGGCCGTGCCGCCACAGCGGCGGGCCCCCGGTCCGCCGGGTGGAAGTTTTCCCGGTCCGTCCCCGGTCGCCCGGAGGACGGCCGCCCGGTGGCCCTCCGGACCATACAGGTTCCTGCCTGGAGGGCTGATCGGACGGTTCCTCGTGTCCGACGTCCGACCTGGGGTCGGACCTTCGGGTCAACTCTCGATCGATGATCTTCCCGGTTGGCCGACCCGGCCTATGCTGCTCTCTACTGTGGAAATCCTGGGGGGATCGATGAGTGCAGGCGTCGGACGCTGCGTGCGGGTGGGCCCACGGACGGTCATCGCGCACTGACATGCCGCAGTCCACGATCGTCCACCGTTTCGTCGACGTCGCGGCGCGGCACCCCGACCGACCGGCCGTGCTCGGCGAACGGCCGGTGCCGTACGCCGCGCTCCAGGAGATGGCCGGCGGGTACGCCGACGTGCTCACCGCCGCCACGGTCCCCGCCGGGAACCGGGTCGCCCTGCTCACCGCGCACGGCGTGCCCACCATCGCCGCCATGCTCGGCACCCTCGCCGCCGGCTGCGCGTACGTGCCGCTGGACCCGGGTTTCCCCGCGGACCGGCTGCGGCACATGCTCGCCGCCGCCGACGTCGGGACCATCCTCACCGGCACCGCCGGGGAAGCACTCGCGCGCCGGTTGAGTCAGGCCCGCCCCGGGACGCGGGTGCTGGTCGCCGACGCTCCCGCCGCCGCGCCGTTGGCGCCGGTCCCGGTCGACCCGGACGCGCTGGCGTACGTGCTGTTCACCTCCGGTTCGACCGGGGTGCCCAAGGCCGTCGGGCAGACCCACCGCAACCTGCGGCACGTGGTGGACAACCAGATCACCACGCTGGCCCTCGGCCCGGACGACCGGCTCAGCCTGCTCGCCTCGTTCAGCTTCGACGCCGCCATCCCGGACCTCTGGCCGGCGCTGCTCACCGGCGCGGCGGTCGTCCCGGTGGAGTTGCGCCGGCACGGGCTCGCCCACGCCGTCGACGAGCTGCTCCGGCACCGGGTGACCGTCTACCACTCCACCCCCACCGTCTACCGCTTCCTCCTGGACACCCTCGGTGACCGCCGGCTCGACCACGTCCGCGTGGTGCTGCTCGGCGGCGAGCAGGCCACCTGGACCGACGTGACCCGGGGCCGGGACCGGTTCGCGGCCGACGCTGTGCTGGTCAACGGCTACGGCGCCACCGAGATGACCTTCGCCGCCCGGTACGCGGTCCCGCTGGCCGAGGCCGACGCCGCCCGCACCGGACCGCTGCCGGTCGGCCACGCCCTGCCCGGGTACGCCGTCGACCTCACCGCCGACGGCGAGATCGAGGTCCGCAGCACGCACCTGGCGCCCGGCTACCTCAACCTCGACAGCGACCGGTTCGGCGTCGACCCGGACGGGGTGCCCACGTACCGCACCGGTGACCTGGGCGAGCGACTGCCCGGCGGGGAGCTGGTCTGCCTCGGCCGGCTGGACCGGCAGGTCAAGGTGCGCGGGCACCGGGTCGAGCTGACCGAGGTCGAGGCGCACCTCGCCGAGCAGCCGGGCGTCGCCGCCGTCCGCGCCGTCGCCCGGGACGGCGAACTGCTCGCGTACGTCACCCCGGCCGGTGGGCCGCTCGACCCGGCGGCCCTGCGCGCGGCGCTGGCCCGGCGGCTGCCGGAGTACGCGCTGCCCCGGGCGGTCGTCGTGGTCGACGCGTTCCCGCTCACCGTGACCGGCAAGGTCGACGAACGCGCGCTGCCCGACCCGCCGGTCGCCGTGCCGGCGGGGGAGGAGCCGGCCACCGCGACCGAGCACGCGGTGCACGACATCTGGTGCGCGGTGCTCGGCCGGACCGAGGTCGGCCGCACCGCCAGCTTCTTCGACCTGGGCGGGCAGTCCCTCCTGCTCGGACTGGTGCAGGAGCGGCTGGCCGAACGCTTCGGCGTGCGACTGCCCATGCCCCGGCTGTTCGCGCACCCCACGGTGGCCGCGCAGGCCCGGCTGCTGGACGCCCCGTCCCCGGTCCGGGCCGCCGCCCTGCCCACCCCGTCCGCGCCACCGGCCGGCGTCCGGGAACACACCGGCGACGAGATCGCCGTGGTCGGTCTGGCCGGCCGGTTCCCCGGCGCGCCCGACGTCGCCACGTTCTGGTGGAACATCTGCGCCGGGGTGGACGCCGTCCACGACCACACCGACGACGAGCTGGCCGCGCTCGGCATCGGCCCCCGGCTGCGCGCCGACCCCCGGCACGTGCGGGCCACCGGGCGGCTGACCGGGGTGGACGAGTTCGACGCCGACTTCTTCTCCTTCGGCCCCGACGAGGCGGCCCGCACCGACCCGCAGCACCGGATCTTCCTGGAGACCGCCTGGGAGGCCCTGGAGGACGCCGGGTGCGACCCGGAACGGTTCCCCGGCCTGATCGGCGTGTACGCGGCCACCTCCGCGAACCGCTACTTCCTCTTCCACCTGATGGACAACCCGGCCGTGGTCGGCGACGTCGACCCGGACGACTGGGAGGCCCGGCTGGTCGGCCGGCAGCTCACCGACCACCTGCCCGGGCAGGTCGCGTACCGGCTGGGGCTGACCGGGCCGGCGGTGGCCACCCAGAGCGCCTGCTCCAGCTCGCTGGTGGCGGTCTGCGTCGCCGCGCAGAGCCTCGCCGACTACCAGTGCGACATCGCCCTGGCCGGCGGGGTCAACGTCACCTGGCCGCGCCACCGCTCCGGCGGGCTGGCCTCCCCGGACGGCCGGTGCCGGGCGTTCGACGAGGCCGCCGCCGGCTCCGGGTTCGGCTCCGGCGCCGGCGTGGTCGTGCTGCGCCGGCTGGCCGACGCCCAGGCCGACGGGGACCGGATCTACGCGATCCTGCCCGGCTGGGCGGTCACCAACGACGGGGCGGACCGGGCCGGGTTCGCCGTGCCCGGACCGGCCGGGCAGGCCGCCGCCGTGGCCGGCGCCCTCGCCGCCGCCGAGGTCGACCCCGGGGAGGTCCGTCTCGTCGAGGCGCACGGCAGCGGCACCCCGCTGGGCGACGCCATCGAGGTGGCCGCGCTGCACGAGGTCTACGCCGGCGCCGCGCCCGCCGAGACCTGCGCGCTCGGCTCGGTCAAGACCAACATCGGCCACCTGGACGCCGGGGCCGGCATCGCCTCGCTGATCAAGGCGGTGCTCGCCGTGCAGCACGGGGTCGTCCCGCCGAACCTGCACTTCACCCGTCCGCACCCGGAGATCGACCTGACCGAGGGCCCGTTCTACGTGCCGACCAAGGCGCGCGACTGGCCGCAGGCCCCGCGCCGGGTGGCCGGGGTCAGCTCGTTCGGCCTCGGCGGCACCAACGCGCACGTCGTGGTGGAACAGCCGCCGCCGGACGAGCCGGCCGAACCGTCGGACGGGACGTACCTGCTGCCGGTGTCGGCGCGTACCCCCGAGGCGCTGCGCGCGGCGCTCACCCGGCTGCGGACCCACCTGGCGGGCAGCGCCACGCCGCTGGCGGACGTGGCCTGGACGCTGGCCACCGGGCGGCGGGCGTTCGGCTGCCGGGCGCTGGTCGCGGCGACCGACCCGGCCGGCGCGGTGGCCGCGCTGGACGACCTGCTCGCCACCGGGGAGCGGGTGGCCGGAGTCCCGGCGGACCTGCGGGAGCGGACCGCCGGGTGGCTGGCCGGCGGGGACGCCGACTGGGCGGCGCTGCACCCCGACGGCGGCGGCCGGCGCACCGGCCTGCCCACCTACCCGTTCCAGCGGCACCGGTACTGGATCGACCCTCCTCAGAAAGGCCAGCGGTGACCTGGTTCGCCTCCACCGGACGTCGTCCCCACGCGTCGGTGCAACTGTTCTGCCTGCCCTACGCCGGGGCCGGGGCCAGCGCGTTCCGCCGCTGGCGGGACGCCATCGGCGCCGACGTCGAGGTCCAGCCGGTGCAGCTGCCCGGCCGGGAGGCGCGGATCGCCGAGGACCCGGACTTCGCCGTCGCGGAGGTCGCCGAGGCCATCGCCGCGCGGGCCGACCGGCCGTACGCCATCTACGGCCACTCGATGGGCGGCCGGCTCGGCTTCGACGTGGTGCGGGAGCTGCGCCGCGCCGGCCGGCCGCTGCCGGTACGGCTCTACGTCGGGGGCGCCCGCGCCCCGCACGTCACCGACACCAGCCACTTCGACGGGCTCTCCCGCGTCGACGACGAGGAACTGCTGGCCCGGCTCCGCGCCGGCGGCGGTCTGCCCGAGGAGATCCTCGAACACCCGGAGCTGGTCGAGCTGCTGCTGCCGCTGCTGCGGGCCGACTTCAGCCGGGTGGACACCTACCGGTACACCCCCGAGGAGCCGCTGCCGGTGCCGATCGTGGCGTTCAGCGGCCGTACCGACCTGGCGGTGACCCGGGAGCAGAGCGCGGCGTGGGAGCGGCACACCGCCGCCGGCTTCGTCCTGCACGACATCGACGGCGGGCACTTCTTCCTGCACGACCGGCTCGCCGACGTGCTGGCCGTGATCCGGGCCGACCTGCTCGACGCGGCGGCCACCCCGCCGCCGGAGCCCGCCGCCCCGGTGACACCGACGGGTGCGGGCGTCCCGTCCGGGCCGGGCGGGCACCGGGTGCCGCTGGGCGACACGCACTGGTCGGTCTGGCGGGACGCGCTGCTGCGGACCACCGGGTTCCCGGCCGACGGGTTGACCGCGCTCGCCGCCCCGAAGGCCGCCGCCGCCGCCGACGAGCTGCTCGACGGCGGTCCCGCCGACCCGTTCGACACCGCGTTCGCCGAGGCGCTGCGCGACGGTGGCGAGACGCTGCGGCGGATCGCCGCCGACCCGCTGCTGCGCGAGGCGGTCACCTGGCAGAACCCGAACGTCCTCACCGCGCTCGACGGGCTGGTCGCGGCCGGGCCGGACGCCCCCCGCAACGTCCGCCGCCGGGACCGGGAGAAGGCGTTGCTGCGCTACTGGCAGCGCTACTGCGGCAAGAACGAGACGGTCGGGTTCTTCGGACCGAGCTGCTGGGTGACCGTCGACCCGGACGCCGCGACGCCGCTGACCGCGCGGCCCGGTGGGCGGTTGACCCGCCGCCGCTGGGTGGCCTTCGAGTCCTGGGCGGTGGCCGCGTACGCCGACGCGCTCGGCCGGGACCCGGCCGTACGCCGCTGGTGGCCGCCGATGCTCGCCGCCCACCTCGGCCTGGACGGCCGGACGGTGCGCCGGCCGGGCCGCCCGCCGCTGGAACTCTCCACCGTGGAGGCGGCGCTGCTGGCCGCCTGCGACGGCCGCCGTCCCGCCGCGCACGTGGTCGCCGACCCCGACCTCGGGCTGCGTCGCCCCGACGACGGCTACGCCCTGCTGGAGCGCTTCGTCGACCGGGAGCTGATCACCTGGGACGCGCTGCTGCCGGTCAGCCCGGACGCGGAACGGGTGCTCGGCGTGCGGATCGACGCGATCGGCGACGAGCCGGTGCGTGCCCGCGCCCGCGCCGGCCTGGACCGGCTGCGCGCCGCCCGGGAGGCGGTGGCCGCCGCGGCCGGCGACCCGGACCGGCTCCGGGACGCGCTGGCCGGGCTGGACGCCCTCTTCACCGAGCTGACCGGGCAGCCGCCCCGCCGCCGGGACGGGCAGATGTACGCCGGCCGCACCCTCTGCTACGAGGACACCAGCCGGGACCTCGACGTCGTGGTCGGCGGCCCGATGCTGCGGGAGATCGCCGCGCCGATGGCCGTGCTGCTCCAGGCGGCCCGGTGGCTGGTCGAGGCGCTGCGGCGGGCGTACGCCGACGCGTTCCGCCAGCTCTACGACGAGCTGCGCGCCGACGCGCGCGGCGGCGAGGTGTCCCTGGCCGACCTGTGGTTCCTCGCCCAGGGGCTGTTCTGGGGCACCGGGGACCGCCCGGTCGACGCGGTGGCCGCCGAGTTCGCCCGCCGCTGGGCCGGGCTGTTCGGGCTGGACGCGTTGCCGGCCGGCACCCGCCGGCTCGACGTCGGGGTGGCCGGGCTCGCCGACCGGGTCGCCGAGGTCTTTCCGGCTGCCCCGCCCACCTGGGCGAACGCCCGGCTGCACAGCCCTGACCTGCAGATCTGCGCGCGGGACGCCGAGGCGCTGGCCCGGGGCGAGTACACCGTGGTCCTGGGCGAGCTGCACGCCGCCTGGGCGTCGTTCGACTGCGAGGTGTTCACCCCGTCCCATCCGGACGTGGCGCGGCTGCGCGCTGCCCTCGACGAGGACCTGGGTGGCCGCCGGGTCCGGCTGCTGGTGCCGGACGAGTGGCCGCGCCGGACCAGCCGGGTCGCGGAGAGCCTGGTCGGCCCCGCCGACCGGCAGTTGGCCTTCGCCCCGGCCGCCGGGGCCGACCCGGACCGGGTGCTGCCCACCGTGGACCTGACCGTCGCCGACCGCGACGGGGAGTTGGTCGCGGTCGGCCCCGACGGGCGGACGTGGACCCTCGACGAGATCTTCGCCGGCCCGCTCACCATGCACGCCGTCGACGGGTTCAAGCTGGTCGCCGCCGCCCCGCACACGCCCCGGATCACCCTGGACCGGCTGGTGGTGGCCCGGGAGACCTGGCGGACCACGCTGGGCGGGACCGGCCTGGCCGACGTCACCGGCGAACGCGAGCGGTTCCTCGCCGTCCGGCGGTGGCGGCGCGAGCTGGGCCTGCCCGAGCAGGTGTACGTGAAGCTCGCCACCGAGACCAAGCCCTGCTTCCTCGACCTGAGCAGCCCGTTCTACGCCTCGGCGTTCTGCTCGATGCTGCGGACCGCCCGGAGCCAGGGCGGGGACACGGTCTCGGTGACCCTCACCGAGATGCTGCCCACCCCCGAGCAGGCCTGGGTGCCCGACCACGCCGGCCGGCGCTACTTCAGCGAGTTGCGGCTGCACGTCGTCGACGGCGAAGCCCTCCCCACCGGATCCGGAGCCCACCGATGACCCCCACCCCGCACCCGGCCGCCGCCCACGGACCCGAACTTCCCTGGCCGGACGCGACCTTCGCCGACCTGGTCCGGGAGCAGGCCGCCCGGACCCCCGACGCCACCGCGGTCCGCCAGTGGGACGACCGGCTCACCTACCGCGACCTGGTGGAACGGGCCGCCGGGGTGGCCGCCGCGCTGCGGGAGCGGGGCGCGGGTCCCGGCAGCCGGGTGGGCGTGTGCGCCACCCGCCGTCCCGATCTGGTGGTCACCGTCCTCGGCGTGCTGCTGGCCGGCGCGGCGTACGTGCCGCTGGACCCCGGTGGCCCGCGCGCGCGGCTGCGGGAGATCGCCCGGGACGCGGGCGTGCGGATCGTGGTCGGCGACGCCGCCGAGGCGGAGTTCGGGGACGTCGCCGGGGTGGCGGCCCTCGGACTGTCCGGCCCGGCCCCGCTCACGCCCTGCCCGGCGCGTCCCGGCGACACCGCGTACGTGCTGTTCACCTCCGGGTCCACCGGTCGCCCCAAGGGGGTCCGGGTCACCCACCGGGGCCTGGTCGAGTTCGTCACCGCCTGGGCGGCGCGCACCGGCGTCGACGCCGGCACCCGGAGCCTGGCCAGCGCCGCGCTCAGCTTCGACGCGGCCGTCATCGACCTCTTCGTGCCGCTGGCGCACGGCGGCGCGGTGCAGCTCGCCGGATCGGACGACCGGGCCGACCCGCTCCGGTTGCAGCGCTTCGCCGCCGCGCACGACGTGACCTGGGGACTGCTCACCCCGACCGTGCTCGCCCTGCTCGACCCGGCCGCCCTGCCCGGTTGGCGGACGGTGCTCTGCGGCGCCGAGGCGGTCCCGGCCGAGCTGGCCGCCCGCTGGGCCCCCGGTCGGCGGTTCGTCAACGCCTACGGACCGACCGAGGCGACCGTCGCGGTGGTGGCCGGCGACCTCACCGGCGACGAGACCGACCCGGTGCCGATCGGCCTGCCGCTGCCCAACCACCGGGTGTACGTGGTCGACGCCGACCTGCGTCCGGTCGCGCCGGGGGAGAGCGGGGAACTGGTCGTCGGCGGCCCCGGCCTGGCCGACGGCTACCTCGACCGGCCCGCGCTGACCGCGGCGGCCTTCGTCCCCGATCCCTTCTCCGGCCTGCCCGGCGAGCGGCTCTACCGCACCGGCGACCTGGTCCGGCAGGGCCCGGACGGCCGGCTGGCCTACCTGGGCCGGACCGACCGCCAGGTGAAGGTCCGGGGGCAGCGCGTCGAGCTGGGCGAGGTCGAGGCGGTGCTCGCCGGCCACCCGGCGGTCGACCGGGCGGCGGTGGAGGCCGTCGACGGCCCGACCGGCACCGAGCTGGTCGCCTTCCTCACCCCCGCCGACGCCCCCGGCGACGAGGAGATCCGGGACTGGACCGCCGACCGGCTCACCCCGGCCATGCGGCCGGCCCGGCTGCTGCGGCTGCCCGCGCTGCCGGTCAGCCCGACCACCGGCAAGCTCGACCGGGCCGCCCTGCGCGAGGCGGCCGCCGCCAGCCGTCCCGCCCCGGCCGCCGACGGGGTGCTCTCCTCCGCCGACCCGGTCGAGGCGGCGGTGGCCCGGCTCTGGGCCCGACTGCTCGGCGCGGCCCCCGCCCCGGACACCGACTTCCTCGCCGCCGGTGGCAACTCGGTCGCCGCGATGCGTCTGGTCGCCGCGCTCCGCGCCGAGCCGGGCCGGCAGGTCGACGCCCGGGACGTCATCGCCGCCCGCACCTTCGCCGGACTGGTCGACGCGGTCCGCGCCGCCGCCCCGGCCGAGTCCGACGGGCTGACCACCGGCAACCCGCCGACGCTGTCCGCGCCGCAGCGGCGGCTCTGGTTCGTCGACCAGATCGCCTCGTCCAGCGCGCCGTACAACATCGCGCTGGCGCAGCGGCTGCACGGCGCGCTGGACACCACCGCGCTGGGGGCGGCGCTGCGGGCGGTCGCCGAGCGGCACGACGTGCTGCGCTGGCGGATCCTCCAGACCGCCGGGGTGCCGTACGCGGTCTGCGCCGAACCGACCGACGTGGCGGTGCCGGTGGTCGACCTGACCGGGGCCGCCGACCCCGAGGCGGAGCTGCGCACCATGCTCGCCGCCGGGGCCGCGCACTCCTTCGACCTGGCCACCGGCCCGTCCTGGCAGGTCACCGTGTACCGCCTCGGCGAGCGGGAGCACGTCGTGGCGATCACCCTGCACCACTCGGTCTTCGACGGCTGGTCCGAGGCGGTGCTCTACGACGACCTCGCCGCCGCGTACGCCCAGGCGGTCGCCGGTACGGTGCCCGCCCTGCCGGCGCTGGCCGTCTCGTACGCCGACTACGCGGTCTGGCGGGTCGAGCGGGACCGGCGGCGCGGCGCGGCCGACGTGGCCTGGTGGACCGCGCACCTGCGGGACGCGCCGACCCTGCTGGAGCTGCCCCGGGACCGGCCCCGCCCGGCGGTGCAGACCTACCTGGGCGCGGAGGCCGGGGTGACCCTCTCCGCCGAGGCGGACCGGGCGGTTCGGGCGCTCGCCGCGGCCCGGGGCACCACCAGCGCGGCGGTGCTGCTGGCCGGCTTCGGCGTCCTGCTCGGCCGGCTCACCGGCGGCGACGACCACGTCCTCGGCGCGGTGGTCGCCGACCGGCGGCTGGCCGCCTTCGACGACGTGATCGGCTTCCTGATCGACACCGTGCCGGTCCGGGTCCGCACCGGCGGCGGGGCCGACTTCGCCGCGCTGGTCGACCGCTGCGCGACCGAGCTGCACGAGGCCACCGCCCACTCCGGCGCGCCGCTGGACCGGATCGTCGAGGCGCTCGGCATCACCCGGGACACCTCCCACGCCCCGCTGGTGCAGGTGCTGTTCAACGTGCTCAACTTCGCCGAGCCCCGGCTGACGCTGGCCGGGCTGACCGGCGAACCGGTGCGGGTGGACAAGCCCGGCTCCCCGTTCGACGTCACCGTCTACGTGGTGGAGCGGAACGGGCGGTTCGGCGTCGAACTGGTGTACAACCCGGACCTGTTCGACGCCGGGCGGGTCGACGCGCTCCTGGCCGACCTGGCCGACCTGGTCGGCGCGCTGGCCGCCGCCGGGCACGAACCGGTCGACACGGTCGCCGTCGACCTGCCCCGGCCGACCGTCCGGGTGGCCCGGCTCGGCGCGATGACCGTGGCCGCCGGTGAGCCGTCGCGTGGGCTGCTGCCCGCCGGGCCGGACGCGCTGACCGACACCGAGGAGCTAATCGCCGGGGTCTGGCGGGAGGTGCTGGAACGCGACCGGGTCGGGGTGACCGACAACTTCTTCGACATCGGCGGGCACTCGCTCGCCCTGGCCGCCGTGCACGCCCGGCTGACCGCCGCCACCGGACGTTCCCTGGCGCTGCTCGACCTCTTCCGGCACCCCACCGTCCGGGCGCTCGCCGCCCACCTCGACGGCGCCGTGGACCGGCCCGAGCTGGCCCGGGCCGCGCTCCGCGCGGCCGCCCGACGCAGTCGTACCCGTCGAATCCCACCCCGCCGCCCCGGCGGCGCCGCGGAATGAAGGAACCCATGGACAACCCGCTTACACCCGCACTTCCCGGCGAGGACGACGGCGTCGAACCGATCGCGATCGTCGGCCTGGCCGCCCGCCTGCCCGGCGCGGCCGACGTGCACGAGTTCTGGCGCAACCTGGTCGACGGGGTGGAGTCGGTGACGACCTTCACCCGCGAGGAGCAGCTCGCCCGGGGCGCGACCGTCGAGGAGGTCGACGACCCGAGCTGGGTGCACAAGGCCCCGGTGCTGGAGGCGTTCGACGAGTTCGACGCCGGACTGTTCGGCATGACCGCCCGGGAGACCGAGCTCACCGACCCGCAGCACCGGATCTTCCTGGAGTCCTGCTACACCGCGTTGCAGGACGCCGGCTACGACCCGGCCCGCTACGACGGCACGATCGGCGTGTACGCCGGCACCGGCGGCAACCTCTACCTGCAACGGCACGTGTCCCAGAACAAGCGGGTCGGCGGGGCGGTGCACTCGACGGTCTCGGTGGCCACCGGCAACTCGCCGAACTACGTGGCGACGAACGTGTCGTACCGGCTGGACCTGCGCGGGCCGAGCCTGACCGTGCACACCGCCTGCTCCACCTCGCTGGTCGCGTTCCACCTGGCCTGCGAGTCGCTGCGCAACGGCGAGTGCGACACCGCCCTGGCCGGCGGGGTCAACGTCGAGCTGCCGCACGGCGTCGGCTTCCTGGGCATGGAGGGCTTCACCTCGCCGGACGGGCGGTGCCGGCCGTTCGACGCCGAGGCCAACGGGACGGTGTGGGGCAGCGGGGTCGGGGTCACCGTCCTCAAGCGTCTCTCCGACGCGGTCGCCGACGGCGACACCATCCGCGCGGTGGTCCTCGGCAACGCGATCAACAACGACGGGGCCGGCAAGGTCGGCTTCACCGCGCCCAGCGTGGACGGGCAGATGGAGGCCGTCGCCCAGGCGGTCGCGCTGGCCGGCGTCGACCCGCGCACCATCAGCTACGTCGAGGCGCACGGCACCGGGACCGCGATGGGCGACCCGATCGAGGTCGCCGCCCTCTCCGCCGTCTACGGCCGGGACACCGACGAGCGCGGCTGGTGCGGCATCGGCTCGGTGAAGTCCAACATCGGCCACCTCAGCCAGCCCTCCGGCATCGTCAGCGTGATCAAAACGGTGCTGGCGATGGAACACGGGCTGATCCCGCCGACCATCAACTACGAGACCCCGAACCCGGCGATCGACTTCGCCGACACGCCGTTCTACGTCACCAACACGCTCACCAAGTGGGACGACGACGCCGGCCCGCGCCGGGCCGGGGTCAGCTCGTTCGGCATCGGCGGCACCAACGCGCACGTGGTGCTCCAGGAGGCCCCGGCGGCGCGCCGGGCCGACCGGCGGACCCGTCCGGCCCACCTGCTGCACGTGTCGGCGAAGACCCCGACCGCGCTGGACACCGCCCTCGCCCGGCTCGCCGACCACCTGGCGCGGACCACCGACGGCGGCCCGGAACTGCTCGCCGACGTCGCGCACACCCTGCGGGTCGGCCGGCAGGACCACCCGCACCGGGCCACCGTGGTCGCCACCGACCTGCCCGACGCGGTGACCGCCCTGCGCACCCCCCGCCGCCGCCACGGCGGCGTGGCCGAGGGCGCGACGCCCCGGGTGGCGTTCCTCTTCTCCGGCCAGGGCTCGCAGTACGCGGGCATGGGCGCGCAGCTCTACGCCGAGGAGCCGGCCTTCGCCGCCACCGTGGACGAGTGCGCCGAGATGCTCCGCCCCGAACTGGGCCTGGACCTGCGTGACCTGATCCTCGGCCGGCTCGAGGACGCGGCGGCGAAACTCACCGAGACCCGCTACACCCAGCCGGCCCTGTTCGTCGTCGAGTACGCCCTGGCGACGCACTGGCAGCGCGCCGGGGTCCGGCCGGCGGCGATGATCGGTCACTCCATCGGCGAGTACGTCGCCGCCACCGTGGCCGGGGTGCTCACCCTCCCCGACGCGCTGCGCGTGGTCGCCGCCCGGGGCCGGCTGATGCAGTCGCTGCCGGCCGGGGCGATGCTCGCGGTCAGCCTGGACGAGTCGGTGGTCGCCGACTCCCTCCCCGACGGGCTGGCGATCGCCACCGTCAACGGTCCGGGCACCTGCGTGGTGGCCGGGCCGGTCGACGCGGTCGCCGCGTACGCCGAGACCCGCCGGGGCAAGTGCAAGCCGCTGCGCACCTCGCACGCCTTCCACTCGCCGATGACGGAGCCCATCCTCGCCGAGTTCACCGCGTTGATGGCCACCGTGGCGCTGCGGAAGCCGACCGTGCCGTTCCTCTCCAACGTCACCGGCACCTGGATCACCGACGCGCAGGCCACCGACCCGGCGTACTGGGCGGCGCACCTGCGCCAGCCGGTCCGCTTCGGCGCCTGCGTGGCCACCCTGCTCGCCGAGGGCGTCTGGTCGCTGGTGGAGTGCGGTCCGGGGAAGCAGTTGGCGAACCTGGCCCGGATGCAGGTCGCCAAGGCGTCGCCGGAGCAGCGGGTGCTCACCCCGCTGGGCAGCCTGCCCGGACCGACCGAGGACACCGGCGACCTGGCCACCTTCCTCGCCACCGCCGGCGCGCTCTGGTGCACCGGCGTCGGGGTGCGCCTCGACGTGGACCCCGCCGCCCGGCGGGTGCCGCTGCCGACGTACCCGTTCGAGCGGAAGCGGTACTGGATCGACCCCGACCCGGTGGCGCCGGCCGCCGAGGCGGAGCCGACCGGCCCCCGGCCGCTGCCGGAGTGGTTCGCCGTGCCGGTGTGGCGGCAGGCCGCGCCGGAACCGCGCCGCGTCCCGCTCGGCCGCTGCCTGGTGCTGGTCGACGGCCCGCGCGGGGAGGCGCTGCTCGCGGCGCTGCGCGCCGACGGGTCCGACCCGGTCGTGGTGCGCGCCGGGGACGACTTCGCCGCCACCGCCGACGGGTTCCGGCTGCGTCCCGGCGTCCGCGCCGACCACGACGCGCTGGTCGCCGCGCTCGGCGCGGACCTGCCCGGCCGTCTCGTCCACGCGTTCACCCTGGACGGCGCGCCGACCGGCACCGACCTCGACGCCACCGCCGCCGCCCTGGACCGGGGCTTCTTCGACGCCCTGCACCTGGTGCAGGCGCTCGCCGGGGCCGGCTCGACCAGCGAGGAGCAACCCCGCACCCTCGAGCTGGTCACCGCCGGCATCGGCGACGTGACCGGCCCCGACCTGACCCGCCCCGAGCACGCCACCCTGGTCGGTCTGGCCCGGGTCCTCCCGGTCGAGCTGCCCGGCCTGACCGTCCGGCTCGTCGACGCGGACCCGGCGGCCACCGACGCCACCGCGCTCGCCGCCGAGCTGCGTCGCCCGACCGGCGCGGTCACCGAGGTGGCGCTGCGCGGCAACCGGCGCTGGGTCACCGACTACGAGCAGGTCACCCTCGACGCCGAAGCGGCGTCCACCGGAGCACCGGGCGACGGGGCCGGCCCGGCGCTGCGCGACGGCGGCCGGTACGTCATCACCGGTGGCCTGGGCGGCATCGGCATCACCCTGGCCGAGGACCTCGCCCGCCGCGCCCGCGCGAAGCTGGTGCTGCTGGCCCGCTCCGGCCTGCCGCCGCGTGAGGCGTGGGACGACCACCTCGCCGTGCACGGCGACGACCGGGCCGGCCGGGCGATCGCCGCGATCCGCCGGATGGAGGCGGCCGGCGCGCAGGTGCTCGTCCTCGCCGCCGACGTCACCGACCCGGCCGACCTGCGCCGGGTCCGCGCCGCCGCCGAGGAGGCGTACGGCGGGATCGACGGCATCGTGCACGCCGCCGGCCTGCCCGGCGGGGGCATGGCCGAGGTCAAGGAGCGGGCCGAGGCCGAGCGGGTGCTCGCCCCGAAGGTCGCCGGCACGCTCGCCCTGGCCCAGGTCTTCGGTGACCTGCCGCTGGACTTCGTGGTGCTCTGCTCGTCGATCACCGCCGTGGTCGGCGGCTTCGGCCAGGTCGACTACTGCGCGGCCAACAACGCCCTGGACGCGTACGCCCGGTCCGGGCTGGGCTGGCGCGCGCCGGTGCTGTCGCAGAACTGGGGCGGTTGGGCCGAGGTCGGCATGGCCGTCGAGACGAACGCTCCGGCCGGGTTCCGGGCGGTGGCCCGCGAGACGGTCACCAGCCCGGTCGACCACCCGGTGCTCACCACCCGGGTCACCGGGGCGACGGAGACCGTGCTGCACGGTCTGGTCTCCGCCGGCACCCACTGGCTGCTCGACGAGCACCGGATCGGCGGGGTGCCGGTGGTGCCCGGCACCGCCCACCTGGAGTCGCTCCGCGCCGCCGTGGTCGCCGCGCTGCCCGCTCCGGGTGACGACGCCCTGGTGGAGTTGCGGGACGTGGTCTTCCTGGAGCCGTTCCGGGTGCCCGACGGCACGGTCGCGCAGTACCGGGTCGAGCTGACCGGCACCGACGAGGGGGTGGACTTCGCGGTCCGCAGCCTCGCCGCCGGTGAGTCGCGCACCCACGTGCGGGGCTCGGCCGGGTGGACCACCGAGCCCGCGCCGCCGCCGAAGGACCTGGCCACGGTGACGGCCGCCGGCCGGCGGATCGACGACGACTCGTCCTTCGGTCGCGGCCGCACCAGCATGCTCACCTTCGGTCCCCGCTGGCACTCGCTGCGCGAGCATCACCTCGGCGTCGGCGAGGAACTGGCCCGGATCGAGGCCCCGGCGGCGGCCCGGGACGACCTGTCCGCCTGGGGGCTGCACCCGGCGCTGCTGGACGTGGCGACCGCGTTCGGGCGGGGCCGGGGCTCCGGCACCTACCTGCCGCTGTCGTACGGGCGGATCGTGGTGCGCGGCCCGCTGCCGGCCACCTTCGCGAGCCACCTGCGCTACCGCGACGGCGACACCGACGAGGTGGTCGCCGCCGACCTCTCCCTGGTCGATCCCGACGGGCGGGAGATCGTCGCGATCAGCGACTTCGTGCTGCGTCGGGTGGACCAGGACGCGGTCACCGGTGGGCTCGCCACGCCGGTGCCGACGGCCGCCGGGCCGGCCGTCGGCGCGACCGAGGACATCCGTCCGGTCGACGGGGCCGAGGCGTTCCGCCGCAGCCTTGCCGCCGGTCTCGGCGCTCAGGTGGTCATCGCCACGCGCACGGTCGCCGACATCCGGCGGCGGGCCGCCCGGGTGACCACCGGCAGCCTCGTCGACGAGGCGGAGCCGACGACCCCGGCGTCCACCACCGTCGCCGGCACGTCCACCCCGCCCCGCACCGAACTGGAGGCGGTCATCGCCTCCGTCTGGCGGGACAACCTGGGCGTGGACTTCGTCGGCGTGGACGACGACTTCTTTGCCCTCGGCGGCAACTCGCTGGTCGCGGTGCAGCTCATCGCGGCGATGCGCACGGCCACCGGGGTCCGCCTGCCGATGCGCAGCCTCTTCGAGACACCCACCGTGGCGGGCCTGGCGGCCCGGATCGAGGAGCAGCGCGCCGTGGCCCCCACCGAGGAACCCGCCGCGCCGACCATCCCGGCCATCCCCCGACTGCCCCGCGCCTGACGACGCGGAAAGGAGACCAGAGCACATGAGCGACACGATCGCCACGTTGCCGGTGGTCGTCGAGAACGACGGCACCCCGCTCACCGACCTGATCGACCGACGCCGGGCGGAGCTGCGGGCGACCCTGGTCGAGCACGGTGGACTGCTGTTCCGTGGCTTCGACGTCGGCGGGGTGGACGGGTTCGACCGGGTGGTCCGGGCGCTGGCCGGCGAACCGCTGACCTACACCGAACGCTCCTCGCCCCGGCACGCCATCGCCGGGAGGGTCTACACCTCCACCGACTACCCGCAGGACGAGGAGATCTTCCTGCACAACGAGAACTCGTACCAGGCCCGTTGGCCGCTGACGTTGTTCTTCTACTGCATCACCCCGCCGGAGACCCTCGGCGCGACGCCGCTGGCCGACGTGCGCCGGGTCTACGACAACATCGACCCGGCGGTACGGGAGGAGTTCGTCCGGCGGCGGTGGATGCTGGTCCGCAACTTCCACGCCGACTTCGGCACCTCCTGGCAGCACGTGTTCGACACCGACGACCGGGCCGTGGTGGAGGCGTACGCGGCGGCCAACCGGATCGAGCTGGAATGGATCGGGGCCGACGGGCTGCGTACCCGGTCGGTGCGGGACGCGGTGCACCACCGGCCCGGCTCGGACGCGCCCCGTTGGTTCAACCACGCCACCTTCTTCCACGTCAGCACGCTCGCCAAGGATCTCCAGGAGGGGCTGCGGGAACTCTTCGGCTCCGAGGGGCTCCCCGCGAACACCTACTACGGCGACGGGGCGGAGATCCCCACCGATGTCATGGACCACCTGCGCGACGCGTATCGTGCCGCCAGCGTCCGTTTCGACTACCAGCGCGACGACGTGCTGGTGGTGGACAACATGACCGCCGCGCACGGCCGTGAGCCGTTCACCGGCCCCCGCAAGATCGCAGTCGCCATGGCCGAACCGCACACCCCTGGAGAGAAGTGATGTCCGACAGCCGTTTCCTGGTCGTGCGCAACGACGAGGAGCAGTACTCGATCTGGGCGGCCGACCGGGAGCTCCCCGCCGGCTGGCACGACGCCGGCTTCGCCGGCACCCGGGAGGAGTGCCTCGCCCACATCGACACGGTCTGGACGGACATGCGTCCCCGTTCGGTGCGTGAGGCGCTGTCGTGACGGCGAAGGAGTGGAGCTTCCCGGCGTCGTACGCCCAGGAACGGGTGTGGATCGCCAACCAGCTCGACGCCGGCTCCCCGGTCTACAACGTCTCCCTGCTGTGGACGTTCCCGGAGGGGATCACCGCCGGGCAGGCCAGCGCGGTGTTCGGCGCGGTGGTGGCCCGGCACGAGGCGCTCCGCACCCACCTGCGGGCCGACGACGGGACGCTGACCCAGGTCGTCCGCGCCGCGGAGCCGGTCGACCTGGACGTCGTGGACCTGCGGGACCTGCCGGAGGCGCAGCGGCGTCCCCGCTTCGACGACCTCCTCGCCGAGCTGGCCCGGACCCCGATCCCGCTGGACGCCGCCCCGCTGTGGCGGGCCCGGCTGGTCCGGATGGACGACCGGCGGGTGGTCCTCCAGGGCGCGGTGCACCACGCGGTCTTCGACAGCCGTTCGGCGGTGATCCTCACCGAGGAGATGGCCGTGCTGGCCCGGGCCGCGCTCGGTGGCACCACCGTGGACCTGCCCGAGCTGACCATCCAGTACGCCGACTTCGCGGTCTGGCAGCGCGAGCAGCTCACCGACGCGGAACTGGACCGGCAGCTCGCCTTCTGGCGGGAGCGGCTGGCCGGCGCCCCGGCGGCGACCACCCTGCCGCTGGACCGGCCCCGCCCGGCCGAGCTGGGCTACGCCGGGGACGAGGTGCGCTTCACCCTGCCCGACGGGCTGCTGGACCGGGTCGGACGGCTCGCCGTCGGGTCGACCGCCACCCCGTACATGGTGCTGCTCGCCGCGTTCACCGCCCTGCTGCACCGCATCTCCGGCGATCACGACCTGGTCGTCGGGGTCTCCACCGCCGGCCGGGACAATCCCGAACTGGCCCCGCTGATCGGCATGTTCGTCAACCCGGCCGCGCTGCGCTGCGACCTGACCGGCGACCCGACCTTCACCGAGCTGGTCGCCCGGACCCGGGACGCGCTGGTCGACGCGATGGAGCACGGCGCGACGCCGTTCCAGCGGATCGTCGAGGCGGTCGCCCCGCAGCGGGACCCGTCGGTGCAGCCGGTCTTCCAGACCGCGTTCAACTTCATCCCGGACTCCGGGCTGGACCCGGTCGCCCTCGGCACCACCAAGGACGACCTGGCCTTCGACATCACCACCACGACCAGCCGGCTGCTCTACCGCACCGCGCTGTTCGACCGGTCCACCGCCGAGGCGGTGGTGGCCCGCTACGTCCGGCTGCTCGACGCCGCCGTGGCCGAGCCGGCCACCCGGGTCTCCGCCCTGCCGCTGCTCGACGACGCCGAGCGGGAGCGCGTGCTGCGCACCTGGAACGACACCGCCCGGGACGTCCCGGAGTCCACCGTGGTCGCCGAGGTCGAGCGGCAGGTCGCCGCCACCCCGGACGCCACCGCGCTGGTCGCCGACGGGGTGTCGCTGACCTACGCCGACCTGAACGCCCGCGCCAACCGGCTGGCCCGGGTGCTGGTGGGCCGGGGCGTCGGCCCGGGTGACCTGGTCGCCCTGGCGCTGCCCCGCTCGGCGGAGCTGCTGGTGGCGATCCTCGCCGTGCTCAAGTCCGGCGCGGCGTACCTGCCGGTGGACACCGCGTATCCGGCCGGGCGGATCGAGTACCTGCTGACCGACGCCGCCCCGGCGCTGGTGCTAGCCACGGCCGACACCGCCGCGCTCGTCCCGGCCGCCGCGCTGGTCCTCGACGGGGCGCTGACCGGCGACGGGGACGCCGCCGACCTCACCGCCGCCGACCTCACCGACGCCGAGCGGACCGGGCCGCTGCGCCCCGCCCACCCGGCGTACGTGCTCTACACCTCCGGCTCCACCGGCCGCCCCAAGGGCGTGGTGGTGGAGCACCGGGCCGTGCACGCGTACCTGGCGTGGGCCCGGGACACCTACCCGGGGCTGGCCGGCACCGCGCTGCTGCACTCGCCGGTCTCCTTCGACCTGACCGTGACCGGACTGCTCGGCCCGCTCACCGCGGGCGGCACGGTCCGGCTGGCCGCCATCGACGAGGCCGCCGCCCGCGCCGGCGGACCGCCGGCCTTCCTCAAGGTCACCCCGAGCCACCTGCCGCTGCTCGACGCCGCCCTGTCGCCCACCGCCGACCTGGTGATCGGGGGCGAGGCGCTCACCGGCGAGCAGCTCGCCGCCTGGCGGGCCGACCACCCCGGCGTCGCCGTGGTCAACGAGTACGGCCCGACCGAGGCCACCGTGGGGTGCGTGGCGGCCCGGATCGCCCCCGGCGAGGCGGTGCCGGCCGGACCGGTGCCGATCGGCCGGCCCACCTGGAACATGCGCGCCTACCTGCTCGACGCGGCGTTGAACCCGGTGCCGCCCGGCGTGGTCGGCGAGCTGTACGTCGCCGGGGTCCAGCTTGCCCGGGGCTACCTGCGCCGGCCGGGCCTGACCGCCGAGCGCTTCCTGCCCTGCCCGTACGGGGCACCGGGGGAGCGGATGTACCACACCGGTGACCTGGCCCGCTGGCGCGCCGACGGGACCCTGGAGTATCTGGGCCGCCGCGACCAGCAGGTCAAGGTGCGGGGCATGCGGATCGAGCTGGGCGAGATCGAGTCGACCCTGCTCGCCCAGCCGGGTGTCCGGGAGGCGGTGGTCGCCGTGCGTACCGACTCGGGCGAGCCGGCCCTGGTCGCGTACCTGGTCGGCACCGCCGCCGAGGCGGACGTGGCGGCCGAGGCGGCCCGGCAGCTCCCCGCGCACCTGGTGCCGGCGGCGTTCGTCCGCCTCGACGCGCTGCCGCTGACCCCGAACGGCAAGCTGGACACCGCCGCGCTGCCCGCTCCGACGGCACCGGCCGCCGGAGGAACCCACGTGGCTCCGCGCACGGACGCGGAGGCGCTGGTCGCCGAGGTCTTCGCCGACATCCTCGGGGTGGAGCGGGTCGGCGCGTACGACGACTTCTTCGCCCTCGGCGGCAACTCGCTGCGCGGCATGCGGGCGATGTCCCGGATCCGCGCCGAGGTCGACGTGGACCTGCCGATGCGCGCGCTGTTCAGCACCCCGGTGGTCGCCGACCTGGCCACCCAGATCGAGGCGCTGATCGCCGCCGAGGTCGACGAGCTCTCCGCAGACGAGGTCGCCGCGCTGCTCGCGGCGGAAGAGGGAAGCCGCACATGACAGACCTGAAGGACGCCGCGACACGGGACGCCGCCCGGGCGGCGCTCATCGCGTCCCGGCTCCGTAAGCGTCGTGCCGCCCCGGCGGCCGGGATCACCCCCCGGCCGCCGGAGGCGACGGTGCCGCTGTCGTACGCCCAGGAGCGGGTCTGGTTCATGGACCAGCTCGCCCCGGGCGAGGCGGCCTACCACATCGCCGTGCCGCTGCGGGTGCGCGGCCCGCTCGACGTGGCGGCCCTGCGCGCCGCGCTGGACGCGCTCACCGACCGGCACGAGTCGCTGCGCACCCGCTTCCCGGCCGACGCCGACGGCCGCCCGACGGTGGTGGTCGCCGACCACGTCGAGGCGCCGTTGACCGTCGTGGACGCCCCGGACGAGGCCACCGCGCAGGTGCTCGTCGACCGGGCCGCCACCGAGCCGTTCGACCTGGCGGAGGGACCCCTGCTGCGGGCCCTGCTGATCCGGCTGGCCGACGACGACCACGTGCTCTTCCTCGGCAAGCACCACATCGTCGGCGACGGCTGGTCGGTCGACGTGCTGCTGCGCGACCTGATCACCCTCTACCGGGGCGGTGAGCTGCCCACCCTGCCCGTCCAGTACGGCGACTTCGCGGTCTGGGAGGCCGGGCAGCTCGACGGCCCCCGGGCGCGCGGGCACCTGGACTACTGGAAGGAGCGGCTGGCCGGGATCACCCCGTTGGAGCTGCCGCTGGACCTGCCCCGCCCGGCCACCCAGACCTACCACGGCGACTTCGTGGAGTTCACCGTCGACCGGGAGGTCACCGACGCGCTGAACGCGCTGACCCGGGACGCGGGCGGCACCCTGTTCATGACGCTGCTCGCGGCGTACCAGGTCTTCCTGGCCCGGCACGCCGGCCAGGACGACTTCGCCGTCGGCGCCTCGGTGGCCGGCCGCTCCGCCCCGGAGCTGGAGGACGTGGTCGGCATGTTCATCAACATGCTGCCGCTCCGCGCCGAACTGGCCGGCGACCCCACCTTCACCGAGCTGCTGGACCGCACCCGACGGGGCGTGCTCGACGGCTTCGAGCACGCCGAGGTGCCGTTCGCCCGGGTGGTGCAGGAGATGGGCCTGCCCCGGGACGTCAGCCGTTCCCCGGTGTTCCAGTCGATGTTCGTGCTTCAGAACTACGAGATGGGCCGCTTCCGGTCCGCCTCGGAGGCGAGCGAGGTCAGCTTCGAGTGGCAGCCGATGGAGCTGCGTGCCACCCGGTTCGACTTCGAGCTGCACGTGGTGGAGGTCGAGTCCGGGCTCTGGGGGAAGCTGGTCTTCAACACCGACCTGTTCACCCGGGCCACCGTGGAGCGGATGGCCGTTCGGTTCACCACCCTGCTCCGGTCGGTGGTGACCGCGCCCGACCGGCGGATCTCCGCCCTGGAACTGACCACCGCCGCCGAGCGGGCCCTGGTCGCCGGCTGGAACGGCACCGCCGCCGACTTCCCCACCACGGCCACCCTGCACGGCCTGGTCGAGGCGCAGGTCGCCCGCACCCCGTCCGCCCCGGCGGTGACCTTCGACGGCCGCACCTGGTCGTACGCCGAGCTGAACGCGGCGGCCAACCGGATCGCCCACCGGCTGCGCGCCGCTGGCGTCGGCCCGGAGACCCTGGTCGGGGTCTGCGCGGAACGCTCCTTCGAACTGGTCGCCGGGCTGCTCGGCGTGCTCAAGGCCGGCGGGGCGTACCTCCCCCTCGACCCGGAGTACCCGGCCGACCGGCTGGCCTTCATGGTCACCGACGCGGACGCCCCGGTGGTGCTGGTCCAGGAGCACCTGCGCGACGTGCTGCCGGCCACCGCCGCCACCGTCCTCGCCCTCGACGACGAAGGCGTCTGGGCCGACCAGCCCACCGACGACCCGACGCCCACCGCCGGCCCCGGCACCCTCGCGTACGTCATCTACACCTCCGGCTCCACCGGCCGTCCGAAGGGCGTGCCGAACACCCACCGGGGCATCGTCAACCGGCTCGACTGGATGCAGGGGACGTACCGCCTCGGCGGCGACGACGCGGTGCTCCAGAAGACCCCGGCCAGCTTCGACGTGTCGGTGTGGGAGTTCTTCTGGCCGTTGCAGACCGGCGCGCGGTTGGTGCTCGCCAAGCCGGGCGGGCACAAGGACGCCGGCTACCTGCGCGACCTGCTGGTCGCCGAGCGGGTCACCACCGCCCACTTCGTCCCGTCGATGCTGACCGTCTTCCTCGCCGAGGACGGCGTCGAGGCGGCCACCGCGCTGCGCCGGGTGATCTGCTCCGGCGAGGAACTGCCACTGGCCGCGGCCGTCGAGTTCACCACCCGGCTGCCCCGGTGCGGCCTGCACAACCTGTACGGCCCCACCGAGGCGGCCATCGACGTCAGCGCCTGGCCCTGCGAGCCGTCCGCGCTGGCCGGACTGACCAGCGTGCCGATCGGCGCCCCGATCGCCAACCTGCGGCTGCACGTGCTCGACCCGGCCGGCGCCGAGTGCCCGGTCGGGGTGGCCGGTGAGCTGCACATCGGGGGGGTGGGGCTGGCCCGGGGCTACCACCGGCGGCCGGCGCTGACCGCCGAGAAGTTCGTGCCCGACCCCTTCTCCGGCGAGCCCGGCGCCCGGCTCTACCGCACCGGCGACCTGGCCCGCTGGCGGGCCCAGCCGGACGGCAGCGGGGTGATCGAGTTCCTCGGCCGGATCGACCACCAGGTCAAGCTGCGCGGCCTGCGGATCGAACTGGGCGAGATCGAGAGCGCGCTGCGCGACCAGCCGGGGGTGGCCGAGGCGGCGGTGATCGTCCGGGAGGACACCCCGGGCGACAAGCGACTGGTCGGCTACCTGGTCGGCACGGCCGAACCGGCGGCGCTGAAGACGGCGCTCAAGGAGGGCCTGCCCGAGTACATGGTGCCGAACGCCTTCGTCACCCTGGACGCCCTGCCACTGAGCCCCAACGGCAAGCTGGACCGCAAGGCGCTGCCCGCGCCGGTGGTCAGCCGGGAGGCGTCGGTCGCGCTGGTCGAGCCGCGTGACGACACCGAACGACTGCTCGCCGGCATCTGGTCGGAGGTGCTCGGCGTCCCCACGCTCGGCATCGACGACGACTTCTTCGACCTGGGCGGGCACTCCATGCTCGCCACCCAGGTGGTCGCGAAGATCCGCAAGGCGGACCTGGACACCCGTCCGGTCGGCGTGATGGACCTGTTCCAGAAGCGCACCATCCGGGACCTGGCCGGCTTCATGACCGGCGGCGCGGAGGCCGACGGCCCACGTCGGCTGCTCTACGAGCTGACCAAACCGATCCCGGCCGCCCAGCGGACCCTCACCTACGTCTGCGTCCCGTACGGCGGCGGCAGCGCCATCGTCTACCAGCCGCTCGCCGACGCCCTGCCGGCCGGACACGCGCTCTGGTCCCTGGCGATCCCCGGGCACGACGTCGGACTGGACGAGGCGGCGCTGCCCTTCGACGAGCTGACCACCCGGGTCGCCGAGGAGATCCTGGAACGGATCGAGGGACCGGTCGCCCTGTACGGCCACTGCGGCGTGGGCAGCGCCATCGTCGCCGACGTGGCCCGCAAGGTCGAGGCGGCCGGGCGGGAGCTGGCGGCCCTCTACATCGGGGCGATGTTCCCGTTCGCCCGTCCGAAGGGCCCGCTCGCCCGGCTGCGCAACCGGCTGGAGAAGCTGCGCAGCAACCGGCACTACGCGAGCTGGCTCAAGTCGATGGGCGTGGACACCGACGAGCTGGAGCCGGAGCAGGCCGACCGGATCCTGAGCAACATGCGGGCCGACTCGCGCGCCTCGGAGGAGTACTTCACCGGACTGCTCGACCGGCGGGCGGCGAAGCTGCGCGTCCCCATCGTGTCGGTGGTCGGCTCCGAGGACCCGGTGACCGACTACTACACCGAGCGGTACGCCGAGTGGCAGTTCCTCAGCGACACCCTCGGTCTGGTCGTGCTGGACCAGGCCGGGCACTTCTTCCTCAAGTACCGGGCCGACGAGCTGGCCGAGGTGGTCACCACCACGCACCGGGCGATGGCCGCCGGGGACACCCGGGCCCTGGAGCCCGCCGCCCAGGGTGAGGACGCCGCCTGGACGCTGCGCGACTGGCAGCGGGTCGGGGTGGACGACCGGCCGGAGGAGGACGTGGTCCGGCCGAGCATGGCCCGGTTCCTGGCGGTCACCGTCGGGCAGGTCGTCTCCACCACCGGCAGCGCGCTGACCGCGTTCGCGCTGCCGATCTGGCTGTTCACCGAGACCGGTTCGGTGACCAACCTCGGGCTGCTCTGGGCCCTCGCCCTGCTCTGCGGGGTGCTGGTGCTGCCGGTGGCCGGCGCGATCACCGACCGGATCAACCGCCGCCGGATCATGATGATCGCCAGCTCCTCGGCGGGCGCGGTGCAGGTGGTGCTGGCCGCCCTGCTCTGGAGCGGCAACCTCGTCCTCTGGCACATCTACCTGCTGGTGGCGCTCAGTCAGGTGGCCTCGGCGTTCCAGCGGATCGCGTACCAGTCGTCGGTGCCGCAGCTGGTGCCGAAGCGCTACCTGGGACACGCGATGGGCGTCGTGCAGCTCTCCAACGGCTTCGCGCTGCTGATGATGCCGGTCTTCGCCGCCGGCCTGCTCGCCGCGATCGAGCTGAAGGGCATCCTGCTGATCGACGTGGCCAGCTACGTGGTGGCGGTGGCGACGTTGGCCGTGGTCCGCTTCCCGGACCTGCTCGGCTGGCGTCCCCGGGAGCGGCTGCTCACCGCCATCGCCAACGGTCTGCGCTACTCGTGGAACCACCGGGGCTTCCGACTGATGCTCGGCTACTTCGCGCTGGGCAACATCTTCCTGGCCCCGGCGCTGGTGCTGATCACCCCGCTGGTGCTGTCGTTCGCCACCGCCACCGAGGTCGCCCAGGTGGCCCTCGCCGAGGCGCTCGGCGGCATCGCCGGCGGCGTGCTGATGTCGCTCTGGGGCGGCCCCCGGCGTCGCCGGATGATCGGCGTGCTGGTCGGCAACCTCGGCACCGCCGTCGGCTGCGTGCTCATCGGACTGGACGCCTCGGTGGTGATGATCGCGGTGGGGGCGTTCTGGCTGGCCATGTCGATGACCACCGCGCAGAGCATCTACGCCACCATCGTCCAGGTGAAGGTGCCGCAGCGGTACCACGGCCGGGTGTTCAGCCTGAACCAGACCATCTCCTGGTCGACCCTGCCGATCGGTTTCGCGCTGGTGGCCCCCACCGCGACCGCCTGGTTCGGGCCGATGCTCGCCCCGGACGGCGCGCTCGCCGGCTCGGTGGGCGCGGTGATCGGCACCGGCGAGGGCCGGGGCATCGCCTTCACCTACGTGGTCTGCGGGGCGGCGCTGGTCCTGGTGACCCTGGGCGGGTTCGCCATCCGCCTGCTGCGTCGCTTCGACACCGAGGTCGAGGACTCGCTGCCGGACGACCTGATCGGCGCGCAGGAGCGGGAACGCCGCCGCGCCGAGCGGCTTCGTGCGGCGGAGCAGGAGGAGGAACGGGTGCCGGTCGCCGTCTAGGCGGCGGCGCGACGAACCCCCGGCACGCGAGCGGCGTGCCGGGGGTTCTTCTCGTCGCGGCGTGCCCCGGTCAGTGGTGGACGGTCATCGGGTCGTCGCGGTGGCTCTCGACGTGGTGGGTGTCGACCAGTTGCCGGGTCTGCCGGGTCGCGCCGAGGCTCTTGGCCCGGTACATCGCGGCGTCGGCCCGGCAGAGCGCGTCGGCGAGCTGGGCCGGACCGCGTACCGGGGCCAGACCGACCGAGACGGTGACCCGCAGGCTGACCGTCCCGTGCTCGATCGGCGCGGCGAGCGCGTCCCCGAGCCGGTGGGCGGTGTGCTCCATCCAGCGGTGGTCCACAGTGGGGCTGGCCAGCAGGCCGGCGAACTCGTCGCCGCCGAGACGGGCCACCAGGTTGTCCCCGGCGAAGGCCGCGAAACGTGCCGCGACACTGATCAGCACCTGGTCGCCCGCGGCGTGCCCGTACCGGTCGTTGACCTGCTTGAAGTTGTCGAGGTCGAGGACGACGGCGATGAGCGGCTTCCCGGCGGCGTTGGTGAGCAGGGCGCCGGCGAGGCGGTAGAAGGCCCGGCGGTTGGGCAGCCCGGTCAGTGGGTCGTGGCTGGCGGCGTGCCGTTCGGCGGTGAGTTCCGCCTGGAGCGTCTCGATCCGCGCCTCGGCGCGGACCGCTCGCTGCCGGAGCTGGAAGCCGGCGGCGACGGCTCCGGCGGCGCAGATGCCGGACACGATGGTGAACGGATCTGGCACCGACGTCCCCCCGTCATCGCGTCGCGGTGCGCCGTGCAGCGGCCCGACACGCCTCTGTGTCAGGCCCCGTTTTTCCTGGTCGCACCCCAGGTTCGGGTAACTGAAAGTGAACGGTTGGGTACCGCTCACGTGCGATATCATGCTCGCTGTCCAATGCAGATGCAATAGCAGATGCACGTGCATCTGCTGACGAGTTGATATTTCGCGCACCCTTCGTCGTCGTCCCGCTGCACGCGGTGTCGGACGGCCAACCGAACGAGAGACGCCCCATGCAGCAGCCACAGAACGGCGTTCCCACCAGTGACCTGCCCCCGCTGAAGTGGCAGAAGAGCCGCCGGAGCAACCCCAGCGGCAACTGTGTCGAGTTGGCCGAGTTGCCGGGTGGGGCCGGGATCGCGATGCGCAACTCGCGTCATCCCGACGGTCCGGCGCTGATCTACACGGTCGACGAGATCGCCGCCTTCGTGCTCGGCGCCCGGGACGGGGACTTCGACCATCTGATCACCTGAGGGTGTCCCGGCAACGCCGACACGGAGCCCTCCGGCCGACTACGCCTGACTCTGGGTTCATGGCATGCTTACACGTCAGCCGGTCGGGGGCGTCCGGCTGGAACAGTGGGCACGCGGAGGTCGCTACGTGACGACGGGTCCAGCCGAGGGCGGTCCGACGACGGGGCCGACGGTACTGCGCATGCTGCTCGGCGGGCAGCTCCGTCGGTTGCGCGAGGCCAGCGGGGTCACCCGGGAGGGGGCCGGCTGGGAGATCCGCGCCTCCGAATCCAAGATCAGCCGGATGGAGCTGGGGCGGGTCGGCTTCAAGGAGCGCGACGTCGCCGACCTGCTCACCCTCTACGGCGTGGCCGAGCCGGGGGAGCGGGAGGCGCTGCTCAAACTGGCCCGCGACGCCAACAACCCCGGCTGGTGGCACCGCTACGGCGACGTCCTGCCCGGCTGGTTCCAGTCGTACCTCGGCCTGGAGGCCGCGGCGGCCCTGATCCGCAGCTACGAGGTCCAGTTCGTCCCCGGCCTGCTCCAGACCCGCGAGTACGCCCGCGCGGTGGTCATGCTCGGGCACGGCGCGGCCGGCGCGGCCGAGATCGACCGCCGGGTCGGCCTGCGCATGCAGCGCCAACGACTGCTGGACCGCCCGGACGCGCCGCACCTCTGGGCGGTGGTGGACGAGGCCGTCCTGCGTCGGCCGATCGGCGGCCCGGAGGTCATGCGCGGCCAGATCGCCGCGCTCGTCGAGGCGACCAAGGCGCCGAACATCCGACTCCAGATCGTGCCCTTCGACGCCGGTGGGCACGCTGCGGCGGGCGGAGCCTTCACCATCCTGCGCTTCGGCGACCAGGACCTGCCCGACATCGTCTACATCGAGCAACTCACCAGCGCGCTCTACCTCGACAAGCGGGACGACGTCGACCACTACGCCGCCGCGATGGAGCGGCTCTGTGTGGAGGCCGAACCGCCGGAGCGGACCCCGGACATCCTCGCCCGGATCCTCGACGACCTGCACCGGGCATGACCGGCACGGCGTCGTCCGGGCAGGTCGGCGCAGCAACTACGATGGATCGTGACCGGAGACAGTGGACGGTCACGCCGAGGCTGAGCGCGCCCACCAGGTCGGCGCGGTACGTGGAGCCATGGAGGCAGTCGTGACCAGCGGGTTCTCCGGACCGGCCCCCCGCAGTGCCCGGATCGACACGTCGGTGGCCCACCCGGCCCGCCGGTACAACTACTGGCTCGGCGGCAAGGACAACTTCCAGGCCGACCGGGATTCCGGCGACGCCTGGGCCGCCGCGTTCCCCACCGTGCGCACCAGCGCCCGGGAGAACCGCCGCTTCCTCCAGCGGGCGGTGGCCCACCTGGCCCGGGAGGCCGGCATCCGGCAGTTCCTGGACATCGGCACCGGCATCCCCACCGCCGACAACACCCACGAGGTCGCCCAGTCGGTCGCCCCGGAGTGCCGGGTCGTCTACGTCGACAACGACCCGATCGTGCTGGCGCACGCGCGTGCCCTGCTCACCAGCACCCCCGAGGGGGCGACCGCCTACCTCGACGCCGACCTGCGCGAGCCGGAGCGCATCCTCGCCCACCCCGACCTGCGCCGCACCCTCGACCCGACCCGACCGGTCGCCCTGATGCTGGTGGCGGTCCTGCACTTCGTCCCCGACGACGAGGACCCGTACGGCGCGGTCGCGCGGCTGCTGGACGCGTTGCCCGCCGGCAGCCACCTCGTCGCCTCCCACGCCACCGGCGACCACCTGCCCGCGCTGCCGCCCCGTCCGTCCGGCGCGCGGCACGACGGCGACCCGAACGGCCTGGTCGTCCTGCGCGACCGGACGGAGTTCGCCCGCTTCTTCACCGGCCTGGACTTGATCGAACCGGGTGTCTCGTCGGTGGCCGAGTGGCGGGCCGAGCACGAGCCGCAGCCCCGTCCCACCGCGGCCGAGGTCAGCATGCACGCCGCGGTCGGCCGGAAGCCCTGACCCACGCCCCCGCGACGGCCGTCCGGCCGTCGACCCCGGAGTCCCGCCCACGCCCGTCCGCCCCGGAGAGCCCGCACCGGCCGCCGGCCGGGGGCGGGTGGTGTCGACGCTCCGGGGAGGGCAGACTGGAGCATCATGTCGCCGCCGTTCACTCCCGGCCTCCGGCTGCACGACCGGTTCGTCCTGCGCGCGCGCATCGGCCTCGGCGGGATGTCCGAGGTCTGGCGCGCCGACGACGAGGTGCTGCACCGTCCGGTCGCGGTCAAGGCCCTCGCCGGCCAGCTCGCCGCCGACCCGGAGCTGCGCGCCACCATCGGGCGCGAGGCCCGCGCGGCGGCCCGGCTGACCCACCCCCACGTCACCCAGGTCTACGACTACGGCGAGGCGACCCTCGCCGGCGGCGTCGTGGTGCCGTACCTGGTGATGGAACTCGTCGAGGGGGAGAACCTCGCCGACCGGCTGGACCGTGGTCCGCTCGCCTGGCCCGACGCCGTCCGTCTCGGCGGGCAGGTCGCCGCCGCCCTCGCCGCCGCGCACCGGATCGGGGTCGTGCACCACGACGTCAAACCCGGCAACGTCATGCTCACCGAGACCGGCGCGAAGGTCCTGGACTTCGGCATCGCCGCGCTCGCCGGGCCGCGTCCCCCGATCGCCGGGCGGGGGGCGGGGGAACCGTTGATGGGTACCCCTGCCTACCTCGCCCCGGAACGGCTCGCCGCCGGCGCCCCCGACCCGGCCAGCGACGTCTACGCGCTCGGCGCGCTGCTCTACCGGACGCTCACCGGCCGCGCGCCGTTGCCGGTGCGGACCTGGGAGGACGCCTGGGCGGTGCACGGCCGGGGCACCCCGGTGCCGCCGCTGGGCATCCCCGAGCTGCCCGCCGACGTCGACCGCCTGGTGATGGCCTGCCTGGCCGCCGACCCGGCCCGTCGCCCCGCCGCCGCCGATGTCGCCACCCGGCTGGGCACGGGCCGCCCCGAGCACCCGCCCACCACGATCCTGCCCACCCTGTCGTCCCCGTCCGCTTCCGTCGCGCCGGCCCCGACGCTCGTCGCGGGTCCGCGTACCCCCGCCGACCGGACGCTCGTCGGGCCGGGACCGACGCCCGGCTGGTCCGCGCCGTCCCCCGGCGACCGGACGCTCGTCGGTCCTGGACCGACGCCCGGCTGGTCCGTGCCGCCCACCGCCGATCCGACCCGGGTGGCGCCCCGGCCCCCGGGCACGGTGCCGCGCCCCCGGTCGAACCGCGGCGTCGGGGTTCTGGTCGCGGCCGGGCTCGCGCTGCTCGTCGCGCTGCTCGGGGCACGTGCCCTCGGCGAGGACCAGGCCGGCCGGTCCGCCGCGGGTCAGGGCGCCACCGGCGCGCAGGCCGATCCGGCGCCCAGCCCGACGGCGTCCAGCCAGGCACCGCGCACCGCCCGTCCCGCCCCCACCACCGCCCGCCCCCGGCCGACCACCCTGCGGGAGGTGGCCGACCAGTTCGCGGCCGTGATCGACGAGGCGGAGGCGCGCGGCGCGGTCGACGCGCGCACCGCCAAGCAGCTGCGCGACGCGGCGGAGAAGCTCGCCTCCGGCAAACCGAAGGACCGGGCCAAACGGCTCCGGGAACTGCGGGAACGCCTCGGCGAGGCGGCCCAGCGGCAGCAGATCGACGGGGTCACCGTGGCCCGCCTGCTGACCATGCTGGAGGGGTTCGCCGTCACCGGCACCGACGGCGGGGCGGACGACGACGAGGACGAGGACGACGACTGAGTCCGCCGGACGTCAGTCGAGCCGGACGGGATCCCCGGCTTCGATCCGACCGGGGTGGACGACCTGGGCGTACGCGCCGACGCAGGGCAGCGGACCGAGCTGCGGCACCGGGGCGACCCGGTTCAGTCGGGCCGGTACGCGCAACGCGTCCGGCGCGGCGGGCAGGTCGCCGTGGGCCAGGGTCGGCACCGCGCAGCGTGGCGTCGGCGCCATCACCCGGAGCACCAGCTCCGCCCCGACCCGCAGGTGCCGGCCGACCCAGCCGTTCTCGGCGAAGCCCGGAACGCCGGTGGTCCGGAGCACCAGGTTCGGTCGGTACCGGGTGGCGTCGGCCGGCTGCCCGGTGCCGGCCGCCCCGGCGATCCGGTCCAGGGTGGCGGTGGTGACCAGGTGGAGCGGGGCGAAGTCCACGAAGGTCTCGGCGGTGGTTTCCCCGCCGAGCGGTGTCTCGTCGACCGTCACCGGCGCCGTCACGCCGGCCGCGAGGACCTCGTCGGGCCGGGCCCGGTCCAGGGTCGCGCCGGGCGGTACGGTCGCGATCAGCGTGACCGGTGTGCCGAGCAGTGTGCTGAGGACCGCGTCCACGTCGTCCCCGGTGGTGAGTTCCCGTCCGTCCGGCAGGCTGATCCGGACCGGGTCGACGCCGGCGGCGCGGAGGGTCAGCATGGCCCGCCACCGCCGGGGGTGCTTCGCGCTGACCACCCGGCCGGTCGTCAGGTCCCGCAGCGCCAGCCGGCGGTCACCCTCCACCCCGGCCGGGGTGACCCGCGTGTGCGGCAGCGTCTCGCCGAGCATCGACTTGACCGGGTAGCGCCGGATCTCCTCGACGATCACGACCTCGGCCCCGGGCGGGACGACCGGCTCGCGGCGGTCGGGGTGACGGACCCCGGTGGGGTGACGTTCCACGGCACCCGCCCACCGTACCGTCGGGCGGCGGCCCGGATCGGCCCCGGCCGTTCCGGACGTCCGGTGCGGCCCGGTTCAGGTGACGGTCACCGGGTGCCGGACGACGCCGTCGAACAGGTAGCCGAGAGCGTTCGGTGCGGCCCGTTCCGGCTGGCCGGCCCCGGTGACGTCGGTGGCGCGGGCACGCAGCGTCCACCGGCCGGGCCCCGGTGGACGCCACACGGCCGTCCACCGCCGCCAGGCGGAACCCTCGTCCCGCGGGTCGAGGGTCGCCGGCCGCCAGCCGTCACGATCGTCGGTGCTGATCTCGACCGTACGGATCGGACCGTTGCCGGACCAGGACCGGCCGCGCAGCACCACGTCCACCCCGGCGGGCAGGCGGGCGTCCCAGGGCAGTTCGAAGGCGCTCTTGACGACCTGGGTCGTCACGGGTCCCCCGTCGACCGGGTGGCCGGGGCCGAACATCCGGTAGAACTGGGTGTTCCACGGGGAGAAGAGGGCGGTGGCCGAGACCTCCACCGGACCGACCCACTTGATCGAGGAGATGCCGATCCAGCCCGGCACCACCAACCGCACCGGGAAGCCGTGGTCGACCGGCAGCGGCCGGCCGTTCATCTCGTAGGCCAGCAGCACGTCGTCGAGCGCCTTGGCGATCGGTAGCGGCCGGCGCACCCGGCCGAGGTTGACCCCGCCGGTGACGTAGTCCGGGTCCAGGCCCTCGGGCATCACGTCGACGGCGGCGTCGGTCAGGCCGGCGTGCCGGAGCACGGTGGACAGGCGGACGCCCCGCCAGCGGGCCACCCCCACCGCGCCGAGACCCCACGGCACTCCCGGCATCGGCTGGTCCTGCTGGGCGGCGAAGTGGTGACGGCCGTTGCCCGCGCACTCCAGCAGGGCGGTGGTCTCCTCGACGGCCATCGCGGTGAGGTCGTCGTACCCGAACTCGACCGGGTCGTCCCGCGTCGGCGTCCCGCGCAGGCCGGTGCCGAACAGGCGCAACCGCCACGTGTCCCGGTCCAGCAGGGGGGTGCGGGTGTGGTTACGGACGAAGAACCGGTCGGTCGGGACGACGTACCCCTGCCCGGACATGGCCTCCCAGCGCATCTCGGCATTGGCGCCGTACCCGGTGAGCAGGCCCGGATCGAGCGGTTTGACGATCGCCGGGACGCCGGTGCCGGTCGGGTCGGCGTCACCGGCCGCGGCGGCGAGCGCGCCCATCGCCGTGCCCAGCGCGATCAACTGCTCGCGGTGCACACCCTCGCCCCGCGCCCGCCCGGCCAACCACTGCCGTGCGCGGCGGGTGTCGTGCGCGGCCTCGTCCCCGGGTGTACGCGTCATCGTGGTTCCCCTCCGGGTCGGCGGCTGGCATTCCTATTGCAACAGTAGGCCTTCTGGCCGGCAGAACCGTTGGGATCCCTGCGGAACGCGCAGATCGGGCCTGACCTTCTACAGTGGCATCTTCGCGACGGAGGTCGCCCACCTCCCCGCTCCCACCGGTGAATGCGCGGCGCTCCCGCCGACCGCCGACAGCCACGTCGGCTGGAGCGGTTTCGCGGACGTCGTCTTCTACCGGACGGCGGACTGCACCGGCCAGGCGACGGGCATGGGCACGCTGCGCACGTACGAGGCCGGGGGGTGGCAGAGCTTCCTCGCCTCCTGACCTGGGCCGGCGACGGCGACCGGCCGCGTCGTGCGCGTGGCGGCACCGCGTCGGCGCACCGACCCGGGCACCCGGCGGGTGACGTAGGGTCGGTGGATGGAGCAGGCCATGCCGGCGCAGACCCGGCCTCCGGGAGTCGTCCCGGTCGACCCGGGGAGCGTGCTGCTGCCCGGGCACGACGTGCCACTGGGTCGGTACACCACGGTCCGCCGGTTGCTGCCGCAACGCGCCCGGCGGATGGTCGGGGCGTGGTGCTTCGTCGACCACTTCGGGCCGGACGACGTCGGCGACCGGCCGGGCATGCAGGTGCCACCCCACCCGCACACCGGGTTGCAGACGGTCACCTGGCTGCTGGAGGGTGAGATCCTGCACCGGGACAGCCTCGGCAACGTCCAGCCGATCCGCCCGGGGCAGCTCAACGTGATGACCTCCGGGCACGGCATCGCCCACTCGGAGAAGTCCCCGCCGCAGCGGCCGAGGACGATGCACGGCGTGCAGCTCTGGGTCGCGCTGCCCGACGGGGCGCGCTCGGGGTCGCCCGACTTCCATCACCACCCGGACCTGCCCCGGTGGCGCGACGGCGACCTCGACGTGACCCTGCTGGTCGGGGAACTGGCCGGCGTCCGGTCCCCGGCAGTGGTGCACACGCCGCTGCTCGGCGCGCAGTTGGAGCCGCGGGGGGCCGCCCCGGTCCGGGTGCCGCTGCGCCGCGACTTCGAGCACGGCCTGCTGGCCATGTCCGGGTCCGCCGAGGTGGACGGCGTCCGGTTGGCTCCCGGCGCGTTGCTCTACGTGCCACCCGGGCGGGAGACCGTGACCGTCGCGCACGGGCGGGACTCCCGCCTGTTGCTGCTCGGCGGAGCGCCGTTCGAGGATCCGCTGGTGATGTGGTGGAACTTCGTCGGCCGTTCGCACGAGGAGATCGTGGCGGCGTCCGAGGACTGGGCGGCCGGGCGCCGGTTCGGCGTCGTGGTCGACGACCCCGACCCGCCGCTGCCCGTACCGACCATGCCCACGGTCCGGCTCAAGGCCCGCGACCGGCACGGACGTCTGCGCGACTGAACGACGCCGGCGACGGGCAGGCGTGGCGCGCCCCCGCACGGGTAGTCGCGGTCATGGCGACGACTGCGACCTCCACCATCGAGGACAAGAAGCGGCTGGTCCGGCGGCTGGCCGCCGGCGGCCGGGGCTTCGCCGAGGAGTACGGCTTCCGGGTCACCAACAATCCGGGCAGCCTCTTCCAGGTGCTGGTGCTCTCGGTGCTGCTCGCCCGGCCGGGCGACTTCCGGCGTGCCCTGGCCGCCACCGGGGCCTTCCGGGACGCCGGCTGGGACAGCGCCGGCCGGATGTCCCGGTCCCGGCACGAGCACCGCACCCGGCTGCTACGCGACAGCGGGTTCCGGACGGACCCGGAGGCGCTCGCCGACACCCTCGGCGACCTCGCTCTCACCGTCGTCGAACGCTACCGGGGGGATCTGCGGCGACTCCGGGCCGTCGCCCACCGCGACCCGGCCCGGGAGCGGGTCCTGCTGGCCGAACTGCCCGGCGTGGACGCCCCGGTGGTGGACCTCTTCCTGCGCGAGGTCCAGGTGCTGTGGCGGGAGGTGGCCCCGGTCGCCGACCGTCGGGCGTTGACCGCCGCGCGCCGCCTCGGTCTGGGACGTTCCGCCGGTGACCTGGCCGGACTCGCCGGCAGTGGCGAGTCCGAGCGGCTGGCCTGGCTGGTCGGGGCACTCGCCCGGGTCGACCTGGAGAAGCGGTACGCCGAGGTGGTCCGCTGACCGTGCGCTGTCCCACAGTTTGCCGAAAACTGGCTATTCGGGGGACATGGCATCGTACGCTGGTCCTGGCAGGGCTGGCCGCCCGGTTCGGGCGTATGCCGGCCGGCCGCTCGGCGGCGGCACCCCGGTGCGGGGTGCGGAAACCGCCGGTGGTGTCGTGTGGCGCCCGGGTCGCGGTTCGTGGCCCGGGCGCCCGCCTGTCCGGGCGACCCGCCGCGCGCCGCCCCGCCTCTGCCCGGAGCGGGCTCACCGGGCGAGTCCGGCCACCAGGTTCACCGTGGCGGCGATGATGATCGCCCCGAACAGGTACGACACCAGCATGTGCCGCAGCACCGTCCGGCGCATCTCGTGGCTGCACAGGTCCGTGTCGGAGACCTGGAACGTGGCGCCGACGGTGAACGCGACGTACGCGAAGTCCGCGTAGCAGGGCGGCTGTTCCTGGTGGAAGTCGATGCCGCCGTCCGGTCCGGTGTAGTAGATCCGGGCGTACCGGGCGGTGTAGACGGTGTGCACCACCAGCCAGGAGAGCAGCACGCTCGCCATGCCGAGCCCGCTGTAGAGGTCCCGGGACAGCCCGGTCGGCGCCTGCCGGGCGGTGCTCATGATGACCCCGACCGCCAGCAGGCTCGCCACGCAGGCGGTCAGCAGCAGCACGTCCCGGACCGCCCGGTTCGGGTCCTCGTGGACGGCCAGCCGGGCGGTCCGTTCCGCGTCCATCGGCCAGAGGGCCCGCCAGACCAGGACCAGGTACGTCAGCGCGGCCACGTCCCAGCCGAAGAGCGGGGCGAGCCGTGCCGAGACGAACACCCCGAACAGGACCCCGGTGCAGATCCCGATCAGACCCATCACGGTGAGCTGCACGGAGGCCGGCGTCGGTCGGTCCGGGTGGCCTCTCGTCAGCCGCCACACGCAGGCGCCGCCCGTCGGTCGTGGTGCCCCGCTCCCCCCGGCACTCAGATCCGGCGCAGGTGCTGCGAGACGCGGGTGTGCGGCTCACGCGCCTGGGCCGCACGCTGGGCGGGGCTGAGTTCCGGCGCGGTGTCCGTACCGGCCGACCGGGCGACCTCGTTGCCGTTGGCGTAGTCCACCGGGGGGAGCGCGCGCAGCGCCCGCAACACCTCCGGGGGCGCGCCCTCCTGCTCGGCCTGGCGTACCACGTCGTCCTTGCCCGCCGGATAGTCCAGGCTCGACAGGTACCGCAGCACGTCGGTGTCACTCACCATGGCAGGAATCCTCCGCCGCCTCGTCGGTCCACGACCGGCTGCGGTTACCCGTCCACCCGGCGGTCACGCCCCCGGATCCGGAGAAACCGGTGGCCCGGGCCCGGTGACGACATGCTCCCGCCGCTGTTTCCCGGGCCGCCCGCCGGGTACGCCCCCGGGGCCGTCCCAGCCGAGGGGAGCGCCGAATGAACTACGACACCTTCGTCGACCAGGTCGCCCAGCGGGCCGGGGTGCCCTCCGGCCGGGCGGTCGAGCTGACCCGCGCCACGCTGGAGACACTGGCCGAACGCCTGACCGGGGGAGAGGCCCTCGACCTCGCCGCGCAGCTGCCCAAGCCGTTGCAACTGCTGCTGCGGAAGACCCCGACCACCGAGCACGCCGACCGGTTCGGCGCGGCGGAGTTCGTGGCCCGGGTCGGCCAGCGCGCCGACGCGGACTCCCCGGCCGCCCGCTCCGGCATCCGGGCCGTCTTCGTCACCCTGCGCGAAGCGATCACCGGCGGCGAGTTCGACGACGTGGCGGCCCAGCTGCCCCGGGACTACCGGGACCTCGTCGAGCCGGCGATGGCTCCCGGAGCCAGCCTGCGTCGCGCCTGACCGGCCCCACGCCAGCCGCCCGGGGCACCTCGACCGGAGCCGCGCAGCGCGACACCAGGACGCGTCCGCCGCTCAGGCGACGGCGGCGGCGGCGCGCAGCGCGTCGACCCGGTCGGGCGGGTAGCCCAGCTCGGCGAGGACCTCGTCGGTGTGCTCCCCGGGATGGGGCGGCGGCCGACGCAGCGCGGTCGGGGTGCCGGAGAAGCGCGGCGCGGGGGCCGGCTGCTCCACCCCGGCATGCCGGACGAAGACGTCCCGGGCGGCCATGTGCGGGTGCGCCGGGGCCTCCGCCCAGTCGAGCACCGGGGCCAGGCAGGCGTCGGAGTCGCCGGCCAGCGCGGCCCACTCGTCGCGGGTGCGGGTCCGGAACAGGCGGGCCCAGGCCCGCCGCAGCGCCGGCCAGTTCGCCGGGTCGTTCCGGTCCGACGGCTCGTCCGGGGGCAGCGGGAACCCGGTGCGCCGGACCAGTTCGTCGTAGAAGCGCGGTTCGAGCGCACCGACCGCGACGTACCGGCCGTCGGCGCACTCGTACGTGTCGTAGAAGGGCGCGCCGCCGTCGAGCAGGTTCACCCCGCGCGGGTCCTGCCACATCCCCATCCCGCGCAGGCCGTGGATCATGGTGCTCAGCACCGCCACCCCGTCGACGATCGCGGCGTCCACCACCTGCCCACGGGCACCGGAGCGGACGGCGTACAGCGCGGAGACGACGCCCAGCGCCAGCATCATCCCGCCGCCGCCGAAGTCGCCGAGCAGGTTCAGCGGCGGCACCGGGCGCTCCCCGGCCCGCCCGATCCCGTGCAGCGCGCCGGTCAGCGCCAGGTAGCCGATGTCGTGCCCGGCGAGCGGGGCGTTCGGACCGTCCTGCCCCCAGCCGGTCATCCGCCCGTACACCAGCCGGGGGTTCACCGCCAGGCAGTCGGCCGGCCCGACGCCGAGACGCTCGGTCACCCCCGGCCGGAAGCCCTCGACGAGCGCGTCCGCGCCCCGGACCAGCGCCAGCACCACCTCACGTCCGCCGGGGGACTTCAGGTCCACCGCCACCGAGCGGCGTCCCCGGTTCAGCAGATCGGGATGGGGGGTGCCGAAGGCGGCGGGGTCGACCTCGGTCGCCCGGTCCACCCGGACCACGTCCGCCCCCAGGTCGGCGAGCATCATCGCGGCGAAGGGCCCGGGGCCGATGCCGGCCAGCTCCACCACCCGCAGTCCGGCGAGCGGACCGGCGGGCGCAGTCTCGTCGGTCACCGGCACACCATAGGCCACCACCGTTCCCGCCAGGGGGCACGTCGACGCCGCCCCCGGTCCGCCAGCCCGCTGGGCGGTTGGGTTCTGCTGGCGGTGGCGGTGGCTGGGGTGGTTGCAGGGGGCCCTTCCTCATCAAAAAGCGGTAGGAGGGGACCCCTGCAACCACCCCACCGCACCGCACCGAACCCCAGCCCAGCGCACCCCAGCGCACCCCACCGCACCGCACCCCAGCTCCCACCGCGCACCTCAGCCCGGCCGGCCGGGGGTGCCCGGGGCCGGTGGCGGCGGGTTTTTCCGGCGGCCGGTCGGGAAGACAGCCGCCCCTGTCGGCCACGTGTCGTCCGGGACGGACCTGGGGTGGCATCCGAGCTACGGGGGAGGCACGGTGGTCGGCGACGACCGGATCCGGGTGGCCATGCCGCACGGCCCCGCCCCGGTGGACCGTGACGGGGTCAGCGACTACGTCGCGCACCTGGTCCGCGCGCTGGACGACGTCGGGGTGGCGGTGACCCCCGGTCCGCTCCGCTCCGCCGACCGGTCACCGCTGCGTTGGCTCACCGCCACCGCCCGCGCCGCCGAGCGGGTCCGCCGCCTCGGCGTCGACCTGGTGCACGTCCAGTTCGCCCCCTCGGCGTACCGGTTCTCCGGGCTGCCCGGCCTGCTGCCGTTCCGGCTGCCCCGAACCGTCCCCCTGGTCACCACCGTGCACGAGTACGGCTCCTGGGCGGCGCCCGGCTGGCTGCCCGGACCTCTGTGGTCGCTGCTGGAACGCGCCCGGCTCTGGGACCGGGAGACCGGGCGGCTGGTGCCGGCCAGCGCGGCGGTGGTCGTCACCAACGAGGGGCACGACGTGGCGGTCCGGGCCCGCACCGGGGCGCCGACCGTACGTGTGCCGCTGGCCCCGAACGTGACCGACCGTACGTGTGCCGCTGGCCCGAACGTGACCGACCGGCCGGACGGGAGCACCGCCGGCCGGCGGCTGCGTGCGGAGCTCGGCCTGCCCGTCGGCGCGCCGCTGCTGGTCTTCTTCGGCTTCGTCCACCCGGTCAAGGGGATCCGCCACCTGATCGGGGCGCTGCCCGCGCTCCGCCGGGAGCATCCCGACCTGCGACTGCTGGTGGCCGGCGGGTTCACCTCCCAGGCCCTGCCCGAGGCGGAGGCGCGCGCGTTCCGGGACGAGCTGACCGCGCTGACCCACCGCCAAGGGGTGGCCGACGCGGTCACCTTCACCGGGTACCTGCCCCCGGAACGCGCCTCGGCGGCCCTGCACGCCGCCGACGTGGTGGTGCTGCCGTTCACCGCCGGGGTGACGCTCAAGAGCGGGGCGCTGCTCGCCGCGCTGGCTCACGGCCGGCCGACCGTGGTCACCGCGTCCGAGGACGGCGGGGACCAGCTGCACCGCAGCGGAGCGGTGGCGGTGGTCCCGCGTCGACGGGACAGCGACGCGCTCGCGGACACCGTCGGCCGGGTGCTGGCCGATCCGGTGCTGCGCCGCCGGCTGGCCGAGCGGGGACGTACGCTGGCGGCCGGCTACGCCTGGCCCCGGGTCGCCACCGCGCACCGGGACCTCTACCGGCGGCTGCTCGGACGGCACGATGGCTGACCGGTGTGCCGAGATCCTGGTGGTCGACCTGCTCGGCGGGATCGGCGACCTGCTCATGCTGCTGCCGTCGGTTCACGGCCTGGCCAGGCGCAACCCGGACGCCCGGCTGCGGGTGCTCACCCACGACCCCGGTGCCGGGCTGCTCCGCGTCGACCCGGCGGTGGCGGAGGTCCGTACCCCCCGGCACGGCCGGCCCGGCGCGGAGCGGGCGGCCGTGGTCGAGGCGCTCGCCGTGCGGCGGCCGGATCTCGCGGTCACCACCACCCGTTACGACGGCATCCCGGACCTGCTGCTCGCCTCCGGTGCCCGCTGCGTCACCGACCTGTGGCGGCGACCTCCGCCGGACGAGCCGGTCGGTCTCCGCTATCTGCGCCTGCTGCACGCCGAGGGGCTGCTCGCCCGCGGGGACCTGGACGCGCCTCCCCGGGTGCGTCTGCCCACGTCGGCCCGCGTCGCCGGGGAGGAGGCCGTCGACCGTCTGGTGGCCGCGAGCCGGCGACCGGCCGCCGCGCCGGTGGTGCTGGTCACCGACGCCGGCATGGCGGTGAAGCGGTGGCCGGAGCACTCCTGGCGCGCCCTCGCCGGCCGGCTCGTCGCCCTCGGACACCCGGTGCTGACCGTCCGGTCCCCGACCGGGGGAGCACGCCGCGCGGACGGCGACCCGCCCGGCGTGCCGCTGCCCCCCGGAGACCTGACCACCCTCGCCGGGCAGTTCGCCGCGGTGGCCGGCCGGGGCGGCGTGGTCGTCGGCCCCGACACCGGGCCGCTGCGTCTCGCCGCCGCGGCGGGCGCGGTGACCGTCGGGCTCTTCGGCCCGACCGACGCCCGCCGCTACGGCGTGGGCGGCGTCGACCTCCAGGGGCTCTCGGCCTGCCCGCACCGCCGGGCCACCGCGATCACCGAACAACCCTGCTGGTGGGACGCGCGCTGCCCGCTCGACGCGACCGGTCCGGCCTGCATGGCCGACCTGGACGTGAATCGGGTCACCGCCGCCGTGCGGGCCGCGACACGCCATCCCGCCCTGGTGTGGCGGCCTCCGGCGGCCTGACCTAACCTTGCCGTGGCGAGGGGAGTACTTCCCACGAACCATTCCGGTCAGTACGGCCGCCCGGAGCGGCCTCGGGTGGTTGCCCACGAACTGTGGGTGAAGGAGACCTCGAACATGGAATGGTGTTCGAGGAGGCTCCATGAGCGATATCACGTACCTGTCCGCCGGGTTGTCCTCGGTCGGTACCCCCACCCTCTGGACGGTCACCATCGTCGGTGTCCTCGTCCTGCTGGTGCTCGACTTCATCGTCACCCGCCGGCCGCACGAGGTCACGATGAAGGAGGCCATCGGCTGGTCGGTGTTCTACGTCGCCCTGCCGCTGGCCTTCGGCGGCTGGGTCTGGTCCCGGTACGGCTCCCAGCAGGGTGTCGAGTACCTCACCGGTTACCTGGTCGAGAAGTCGCTCTCGGTCGACAACCTCTTCGTCTTCATGCTCCTGCTGGCCGCCTTCGCGGTGCCGTCGGCGCTGGCCCAGCGGGTGCTGCTGTACGGCATCGCCGGCGCGCTGGTGCTGCGTGGCGTGTTCATCGCGCTCGGCGCGGCGGCGTTGCAGACGCTCGACTTCGCCTTCCTGCTCTTCGCGATCATCCTGCTGCTGACCGCGGCCAAGCTGCTGCGCGACGCGCTCTCCGGCCACGAGCAGGAGGTCGACATCGCCAACATGCGGTCGGTGCGGCTGCTGCGCAAGTTCATGCCGGTGACCGATGAGTACCACGGCCCCAACATGACCGTCCGGCTCAAGAACGGCAAGCGGGCGCTCACCCCGATGGCCCTGGTCGTGGTCGCCGTGCTCGCCACCGACGTGGTCTTCGCGGTCGACTCGGTGCCGGCGGTCTACGGCATCACCGAGGACCCGTACCTCGTCTTCGCCACCAACGCCTTCGCCCTGCTGGGGCTCCGGGCGCTGTACTTCGTGCTGCACGCCGCGCTCAGCCGCCTGGTGCACCTCAGCTACGGCCTCGCGGTCATCCTCGCCTTCATCGGCCTGAAGCTCGGCCTGCACTGGGCGCACGGCATCTGGTCGGGGGTGCCGGAGATCCCGACGCTCGCCTCGCTCGGCGTGATCATCGGCGTGCTGGTGATCGTCACGTTGACCAGTCTGCGGGCCACCCGCAAGGCCGAGTCGGGCCTGCCCGAGGTGGTCGAGCGGCGGCAGTGACCCGGCGCCGGTGGGCGGGAACCCTCCCGCCCACCGGTGGTCGGCGTCAGATCACCCGCTCGTTCCCGCCGTCGACGGGGATCTGCGCCCCGGTGGTGGCCGCGAACGTCTCGCCGCAGAGCGCGGCGGTCAGGTCGGCCACCCGGGCGCTGGTGATCTCCGTGCCGAGCAGGTTGCGTCGTTTGTACTGCTCCACGGTGAGCCCGTAGTGCGCCGCCCGCGCCGCGAGCACCTCCGGGGTCCACAGGCCCGTGTCGAAGACCGCGTCGGGGTGCAGCACGTTCACCCGGATGCCGTCGGACGCCCACTCCAGGGCGGCCACCCGGGCCACCTGCACCACCGCCGCCTTGGAGGCGGAGTAGGAGACCGCGCCGGGCCCGGGGGCCACGGCGTTGCGCGAGGCGACCACGACGACCCGGCCGCCCCGGGGCGCCAGCGCCAGCAGCGGGTGGGTCCGGGAGAAGAGGTACGCCACCGACTCCGTGTTCACCGCCATGGTCCGGTGCCACGTCTCCGGGTCCAGCCCGGCGATCTCCTGGCTGGCCGGGAAGATCCCGGCGGCGGCGACGACGATGTCCACCCCGCCGAACCGCTCCACCGCCCGGTCGAGCGCGGCGTCGACCGCCGCCCGGTCGGTCACGTCGACCTGGAGGCCGAGCCGGGCCACCCCGTCGCCCTCGGTGACCGACGGGTCCCGGTCCAGGGCGACCACGCACGCCCCGCGTGCCTGGAGCGCCTCGGCGCAGGCGCGGCCGATGCCCGAGGCGGCCCCGGTCACCACCGCCACCTCGCCGGCGAACTCCGGCAACGCCCCGCCGCGCCGCAGCTTCGCCTGTTCGAGTTCCCAGTACTCCACGTCGAAGATGTCGCCGGCCGGCAGCGCCTGGTAGCCGCCGATCGCCTCGGCTGCCTCGATGACGTCGATGGTGTGCCGGTAGATGTCCTGCGCCATCCGGGCGTCGGTGGCCCGCCGGCCGGCGGTGAGCAGGCCCAGCTCGGGGTCGAGGACCACCCGGGGAGCGGGGTCGAGCATGGTCAGCGCCGCGCGGGCCCGCCCCTGGTGCTCGGCGACGTACTGGCGGTACTCCTCGGCGTACCCGGCCACGTCGGTGCCGACCAGCGGGACGCGCTTGGTCCGCAGCACGTGGTCGGGGGTGACCGGGCCGCGCGTGGCGACCGCCGCCAGGTCGGCGCGCCCGAGGAACGCGCGGACCGTCGGGTCGTCGTACCGGCTGAGGACCATCGGGGCCCCCGTCACCTCGGAGATCTCCGCGCGCAGCCGGGCCAGGCGGACCCGGTCGACCGGGACAGGCCCGGCGGCCCGGGACGGCGTGGTCCGGCGGGCCAGCCGTTCCTCGGCCCGGCCGACCAGCTCGATGTGCCGGTGGTACGCCTCCTCGGCGTCCGCGCCGAAGGTGAACAGGCCGTGGTTGAGCAGGACCATGCCGACGGTGCCCGGGTGGGCCTGTGCCGGGAAGAGTTCCGCGCAGACCCGGGCCAGGTCGAAACCGGGCATCACGTACGGGACGACGACCACGCTGTCGCCGTAGACCTCCTCGACGAGCCGGCGGCCCTCGGGCTGGTTGGTCAGGGTGAGCAGCGCGTCGGCGTGGCTGTGCAGCACCGCCGGGTGCGGCAGCAGCGCGTGCAGCAGCGACTCGACGCTCGGGTCCGGGGCGGTCGCGTCGAGCCGTGCGCAGCGCAGCTCGTTCATCATGGCGGTGTCGGCGAGGCGCTCCAGCCGCAGCAGCGCCCGCAGCCGGGCCAGCCGCAGCGCGGTGAAGCCGGAGGCGCCCATGGTGGCCAGGTCGGAGCCGCTGCCCTTGACGTGGAGCACCTCCACCGGTTCCCCGGTCAGGTCGGTGACCGTGGTCTTGACCGAGGTGTTGCCCCCGCCGTGCAGCACCAGGCCGGTGTCGGTGCCGAGCAGCCGGGAGGCGTACACGAGCTGCGCGACCGGGTCGGACCGGTCCGGGGCGTCGTCGGCGGACCAGCGGTTGAGCATGGCGGTGGCTCCTCGCGGGTTGGATCGGACCGGCCGGTCACGCCCGGCCGGCGGGGTGGGGCCGACAGGCCGGTCCCGCCCGGTCGGCGGACCGGGCGGGTCGGTGACGGTCGGCGGGGTGGGCCCGGTCAGGACCGGTCGATCGGGTCGTCGGGGCGGCCACCGGCGGCCGGCAGGATGACCCGGCGTTCGGTGACGATCGCGGTGACCAGGTCGGCCGGGGTCACGTCGAAGGCGTAGTTGAGCGTCCCGGTGCCCTGCGGGGCCAGTGCCGCCGCGCCGAGGGCGGTGATCTCCTCGGGATCGCGCACCTCGATGGTGACATCCCGTCCGGACGGCGTGGCGAGGTCCACGGTGGACTCCGGCGCGGCGACCACCATCGGCACGCCGACCCGGGCCGCCGCCAGGGCGAGCGGGTACGTCCCCACCTTGTTGATCACATCACCGTTGGCGGTGATCCGGTCCGCGCCGACCACGACCGCGTCGACCAGCCCCTGGGCCAGCACGGACGCGGCGGCGGAGTCCACCACCAGGGTGTGCGGCGCGCCGATCTGCGCCAGTTCCCACACGGTCAGCCGCGCCCCCTGGAGCAGGGGGCGGGTCTCCGCGGCGTAGACGTGGCCCAGCGCGCCGTGCTCCTGGAGGGAACGCACCACGCCCAGCGCGGTGCCCCACTCGACGGTGGCCAGCGCCCCGGCGTTGCAGTGGGTCTGCACCGCCACCTTCGGCCCGACCGTCTCGACCAGCCAACGCGCGCCCCGCTCGCTGAGCTCGTGGCAGCAGCGGACGTCCTCCTCCAGCACGTCCAGCGCCTCGGCCAACGCGGCCTCCGCGCCGTCGGCGTCCAGCCGCGCCCGCACCCGGTCCACGCCCCAGGCGAGGTTGACCGCGGTGGGGCGGGCCGCCCGGACCGCGTCGGTGGCGCGGCGCAGCTCGGCCGGGTCGTCGCCGTACAGGCGGGCGGCGAGGGCCACCCCCAGTGCCCCGGCCACGCCGATCGCGGGCGCGCCGCGGATCGCCAGTGACCGGATCGCGGCGATCAGCGCCTCGATGGTCTCGATTTCCAGGAACTCGACCTCGTGCGGCAGCCGGGTCTGGTCGATCGCGACGATCCGCCCGTCCCGCCAGTCGATGGTCCGCATCAACGCTCCTCACTGCTGGTGCCCAAATCTACGGCGGGAACCCGGTCGAGATCAACGTGTCGGGGCGTACGGGCGCCACCGGCCCACCGGATCGCCACGGCGTGGGCGGGGCCGCCCGACCCGACGCGCGTTGACGCGAACGGCGTCGCGGACGCCGGCCCGGGTGGTACGACTGACCGGTGGGAATCGTGTCGCCCGGCTTCCGGGGCAGGCCCCGGTCGGGCGGACCGGACCTGCCGCCGGGGCAGTACCTGACCCCGGACTTCCCGGTGCTCTCCGCCGGCCCCACTCCCCGGGTCGAGCTGGCGAACTGGGAGTTCGTCCTCGCCACCGAGGGCGGCGCGGAGTTCCGGTGGACCTGGGACGAGCTGATGGGCCTGCCCCAGGAGACGCCGACGGTGGACATCCACTGCGTCACCCGCTGGTCGAAGCTCGGCACCACCTGGCAGGGCGTCTCGCTGGACACCCTCCTGGCCGGGGTCGACACCGCCGCCCGGTACGCGCTGGTCCACTCGTACGGCGGCTACACCACCAACCTGCCCCTGGACGACCTGCGCGGCGGCCGGGCCTGGGTGGTGCACCGTTACGCGGACGCGCCGCTGCCCGCCGAACACGGCGGGCCGGCCCGGCTGCTCGTGCCGCACCTGTATCTCTGGAAGTCGGCCAAGTGGGTGCGGGGCATCCGGCTGCTGGTCGAGGACCAGCCCGGCTTCTGGGAGACCGCCGGCTACCACGACTACGGCGATCCGTGGCGCGAGCAGCGCTACCAGGGCGACTGAGGTGTCCGCCCCCGGTGGCGGGCGCGCCCCGCTGACCTGGCGGGTCGCCCGGCTCGTCGGACGCCGGGTGGAGACGCCGACCGCGCAGACCCTCGTCCTCGACGTGCCCGGCTGGCCGGGGCACCTGCCCGGGCAGCACGTCGACGTCCGGCTCACCGCCGAGGACGGCTACCAGGCCGCCCGGGCGTACTCGCTCGCCGCGCCGGCCGACGGCGACCGGATCGCGTTGACCGTGCAGCGGGTGCCCGACGGCGAGGTGTCGCCGTACCTGATCGACGTGTACGCCGAGGGCGACCCGGTGGAGGTGCGCGGCCCGGTGGGCGGCTGGTTCGTCTGGCGTACCGACGAATCGGCGCCGGTGCTGCTGGTGGCCGGCGGCTCCGGGGTGGTGCCGTTGATGGCGATGGTCCGGGCCCGGCGGGTGGCGGGCAACCGGGCCCCGTTCCGGCTGGTCTACTCGGTGCGCACCCCGACGGACGTGTTCTACGCCGACGAACTGCGCCGCCGGACCCGCGACGACCGGGGTCTCGACGTGGCGTACGTCTACACCCGTCAGGCGCCCGACGGTTGGCGGGGCGAGCCGCACCGGATCGGCCTGGCCGACGTGAACAGCCACGGCTGGCCGCCCGAGCTGGAGCCGCTCTGCTACGTCTGCGGTCCCACCGGCTTCGTGGAGACGGCGGCGGATCTGCTGGTGGGCCTGGGCCATCCGACCCGCCGGGTGCGGACCGAGCGGTTCGGCCCGACCGGATGAGCCGGTACCGGAGCGAAGGGGGACGACCGATGACCACCATGTCCTATCAGGACGGCAACGTGCTGGACGGGCCGCTGCGCGAGCTGTTCGCCGTCGACCTGAGCGGCGCGACCGGCCGGTGCGCGTCGTGCGGGCGGACCGGCCCGATGGCCGAGCTGCACGTGTTCGGTCACGCGCCCGGCCTGGTGGCCCGCTGCCCGGCCTGTGAAGCGGTGATGCTGCGACTGGTCCGGAGCCCGGACCGGGCCTGGCTGGACCTGCGTGGTGCCACCTTCGTCGAGGTGCCGATGCCGACGGAGCCGTAGCCACGTCCCCCTTTACCGGTTGGCGGTGGAATGTCCGCCAGGACGATCGGCATCGACTGTGGTCACTAGGCTCCCGGTGGGCCGGTACGACGACCACGGGGTGGATGCCATGGCGGGATTCGAGAGACGGACGGTGCTGACCGCGCTGGTCGGCGCGGCCGTGGGCACGACGGGGGCCGGGGCGGTGCTGCCCGGGGCCGCGCGGGCGGCCACCGACCTGCACGCCACCAACTCCGCCCTGTACGCCGACCCGACCCTGGTGGAGGGAGTCGACTACGCCCGCCGGTTCCGCCGGCACGACGCCTTCGACGACAGTCTGGGCAGCACCCCGGCGACCTTCCCGTCGGCCACCGTGCTCGCGCCGCACGGCGGCGGCATCGAGGTCGGCACCTCGGAACTCTGCCTTGCCGTCGCCGGCTACCACCCGGCCACCCTCGCCCCGACCGGTCCAGGGGCTCCCGGCTACGACTACTGGCTCTTCGAGGGGCTGCGCGGCAGCGACAACGGGGAGCTGCACGTCACCTCCACCGGCTGCGACGACCCGCAGGCCCGGTCGCTGTGCGGCGGGGCCCGGTTCGCGGTCTCCCTGCACGGCTGCACGGCGGTCCAGGTCGGTCTCCCCGACACCGGGCAGGCGGTGGTGGTCGGCGGGCTGGACACCGTACTCCGCGGCTACCTGCACGAGGAGTACGCGGCGGTCGGCGTGGCCACCCTGGACGGCAGCGACCATCCGGACCTGGCCGGGGTCTCGCCGGCCAACATCGTCAACCGGACGCTCACCGGGGCCGGCGCGCAGCTGGAGCTGACCACGCCGTTGCGCACCGCCATGTTCGGCACCAACACCCGGGCCCAGCGTAAGCACACCACGTTGCCGCTGTTCTGGACGTTCGTCGCGGCGACCCGGGCCGCCGTCGCCCGCCGCGCCGCCGGGCGACCGGGGTCGTGCCGGCGGCGGTGTCGGCGAGACGGGGGGACAGCGCGGCGATGCCGCCGGTGCCGGTCAGGGGGTGCGCTGGCGTCGGCGCTGCCCCTTGAGATGCCGGCCCAGCTCCCGGGCGATCTCCCGGTTGGCGTCCCGCTCGGCCAGGGACTGCCGCTTGTCGTACGACTTCTTGCCGCGCGCCAGCGCCAGCTCGACCTTGGCCCAGCCGTTCTCGAAGTACATCGACAACGGCACCAGGGTCAGCCCACCGTCGCGGAGCTTTTCCAGGATCCGGGCGATCTCCACCCGGTGCAGCAGCAACTTGCGGGTGCGTCGGGGCGCGTGGTTGGTCCACGTGCCGAAGCCGTACTCGGCGATGTGCAGCCCGTACAGCATGATCTCGCCGTCGCGTTCCTGGGCGAACGCGTCGACCAGCGACGCCCGTCCGGCCCGCAACGACTTGACCTCCGTGCCGACCAGCACGATGCCCGCCTCGTACGTCTTGAGGATCGTGTAGTCGTGGCGCGCCTTCTTGTTGGACGCGATGAGCGCGCGTCCCTTCTCCCTGGCCGTGACCGCCTCCACCGTCGGTGGGACCCGCTGTCCCGGCCCGACGGTACCGCCTGTCCGACCCGGAGCCCGCCCCGGGCGTGTCCGCGCCGGGTACCGGGGCCGCCGCTCCGGGGCGGTGCGACCGTCCGGCTCACCGGCCCCCGCGTCGCAGCCGGGCGGCCAGCCGGGCCGCGGTCACCGGCACCACCGCCAGCACCAGGTGCCCGGTCCGGGCGTCGAGGCTGGTGGTGGCCGCGTACAGCCGGGTGCCGTGGCGGCGGATCCGGGGCCGGGCCGGTGTCAGCCCGGGAGCGCGCAGCGCGGCGCTGCCCCGGCCGACCTTTCCGTCGACCTCCACCCGTAGCGGGTGGCGTTGACCGGTCGCGGCGCTGCCGGCGAGCAGCCGGTCCACCGGGAAGCGGACCCGCACCAGGCTGCCCCGCGCGTCGGGCGTGACGTCGAGGGTGTCGCCGGCGATCCGGCCGGCCCGGACGTGGACCGGGCCGCCGACGGCCCGCCCGAGGTCGGGGTGCGGGCTGCGGGCGGTGACGGTGAGGCTCCGGGTGCCCTCCCAGCCCACCGCGACCGCGTCCAGCCGGGCCAGCCAGTCGGCGCGGACCCCGGTCACGTCGGTCCAGTCGGGCAGCCCCACCCCGGGGTAGCCGGCGTGGCAGCGGTCCCCGGCCACGACGGTGGGTGGGACGCCCCGCTCGGCGTCCTGCCTGATCACGGCGAGCAGGTCGGTCAACCCGCTCCGGGCGGCGGACAGCCGCAGGCGGGTCTCGATGTCGAGCCGGTCGCGCAGGTCGTCGGTGAGGTACCGGTCGACCAGCCGGCGCACCACCCCGTACACCCGCTCCCGGGTCGGTCCGTCCAGCCGGGGCAGGTCGTCGCCGACCAGGTGGGCCACCTCCAGGCCGAAGTGCCGTCGCAGCACCGCGTCGCGCTGCCTGCCGGGCGGGATCAGCTCGGCCACCCGGTCGACCAGCAGCTCCACGCACCGCAACCGCTGGTCCAGCCGGCTGCGGTAGGTGATGTTGCGGGCGTCGAGCCGGCGTACCGCGTGGTAGTAGTCGTAGTCGGCCAGCACCGAGATCCGTCGGGCCCGGTAGCAGGCCTCCAGCGTGAACGGCTGGTCGCTGAGGATCGGCATGTCCTCGTGGAAGCGCAGGTGGTGACGTTCGACCAGCTCGCGGCGGAACAGTTTGATGTTCGCCAGCGACCAGGGCAGCGCCGAGTCGAACAGGTCCACGTCGACCCGGCTCTCGGCGAAGATCTCCTGGGACATGTACCGGCTGTTGACCCCGACCGCCCGGCCCAGCACCACGTCCGATTCGTCTCGGTCGGCCGCCGTGACCAGGCGTTCCAGGGCCTCCGGGCCGAGCCGGTCGTCGGAGCCGACGAAGAAGACGTACCGTCCGGTGGCCAGTTCCAGGCCCCGGTTGCAGGGGTTCGCCGGGCCGCCGGAGTTGGCCTGGTGCCGCACCCGCACGGTGTCCGGGTGGCGGGCGGCGAGCTGGTCCAGCAGTTGCCCGCCGCCGTCGGTGGAACCGTCGTCGACCGCGACGATCTCCATCCGCCGGTGGCCGATGGTCTGCCCGAGCAGCGACGCCAGGCACGCCCGCAGGTACGGCATGGTGTCGTAGACCGGGACGACGACGCTGACGTCGGGTGCCTGCACGGTGACGCTCCTTCTGGCCCCCGGCGGTCGGCGGCCGGGCCGGGTGGACACGACGGACGTCCTGCTGCGCCAGGACGCCCCGGCGACGGCCCGAAATCCAGCTTCCCGCAGGTCAGCGGGGTCGGTGTGCGGTTCGACCGGTCGGGTCGACGCCGCCCCGCGCCGTGCACGGGCCCTCCGGCGACGACGATGGTCGGTGCCGCTGTCCGCCGGGCGACGGGCGGGTGACCGACAGCGGACGCTCCGATGGCGACCCCTGGCGGCCCGGACGCCGGCCGTCGTCGGCCCCGCCGGCCGGCGGGGCGCACCCCGCGGAGCCGGAGATCGACCACGTCCGGTCGGTCAGGTTTGTCCGCCTCGACGGCGGGAAGGGCACCGGACATGACGAAACCTCGTGTGGTGATCGTGGGAGCCGGGTTCGCCGGTTACCACGCGGCGAAGACCCTGGCCCGGCTGGCCCGGGGCCGGGCCGAGATCGTGGTGCTGAACTCCACCGACTACTTCCTCTACCTGCCGTTGCTGCCCGAGGTGGCCGCCGGGGTGGTGGAGCCGAAGCGGGTCTCGGTGCCGCTCAACGGGACGCTCGACGGGGTCCGGGTGATCGTCGGCGAGGCCGACCGGGTGGACCTGCACAACCGCTGGGTCGGTTTCACCCAGCCCGAGGGCGACCAGGGACGACTGGCCTACGACCGCCTGGTGCTCGCCGTCGGGAGCGTCAACAAGCTCCTGCCGATCCCCGGGGTGACCGAGTACGCGCACGGCTTCCGGGGCCTGCCCGAGGCGCTCTACCTGCACGACCACGTGATCCGTCAGATCGAGCTGGCCGAGCAGGCCGTCGACCCGGCGGAGCAGCAGGCCCGGGCGACGTTCGTCGTGGTCGGGGCCGGCTACACCGGCACCGAGGTCGCCGCGCACGGCCAGCTCTTCACCGACAAGCTCGCCGCCACCCGGCCCGGACTGACCGTCCGGCCCCGCTGGATGCTGCTCGACGTCGCCTCCCGCGTCCTGCCCGAGCTGGACCAGCGGATGTCCGAGACCGCGCAGCGCGTGCTCACCCGGCGGGGCGTCGACGTGCGGATGGGCACCTCGGTGGCCGAGGCCACCGCCGACGGGGTGAAGCTCACCGACGGCGACTACGTGCCGACCTGCACGTTGGCCTGGTGCGTCGGCGTCCGCCCCGACCCGTTCGTCGCCGAGTTGGGGCTGCGCACCGAGAAGGGCCGGCTGGTGGTCGACGAGTACCTCGGCGTCCCCGGCTTTCCCGAGGTCTACGCCTGCGGCGACGCCGCCGCCGTGCCCGACCTGACCAAGCCGGGCGGCATCTGCGCGATGACCGCCCAGCACGCCCAGCGGCAGGGCAAGCTGGCCGCCCACAACATCGCCGCCTCGTACGGGCAGGGCCGGCGTCGGCCGTACCGGCACCACGACCTGGGCTGGGTGGTCGACCTGGGTGGCCGGGACGCCGCCGCGAACCCGCTCAAGGTGTCGCTGTCCGGGCTGCCGGCGAAGGCGGTCACCCGGGGCTACCACCTGCTCGCCATGCCCGGCAACCGGGCCCGGGTGGGGGCGGACTGGATGCTCGACGCCGCCCTGCCCCGTCCCGCCGTGCAGCTCGGCCTCGTGCCGGCGAACGCCGTGCCGTTGGAGAGCTCCACACCCGAGGTGGCGGTCCGCCGCCGGTGAGCAGCCCGGTCCGGGTCACCGGCGGAGCAGCCGGCGGGGCAGGTCGGCCTCCCGGAGCAGGACCTGGAGGATGCCGGCGGCCGGGATGGCGAGCAGCGCCCCGACCAGGCCGGCGAGTTCGACCGCGAGCAGCACGCTGACCAGCACCGTCAGCGGGTTCAGCCGGACCGCCCGTGCCATGATCACCGGTTGCAGCAGGTGGTTCTCCACCTGCTGGTAGAGCACGAAGAAGACAAGCGTGACGATGCCGGCGGTGGGGGAGTGCACGAACGCCGCCCCGGCCGCCACCAGCGCCCCGATCGTCGCCCCCACCAGCGGCACCAGGTCCGCCACGGCGACCACCAGGGCGATCACGGCGGCGAACGGGACGCCCAGCGCGGCGAGGACGACGAACGTCAGGCTGCCGCAGATCAGACTGATCACCAGGTTCCCGGTGACGTACCCGGTCACGGTGCGACCGCACTCCTGGCCGATCCGCCGCAGCCGGTCACCGGCCCCGTCGCCGCTCAGGGCGAGCAGCGCGGCGCTGATCCGGGGCGACTCCAGCACCATCAGGTACGCCAGCACCGCCACGGTGATCGTCCCGACCACCGTCTCCAGCACGCCGCGCACCAGGCCCAGGGCCGGTTTCCGTAACCGGTCGCCGTACTGCTGGAGCTGGTCGCCGTGGCTCTCCGCGTACCGGCGCAGCCCGAACCGGTCCACCAGCTCACCGAGGCGGCCCCGTCCGGCCCGGATGTCCCGGGCCAGCTCCGGGGCCCGCTCGACGAAGCGGGCCACCTCGTCCACCAGCGGCACCACGATCACCGCTCCCACGGCGGCGAGCAGCCCGAACGCCGCGAGGAACACCAGCAGCGTGGCGAGGGTCCGGCGGCGGACGAACCGGCGTTCCAGGTGGTCCACGGCCGGCTTCAGGGCAGCGGCGAGAAAGGCGGCCAGCAGGATCCAGACCAACACCCGGCGGACGGCCCAGAGCAGCGCCAGCCCGAGCAGGGTCGCCAGCACCAGCCCGATGACGATGGCCACCCGGCGGGCGGTGAGCCGGTCGTCGGGGCTGCTCATCCGGCGCGGCTACCCACTCCCGGCCGGGGAAAACGGTCGACGTTCAGCTGACCGGCCGGGCGGCGTCGGTGGCCGGCGCCGCGCCGGCCACGAAGGCGGCCAACTCCGCGCCGTGCAGCACCGTGCCGGGCGACGGATCCCGGGCCACCCGCGCCGCGAGCCGGCGTACCGGGAGCCGGCCGGGCCGCGCGGCGGCGGCGAGCACGACGTTGCCGTACCGCCGGCCGCCGAGCATGCGCCGGGCGGCGACCAGGCACACCTCGGCGAAGACCGTGCCGAGGGTGGCCGCCTGCACCCGGGAGAAGACCAGCGGCGGCAGGTCGGTCAGGTTGACCAGGTAGACCCCGTCCGGGCGCAGGGCGCGGGCCACCTCGGCGACGAACTCGACGGTGCACACGTGCGCCGGCATCCGGGCCCCGGAGTAGACGTCGGCGAGCACCACGTCGTACCCGTCGGCCGGTTGCCCGGCCAGGGCGGCGCGCGCGTCGTCGACCTCGGTCCGGACTCCCGGTGGCGGGGGCAGTTCCCGCATCACCAGGTCGAGCAGGGCCGCGTCCCGCTCCACCACGAGCTGCGTCGACCCGGGCCGGGTGGCGGCCAGGTAGCGGGGCAGGGTCAGGGCGCCGCCGCCGAGGTGCAGCGCCCGCAGCGGTACGCCGGACGGCGCCGCGAGGTCGAGCACCGCCGCCATCCGCCGCACGTACTCGAACCGCAGGTGGGTCGGGTCGGCGACGTCGACGTACGACTGTTCGACCCCTGCCGCGAGCAGGGTGCGCCCGGTCCGTCGGGTGGGGTCCACCACCAGCGCCGGTCCGTCGTCCCCCTCCACGACCGGCACGGTAGCCGACCCGGCGCGACGGGTCCCCGCTGCCGTCGGCCGGCGGGGCCGGCGGACGGACCACCGGCCCCGCCGGGCGGGCTCAGCCGGCGATCCCGGCGCCCGCCTCCTCGATCGCGTCGTCGACCCGGTGGGCCAGGTCGACGTCGCGTGCGGTGACCGCGTCCGCCTGGCGGCTGCGCACCGTGAGCACGGCGCTGGAGCCGGTCTGCCGGCTGATCGCGGGCCCCCGCCCGGTGTCCCGGCGCAACTGGTCGATCTGGTCGAGCACCCGGTCCAGGTTCGGCGGGGGCAGGGCGATGCTGCGCGACAGCGTCGGACCCCGTGCCGACCAGTAGGGCAGGTCGGCCAGGGCGGCCCGCAACTCGTCCGCGTTCAGCGGCGCGGTCGCCCCGGCCGGTCCGACCAGGCCGCCACCGGCCTCCGGCGGAGCGAGCAGGTCGCGCAACCCCTCCGGTACGCGCAGCGACGCCACCAGACGTCCGTCCCGCGTGGCCAGCGCGGCCATGGTCGCCTCGGCCTGGTAGCGGGCCTGTTCCGGGGTCCGGCCACTGATCCGGGCCACCTCGCCGACGAAGCCCGGCAGGTCGCGGTGCTGCTCGATCCCGTCGACCGGGGTCACGTCGTGCAACGACACCGGCACCGCCCGCAGCAGCCGCTGCCGGTCGGCCTCCGCCAGGGCCCGGGACAACACCAGCACGGTCGCCTCCGCGCCGACCTTCGCCTCCCGGAAGTCCACCCCGGTCCGCCGACTGACGTCGCCGACCAACTCGCGGTACCCCAGGCCGATGGTCTCCGGCTGGCCCGGACCGGGCCGGGGTCCCGGCCGCGCGGCGGACGCCCGACCGGCCGGCGGCAGCACCGGACCGCCCCGGCTGCTGTCCGGTTTGTGGACACCAGCCGGGGGCGGACCCGCTCGTTTGCCCCGGTCCAGGTGGGTGAGCTGTTTGGAGGCGCCGAGGGTGGCGGCGTCGCCGCTGGGCTGCCGGCCGCGTTCCCGGGCCTGGCGGGCGAGCGCCCGGCGGCGCTCGTTGTCCCCCTCCATCTGCTTCCTCATCCGCTGACCTCACTTCCTCTTCGGCTGGCTCCCCGCGGCTTCCCGGCACCGCCCGACCCGAAACCGGCTCGGCGGCCGGCGACGCGACACCGTCGTCGGGGTTCATGCCGCCGGGGTGACGGGCGCTCACCCCGGCGGGGCGCATGATCGGCAGCGGACCGGAAGAACTTCCGAGGCACGCGGAAGGGAAGGTCGTCATGAAGCGAATTGTCGAGATCGTCCCCGCGCGACCCGGGTGGTACGCCCGCTGGCAACTCGCCCCGGACGCCACCCGCTGCTATCCGGTGACCGTCTGGGCGCTGCTGGAGGAGGCCGACGGCGCCGGCCGGGAGGTCGTCGGCGTCGACTGTGTGGGGCAGTGGCCGGGCGCCGAGGACAACGAGGCGGGCGCGGAGTTCGTCCGTTACCTCTTCCAGGCGCCCGAGGCGGGACGACCGGACGACCTTGTACCCGAGCCCGAGGGGCGACGCCTCCCGGTCGCGTCGCAGGCCGTCGTCGTGGGGTGACCCGGAACCGGCGGTGGCCGGTCAGCCGACCTCGCGCGTCCCGTCGTCCGGCACGGAACCGTCCGCGCGCTCGGCGGGACGCGGACCGGCCAGCAGTTCGGCCAGCCCGGTGCGGGTCAGCAACTGCTGGACCCGGTCGTTCATGCCGGTGAGTCGGACCGTGCGCGCGCCGCTGCGGTAGAGCACGACGATCGCGCTCAGCCCGGAGGAGTCGCAGAGCGTCACGTCGGTGAGGTCGACGGTGACCTCGTCGTATCCCTCGGCGCGGACCTGGTTGGCCACCCGGATCAGCTCCGGGGCGGTGTCGAAGTCGAGTTCGCCGGCGAGCCGCAGCAGGGCGTGCCGGGGCGTGGCCCGGCTTACCTCGATCGTCAACAGCTCGCGTGGCATCTGCACCATGTTCCCAGGTGGTGTGGGCCGGGAAACCCCCGGGGTCGGTCAGGCCGACGCGGCGGGTCGCTCACGTTCGTCCTCGCGGGTCGTCCGGGCCAGCAGGCCGCTGACCCCGGTGATGTCGAGGATGGTCGCCAGGAAACGGGGGACGGCGCGGAGTCGGATGAGGGTGCCCTGCTGGTGCCCCTCGCGCCAGGCGTGCACGATCACCGCGAGGCCGGTGCTGTCGATGAACAGCAGGCCACCGAAATCCAGCACGATGACCGGCGGTCGGGCGGCCAGCAGGTGGTCGAGCGCGGTGCGCAGCGGTGTGGCGGTGGTGAAGTCCAGGTCACCCGCGACGGTGATCAGGGGTGCCGCGGAATCGGCGTCGTCGATCGACATGGTCAACGGTGTCGATTCGGGTTTCCTCCGTTGGGGCACCGACATCACGCCTCTCCGCAGGGCTGCCGGGCAGGCAGTTTCCCGAAATCGTAACAACCGCCGGGACCGTCCGCCGGGTACGTCGACCCCGACCACGGGTGGCGTTACCGGCATACCGGCGTAGGCTGGGGCGAAGAGATTGGATCACACACGCCAGGACAGGCGGAGCGAGGGTGTCGAGAAGGAGTGGGGCTTAGCTGGTGACTGCTGCCGACGTCAGGGACTGGGACCCGGGCGACGGACGGATCTCCACGCCGAGTGCCGCACGGGCTCCGGCGTGGTCCGCCGACGTCCCGCACCGCCCTGCGCAGCCGCTGCCGCCCCTCGACCCGGACCACGCGGCGACCGGGCCCGACTGGTCCGAGGTCGTCGAGCACTTCCGCGAGGGTTTCGTCGTCTGCGACGCCGACGGGGTGGTGCGCCACCTCAGCCCGGTCGCCGAACGGCTGCTCCCCGAGGTCACCGTCGGGCAGGTCCTCGCCGCCGCCGGGGTGGCGGCGCTCACCGGCGGCGACGGCCCGGTCGAGTTCACCCACCACGGCCGGCGACTGCGGGTCCGTCGGGTGCCGCTCTCCGCCAACCGCTGCTGCCGGTACGTCGAGGACGTCACCGAGAGCGTCAGCCGGGCGGACGCCCTGCTGGCCGAACGGGCCCGCTCGGCGTTCCTCGCCGCCGCCGGGGAGAAGCTCGGCAACCCGCTGCACCCCGACCGGGCGGCGGCGGCCACGGTCCGGCTCGCCGTGCCCACCCTGGGCGACGTCGCGGTGCTGGTCCTCGCCCCGCGCGCCGGTCGGGCCCGCTGGTGGCGGGCGGCCCGGGTGGACGAGGACGTGCCCACCGTGGACAGTGGCGTCCTCGGCGCCGCCGACCTGCCGCCCGCGATCGACGAGGGACTCGACGGGGTCGAGCCGCACGCGGTGGACTGGCTGGTCGAGCAGGCCGCCGAAGCCGGTTGGCTGCCGGGGCTGGCGGTGCCGGACGTCTGCGCCCGGCTGGTGCCGCTGCCCGGCCGGGGCACCTCGACCGGCGTGCTGCTCGTCGCCCGCCGGGCGACGCGGCCGTTCGACGAGTCCGACGTGGACCTGGTCCGCGCGTTCGCCTCCCGGGCCGGCGCGGCGCTGACCTCGGCGCTGCTCTACCGCGACCAGGCCGAGGTGGCCGACACCCTCCAGGCCAGCCTGCTGCCGGTCGAGCCGACCGAGGCGAACGGGGTCCAGTGGGGCACCGCCTACCGTCCGGCCCAGGCCGGACTGCGCATCGGCGGGGACTTCTACGGCGCCCACCAGTTGCCCGACGGGGGTTGCCTGTTCTACCTCGGCGACGTCTCCGGCAAGGGTGTGGAGGCCGCCGTCTTCACCGGTCAGCTCCGCCAGTGCCTCCAGGCGCTGCACCGGGTCGAGTTCCAGCCCGCCCGGTTGCTCCGGCTGCTCAACGACGCGCTGCTGGAGACCACCCTCGCCAACGGCCAGGGCCGGTTCGCCACGATGGTGCTCGGGGTGGTCCGGCCGCAGCGCGACGGCGGCCTGTCGCTCACCATGGCCGGTGGCGGCCACCTGCCGCCGCTGGTGCTGCGGGCCTCCGGCGAGGTGGAACCGGTCGCCCTCAGCGGCATGCTGATCGGTGTGGTGCCCGACCCGCGCGTCGGCGAGGTGACGGTCCGGCTCGCCCCCGGCGAGACCTGCCTGCTCTACAGCGACGGGGTCACCGAGGCCCGGGGCGGCCGGCGGGGTGACGAACTGTTCGGCGTGGACCGGCTGGTGCACACGATCAGCGGGTGCCACCGGATGCCGGCGCCCGCGCTCGCCGAACGGATCGAGCAGGTCACCGGTGACTGGCTCGCCCACGGTGACCACGACGACATCGCGGTGCTGGCGATGCGGGCGGTGGGCGCCACCGGGCGCGGATCCCGGCACCTGCACGCGGTGCCCGATCTGGCCGGCGCCGCCCCCGTCCCGCAGCCGGTCGGCTCGGGACACCGAGACCCGAGGACGTGACGATCGTGACCAGCGCCGCCACCCGTACCGACCTGACCGCCGCTTATCCGGTGTACCTCGACTGCCTGGAGGGCGCCGACGAGTACGCGGCGGTGGACGTGGCGATGGACCTGCTCGCCGACGGGATGCCCGCCGAGCGGATCCTGCTCGACCTGGTCGCCCCGGCGCAGGCGGAGGTGGGGGAGCGCTGGGCGCGCAACGAGTGGAGCGTCGCGCAGGAGCACGCCGCGACGCACATCAGCGAGCGGGTCGTCGCCGCGGTCTCCTCGTCGGCCAGCCCCCGGCCCGACCGTGGTCACGTCGTGGTGGCCTGCATGGACGGCGAGTGGCACGGGCTGCCGGCCCGGTTGGTCTCCGAGGTCCTGCGACTGCGCGGCTGGCAGGTCACCTTCCTCGGCGCGAGCGTGCCGGCCGCGCACCTGGTGGCGTACCTCCAGCGGTACGACGCGCACGCGGTCGCCCTGGCCTGCGCGTTGCCGATGCGGCTGCCGTACGCCCACCGCATGATCGAGACCTGTCGCCGCTCCGACGTGCCGGTGCTGGTCGGCGGTCGCGGTTTCGGGACGGGCGGGCGGTGGGCCCGCCGGCTGGGCGTGGCCTGGGCGCCGGACGCCCCGACGGCCGCCGAACTCGTCGCCGACGAGCGTGCGCTGCGGCGGGTGCCCGCCGCCGACCTGGCCCACCTGGCCGACGACGAGTACGCCGGGCTGCTGCGGCGGCGCGCCGAGCTGATCGACGCGGCCCTGACTGACCTGCGGGACCGCTTCCCGCAGACGGTGGACTACACCGCCGCCCAACTCGACTCCACCGTCAGCGACCTCGGCCACATCGTCGACTTCCTGGCCGCCGCGGTCTACGTCGACGACGGTGACCTCTTCACCGAGTTCGTCGACTGGTTGGCCATGATCCTCACCAGCCGGGGCGTCCCGGCGGTCTCGGTGGAGTCGACCCTGGCGTTCCTCGCCCGGTCGTTGCGGGACTTCCCCCGGGCGAAGCGGTTCCTCGACGAGGGACGTGCGGTGGCGGCGGCCTCCCCGGCGGTCCCGGCCCGCTGAGGCCCGTCGGGTGCGGGCCCGCACCCGACGCCTGTTTATACTTGCTCCACCGCAAGCATTCGCGTGTGGTCGGAGCGAGAGGGACCACGTTGACGTTCACCGTCGCGCACGTCCAACGGGATGGCGGGGGAGTACGTCTGCGCCTCGCCGGTGAACTCGACCTGAGCACCGCGCCCCGGTTGACCACGGCGATCGACGGTCTCCTCGCCGACGGCCAGGTGCGGATCCTGGTCGACCTGGACGGGTTGACCTTCTGTGACTCCACCGGGATCGCCGCCTTCCTCCGGGGCGACAACGCCTGCGCCGCGGCCGGTGGCTGGCTGCGACTCACCGGCGCGACCGGGCGGGTCGACCGGATCCTGCGGATGACCGGTCTGGCCGAGTTGCTCCGATACGATCCGACCGCCGACCCGGCGTCGCACGCCCACCACTGATCGGTTAGATTTCCCCGCCGGCAGTGATCGTCCGGCCATCGCTCCACCCCCACGAAGAGGCAGGTAGTCATGGGCGCAGAGAGGTCCGGACCGGTCCGCATCCTGGTGGTGGACGACGACCCGGGTGACGTTCTGATGATCGAGGAGGCGCTGGAGGACTCCGACGTCGAGAAGGTCATCGACGTGGTCGGCGACGGCCAGGAGGCGATGGAGTTCCTCCGTCAGGAGGGCCGGCACACCGACGCCCAGCGGCCGGACGTCATCCTCCTCGACCTGAACATGCCCCGGATGGACGGCCGGCAGGTGCTGGGCGAGGTCAAGAGCGACGACGACCTGCGGACCATCCCGATCGTCGTGCTGACCACGTCCAACGCGGACACCGACATCGTGGGCAGCTACACCCTCCAGGCCAACGCCTACGTGACCAAGCCGATCGACCTCGACGACTTCAACGACGTCGTCCGGCGCATCGACGAGTTCTTCGGTCGCGTCGTGGTGCTGCCCAAGCGGTCCTGACCGCCACGGCGCCACCGCGCCTGACCCGCCACGGGCCGCGCCGCGACCGACCCGCCACGGCACCGCGGACCGGGGCCGCCCCGAGACGTGCCGCCGCCGGTCAGGTCAGCGCGTCGACCACGGTGGTGGCCCGGCGCTCGTGCTTGGCGTACGCGCCCGGATAGGCCGACCGCTGCACCGCCTGGGCGGCGGCCGTGACGCTCATGTCCTCCCACCCCGACACCTCGCGCAGCGCGCGGTAGAAGACCCGGGCGGCGTAGGCCGGCTGCATCAGCTCGCGGACACTGCCCCAGCCGCTGCTCGGTCGCTGCTGGAAGAGACCCACCGAGTCGTGGTCGGTGCCGCTGCCCTGGTGCGGGTACCGGGACGACTCGGCGATCCGGTCGTTGGCGAGGTTGCGCAGGTCGCTCTCCTGTATCGCGGTGGCGATCGCCACCACCAGCGCCCGGCGGGGCATCCGTAGTTCGACGCCGACGTCCACGATCGCCCTGGCGTTGTCCATCTGGCGTTGGGTGAGGCCGGCCACCGGCTTCGGTCGGACGGGCTGCGGCCGGGCGGTCGGCTTCGCGGCGGCGGAGGGACTGACGGAGGCGCTGGGCGTCGGCACCGGGCCGCGCTGGTACGACCGGGAGGCCCGCCGGTCGGCCTCGGCGGCGCTGACCGCCCGGTCGGCCAGGGACTCGCGCAGCGGCTCCTCGTCGCCGTTCACCGCCTGCGTCCCGACCACGGCGCCGACGCCGAGGCAGCAGGTCACTCCGGCGGCGAGCGCCACCCGGACGCCGGTGGCGGCGTGCCACGCCCGGCCCCGGGGCCGGCGGTCCTCGGCCCGGTGCCGGCCGACGCGTCGTTCGGGGGAGGCCCCGTCCGCCGAACGGGTGTCCGGTCGGACTCGGGTCAGCTTCTGGTCAACGGAGTCGTCGTGGCGCACCCGCCGAGGCTAGAAAGGATCGGGACCATTGCCATCGGCGTGAATAGTGGCATGAACCACATGTGGCCGGAGTCGCGCCCTTAATACCGTCAGAAATCATACCGGAACGGTCGGGGCCGGCATCAGCGGCAATTAGCTTCAGAAATTGCCTTCCAGGGATGATCCGGACACCGCACGACCCCCGTCGTGCCCCGCTCCGGACCTCCGCCGTCCGGAGCGGCGACAGCACCATCCGGTCGACCGGCCACTGGCCCGTACGGCGGACGGTCAGCGCCGGCCCTTCCCCGCCGCTCAGTGCCGGCCGTTCTCCGCCGCCGTGACGGTCAGCCGGTGCCGGTCGTCGCTGGAGAACGGCCACAGCCGGTCCGCCTGCGCCACCAGGCCAGCGAGCTGGTCGCGACTCAGCCCGGTGGAGGCGATCGAGGCGTGCACGTCCGCCTCGTACCGGCCGTCGTCGGCGCGACCCAACCTGACCTCGGCGCGGACCTGCACGGTGTGCGCCTCGTCGGTGATGTCCTTGGCCGCCTCGACCGCCGCGTGGTGCAGACACGAGGCGAAGGCCGCCGCGAGCAGCTGTTCCGGCGTCAATCCGGAGCAGTGCGGCGCGAGCGGGGAGGCCAGTGCCGTGGAGAGCCCACCGTCGTCGGTGCGTACGTGACCACCCTCGGCGGTCGCCATCGCCTCGTGGAACCAGGAACTCGGATCCGACATCGCGTTCCTCCCGTCATCCCGGCACGGCTACCCGGCACCCGCCCGGCGAAACCGCCGCGAGGGGCGGCCGGTCCGACCGTCTTCGCCCGCCGGGGCGGTCCGACCGCCTCAGCCCGTCGGACCGCAGTGATCCGCCACCACCGCCACCTCGGTCGGCTCGGCCGCCGCCCGGTCGCACCACGGCGACACGGTGCCTCCCGAGCGGGGCCGGGGTGGCACCGCGGCCAGCGGCACGTACACCCGCGCGTCGACCGCCTCGGCCAGCACCAGCGCGGCGACCAGACTGGTCGGGCGGGCCACCGGGTCCTCGTCCAGACAGCGTCGGCAGAGGTCCGCCACCTCGGGCGGCAGGCCGTCGATCGCCGGCAGCCGTTCCGGCGCCGGCCGGCGACCCGCCACCAGCAGTTGGGTGGTCGTCGCCGCCGGGTACGGCAGGCGGCCGGTGAGGCAGTAGTACAGCAGCACGCCGAGGGCGTACATGTCGGCGGCGGTGGTGGCCGGTTGCCGGGCCAACTGCTCCGGGGCGAGGTACGCCGGGGTGCCCACCACCATTCCCTCCGGCATCTGGTCCCGCGTGCCGGCGGGCGTGGCGATACCGAAGTCCAGCACCTTCACCCCGGCCGGGGTGAGCACCACGTTCGCCGGCTTCACGTCCCGGTGCACGATGCCGTGGGCGTGCGCGGCGGCCAGCGCGGCGCTCACCTCGGCGCAGACCCGGACCGCGATCCGCCAGTCCAACGGACCGGAGCGGACGTGGGCGGCGAGAGTCTCCCCCTCGGCCAGCTCCATCACGATGTAGGGCACCGGCTGCCCGGTGACCGTCGTCGAGGTGCCGAAGTCGTGCACGCTCGCCACGTTCGGGTGCACCAGCCGGGCCGCCGAGCGCGCCTCGGCGCGGATCCGGTCCACCGAGGTCGGGCCGTCGTCCTGACCGGGGGAGATCAGTTTGACCGCCACCGTCCGGTCCAGCACCACGTCGTGCGCACGCCAGACCTCCGACATGCCGCCGACGCCGATCCGCTGTTCGAGCCGGTACCGCCCGTCCAGCGTCCTCATTGCGTCGCTCCTCGCCTCGTCCGGGTGCCCGTGGGCGTGACTCGCCCGCCGGCCGTGCCGCTCCCGAGCCGGTACCCGAGGCCGGAGCAGGACAAACCGACGACCGGCGATCTTGGGTTCCGGCGCGGGTCAGCCCCTGTCGGGCGAAGTGTCCCGCTCCCGGCATGGCCGGCGGTGCCGGGCGCTCACCCGGTCGTGTCGTCTGCCGCCGGGTCGGTACGCGGGCCGGCCGCGTCCGCGACGTCCGGCAGCGCCGTGGTCACGCCGAACCCGCGCCCCAGGGCCCGTACCTGCGCCTCCAACTCGGGTACGGCCCGTCGCGCGTGCCGGGCCATCACCAGGTCGGCCAGCGGGCTGACCAGCAGCGCGCGGCTGGCCTGCACCAGGCCCACGGAGCGCGGCACGTACACCCGTCGCTGCCGTCGCTCGACGGCGCGGACGAACGCCTCCGCGCACTCCCGTACCGACGTGGTCCGCCGCATCGGCCAGGGCAGCTTCGCCAGCAACTCGGCGACGGCGGGCAGGTCGGAGCGGGCGTCGCGGACCAGGTCGGTGTCGATCCAGGACGGGTGCGCGGTGCCGACGGCGACCCCGTGGTGGGCCAGTTCCAGGCGGATCGAGGTGCCGAACTGCTCCACGCCCGCCTTCGACGCGCAGTAGGCGGCCATCCCCGGTGGCGCCGCGAACGCCGCCGCCGAGGACACGATCAGCAGGTAGCCCCGGCGGGCGATCAGCGCGTCGACCGTCGCCGCCGCCGTCCGCATCACCCCGATCAGGTTCACCTCGACGGTCCGCACCATCGCGTCGAGATCCCCGACCGCCAGGGTGCCCCGGTTCGCCACGCCCGCGTTCGCGACCACCGCGTCGATGCCGCCCAGCGCGGTCAGGGTGCCGTCGACGGCCGCCTCCAGGCTCGCCTGGTCGGTGACGTCGGCGGCGAACCACACGTGCCCGGGACCGAGGTCGGCGGCGAGCGCGGCCAGGCGCTCCGGTTCCAGGCCGACCAGACAGACCCGGGCGCCCCGGGCGGCGGCGACCCGGGCGGTGTGTTCACCGATGCCCCGCGCCGCCCCGGTCACCAGGACGACCCTCCCGGCCAGTGGGCCCGCCGTACCGCCGCCTCGCCGCTGCCGCTGCCGCATCCCCGGAAGGTAGCAGGGGACCCCTGTTACCGCTTTTTGATGAGCAGGGGTCCCCTGCTACCAACCCTGCGCCAGCTACCAACCTGCCCCTGCTACCACCGCACCCCGGGCGCGAGGGGGACGCCCGCCCGGTCCGGGTCGATCCACCAGGAACAGTCCTGACCGGCGAGCCAGCCGGGGCCGTCCGCGCCACGGACCAGGGCGGTGACGGCGAGGGTGGCCGCCCGTACCGTGTCCGGGGCGATCACAGTCACCGCCGTCCCGGGCAGTTCCGGGGCCTGACCGGAACGCGGATCGAGCACGCCGCCACCGTCGGGGCGGCTCGCGGACGCGGTGGCCAGCCCGCCACCGCGCAGCCGGATCGTCCGGCCGCCCACCGGCACCGGCCAGCCGCCGGGCGGCACCGGGCCGGCCGTCGCCACCCGGGACCCGATCGCGACCAGCACCCCGCCCGCCGACCGTTCGGCGATCTGGGCGGCGCAGCGTTGTGCCAGGTACGCCGTTGCCGTCCCGCCCAGGACCAGCAGCAACGTCGGCGGCACCGCCAGCCGGTCGCCGTGCAGCGACACGGCCCGCCAGCCGTCGGCGGGCGGCGGAACGGCGGTGCCGAAGCCGCAGACGGGGAACGGGCCGCCCCGGGCGGCCAGCCGGATCCGGGCCGCGCCGATCGTGGGGTCACAGGCGCCGTCGCTGGCCCGCGCCGCGTCCAGGGCGACCGCCACCAGGTCACGCAGCAGCGGGCCGACCGGCACCGGACGGCCCGCCGCCCGGTGTACCCGGGCCAGTTCACCCCGCCCCGGGGCGGTGATCCGGTCCAGGGCGGCCAGCGCCCCGGTCACCACCCGCCGCGCCGCCGTCGTCCGTCGTGCCCCGGCCACCGCCAGCCGTACCGGTCGACCCCGGTACGACCAGCGCGTTTCGCATACTCGATCGATGGTGTCCACGCCGCCGAGCCTGCCCGGCGAGACTGGGACCCGATCAGGTCCAAGCTGTGTGCCGGCTGTGTGCCCGGCTTTTCACGCCTCGGCGGTGACCAGGTAGAACGTGAAGCCGGCGAGTGTCGGGCCGGTCTCCAGCCGGTGCAGCCACGCCCGTACGTCCGCCTCGGCCAGCTCGCCGGCCTGGACCGCCCGTGCCGCGTTGCGCCGCAGCCCGAGGATCTGGTCGGCGGTGCCGAAATCCTGGAACAGCACCGCCACCGGCTCGACCGACCGGGTCCGGAAGCCGGCCCGGACGGCCAGCCGGACCAGCTCCCGCCCCATCGTGGCGTTGCGGACCCGCCCGGCGCTGAACCGCGCGAAGCGGCGGCTTGTCGCCACGTCGTCGTCGGCGACGGCGAGGGTGTCCCAGTCCGGTTCGGCCATGGCGAAGAGGCCACCCGGCCGCAGCACCCGCCGGGCCTCCGCGAACGCCCGCGCCGGCTCCGGCACGTGTTGCAGGACGCGGTCCACCCGGGCGCGGTCCACGCTCGCGTCCGCCAGCGGCAGGTCGCGGACGTCGCCGGCCCGCACCTCGACGTTCGGCCGGTCGGCGAACCGGCGACCCGCCTCGGTGACCATCCGGGGCTCGTGGTCGACGCCGAGCACGGTGCCGTCCGGTCCGACCGCGTCGGCCAGCGCGGCGAGGTCCGTCCCCGGCCCGCAGCCCAGGTCGACCACGGTCTGCCCCGGCCGTACGTCGAGCGCCTCGACCAGGCGTCGCTTGTAGTCCAGACCCACCGGTGTCGCGGCGGCGGTGTCCAGGTAGGCGATCTGGTCCGGTGCGGCGACGTCGGTGGTTCGGCTCATCCGGCCATCCCACCACGACGCACGGCCGGGCGGTGTCCATGCCGGACGCGGCGGGTCAGGAGGGTCGGGCGACCCGGGCGACGAAGACCCGCCAGGCGGTGGGGGAGAAGGCCAGGGCCGGGCCGTCCGGGTCCTTGCTGTCGCGTACGCCGACCACGTCGGACAGGTTGTCGGCGACCTCGACGCAGTTGCCGCCGTTGCCGCTGCTCCGAGTGCTCTTGCGCCACCGTGCGCCGGTCAGGTCCATGTCTTCGCCACTTCCGTGATGAGGTCGACGGATTGCCAGTGGGAGAGCGCCTCGCCGCGCACGTTCTCCCACGCTGCCAGTATCGCCGCCAGCTCGTCCGCCTCGCTGACCACGTGTCCCTGGAGTTGGTTGTCCAGGTAGCCGGCGAGCCGGTGGTCGGGGCTCTGCGCGACCACGAACGGGCCGTTGAGCCCGGCGTAGGCGCCCACCGTGGACGGCACCACGTGCACCCGGACGTGCGGTGCGGCGCACGCCGTGACCAGGGCCGACAGTTGCTCGCGCATGGTCTCCCGGCCGCCCACCGGGCGGCGCAGCACCCCCTCGTCGATCACCGCCGTGAACTGGGGCGGGTCGTCCCGGGTGAGGATGCCCTGCCGGGCGAGCCGGGTGGCCAGGTGCCGCTCCACCTCGCCCCGGGCGAGCAGTCCGCCGCCGGCCAGCACGGCGCGGGCGTACGCCTCGGTCTGGAGCAGCCCCGGCAGGACCATGCTTTCGTACGAGCGCAGTGACACCGCCTCCCGCTCGATCTCCTGCCACGGACGGAACCACAGCGGCACCTTCCGCCGGAATGTGTCCGGCCAGATGTCCGAGATGTCTCGGCCGAGGGCCTCGGCGGCTGCCGCGCGGTGCCGGGGGTACGGCACGCGTCCCTCGGTCAACCACCGCATGGTGGTCTTCGGATCGACTCCTATCGCTTCGGCGAGGGATTCGGTGGTGTGGCCGGTGGCGTGCAGGGCGGCCCGGAAGGCATCGTTCATTCGGCTTCCCTTCGGGATGGCGAAGACGTCTGGTCGCCACCTTCTCACGGGCTGTAGTTGTCTGACCACTGTGGGGGAGGGTGTTCGGGTGGCGGTGCGGTCGGTGGAGGCGAGACCCGGCGACCGTGCCTGCCGGGCCGCCCCTGGGGGAGGCGGGGCGGCCCTCCACGACGGACGGACGAAAGGCGGGTGGGTGGATTGAGCCTCCGGAACCACGGGAACGCCACACGGTGGCCACATCCCCGAACGACCCCGACGCGTACGCCTGCTCCCGCCCGAGGTGGGCGGCGGTGACCGCCGGGCGTCGTCGGCCCGAGCACACCGCCGCCCGCCCGTCCTGGCGGTGCCGGGCCTGCGGTGCGCCGTGGCCCTGCTCGTCGGCCCGGCTGCGGCTGCTCGTCGAGTACCGGGGGAACCGGCCCACCCTGCTGATCTACCTGAACCTGATGATGGAGGACGCGGCGGCCGACCTTCCGCCCGGCCGGCCGGACGACGCCACCCCGTCCGACCTGGCCCTGCGCTTCCTCTCCTGGGCCCGCGCCCGCTGACCGGGTGGCCGTGGAGCCCGGCGACGCGCTGGCCGTGGAGCCCGGCGACGCGCACAGGCGGCGCACAGGGAAGACCGAGACGGGACACAGCACCCGGGGTGAAGATGGTGCCCATGGTGACCGACGGGCACGCGCTGCCGGGCCGGATCGAGCTGCGCCGGCCGGACGGTGGACCGGTCCGGGTGCTGGTGGTCGACGACGAGCCCACCCTGACCGACCTGCTCGCCATGGCGCTGCGCTACGAGGGCTGGCAGGTGGCCACCGCCGCCAACGGCATGGCCGCGCTGAGCAGCGCCCGGCAGGTCCGACCGGACGTGGTGGTGCTCGACGTCATGCTGCCCGACCTGGACGGCTTCCAGGTGCTCCGCCGACTGCGCGAGCAGGCTCCGAACGTGCCGGTGCTCTTCCTGACCGCCCGGGACGCGGTGCAGGACCGGATCGCCGGGCTGACCGTCGGCGGCGACGACTACGTCACCAAGCCGTTCAGCCTGGAGGAGGTGATCGCCCGGCTCCGCGCGCTGCTGCGCCGGGCCGGGCTGGCCGTGGCCGCCCGCGAGGAGGCCGTCCTCACCGTCGGTGACCTGAGCCTCGACGAGGACAGCCACGAGGTCCGCCGGGGCGACGACCTGATCACCCTCACCGCCACCGAGTTCGAACTGCTCCGCTACCTGATGCGTAACCCCCGCCGGGTGCTCAGCAAGGCCCAGATCCTCGACCACGTCTGGAACTACGACTTCGGCGGGCAGGCGAACGTCGTCGAGCTGTACATCTCGTACCTCCGGAAGAAGATCGACGCCGGCCGCGAGCCGATGATCCACACGCTGCGCGGGGCAGGGTATGTCCTCAAGCCGGCCCCGTGAGACCGGCCGCACCGCCCGCGCCCGCCGCGACGGCCGCCGGGCGCTGCGGCGCTGGCTGACCGGCTGGTCCCTGCGCGCCCGGCTGGTGGCCATCCTGGTCGTGCTCCTCGCCCTGGTCAGCGTCGGCGTCGGCGGAATCACCACGGTGGCGCTGCGGCACTTCCTGATCTCCCAGGTCGACGACCAGTTGGCCCCGGACTGGCAGCCCCGGGGGCCCGCCGGGCCCACGCCCGGCGGGGCGCTGCGTGACATCGTCGCCCTGCGCGTCCCGCCCGGTTTCCCGACCGGCACGATCGTCGCCTGGACCGCCGACGGCCAGGTCACCGCCGCCCGGACGCTCAACTCCGGCCGGGACGAGGAGACCGTCTCCCCGGAGCAGGTCGCGGCGGTCGCCACCCTGCCCACCGACGGTCGGCCCCGCACCGTCGACCTCGGTGACCGGGGCGACTACCGGTTCGTGGCGCAGCGGTTCCGCGACGGCAGCGTCCGGGCCCTCGGGGTGCCGCTGGCCGGCGTGCAGGAGACCGTCTGGCGGATGGTGGCCGCGCAGGCCGGCATCGCCACCGTCGGCCTGCTGCTCGCCGGCTCGGCGGGCGCGCTGATCGTCCAGGCCACCCTGCGCCCGCTGCGCCGGGTCGCCGCCACCGCCACCCGGGTCACCGAGCTGCCGCTGGACCGGGGCGAGGTCGCCCTCTCCGTCCGGGTGCCGGCCGCCGACACCGACCCGCGCACCGAGGTCGGCCAGGTCGGCGTCGCGCTCAACCGGATGCTCGGGCACGTCGCCGCCGCGCTCGCCGCCCGCCAGGCCAGCGAGACCCGGGTACGCCAGTTCGTCGCCGACGCCAGCCACGAGCTGCGTACCCCGCTCGCCGCGATCCGGGGGTACGCGGAGGTGGCCCGCCGGGGCCGCGCGCAGGCCCCGCCCGACGTGGCGCACGCGCTGCGCCGGGTGGAGTCGGAGAGCGTGCGGATGACCAGCCTCGTGGACGACCTGCTGCTGCTGGCCCGACTCGACTCGGGGCGACCGCTGGTGTCCGCGCCGGTGGACCTGTCCGCGCTGGTGGTCGACGCGGTCAGCGACGCGCACGTCGCCGGCCCCGAGCAGCGCTGGCAGCTCGACCTGCCGGACGAGGCGGTCGAGGTGTCGGGCGACGCCGCCCGGCTGCACCAGGTGGTGACCAACCTGCTGACCAACGCGCGGGTGCACACCCCGCCCGGCACCACCGTCACCACCACGCTGCGGGCCGAACCGGACGCCGCCGTGCTGACCGTCGCCGACGACGGGCCCGGCATCCCGGCGGAACTGCAACCGGAGGTGTTCGAACGGTTCGCCCGGGGCGACAGCTCCCGCTCCCGGGCGCACGGCAGCACCGGGCTCGGACTGGCCATCGTGGCCGCCGTGGTGGACGCCCACCACGGTCGGGTCGAGGTGGACAGCCGACCCGGGCGGACCCTGTTCACCGTACGTCTGCCCGGTCACACCGGTCGCACAGCGCACGCATAGGCGTCTCACGGGGCGGGGCCAGCGACGCCGTCGAGGCTGGCCGGCATGGAGAGAACCGAGACCCTGCCGACCCCGTCCGTCGTCGGTTCCGGACCGGCCGCCGACGCCCCCGCCGGTTCCGGACCGGCCGCCGACGCCCCCGTCGGTTCCGGACCGGTCACCGGAGCCCTCGCCGGTCACCGGCCACCGCCCCGACCCACCCGGGACCGTCCCCGATGGACCCGTGCGGCGGTGGTGGCGTTGCTGCTCGGCACCGCGCTGCTCTACCTGTGGGGGCTCGGCGCGTCCGGCTGGGCCAACGCGTACTACTCGGCCGCCGCGCAGGCCGGCTCGGCGAGCTGGACGGCCTTCTTCTACGGCTCCTCCGACGCGGCCAACTCGATCACCGTGGACAAGACCCCCGCCTCGCTGTGGCTGATGGCCCTCTCCGTCCGCCTGTTCGGCCTCAGCTCCTGGTCGATCCTCGTGCCACAGGCACTGCTCGGTGTCGCCACCGTCGGCGTGCTGTACGCGACCGTCCGCCGCTGGCACGGTCCGGCCGCCGGGCTGATCGCCGGTACGGTGCTCGCGCTCACCCCGGTCGCCACGTTGATGTTCCGGTTCAACAACCCGGACGCGCTGCTGGTGCTCCTGCTGACCGTCGCCGCGTACGCCACCGTACGGGCCCTGGAGACCGCCTCGACCCGGTGGATCACGCTGGTCGGCGTACTGGTCGGGTTCGGTTTCCTGACCAAGATGCTCCAGGCGTTCCTGGTGGTGCCGGTCTTCGCCGGGGTCTACCTGGTGGCCGCGCCGACCGGCTTCCGGCGACGGATCCGGCAGCTCCTCCTCGCCGGGCTGGGCCTGGTGGCCGCCGCCGGCTGGTGGGTGGCGGTCGTCGAGCTGGTGCCGGCGGAGTCCCGCCCGTACATCGGCGGCTCGCAGACCGACAGCGTCCTCGAACTGACCCTCGGCTACAACGGGCTCGGCCGGCTCACCGGCGACGAGGTGGGCAGCGTCGGGCCGCGCGGTGGTGGGCCGTTCTCCGCCCAGACCGGGCTGCTGCGGATGTTCGACACCGAGGTCGGCGGGCAGATCTCCTGGCTGCTCCCGGCCGCGCTGATCCTCCTGGTCGCCGGTCTCGTGCTGGCCGGAGGGGCGGCGCGGACCGACCGGACCCGGGCCGGGCTGCTGCTCTGGGGCGGTTGGCTGCTGGTCACCGGCGCGGTGTTCAGCCTGATGGGCGGCATCTTCCACGCGTACTACACGGTCGCCCTCGCCCCGGCGGTCGGCGCGCTGGTCGGCACCGGCGTCACCCTGCTCTGGCGGCACCGGGCCGGCGCCCCCGTCCCCACTGCCGTCCCCACTGCCACCGCTACGGCTACCGCCACCGCGTCCCGTTGGCGCGGCTGGTGCGCCACCGGGGCGCTGGCGGTCGCCGTCGCCGTCACCGCCTGGTGGTCGTGGACTCTGCTCGGGCGCAGCCCCGACTGGTTCCCGTGGCTGCGCACCGTGGTGCCGGTCGCCGGACTGGCCGGGACGCTGCTGGTGCTGGTCGCCGGCCGGCTCACCCGTCGGCTGACCCCGCTGGTGCTGGCAGTGGGGGCGGTGACCGCGCTGGCCGGTCCGGCGGCGTACGCGGCGCAGACCGCCGCCACGCCGCACGCCGGCTCCATTCCCAGCGCGGGCCCGGCGGTCCAGGGCGGCTTCGGCGGTGGCCCGGGACGGATGCGCGCCGGCCTGCCGCCCGGTGGCGGTGAGTTCCCCGGTCTCCCCGGTCGCCGGAGCGGCCAGGACGGCCAGGAGGACGGCCGGTCCGGACCGGCCGGCACCCCCTTCCCGGGCTTCCCGGACGGCGGCCCGGCACCCCAGGGCAGCCAGGTCCCCGACGGCGGGCAGACACCCGGCGGAGCGGCCCCGGGTGGACCGACCGGCGGGAACGTGCTGCGGGGCGGTGGCCTGGGCGGGCTGCTGAACGCCACCGAGCCGAGCGCCGAGCTGCGTGCCCTGCTGGAGGCCGACAGCGACGACTACACCTGGGTCGCGGCCACCGTCGGGTCGAACAACGCCTCCGGTTACCAGCTGGCCACCGGTGCACCGGTGATGGCGATCGGTGGGTTCAACGGCAGCGACCCGTCGCCCACCCTCGCCCAGTTCCAGCGGTACGTCGCCGACGGCGAGATCCACTGGTTCCTCGGCGGCGGTGGCTTCCGGGCCAACGGCGGCAGCAACGCGTCGGCGGAGATCGCCGCATGGGTGGCCGGGAACTTCGCGTCGCAGACCGTGGACGGGACCACCGTCTACGACCTCAGCAGCGGAAGGCAGGGCTGACGATGACGTACTCCCCGCAGCTCGGACCGGCCGTGCCGGCGTGGCCGGACGCGCCGCCGACCCTGCTCGACGTCGTGGTGCCGGTCCACAACGAGGAGGTGGACCTCGGTCCCTGTGTCCGGCGGCTGCACGCCCACCTCGCCGGCCACTTCCCGTACCCGTTCCGGATCACCGTCGCCGACAACGCCAGCACCGACACCACGCTGACGGTGGCCCGGGACCTCGCCGACGAACTGCCCGGCGTCGAGGTGCTGCACCTGGACGCCAAGGGGCGGGGCCGGGCGCTGCGCGCCGCCTGGTCGGCCTCGCCCGGCTCGGTCCTGGCGTACATGGACGTGGACCTCTCCACCGACCTGGCCGCGCTGCTGCCGCTGGTCGCCCCGCTCGTCTCCGGTCACTCGGACCTGGCCATCGGCACCCGGCTGGCGCGCAGCTCGCGGGTGGTCCGGGGAGCCCGGCGGGAGGTGATCTCCCGGGGCTACAACCTGCTGCTGCGCGGCACCCTGTCCACCCGCTTCTCGGACGCCCAGTGCGGCTTCAAGGCGATCCGCGCGGACGTGGCCGCCCGGCTGCTGCCGCTGGTCGAGGACACCGGCTGGTTCTTCGACACCGAACTGCTCGTGCTCGCCGAGCGCTCCGGCCTGCGCATCCACGAGGTGCCGGTGGACTGGGTCGACGACCCGGACAGCCGGGTGGACATCGTCGCCACCGCGCTGGCCGACCTGCGCGGTATCGGGCGGCTGGGCCGGGCCCTGGGCACCGGCGCGCTGCCCCTGACCGAGCTGCGCGAACAGCTCGGCCGGGCCCCGCTGCGCCCGCCCCCGGACCGGGTGCCGGCCGGCCTGCCCCGGCAGGTGGCCCGGTTCGCGGCGGTGGGGGTGGCGAGCACGCTGGCGTACCTGGTGATCTTCCTGGCCGCCCGCAGCGCGCTCGGCGCGCAACCGGCGAACCTGCTGGCGCTGCTGGTCACCGCGGTGGGGAACACGGCGGCGAACCGGCGGCTCACGTTCGGCATCAGCGGTCGCCGGCACGCCGGCCGGCACCACCTCCAGGGGCTGGTCGCCTTCGGCCTCGGCCTGGCGTTGACCAGCGGTTCCCTCGCGGCGCTGCACGCGGTGACCGCCACCCCGCCCCGCCCGGTGGAGCTGGTGGTGCTGGTCGCGGCGAACCTGGCCGCCACGGTGCTGCGGTTCGTGCTGCTACGCGCGGCGATGCACCACCAGCAGCGCCACCACCACCTGCGCCACCACCACCACCGCCGCCGCCACCACCACCGCTGAGGTGGTTGCAGGGGACCCTTCCTCATCAAAAAGCGGTAACAAGGGGCCCCTGCTACCACCCCAGCCCCAGCCGGCACCCCGGGCCAGGGCATGTCGTCGAGCGGGTGGCAGGGTGGGGGCGTGTACCGGGAACGGCCCGCGCGGCTCGCCGGGGCGGTGCTGTGGACCAGCACCGCCCCGGCGGACGTCGTCCCGACCCGGGTGCTGCCCGACGGCTGCCTCGACCTGCTCTGGTCCAGCCGGGCCGGGCTGGTGGTGGCCGGGCCGGACCGCCGGGCGCACGTCTCGGCCGGTGATCCGGGGGAGCGGTGGGTCGGCCTGCGGCTGCCGCCCGGTGTCGGGCCGGCGGTGTTCGGCCTGCCCGCCGACGCGCTGCGGGACCGGCGGGTGCCACTGGCCGACCTCTGGGGTGACCGGGCGGTCGCCGAGCTGGCCGAGCGGGCGGCGCGGGCCCCGGGGAAGGTGCTGGAATCGGTCGCGGCGGCGCGGCTGCGCGGGGCCGGCGGCGCGGATCCGCTGGGCGTCCGGCTCGCCGCCCGGCTGCGCGCCGGGGCCACCGTCGCCGCCACCGCCGCCGAGGTGGGTCTCGTCCCGAGGGTCCTGCACCGTCGCTGCCTGGCCCTGTTCGGGTACGGCCCGAAGACCCTCGCCCGCATCCTGCGGATGCAGCGGGCGCTGGCCCTGGCCCGCACCGGTACGCCGTTGGCCGAGGTGGCCGCCCGCAGCGGGTACGCCGACCAGGCGCACCTGACCCGCGATGTGCGGGATCTGGCCGGGGTGCCGCCGACCACGCTGCTCCGGTCGGGTCCGCCCGGTAGCGGGGCGTAGCCGGCTCAGCCCGGTAGGGGAGCGTTGCCGGCTCAGCCCGGCAGTGGGGCGTAGAGGTCGACGCCGTTGCCCTCCGGGTCGTGCAGGACGGCGTACCGCTGCCCCCAGAAGGCGTCCCAGGGGGCGAGGTGTCCGGTGAAGCCGGCCCCGGTCAGTTCCGCGTAGTACCGGTCGACCTCGGTCGGGTCGGCGCAGCGGAACGCCAGGTTCATCCGGGGACTGCCGCCGGCCGGCTGCCAGTCCGGGTCGAAGGACCGGACCGTCTCCACGGTGTCCCAGGCCAGCCGGATGCCGCCGGGCAGGCTGACCTCCACGTGCGGCTCGTTCTCCGCGCCGGGCGGCACGTCGACGCCGAGACGGCGGTAGAAGTCCAGGGTGCGGGCCATGTCCGTGGTCGCCATACCGACCAGGTCGAGACGAGGTGTCATGCCCCGACGGTAGGGCGGGCGGGGCGCGGTCGTCTTGAACGGATCGGACCCGGGGAGCCGGCGTGTCGCCGGCCGGATGGGCCTGACCCGGCGGGGTTCCGTGCGGTCGTCCCGGCCCGTCCCCGCAGCGGGCCGCGCGTCGGAGGTCCGACGCGGGGGCGTTCGCTGACCGGCTGCCCGGTGTGGCCCCGTACGGGCGGAACGCAGCGTACGGTGTGTGAAGACAAGTCCGGCTTTTAGGGCATATACGCCTCAGTGTGCGTCCGGCCGGACTCACTCCACGACGGCGAGGGAAGGGAGCGGGTCGGTGATGCACCTGGCCTACCTGGACGCGGGATCCGGCAGCCTGATCGTGCAGGCGGTGGTGGGCGGAGTGGCCGGGGCGGCGGTGGCCGCCAAGCTCTACTGGCGCCGGCTGACCGACCGGTTCCGGCGTCAGCGCACCGACCGGCACTGACCGGCATGACCGTTCCCCACACCGGGCTCCGGGCCGAGCCGGCCTCGTTCCGCGACCCGGCGAACCGGGTGTTCCACCTCGACGGCGACGTCCTGCGCGGTCTCGACGAGCAGGCTGCCCGCGACTACCGGGCCCTGGCCGGCACGGAGTTCTTCCGTGCCCTGCTCGCCGCCGGCCAGGTCTGCGGCACCGAGCCGGTCGAACCGGTGCCCGGCACGCCCTGGTCCGCCGTGCTGCGGCACGAGCGGATCCCGTTCGTCTCCCACCCGTACGAGTGGTCGTTCGGCATGCTGCGCGACGCCGCGCTGCTGCACCTGGAGATCCTCCGCACCGCCCTCGCCCACGGGTTCACCCTCAAGGACGGGTCGGCCTACAACGTCCAGTGGCGCGGGACCGCCCCGGTCTTCATCGACGTGGGGTCGTTCGAGCCGGCCCGCGAGGGCGAACCCTGGGCGGGCTACCGGCAGTTCTGCCAGACACTGCTGTATCCGCTGCTGCTCCAGGCCCACCTCGGCGTGGACTTCCAGCCGTGGTTGCGGTCCCGCGTCGACGGCATCGAGGCCGACCAGCTGCGACCGCTGTTCCGGGGCGTACGCCGCCTGCTGCCCGGCGTGCCGACCCACGTGCACCTGCACGGGGCGATGCAGCGGCGGCACGCCACCGCCACCACCGCCGACGTCCGCGACCAACTCCGGGCCGCCGGGTACTCCCGGGACCTGGCGCTGGCCACCGTCCGGGGCATCGAACGGCTCGTCGACCGGCTGGACCGGCCGCCGCCGGACAGCCACTGGGCCGACTACCAGCGCACCTGTGGCTACTCGGCGGAGGACCGGGCCGCCAAGGAACGCTTCGTCGAGGCCGCGCTGACGGCCGGACCGCGTCCCCGGCTGGCCCTCGACCTCGGCGCCAACGACGGCCGGTACGCCCGGATCGCCGCCCGGCACGCCGACGCGGTGGTCGCCGTCGAACAGGACCCGGCGGTGGTCGACCGGTTCTACCGGCGGCTGCGCGCCGAGTCGGAGCGGCGGATCCTGCCCCTGGTGATGGACCTCGCCGACCCGTCCCCGGGCGGTGGCTGGCGCGGGGTGGAACGGTCCTCCTTCGCGGCCCGGACCGCCGCCGACGCCGTGCTCGCCCTGGCGGTCGTGCACCACCTGGCCATCGGGCGCAACGTGCCCCTGCCGGAGGTGGTCGACGCCCTGGTCGGGCTGACCCGCCCTGGCGGACGGATCGTGGTGGAGTTCGTGCATCCCCGCGACCCGATGGCGCGACGGCTGCTGGCGAACAAGCCGGTGGGGATCTTCCCGGACTACCGGTGCGAGGTCTTCGAGCGGCTGCTCGGCGCGCGGTGCCGGATCATCCGCCGGCTCGACCTGCCGTCGGGAACCCGGACCCTGTACCTCGGGACCGTGGGTGGCTGAGCGGACGATCGCGCCCCCGGCCGCCGAGGTCGCCCCGGCCCCCGCGCCCCCGCCGTCGGTCTGGCGGGCCGAGGGTGGCCTGCTGCTGGAGGTGGTCGCCCTGGTCGGGCTGGCCGTCACCCAGCCGCTGCTGGACGCGCTCGGCCGCAGCCCCGACTTCTTCCTGTTCCACCGGGCCACCCCCGGGCAGGTGGTGGCCCTGCTGGCCCTGGTCGCCGTGGTGCCCACCGCCGTGCTGGCCGGGCTCGGCGCGCTGACCCGGCTGGCCGGCGGTCGGGTCCGGCTGGTGGCGCACCGGGTGCTCGTCGCGCTGCTGCTCGCCGTCCTCGCCGTCCAGGTGGGGCGGGAGGTGACCGCGTTGCGGGGCGTACCGCTGCTGCTGGCCGCCGGCGCGGTGGGGGTGGCGGGCGCGGCGGCGCACCGGCGTTGGCGCGTGCCCGGCCGGGTGTTCCGGGCCGCGGCGGTCGGACCACCGGTCTTCGTCGCCCTCTTCGTCCTCGTCTCGCCGGCCTCGGCGGTGGTGCTGCCGCGCGCCGACGGGACGGGGGCGGGTGTGGCCACCGGTCCCGGCGGGCATCCGCCGGTGGTCCTGCTCGTCCTCGACGAGCTGCCCCTCCACTCGCTGCTCGGCCCGGACGGACGGATCGACGCGACCCGGTACCCGCACTTCGCCGAGCTGGCCGCCGGGTCGACCTGGTACCGCAACGCCACCGGCGTCAGCGGCTGGACCCCCTACGCGCTGCCGGCGATGCTGACCGGCCGTTACCCGGCCCGGCAGGACGCCCCGCACTACTCCCGGTACCCGGAGAACCTCTTCACCGCCTTCGGCGGCCTCTACGACATCCACGCCCAGGAGAGCATCACCCGGCTCTGCCCGCCCAGCCGGTGCGACCAGCCGGTCCTGCCGGAGCAGGGGCTCGGGGTGCTGGTCCGGTCCAGCGTCGACCTGCTGGGGCAGCTCGTCGCGCCGGTGGAGAGCCGGGTCGACCCGGAGGCGAGCTACCGGGAGCCCACCGCCGCAGAGGCGGGACTCGACGCGGCCGAGCCCTCCCCGACCGACCCGAAGTTCCGGTGGGACAGCCTGGACGACCACCAGCCGGCCAGGTTCACCCGCTTCCTGGCCGACCTGCGTCCCGCCGCGCGGCCGACGCTGCACTTCCTGCACCTGCTCGTGCCGCACCCGCCGTGGACGTACCTGCCCTCCGGAGCGCGGTACGAGGCCCCGAACGACCTGCCGGACGACGGCGCCGGCTGGGCCGACCTGGGCCGGCAGCGGCACCTGGCCCAGCTCGGCTACACCGACCGGCTGATCGGCGAGACGCTGCGCACCCTGCGCGCGACCGGCCTCTACGACCGGGCGCTGCTGGTGGTCACCGCCGACCACGGCGTCAGCTTCACCACCGGTTCCCAGGGCCGGGGGATGGACGCGATCCGCGCCGCCCCGGACGAGGTGGCCTGGGTGCCGACGTTCGTCAAGGAGCCCGGCCAGCGCGCCGGGCGGGTCGACGACCGGAACTGGGAGCACGTCGACCTGCTGCCGACCGTGGCCGACCTGGCCCGGGTCCGCCTGCCGGGGCGGGTCGACGGCCGATCGGCGCGGCAGGAGGCCCGTGGGCGGGCCGACAAGCGCTTCTACGACCGGCCGGGGCAGCCGCTGACGCTGCTCGGCGGCGTACCCGCCCCGCCCGCCCCGCCCGCGCCTCACCCGCTGGTGGGGACCACCGTCGGCGACCCGCCGACCGGCGGTACGGTCCGGGTGGCCAACCTCGACGCGTTCCGTGCCGTCGACCCGGCCGCCGGGCGGCTGCCCGCGCTGGTCTGGGGGACGGTGCCCGACCGGGTGCCCGACGGCACGTTGCTGGCCGTGTCGGTCAACGGACGCGTCGGCGCGGTGGTGCCCGTGGTGCCACCGGACCCGGGCGGGCGGCGTTTCGCGGCGCTGCTGACCGACGACGCGCTCTTCCGGGCCGGAGCGAACCGGCTCGACGTGCACCAGGTCGCCCCGGACGGGACGCTTCGCCGACTCACCCCGGTCGGCTGACGCCGCGCGCCGCCCGCCAGCCGTGCCGCCTCTCGTCGCCGAGTGATTTCCCCCACTGCCCACCAGTGCCGCAGTCCTGCGGTTGCCCCGGCCCGCCGTCGGTTACCGAGGGTTGATCCCACAACGCGTAAGCGGCTGACCGCCGTCGATGTCGGGATGGTTTCGGATGATTTCCGCTCATCATTCGTCGTCACTGCCAGAACCCGCCCGACCTCCGTCGGTCGTCCGCTTCGTCCCAGCACGACGGGGTTTCCGAGTCGGCCGATAGGGAATCGCGTGACGCATCCCTCACCGCTCAACCACGACGGGCGGTGTCACAGGGATCGCGTTTACGGTAAAAGCGAAGACACCTTCGCCAAAATGCGGAGGCGGTCCTCAACGTAGATTCTGCCGGCGAAGCGAGGGACAGATGACGGAAGTCAAGCTCGATCACCCCGGTGGGCAGCTTTCGATGCCGGTGCAGTCCGCGGTCGAAGGCCCCGCCGGGATCCGGGTCGGCAAGCTGCTGAAGGAGACCGGACTGGTCACCTACGACCCCGGTTTCGTCAACACCGCGGCCTGCTCCTCGGCGATCACCTACATCGACGGTGACGCGGGCATCCTGCGGTACCGGGGCTACCCCATCGAGCAACTGGCCGAGAAGTCCTCCTTCCTGGAGGTCTCCTACCTGCTCATCTACGGTGAGCTGCCGACCGAGGCGCAGCTGACCGATTTCAGCCAGCGGATCCGCCGGCACTCGCTGCTGCACGAGGAGATGCGGCGCTTCTTCGACGGGTTCCCGCGCGACGCGCACCCGATGGCGGTGCTCTCCTCGGCGGTGAGCGCGATCTCCACCTTCTACCAGGACAGCCTGGACCCGTTCGACGCCGAGCACGTGGAGATGTCCACCGTCCGGCTGATGGCCAAGGTCCCGACCATCGCCTCGTACGCGTACAAGAAGTCCATCGGGCAGGCGATGCTCTACCCGGACAACTCGCTCGGGTACGTGGAGAACTTCCTCCGGATGACCTTCGGCGTGCCGGCCGAGCCGTACGACGTCGACCCGGTGATGGCCCGGGTGCTGGACATGCTCTTCGTCCTGCACGCCGACCACGAGCAGAACTGCTCCACCTCGACGGTCCGCCTGGTGGGCTCCAGCAACGCCAACCTGTTCGCCTCGGTCTCGGCCGGGGTCAACGCGCTCTTCGGGCCGCTGCACGGCGGCGCCAACCAGGCGGTGCTGGAGATGCTCCAGCGCATCCAGGCCGACGGCGGGGACGTGCAGTCCTTCGTCCGCAAGGTCAAGGACAAGGCCGACGGCGTCAAGCTGATGGGCTTCGGCCACCGGGTCTACAAGAACTACGACCCGCGCGCCGCCATCGTGAAGAAGGCCGCCCAGGACGTGCTCGGCCGGATGGCCAAGCCGGACCCGCTGCTCGACCTCGCGATGCAGCTCGAGGAGATCGCCCTCGCCGACGACTTCTTCGTCTCCCGCAAGCTCTACCCGAACGTGGACTTCTACACCGGCCTGATCTACAAGGCCATGGGCTTCCCGACCAAGATGTTCACGGTGCTCTTCGCGCTCGGCCGGCTGCCCGGCTGGATCGCGCAGTGGCGCGAGATGATCGGCGACCCGGAGACCAAGATCGGCCGTCCGCGGCAGCTCTACACCGGTGCCGCCGAGCGGAACTACGTACCGTTCGCGGAGCGCTGAGGCGACCACACGACGACGGCCGCCGACCCGGGTACGGGTCGGCGGCCGTCGGCGTCCGTGGGGACGTACGTGCTCAGTGCGCCGGGTGGTCGTCGCCGTTCGCGGTGGTGGGCAGGCTGCCGAGCACGTGGTTGATGACGTGGATCCGGGCCTTGACGGCCTGGTAGTCGGCGCAGATCAGGTCGGCCTCGTCGTCGACGCGCGCACCCTGCCCCTGACCGGTCACGGTCAGTGTGGTGCCGGCGAGGGTGGTCACCGTCCCGGCGGACACCAGCTCGGCGGCCGGCAGCGCGCCGGTGACCACGTGTTCGCGCAGCAGCCCGCGCAGCTTCTCGGTGTCCTTGAGGAGCAGCTCGTCGAGGTTCGTCCGGGAGAACTTGGCCGCGAACGCGTCGTCGGTCGGGGCGAGGATGGTGACCGGCTGGCTCCCGGTCAGCTCGGTGGCCATGCCGCTGGCCCGTACCGCCGCCTCGAAGGTGGTGAGCACGGGGATCCACTGGAGGGCACGGTCGGCCGGCTGGCCGACGAGCGAGGCCGGGTTGCCCGGCTCGCTGCCCGAGGGCAGCACGTCGCAGAGCGGACCGGTCACGGTGACCGTGGCGGCCGGTGGGGCGGAGTCCGTCGCGCCGGACCCGCCGTCGTCGCCGCCGGTGCATCCGGCGACCGCGACCAGCAGGGCGAGGGCCCCGGCGAGCGAAGTGGCGCGTCGTCCGGCGCGGCCCGGTGCCGGCGTCGCGGCCCGGGGAAGGGTGTCGGTCACGGTCTTCTCCACTCCACTGGCGTCCAAGGGGGCGCCGGCAGGCCGGTCGCGAGGACCGGCCTGCCGGTACGACAGTCGTCGGTACGAGGTTCAGCAGTTCACAGGCGTGCGCACTGGCTGGACTTCGGACCGCTGACCGAGTTGCCGACCTCCAGGTTGACCGGCGCGGGGGCGTTGCCGGTGCAGCCCAGCGGGCCGGAGACGGTGTTGCCGGCCAGCAGCGGGGCCACGCCCGCGCTGTTGACCACGTTCACCGGGCCGCTGACCCGGTTGTCGACCAGGACCACCGGGCCCCGGGTGCCGGTGACGTTGACCGGCCCGTTCACCGTGCTGTCGGTCAGCACGAAGCCGGCCGCGCCGCTGGCGTTGACCGGCCCGGAGATCGAGCCGCCGTTGACGATCAGGGTGGCGCCCGGCTGGACCCGGACCGGACCCCGGACGGTGGCGCCGTCGAGGCAGGCCACCCCGGTGACGGTCAGTGGACCGTTGTGCGTGCCGGTCAGCGTCGGGGCGATCCGCTCGCCGTCGACCAGGCCCTCGACGGCCTGCCCGTCGAGGAGCAGCGGCACCAGACCCCGCTCCGGCTGCGACAGCGGGACGAGGTAGCCGTCGGCGACCTTGATGACCTTCCAGCCGTGGGCGGCGAGCCGCTGGGCCACGGTGGTCTGCCGGCCGGCCGGGCCGTCGCTGCGCGCCCCGTTGTACTGCTCCTCGGTCAGCCGGTACGCGCACGGCGGCTGCTCCAGGATCCGCTCCGGGGTGGGGGCGTCCAGCGGCGGCGGGGCCTCACCCGGGTGCGGCGCGGGGTACGCCTCGATCGGGCGCGAGCCCCGGAACACGATCCGGCCGGTGTTCGCCGACTGGAAGGCGATCGCCTCCGCGCGGGCCTTGCTGATGCCGGGGATGTTCGCCACGTGGTACGTGAGGAACTGGTCGAACGTCCACAGGGCGGAGTACGTCTTGCGCCGGCGGTTGTTGGCGGTGTTGCCCTCGTCCGGCCGGGTCGGGCCACCGGAGCTGCGCAGCTCCAGCAGGGAGTTGACCACGTTCTTCAGGCCGAGGGTGTTGCGCAGGATGGTCTCCTCGCTCAGGCCCACGCCGGCGCCGGTGCAGCCGTACGGGCAGGCCCACCAGCCGTCCTTGGCGCCCTCGGTGTACATGTGCCCCTCGATCATGTCCTGCGACCTGTCGAAGATCCCCTGGGACACGTTCTGGTGACGCGGCGGCAGCATCGGCAGGTCACCGGTGTTGGTGTTGCCGTACTCGTGGCCGTCGAAGCTGGCGATGGGCCGGTAGTCGCGGACCATCTCCACGAAGGCCTGGGTCTCCGGCTGGCGGATCAGCGAGTAGTCCCGGTTCAGGTCCTGACCGGTGGAGTTGCCCCGGCTGCCGGCCGCCCGGCCGTCGCCGTTGATCGTCGGCACGATCAGCATGGTGGTCTTCGACAGCTTGTCGAGCGTGCCGGCGTCGTCGGTGAAGGCGAGCTGCCGGGCCATGATGAGGCAGGCCTCCCGGTCACCGGGCTCGTTGCCGTGCACGTTGCAGTTGACCACCAGCGGGTTCGTCGCGGCGACCGCCTCCGGCGTGGCCGGCGGCTTCGGGTAGCCGATGACGAACATGTTGATCGGCCGGTTCTGGATGGTACGGCCGATCTCCACCACCCGGACCCGCTCGCTCAGCTCGTCGACCGCCGCGGTGTAGGCGTACTCGTTGACGTCGCTGGTGTACTGCGCGCCCAGCGTGGTCTCCCACTGCGTGCGCAGGTTCTGACCCGGGGTGTTCGGGTCGCCCCAGTGCGCCCGGGTGGTGCCGCTGACCGGCGCCGAGTACGGCTGCGCGGTGGTGCCGACGCGGGCGCGGACCCGCCACTGGAACCGGTTCCCGGGGGCGAAACCGGCGTCGGCGAAGGTCGGCGAGGTGTTGTTGACCTGGCGGTTCGGCCGCCAGAGACCGCTGATCACCGCCGGCCCGGTGGCGGTGCCGTCCTCGGCGACCGGCGTCCGCTCGATCTGGTAGTCGGTCGCGCCGTCGACCGGGGTCCAGGCCAGGGTCGCGTACCCGTCGCCCTGGACGACCGTCAGACCCTGGACCTGGTTCGGCTCCGCCTGCAACTGGGCCGCGGCGAGCGCGGGCTGCCCCTGCGCCTGGGCGGGCAACGCCGTCGCGACGAGGGTGACGGCGAACAGGGCGGAGAACACACCGGCCGTAGTCCGTCTGTATCTCAAAGGGGATCTCCAAACAGGAGGGATGGCTGGGGTACCGACAGCACACCCGTAACGGGCCGTTCATGGGGCCGCCAGCTGGGATTCTTGAGGATGATCTGAGGTTGCCGCCCCGCTGGCCGTCACCGTCGGTGATCAGCCGGCCCGGAGTCGGTAGCCGACTCCGCGTACCGTCTCCACCAGGCTGGCGTCGTCCAACTTCCCGCGCAGCGCCGCGACGTGGACGTCGAGATTGTGCCGGGTCGCCCAGGTGGTGTGCCATACCTCCATCTGCAACCGGTCCCGGGACACCACCGTGCCGGCCTGCCGGGCCAGCACCACCAGCAGGTCGAACTCCTTACGGGACAGGCCGACCTCCCGGCCGGCCAGCCAGACCCGCCGGGCGTCGACGTCGACGCGCAGGTCGCCGACCTGGAGGGCGGCGGTGGCGCGGGCGGTGCCGGCGGCACGGCCGGTGCGCCGCATCACCGCCTCGATGCGGGCCTGCAACTCGACCATCGAGAAGGGCTTCACCACGTAGTCGTCGGCACCGGCGCGCAACCCGGCCACCCGGTCGTGCTCCTCGCCCCGGGCGGTCACCGCGATGATGGCGACCTCCTCGCTGAGCTGGCGGATCCGCCGGCACACCTCCAGGCCGTCGCGGTCGGGCAGGTTCATGTCGAGCAGGATGAGATCGACCGGCTCCGCCCGTACCGCCTCCGCCGCCGTCAGTGCCTGGACCACCTCGTGCCCCCGCCGCCGCAGCGCCGCGGCGAGAACCGCCGCGACCCGCAGGTCGTCTTCCACCAGGAGCACCCGCACCCAATCCTCCTCGGACCTAGTCCCGGTCGGATGCTGCGAGTCTGTCCGATGCATACCTGCGCTGACCAGTGCGGATACAAGATCGTAACGGCAGATCAGGATGCCCGGACGGGAGCGGCCACGCGCCGATCGGCCCATCGCCACGCGACCGCCCCCGTGCTGGGCGGGGGGTGCTCGGGTGGTTGCAGGCGGTGCTCGGGTGGTTGCAGGGGCCGCTGGGGTGGTTGCAGGGGCCCCCTGTTCGACAGAAATCGGTAACAGGGGGCCCCTGCTACCACCTCAGCGCAGGCCGGCGGCGACGAGCAGGTTGCCCTCCCCGACGGCCGGGGAGGCGGGACGGCCGTGCGCCATCCGCTCGGCCGCCTGCGCCGCGGTGAACGACGAGGAGCCGGCGATGGCGGTGGCGTAACTGTCGACGGTGCGCTGCGCGATGGCCGCCCAGCCGTACTGCTCGTGCACCATGGCGCGGGCGCGCCGGGCGAGCGCCCGGGCCCGGTCGGTGTCCGAGAGCAGCGCGTGCACTGCCTCGCTGAGCCCGTCGGGGTCCTGCGGGCGGAAGGTCATGCCGGTCACGCCGGGCTCGACGATCTCGGCGAGACCCCCGGTCGCGGCGACGGCGAGGGGCGCGCCGGCCGCCGCCCCCTCCAACGCCACCATGCCGAACGGCTCGTAGATGCTCGGCACCGCGAAGCAGTCCGACGCCGCCATCACGGCGGGCAGGTCGGTGCCACCGAGGAAGCCCGGCAGGCTGACCGTGCCGGCCAGGCCGAGCCGGTGCACCTCGGCCTCCAGCTCACCCCGGTACGGCCCGTCGCCGACGATCACGGCGCGCAGCCCGGGGTGCCGGTCCCGCAACCGGGGCAGGCCGGCGAGGAGGTGCTGCACCCCCTTCTCGTAGACCAGCCGGCCGGCGAAGGTGACCAGCGGCCCGTCCCCGGCGAACCGGCGGCGGGCGGCGGCGACCGCGGCCACCGGGGCCTTCCAGCGGTGCGGCTCGACCCCGTTGGGCACCACGTCGACCCGCCCGGCGGGCACGCCGAACAGCCCGGTCACCTCGTCGCGCATGTACCCGGAGCAGACGATCACCCGGCCGGACTCGTTGCTGAGCCAGTGCTCGACGCCGTGGATGGTGCGGTTCATCTCCTCCGGCAGCCAGCCCTGGTGCCGTCCCGCCTCGGTGGCGTGGATCGTGCTCACCAGCGGCACGTCCAGGTGGTCACGCAGCGTCATCGCGGTGTGCGCGACGAGCCAGTCGTGGGCGTGCACCACGTCGTACCCGCCGGACTCGGCGGCGCGCAGCGCGGCCCGGGTGAGGGTGTGGTTGAACGCCATCGTCCAGGCCAGCAGCGAACCGGTGGCCAGGGGGAAGGTCACCGGGTCCTCGGCGGCGCGGACGATCCGCACGCCGTCGGCGTACTCCTCCAGCGGGGCGCCCTCGGCGTGCCGGGTGACCACGGTGACCTCGTGCCCGGCGGCGACCAGGGCCAGCGAGAGGGCGTGCACGTGGCGACCGAGCCCGCCGACGAGCACCGGCGGGTACTCCCAGGAGAGCATCAGGATCCGGCGCGGACGGGAGGTCGACCCGGCGGGCTGCGGGATCTGGGGGCGGGAGGTGAGGGTGGGCCGGCAGGGCCGGTCCGAGGGGCTCGCGAGGTGCTCGCCGACCCGCGGGGTCGTCACAGTAGTTCTCCGTCCAGGCAGGAGGGCGCACGCCGACGTCGATGGCGGCGGAGGGTGGGTGATGGTGGGGCCGAGCGGCCGGGTGCGGACGCGCGTGCGCGCCCGCACCAAGGGAAAGGCATCGGGCGGCACCTCGCATCCCGAGCGGGGCGGAAGGTGACGAGCGACACGTCCAGGTTTGAGTCGCCCAGCCGGGTGTATTTCGGGACACGGACCGGTCGGGTGGATTGGCGTGCGGTGCGGTGGGGCAATACCGGCGTGCGCGTCGGCGGGCTCCGCCCGGCGACGCGGTCGACGAACCATGCCCGAAGGAGCGACATGCAGGTCTGGCCGGGGGACCGCTATCCACTGGGGGCCACCTACGACGGGATGGGCACCAACTTCGCGATCTTCTCGGAGGTGGCCGAGGCGGTCGACCTCTGCCTCTTCGACGAGTGGGACACCGGCGCGGAACGCCGGGTCCGGCTCCGCGAGGTCGACGCCCACGTCTGGCACGGGTACATCCCGGGCGTCGAGCCGGGGCAGCGGTACGGCTACCGGGTCCACGGGCCGTACGACCCGGCCAACGGGTTGCGCTGCAACCCGCACAAGCTGCTGATCGACCCGTACGCCAAGGCGATCGACGGGGACGTGCAGTGGGATCCCGCGGTCTACGACTACGTGCTGGGCGAGCCGGACCGGATGTCCGAGGCCGACTCCGCGGCGTTCATGCCCAAGTCGGTCGTGGTGAACCCGTACTTCGACTGGGGCAACGACCGGCCGCCCCGCACGCCGTACCACCACTCGGTGATCTACGAGGCGCACGTGCGCGGCCTGACCATGCGGCATCCCGGCATCCCCGAGGAACTGCGCGGCACGTACGCCGGCATCGCCTCCCCGCCGATGATCGAGCACCTGACCCGGCTCGGGGTGACCGCGATCGAGCTGATGCCGGTGCACCAGTTCGTGCACGACCACCGCCTGGCCGACATGGGCCTGCGCAACTACTGGGGTTACAACACCGTCGGCTTCTTCGCCCCGCACCACGGCTACTCCGCGCTGGGCCGCCTCGGCCAGCAGGTGCAGGAGTTCCGGGGCATGGTCCGGGCGCTGCACGCCGCCGGCATCGAGGTGATCCTCGACGTGGTCTACAACCACACCGCCGAGGGCAACCACCTCGGGCCGTCGCTGAGCTTCAAGGGGGTGGACAACCCCAGCTACTACCGGCTGTCGGAGGAGGATCGGCGCTACTACGTCGACTACACCGGCACCGGCAACAGCCTCAACGTCCGCAGCCCGCACTCGCTGCAACTGATCATGGACTCGCTGCGGTACTGGGTGCAGGAGATGCACGTCGACGGCTTCCGGTTCGACCTCGCCGCCACCCTGGCCCGGGAGTTCTACGAGGTGGACCGCCTCTCCACGTTCTTCGAGGTGGTCCAGCAGGACCCGGTGGTCAGCCAGGTCAAGCTGATCGCCGAGCCGTGGGACGTCGGCCCCGGCGGCTACCAGGTCGGCAACTTCCCGCCGGTGTGGACCGAGTGGAACGGCAAGTACCGGGACACCGTCCGGGACTTCTGGCGCGGTGAGCCGGCCACCCTGGCCGAGTTCGCCTCCCGGATCTCCGGTTCCGCCGACCTCTACCAGGACGACGGCCGCAAGCCGTTCCACAGCATCAACTTCGTCACCTGCCACGACGGGTTCACCCTCGCCGACCTGGTGGCGTACAACGACAAGCACAACGAGGCCAACGGCGAGGAGAACCGGGACGGCGAGAGCCACAACCGGTCCTGGAACTGCGGCGTCGAGGGCCCCACCGACGACGAGGACGTGCTCGCCCTGCGGGCCCGGCAGCGGCGCAACTTCCTGGCCACCCTGATGCTCTCCCAGGGCGTGCCGATGATCGGCCACGGCGACGAGCTGGGCCGCACCCAGCACGGCAACAACAACGCCTACTGCCAGGACAGCGAGCTGGCCTGGATCGACTGGGAGAACGTCGACGAGCAACTGCTGGACTTCGTCCGTACGCTCACCGACTTCCGGGCCCGGCACCAGGTGTTCCGCCGCCGCCGCTTCTTCACCGGCCTGCCGGTCGGCGGCCGGACCGCCGAGCAGCCCCTGCCCGACCTGGCCTGGTACACCCCGGACGGGCGGGAGATGAACGGCGACGACTGGGGCAACGACTTCGGTCGCGCGGTCACCCTCTTCGTCAACGGCGAGGGCATCCGCGAGCGCGGCCAGTACGGCCAGCGCCACCGGGACGACTCGTTCCTGCTCTGCTTCAACGCCCACGACGCCCCGCTGGACTTCACCCTGCCCGGCGGCGAGTTCGGCCAGAAGTGGCAGTGCGTGATCAGCACCGCCGATCCCGACCCGGACGGCACGACGGTGATCGGCGCGGGCGGTGCCCTGCGGGTGCCGGACCGTTCCCTGGTGGTCCTGGAGAGGACGGTCTGATGCCGGCGAGCGCCGATTCTTCCGTACCGCCGCCCGGCCGTCGGGTCGACGCCACCTACCGGGTGCAGGTCCGCCCCGGCTTCGACCTGGACACCACCGCCGACCTCGTCGACTACCTCGCCGACCTGGGCGTCTCCCACCTCTACAGCGCGCCGCTGCTGACCGCCACCCCCGGTTCCGCGCACGGCTACGACGTGGTCGACCACCGCGCGGTCAACCCGGAACTCGGCGGCGAGGCGGCCCGACGGCGACTGGTGGCCGTGTTGCGCGCGGCCGGGCTCGGCCTGGTCGTGGACATCGTCCCCAACCACGCCGGGGTGGCCCGGCCGGAGGCCAACCCGGCCTGGTGGGACGTGCTGTGCCGGGGCCGGGAGTCGACGTACGCGCGTTGGTTCGACATCGACTGGGACGCCGGCCGGCTGCTGCTGCCGGTGCTCGCCGACACCCCGGACGCCCTCGGCGACCTCAAGCTGGTCGACGGGGAACTGCGCTACCACGAGCACCGCTTCCCGGTCGCCGACGGCACCGGCGACGGCAGCCCCACCGAGGTGCACGACCGGCAGCACTACGAACTGGTCTCCTGGCGACGCGGCGACGCCGAGCTGACGTACCGCCGCTTCTTCGCCGTCTCCGACCTGGCCGGGCTGCGGGTGGAGGACCCGGAGGTCTTCGCCGCCACGCACGCCGAGGTGCTGCGCTGGGCGGCGGCCGGGGAGGTCGACGGCATCCGGGTCGACCACCCCGACGGGCTGCGCGACCCGGCCGCCTACCTGGCCCGCCTGCGGGCCGCCGCGCCGGCCGCCTGGCTGGTGGTGGAGAAGATCCTGGAGTACGGCGAGGAACTGCCGGAGTGGCCGGTGGACGGCACCACCGGTTACGAGGCGCTCGCCGCGGTCTGCGGCCTCTTCGTGGACCGGCGGGCCGAGGGCGACTTCACCGCCCTGGACACCCGACTCACCGGCACCGCCACCTCCTGGCCGGAGCTGATCCACGACACCAAGCTCGCCGCCGCCACCCGGTTGCTCGCCGCCGAGCTGACCCGGCTGGCCGCCCTCGTCCCCGACGTCGACCGGTCCGACGCCCGGGCCGCCCTCGCCGAGCTGGCCGCCGGCTTCCCGGTCTACCGGGGCTACCCGCCCGAGGGCGCCCGGCACCTGGCCACCGCCCGCGCCGAGGCCGGCCGCCGCCGGCCGGACCTGACCGCGGCCCTGGACGCGGTCACCGCCCGGCTGCGTGACCCGGACGACGAACTCGGCCAGCGGTTCCCGCAGCTCAGCGGCGCGGTGATGGCCAAGGGCGTGGAGGACACCGCCTACTACCGGTGGAGCCGGTTCGTCGCGCTCAACGAGGTCGGCGGCAGTCCCGCGCACTTCGGCACCCCGCCGGAGGAGTTCCACCGTTTCGCCACCGCCCGGCAGCGTCGCTGGCCGAGGGCGATGACCACGCTCTCCACCCACGACACCAAGCGCGGCGAGGACGTGCGGGCCCGGCTCGCCGTGCTCAGCGAGCTGCCGCAGCGCTGGGCCGAGCAGGTCGGCCGGTGGATGGCGCAGGCGCCGCTGCCCGACCCGGCCTTCGCCCACCTGCTCTGGCAGACCGTGGTCGGCGCCTGGCCGATCGAACGCGAGCGGCTGCACGCGTACGTGGAGAAGGCCGCCCGGGAAGCCGCCGCCTCGACCAGCTGGGCCGACCCGGACCCGGTCTTCGAGCGGGCCCTGCACGCCCTGGTCGACCGGCTCTACGACGACCCGGCCCTGCACGCCTCGATCACCGCCTTCGCCGGGGAGATCACCGGCGCGGGCTGGTCGAACGCGCTCGGGCAGAAGCTGGTCCAGCTCGCCATGCCCGGGGTGCCGGACACCTACCAGGGCACCGAGCTGTGGGACAACTCCCTGGTCGACCCGGACAACCGCCGCCCGGTCGACTTCGCCGTACGCCGGGAGCTGCTGGCCCGCCTCGACGCCGGCTGGCGGCCCCCGGTCGACGCGAGCGGCGCGGCGAAGCTGCTGGTGGTCTCCCGCACCCTGCGGCTGCGCCGGGACCGGCCGGACCTCTTCACCGACCACCGCCCGGTGCCGGCGCACGGACCCGCCGCCGACCACGCCCTCTGCTTCGACACCGGCGGCGTGTTCGCGGTCGCCACCCGGCTGCCGGTGGGGCTGGACCGGCGGGGCGGCTGGGGCGACACCAGCCTGTCGCTTCCCGTTCACGACCTGACCGAACTGTTCACCGGGCGGGTCTACGGTGGCGGACGGGTGCCGCTGGCCGACCTGCTCGGCGCCTATCCCGTCGCGCTGCTCGCTCCCACCGAGTCCGGGGAGACGTCATGACCGAGTTCACCGTGTGGGCACCCGAGGCCGAACGGGTCCGGCTGCGGATCACCGGCGACGCCGACCGGGAGATGACCCCCGCGCCGGGCGGCTGGTGGCGGGCCGAGGCACCCGACGCCGGGCCCGGCACCGACTACGCGTTCCTGCTCGACGACGACGGGAGCGCCCTGCCGGACCCGCGCTCACCCTGGCAGCCGGCGGGCGTGCACGGGCCGAGCCGGGTCTACGACCACGCCGCCTTCGCCTGGCAGGACCAGGGGTGGACCGGCCGGCAACTGCCCGGCAGCGTCCTGTACGAGCTGCACGTCGGCACGTTCACCCCGGAGGGCACCTTCGACGCGGTGATCGACCGCCTCGACCACCTCGTCGACCTCGGGGTCGACATGATCGAACTGCTCCCGGTGAACGCCTTCAACGGCGAGCACAACTGGGGTTACGACGGGGTCTGCTGGTTCGCCCCACACCACGCCTACGGCGGCCCGGACGGCCTGAAACGGCTGGTCGACGCGGCACACCGCCGGGGACTGGGGGTGATCCTCGACGTCGTCTACAACCATTTCGGCCCCTCCGGGGCGTACGCGCCGCGGTTCGGGCCGTACCTCACCGAGGGCAACAACACCTGGGGGCGCTCGGTCAACCTGGACGGGCCGCACTCCGACGAGGTGCGCCGCTACATCGTCGACAGCGTGCGGATGTGGCTGCGCGACTACCACGTCGATGGCCTGCGGCTGGACGCGGTGCACGCGCTCGCCGACGACCGGGCGACGCCGCTGCTGGAGGAACTGGCCGTCGAGGTGGAGTCGCTCGCCACCCACCTCGGCCGGCCGCTGTCGCTGATCGCCGAGTCCGACCTGAACGACCCCCGGCTGGTCACCCCGCGCGAGGCGGGCGGGATGGGCCTGCACGCGCAGTGGAACGACGACGCGCACCACGCCCTGCACACCCTGCTCACCGGGGAACGGCAGGGCTACTACGCCGACTTCGGCTCGCTGGACTGCCTGGAGGCGGTCCTCACCGGGGCGTTCTTCCACGCCGGCACCTGGTCGAGCTTCCGCAACCGCAGCCACGGCCGGCCGGTCGACCGGCAGCGGGTGCCCGGACACCGGTTCGTGGCGTACCTCCAGAACCACGACCAGATCGGCAACCGGGCCACCGGTGACCGGATCTCCGCCACCCTCTCCCCGGCGCTGCTGCGGGTCGGCGCGACGCTGCTGATGACCGCGCCGTTCACCCCGATGCTGTTCATGGGGGAGGAATGGGGCGCGACCACGCCGTGGCAGTTCTTCACCAGTCACCCGGAGCCGGAACTGGCCACCGCGGTCGCCACCGGCCGGCGGCGGGAGTTCGCCGCGCACGGGTGGCCGGAGGGGGAGGTCCCGGACCCGCAGGACCCGGAGACGTTCACCCGGTCCCGGCTGGACTGGGCGGAACTGGACAAGCCCGAGCACCGGGAGATGCTGACGTTCCACCGCCGGCTGATCGCGTTGCGCAAGGCCCGGCCCGACCTGTCCGACCCCCGGCTGGACCGGATCGACGTGCGCCACGGCGACCGGTTCCTGGTGGTCCGGCGCGGGGAGTGCCTGGTGGTGGCGAACCTCGCCGACAAGGCACAGCGGGTCAACCTGCCCGGGGTGGTGCGCCAGGTGCTGCTCGCCACCGGCACGGGGGTGACCGTGATGCGGGACGCGGTGGAGCTGCCCGCGGAGACGGCGGCGATCGTGGCCCTCTGACCGGCTGCCCGAACGGGTGCCGGCGACCGGGGTCGGGGGAGGGTGACGACGGCGCAACGGGCAGTCTGCGACCCGCAGGAGATCGTCGGGTGTCAGTCTGATCTTGCCGGATGCGAGGATGGTCGGCATGCTGCTGACCGAGGTCCGGGCCGTGTCCCGAGCGAACTGGAGCCGGGGCACCATGACGACCGATGGCGACATCCGGTGAGCGGCTCCGGCTGGCTCGGCGTCCGGCTCCGCCCGGTCGTCGAGGCCGACCTGGCCATGTTCCGCCGCTTCCTCACCGAGCCGGGGCTGATCGGCCCGGACTGGGCGGGATTCCGGGACGCCGGGGAGCCGGCCCGACGGTTCGCCGCCGACGGCTACCTCGGCGCTGACGACGGCCGGTTGATGGTCGAGGTCGACCGTGGACGGCCGGACCGGGAACCTGTCGACTCCGACTCCGGCGGCGCGCCGGACGTCCCGCCGCCGGACGCTGGCGGGCCCGGTGACGCCGGGCGGGTGGCGGCCGGTCTCGTCAGCTACCGGGCGGGCTCGTACGGCGGGTCCGCCCGGCACTGGGAGATCGGCATCGCCCTGCTGCCCGAGTGGCGGGGGCGCGGCGTCGGCTGGCGGGCACAGGCCATGCTCTGCGACTACCTGTTCTCGCACACCCCGGTCCAGCGCATCCAGGCCGGCACCCAGCCGGAGAACATCGCCGAGCAGCGGGCGCTGACCAGGGCGGGCTTCCAGTTCGAGGGTGTCGTCCGCTCCTGCGAGTTCCGGGCCGGACGGTGGCGCGACGGGTATCTCTACAGCCGGCTTCGCGACGACCCCTCGCCCTGGTGACGACCGGGTCGGCCACCGCCGCCCGGTCGCCTGCCGTTCACTCCGGCCCGGGCGGGCTCAGGGCAGCGGCCACTCGTGGACGGGACGGTTGCTGTGCATCAGGTCGACGTAGTGGCCGAGCATCCGGCGCAGCGCCTCCGGTCGGTCGACGTGGTCCTCGCCCTCGAACCGGTGCAGCGTGGCCACCTGCCAGGACGCGCCGTTACGCCCGGTCAGGCAGCGGCCCTCGATGATGCCGAGCAGCCGGTCCCGCTCCGCCGGGTCCAGCCCCCACCGGTCCAGACCGTGGTGGGCAAGGGGCAGCAGCCGACGCAGCACCAGCTCGGTGACCGGCAGGTAGCCCAGCCCCGGCCAGAACACCTGGGCGTCGATGCCGTGCCGGGCGCAGGCGTGCAAGTTCTCCTCGGCCGCGCTGAACGACATCTGCGACCACAGCGGCCGGTCCGACTCGGCCAGCGCCCGGACGAGGCCGAAGTAGAACGCGCCGTTGGCGACGGTGTCCAGGACGGTCGGCCCGGCCGGCAGGACCCGGTTCTCCACCCGCAGGTGCGGCCGGCCCCGCACCACGTCGTAGACCGGCCGGTTCCAGCGGTAGACGGTGCCGTTGTGCAGCCGCAGCTCGGCCAGCTTGGGAACGTCCCCGGCGGCGAGCGTCTCGGCCGGGTCCTCCGGGTCACAGATCGGCAGCAGCGCGGGATAATATCGCACGTTCTCCTCGAAGAGGTCGAAAACGCTGGTGATCCAGCGTTCCCCGAACCAGACCCGGGGGCGTACACCCTGGGCCTTGATCTCCTCGGCCCGGGTGTCGGTGGCCTGCTCGAACAGCGGGATCCGGGTCTCCCGCCACAGTTCCCGGCCGAACAGCAGCGGCGCGTTGGCCCCGAGCGCCACCTGCACCCCGGCCACGGCCTGGGCCGCGTTCCAGTAGTCGGCGAACCGGGCCGGGCTGACCTGGAGGTGGAACTGCGTGCTGGTGCAGGCGGCCTCCGGGGTGATCGTGTCGGCGGTGGTCGCCAGCCGCTCCACGCCGCTGATCGCGATCCGCAGGTCCTCGCCCCGGGCGGCGAAGATCTGCTCGTTGAGCAGGCGGTAACGCGGGTTCGCCGAGAGGGTTCCGGCGGTGAGGTGCTCCGGCCGCAGCGTCGGCAGGATTCCGATCATCACCATGTGCGCGCCGACCGTGCGGGCCTTCTCCTCCGCCGCGTTCAGGCTGGCCCGGACGCTCTCCTCGAACTCGGCGGTGCCGGTGCCGGCGAGTCGCCGGGGGGCGACGTTGATCTCCACGTTGAACTGGCCCAGTTCGGTCTGGAAGCTCGGGTCGGCGACGGCGGCGAGCACGTCGGCGTTGCGCATCGCCGGCATCGACGCGTCGTCGACCAGGTTGAGCTCGATCTCCAGCCCGGTCGTCGGGCGGTCGGCCTCGAAGCGGGACTCCCGCAGCATCTCGGCGAAGACGTCGAGGCAACGGCGCACCTTTTCCCGGTACCGGGCCCGGTCCTCCCGTGTGAAGGTCCGAATCCCGACGTCCTCGCCCATGGTCACCACCCTGTCACCCCTGGTGTCTCCAACCTCGCACGTACCGGCGGTACGGGGAAGAGGTCGGAGGTCCCTTTCCCCGTCCAGCGCAGTCCGGCGTGATCCGGCTCGCGCCACGGCCACCTGTCTGTCGTTGTACCCACTGGGACCCCTAACATGGCCCGCGCGAGAGGGGAGAGCACGTGCGCGAGAAGGTGACCCGGTGGTTCGTGGTGGTGGCCGTCGCCGAGGCGTGCTCCTGGCTGGGCCTGCTGGTCGGGATGGCGGTCAAGTACGGGCCACCCGGCAACGAGATCGGCGTGCAGGTCTTCGGGCCGGTGCACGGCGCGCTCTTCATGGCGTACGGCCTGCTGACCCTGCTGGTCGCCCGCCAGCAGCGGTGGGGCTGGGGGATCACGCTGGTGGCCCTGGCCTGCGCGGTTCCGCCGTTCGCGACGCTGGTGTTCGAGCGGTGGGCCCGCCGCCGGGGCCGGCTCGCGCCGGCCGCCGCTCCGGTCCGGACCCCGGCCCCGGTGGGCTGACGCCAGCGGCGCGGTGACCCGGCGCGGCGCTCAGCCGGCCAGGAAGGCGGCCAGCTCGGCGGCGAGCCGCTCCGGCGCCTCCTCGGCCATGTGGTGCCCGCAGTCGATCGAGGTGGCGGAGACGTCGTCCGCCCAGTCCCGCCAGATCGCCGCCGGGTCGCCGTAGAGGTCGGCCAGGTCGTCGCGTTCCGAGTGGACGAACAGCACCGGGCAGGCGATCCGCCGTCCCGCCGCCCGGTCGGCGTCGTCGGCGGCCCGGTCCGGACCGAGGCCGGCCCGGTAGTCCTCGCACATCGCGTGCACCGTGGCCGGATCGTGGATGGCCCGGCGGTAGTCGGCGTAGGCCTCCGCGCCCATCTGCACCGGCGATCCGCCGTACCAGGCGTCCGGATCGAGGTTGATCACCCGCTCGGCGGCCTTCTCCCGTTGGCCGAGGAAGAACCAGTGCCACCAGCGGGCGGCGAACCGGGCGCACCGGCCCGAGGTCGACGTCGGTCGGCGTGAAACCGGGGAACATGCTCCGGCTGCCTGCCCGGTGCCCCGGGCCGGCAAACCCGTCCGGCTCAGACGGCGAGCACCCAGGCCACCACCAGCACCACCACCAGCACCCCGACGAACGCCTGGAGGAGCAGCGGCGGCCCGAAGTGGGACCAGACCGTCGGCGGTCGTGGGGTCAGCCACTGCGTGGTGGTGATGTTGACGATCCGCTCGATCCGGGGCGGGAGATCCGGGTCGCCCTGGTCGCGCAGGGTGAGCTGGACGTGGTCACCGGGATGCACCGCGCTCTGGGCCAGGTGGCCGTGCAGTTCGACCTCGTAGAGCTGCCCCTCGGCGTCGCGCAGGCGCATCGGTGTGACCAGGAACTCCGGCCCCTTCTTGAGCTCCTTGAAGCCGCGCCGGGCCGGCCCGCCGGCGCCACCGGCCTTGAGTAGCATCCGCACCAGCAGGGTCAGCACCTGGGTCAGGCTCGCCGCGGTCATCACCGCCACCAGGATCGGCTGCCCCACCCGCATCTCACGGGTGTAGCCGTCCATGAAGCGCACCACCCGCCCGGTGAAGATCCTGCCGGTCGGGCGGAGGATCCGCGGGCGTCGGAGGTCGCTGTCCATCATCACCACCGTAAGTCCTGTTCTGTGCACCGATGGTATCGGTCGGGTGGGTTGAACGACATGAGTGAACGTGATCACGGCGCGTCCGCCCGCCCGTCCCGGCGCCGGACGGCGGATGAGGTGACAACCCCACCGGTGCGGGTAAGCGCGGGGCCGAGCCGGAAAGGGGTCGAGCATGGAGCTGTCCTTCCTGCGCCCGCTCTACGAGCGTCCCGGACCGTGGTGTTCGGTCTACCTGGACGCCTCCCGGGACACCCAGGACGCACGTCCCGCCCTGGACCTGCGGTGGCGGGACCTGGCGGGCCGCCTCGCCGAACAGGGAGCGGACCCGGACACCGTCGCGGCACTGGACCGGATGGTCCGGGGCCACGCCCCGCTGCCCGGGGACTACGGGCTGGCCCTCTTCGCCCGCCGGGGCCGGGTCGCGCTCACCGAGTACCTCCACGCGCCGCCGATCCGGGACCTGGCCGCGTACGGCCCGCTGCCGCACACCATGCCGCTGGTCGCCCAGCGGGGTGAGCAGGTCGCCTGGGTCCGGGTGCTGGCCGACCGGACCGGTGCCGACGCGGTGGCGGTCAGCGCCGGTGGGGTGCCGCGTCGGGCCCACGTCCGGGGTCGGGAGAGCTACCAGCTCCGACGGGTGCAGCCCGGCGGCTGGTCCCAGTCCCGCTACCAGCGCGCGGCCACCGAAGCCTGGCACCACAACGCGGGCGACGCGGCGGCGGCCACGGTCACGCTGGCCGAACGGGTCGGCGCGGAGGTGGTGGTCCTCGCCGGGGACGTCCGGGCCACCGGGGTGATCGCCGCGCAGCTGCCCCCACGCTGGCAGGACCGGCTGGTCCGCACCGATGCCGGCAAGCGGACCGGGGGCGCGGACCCGGCGGCCATGGAGGACGTCACCGTGCAGGCCGTCGCCGAGGTGGCCGACCGGCGGATCCAGGAGACGCTGGACCGGTTCGGCGTCCAGGAGGACGTCGGCGCGGGCCTCGACGCGGTGGTCGGCGCGCTGCAACGCAACCAGGTCGACACCATGCTGATCGTGGACGACCCGTCCTCCACGGAGGAGCTCTGGATCGGCTCGGAACCGACCGAGATCGCCATCGACCCGGGGCAGCTCACCGCCATGGCCGTCGACGACCCCCAGCGGGTACGCGCCGACGCGGCACTGGTGCGGGCGCTGGTCGGCACCGACGCGGCGGTGACCGTGCTGGGGCCGGAGGAGGCCCCCGGGCTGACCGACGGCGTCGGCGCGGTGCTGCGGTACGTGGACGCCGGCACGCCGGGCCGCGGCCGGGCCTGACCGCCCCGCCGCCGCCCGGTCGGTGGGCGGACGTACCGGTCGGAGCGGACCGTCGGTCGGACCTCGGCGGACGGGTCGGTCGGACCGGCGGTCGGACGTAGGCGGACGTGCCGGTCGGACCTGGGGTGGACGCGTCGCGGCCGGCGACCGTTTAGGCCATCGCGGCCGGGGCATCTACCGCGCAGTCGATCAGGGAGGCGCCATGTCCGACCCCGCCGCCCGCGCACACGGCCCCGCGCCGCTGCCCGGGCCACGCGGCCCGGTCTCGGCCGCCCTGGTCACGGCGTGGCGGGAACCGCCGCACGACATTCCCGAACACCTCGACTGCGACCCGGTCGACCCGCTCACCGACGAGGACCTGCAACTGACCCTGTTCCTCTGCTACGAGCTGCACTACCGGGGCTGGACCGGGGTCGACGAGGAGTGGGAGTGGCAGCCGTCGCTGCTGGCCCTGCGGGCCCGCCTCGAACGACGGTTCGAGGCGGCCCTGCGCCGGCTGGTCGGGCCGCTGCCGGCGACGGAGCCGGCCGACCTGCCGGCGGCGCTGGCCGCGCTGGTCCGGGCCGACGACGGTCCGTCCCTGGCCGCCACCCTGCACCGGCGGGCCACCCTGGCGCAGTTCCGGGAGTTCGTCACGCACCGCTCGATCTACCACCTCAAGGAGGCCGATCCGCACTCCTGGGCGATCCCCCGGCTGGGCGGTGCGGTCAAGGCCGCGCTGGTGGAGATCCAGGCCGACGAGTACGGCGGCGGCCGGCCGGAGCGCATGCACGCCGAACTGTTCCGGCTCACCCTGGACCGGCTCGGCCTCGACCCCGGGTACGCCGCCCACCTCGACGCGGTGCCCGGGGTGACCCTGGCGACCAGCAACGTGATCTCCCTGTTCGGACTGCACCGCCGGTTGCGCGGCGCGCTGGTCGGGCACCTCGCCGCCTTCGAGATGACCTCCTCGCTGCCGAACCGCCGGTACGGCAACGGGCTGCGCCGACTCGGCTTCGACGAGGTGGCCACCCGCTTCTACGACGAACACGTCGAGGCCGACGCGGTGCACGAGCAGATCGCCGCGTACGACCTCTGCGGCGGTCTGGCCCGCGCCGAGCCGGCCCGAACCGGCGACGTGCTCTTCGGCGCGGCGGCCTGTCTGGCCGTGGACCGGCTCTTCGCCACCCACCTGCTCACCAGCTGGTCAGCCGGACGCAGCTCACTGCGCCCGACGTCGGCCCCGGTGCCGCTGGCCGCCTGACCACCCGACTTGCCCCAGGTGGTAGCAGGGGACCCCTGCTCCTCAAAAAGCGGTAACAGGGGTCCCCTGCTACCACCCGGGCCGGCGCTCAGGCGGTGCGGAAGTCGACCACCTTGTGCGTGCCGTCGCAGAACGGCTTCAACGCCGACTGCCCGCACCGGCACAGCGCCACCGTCCCCCGCCGTGTCTCGATGGTGCGCCCCTCGGGGGTGACCAGGACGAAGTCGCCCCGCACCAGCAGCGGCCCGTCCGGGTAGGCGGTGATGGTGGCGCCCGCCGCAGCGGTGGTCGGGTCATCGGCCATGGCACGGGGATGCCCACCCCGTACGGCCCGAAACCGCCGGAACCGACCCGGAGCAGCCCGGTCGCCGACCAGCCCGACGAGGGAACCGTCGGGGACGGCGGGTGCGCCGGGCCCGTCCGGGGCCGGCAGCCACCGAAGGGCCAGCAGCCGTTGAATCCCCCCGCCCGGTGGCGGACACCCCGTTTGAACCCCATCCGGACGGGAAGCCGGGCCGCGTGGTGAGCGAACGAGGGACGGTCGGGCCGGGACGCGGGACGCGGACCGGGGTGCCGGCTGACGGCGCCGGCCCCGCCGGTGAACGGGTGGTGGCGGCGGGCAGTACCGCCCGGGTCCTGGTGGCCGCCGCCGCCCGGGCGCTGCGTGGGGCGGACTGCGCCGACCTCGGTCACCCACCCTCCCTGGCGCGGTTTCCCGGTGCGCCGGAACCGGTGCGCCGGGCGGCGGTCGCCCGGACCGCCGGTCGGGTGGCGCTGCCGGTGGAGCAGGCCGCCACGGTGGACGTCGAACGGGTGGCCCGCTGGTTCGTCGACCAGTACCCCCGCCGGCGGTACCCGGGCGCGGTGCTCGGTTCGGCGCACGGCGCGGCCGTGCACCTCGCGGTCGCGCTCGGCGTGCCGTGGCTGCCCGCCGGCTTCGAGATGACGGTCCGCTGGACGGACGGCGCGGTCGACCACCCCCGGGCGGCCCGTGACCACGGCGCGGCGCTGGCCGGTCGGCTGCTGCGCGGCAACACCGACGTCCACGTCCGCCAGGTCCACTGCCCGGCCAGCCGGGGCGCGCTGGCCGGGGCGACGGTGACGCTCGGGGTGCGCTGGCAGCGCCTGCCGCGCGCGTACGCCCGGTTCCTGGCCGCCCGGCTCGCGCCGGACGCGTCCGTGCTGCTGCTGCGCGACGCCCGCACCTGGCCGGTCCGCGACGACGGCCGTGGGCACAGCTTCCAGGTGGGCTGCCCGGCCAGTGGCCTCGACCCGGTCGACTTCCACCCGGACAGCCCGGCGCTGCGACAGGTGCTCCGCTCCGCCGGTGGTGACCGTTCCCGCTGGGATCCGCCGGACGTGTCCTACGCACGGGCGTTGGCCGAGAACAGCGTCGAGGCCGGTTTCGAACTCGGGGCGCGGGAGTGGACCGGCCGCCGGGGTCACCGGCTGCACCGGGTGCTCTTCCCCCAGCCCGAGGTGCTCAGCGCGGCGACCGCCGACCTGTACCGGGGTTGGCTACGCGCCGCCGGCAAGACCGGTGACCGGCTGGTGGTGGAGTGCGGCCGGCTGCTCGACCCCTGGCAGGTGGTCCGGGCCGGGCTGGTGCCGTACTGGTGCGAGAACGCCACCCGGCGCAGCGTCGCCGCCGCCGAGTGGTGGCTCGCCGGCAGCGAGCCGTTCACCTCGGTGGACGTCCTGCCGGAACCACCGGGCGTGCCGTCACCGGCGTTGGCCGGGTTGCCCCAGTGGCTCGCGGTCGCCGCGTTCGGCCGCCGCCGCCGGGCCCTGGACCGCACCGCCGCGCGCGGCTACCCGGTCACCTCGGTGCCCACCCGCCGGGCCACCGAGGTGCTCCGCAACCAGCCGTACGACCTGCCGGTCCCGCCGCCGCTGGCGGTGGACGCGGCGCTGGCCGCGCTGCGGGACGGCGGCGCCGCCCAGGGGCTGCTGGTGGGCTGACCGCCCGCAGGTCCCGTCCACCTCCCGCGTCCCGCGGGTCGCCGGTGGCCCCGTCCACCACGCCCCGCCGGTGCCGGCCGTCGCCCGGGCGTACGACCGGTCGGGCCAGCCTGGCGAAACATCCTCGTGACCCGGCGGTCCCGTGGTTGAGTACCTAGAGAGCGGGAACACCGCTGGCTGCGACGGCCCGGCCGCGCGGCATGCTGTTGTCGCCCGTCGGCATTCCTACCTTCCGCCCTTACCGCACCCGGTGCGGCGCCTCGTCGCGCCGGTGGCCGGCGTGCGACGGGGCGGGGACCTTCCCGAGGGAGGCGCGGATGTTCGGACAGCCCACGACAACCACCCCGTCACCGACCGACCGGGGTCTGGAGGACCTCGACGCGGCGGCGTTGGCCTACGCGGCGCGTATCGAGGGCCTTCCGCCCGAACGGCGGCAGGAGGCTCGGGACGACCTGGTCCGGTTCGCCCTGCCGTTCGCCGGCCGGTTGGCCCGGCGGTACCGGGGGCGGGGTGAGCCGTTGGAGGACCTGGAACAGGTCGCCCGGCTGGGGCTGGTCAACGCCGTCGACCGGTACGACCCGGAGCGCGGTTCGTTCACCGCGTACGCGGCCATCACCATCGTGGGAGAGATCAAACGGCACTTCCGGGACCGTACGTGGGGGGTGCACGTGCCCCGCCGGCTGCGCGACCTGATCCTCGAGGTCGGCCAGGCGACCGCGGCCCTGACCAGCGAACTGTCCCGTACGCCGACGGTGGCGGAGCTGGCCGAGCGGTTGGAGACCCCGCAGGAGGAGATCCTCGCCGCACTGGAGTCGGCGGCCGGCTACAGCCCCGCCTCGCTGAACGCGCCGGTGGGCGGGGAGAGTTCGGCGGAGTTCGGCGACCTGGTGGGGGAGTCGGACAACGCCCTGGAGTCGGTCGACGACCGGGTCACCGTCAGCGGCCTGCTGCACCGGCTGCCCTGGCGGGAGCGGCGGATCCTGGCGATGCGCTTCTACGGCAACCAGACCCAGGCCGAGATCGCGGCGCGGTTCGGCATCTCCCAGATGCACGTCTCCCGCCTGCTCTCCCGCGCGTTGACCTGGCTGCGCCAGGCGATGCTGGCCGACGCCCCGCCACCGTGGCAGAACGGCGCGGAGGCGGAGAGCGGGCGGGCCCGGATCGCGGTGCGGCACGCCGGTGACCGGGTGGTGGTGGAGGTCGGTGGCGAGGTGGACCGGGACGGCGCGGACCAACTGCGTCGGGCCGTGCTGGGGGCGCTGACCGGCCAGCCCCGCGAGGTGGTGGTCGACCTGGACGGCGCGGGTGGATTCGACGCCGGTGGCGTCGCCGCGCTGATGGCCGGGCGGGACGCCGCCGAGCGCAGCGGGGTGCCGCTGCGGCTCACCGGGGCGCAGCCGGCGGTACGGCGTTCGCTCACCGCCGCCGGTCTCGCCCCCGCCGTCGCGCCGCGCCGCTGACCGCCCACACTGCCGCCACTGGCCGGTGGTGTCGTGCGGCTGGCCGCCCCACACCGCCGCTGGCCGGTGGTGTCGTGCGGCTGGCCGACCCCGCGCCGCCACTGACCGACCTCTGCCGCGCGGCGGTGCACCCGCGCCGCCGCTGGCCGGCGTGTTCGGCTGGCCGGCACCACGGGTGAGTGGCGTGGTGCCGGCCGGGTCGGGTCAGCGCTCCGACGGCGGGTGGTCGCCGGGGCCGCGTGGGTGCCGCCAGCGGTCGTCACCGTCGGGCCCCTGCTGGGAGCCGAAGGGGTTCTCCGGCTCCTCGGTTCCCTCGAAGCTGGGCCGGAGCACCTCGTCCGGGTCCGGCACGTCCACCGGCCGGGCGCCGGACTGGGGCGCCGGGTGGTAGGCGGCCGCCTCCCGCGCCCCCTGCGCGCCCGCGGCGCTCGGGGATTCCGGCATGTGCCGCTCGTGGTGCAACTCCTCCCGCAACTGCTGGGGTGGGCGGGTGGACCGCTGCGGCAGGTCACGGCCGAGGTCGGAGACGAGCGAACCGTACTTGGCGTCGAACGCGGGGCGCTCGGAGCGGATCCGGGGCATCCGGTCGAAGTTGCGTAGCGGGGGCGGGCAGGTGGTGGCCCACTCCAGAGAGTTGCCGAAGCCCCACGGGTCGTCCACCGTGACCATCGCCCCGTACCGCCAGGACTTCCAGGCGTTCCACATGAAGAACAGGGTGGAGATGCCAAGGACGAACGAGGAGACCGTCGACACCGTGTTCAGGGTGGTGAAGCCGTCGGTGGGCAGGTAGTCGGCGTAGCGGCGGGGAAAGCCCTCGGCGCCCAGCCAGTGCTGCACCAGGAACGTGCCGTGGAAGCCGACGAACATCGTCCAGAAGTGGATCTTGCCCAGTCGCTCGTCCATCAGACGGCCGGTCATCTTCGGCCACCAGAAGTAGAAGCCGCCGAAGAGCGCGAAGACCACCGTGCCGAAGAGCACGTAGTGGAAGTGGGCCACCACGAAGTACGTGTCGGTGAGGTGGAAGTCGGCCGGTGGGGAGGCCAGCAGCACCCCGGTCAGCCCGCCGAGCAGGAAGGTCACCAGGAAGCCGACGGCGAAGAGCATCGGCGTCTCGAAGGTGATCTGCCCCTTCCACAGCGTGCCGATCCAGTTGAAGAACTTCACCCCGGTGGGTACCGCGATCAGGTAGCTCAGGATGCTGAAGAACGCCAGCAGCACCTGGCCGGTGCCGAACATGTGGTGCGCCCAGACGGTCATCGACAGGATGGTGATCGCGATGGTCGCCCCGACCAGCCCCTTGTACCCGAAGATGGGCTTGCGGGCGAAGACCGGGATGATCTCGGTGATGATGCCGAAGAACGGCAGCGCGATGATGTACACCTCGGGATGGCCGAAGAACCAGAACAGGTGTTGCCAGAGCAGCGGGCCACCGGTGTCCGGGTCGTACACGTGGGCGCCGAGGAGACGGTCGGCGGCGAGCGCGAGCAGGGCGGCGGCCAGCAGCGGGAAGACCAGGATCACCAGCACGCTGGTGAGCAGCATGTTCCAGGTGAAGATCGGCATCCGGAACATGGTCATGCCCGGGGCGCGCAGGGTGAGCACGGTGGCGATCAGGTTGACCGCGCCGAGGATGGTGCCGAGCCCGGAGATCACCAGGCCGATCACCCACAGGTTCCCGCCGATCCCGGGGGAGTGCTGGACCCGGCTCAGCGGCGTGTACGCGGTCCAACCGAAGTCGGCCGCGCCGCCGGGGTTGAAGAAGCCGCCGAGGACCATCAGCCCGCCCAGCAGGAAGAGCCAGTAGGCCAGCGCGTTCAGCCGGGGGAACGACACGTCCGGCGCCCCGATCTGGATCGGCACCAGGTAGTTGCCGAAGCCGAACGCGGCCGGGGTGGCGAAGAGCAGCAGCATGACCGTGCCGTGCGCGGTGAAGAGCTGGTTGTACTGCTCGGGGGAGAGGAACTGCATCCCCGGCCGGGCCAGCTCGCCGCGCATGAGCAGGGCCTGCACCCCGGCGACCAGGAAGAAGCCGAACGAGGTGAGCAGGTAGAGCAGTCCGATCTGCTTGTGGTCGGTGGTGGCGAGGAAGCGGGTCAGCTTCCCGCCCGGCAGCGCCGGCCGGACCGGCCCCGGGTAGCCGCCGAACCGTGCCGGGGCGAGGATCGCCGGTCCCCGGTCGTGACCCGGCCCCGTGGTGGTCGATCTGGTCATGCCGTTTCTCACCCCGCCCGCGCGCCGGATAGGACGGGCGTGGCTACCCGTCGCCTTCCTTATGAAACCAGGCGAGAAGGGAAAAATTAGGCGTAATGCTACATGGCGGGAAGCATCGCCCAGACCACCTTGCCGTCCCCGGCCGGTGAGCTGCCCCAACGCTGGGTCAGCTCCCGTACCAGCAGCAGTCCGCGCCCACCCTCGGCGCTGTGGTCCGGGTCGGCGGGCCGGGCGGCGGCCCGGCTGCCGTCCACCACCGCGACGTGCAGGTACGGCCGGCGCAGCGTCAGGGTGACCTGCATCGGGGTGCCGGCGTGCCGGACCACGTTGCCCACCAGCTCGCTGAGCACCAGCGTGGTCGGGCCGACCAGCTCCGGCACGTTCCACCGCCCGCAGGCGTCCCGGGCCAGCTCCCGGGCCCGACGACAGGCGTCCGCCACCGGCTGGAGCCGGGCCCGCAGTCGGGGCGCGGCGGTCGCGTCGATCTCCCGGCCGGCCTCGGCGCGGTCCCGGCAGACCGGCAGCACCCGGCAGGCGGTGGACTCGGCGAGCCAGCTCGCCGCCTCCGGCGGCGGGGCGCAGAGCACCATCGGTACGGCCGGCCAGTCGGCCGCCTGGCGGGCGGCGGCGACGAAGACGGAGAGCGCCAGCCGGTCCCGGACGGTCACCCCGGCCAGGTCGACGACGAGCGCGTCGGGTTGGGCGGTGAGACAACGGTGCAGTACGGCGTGCACGGACCGCATGGTCCCCACGTCGAGGGTGCCGGCGAGCCGGACCTCGGTCACGGGCGAGTCATCGCGTACCTGGCAGGTGATCCGCCTCGACATGGGCTCGCTCCGTACGTGCCTGGGGTCCGTTGTTCGGTGATCGAGAAGTACCCCCGGCCGGCGTCTCGAAACGCCGGCCGGGGGCACCCGCCGCAGGGGCCGGAGACCCGGTTCAGACCGGCTGCAACCGGGCCGAGGCGAGCTGTCGGACCCGGTCGTACAACTCGACGTACCGCTGCGCCATCACCGCCGGGGTGAACCGGGCGGCGGCCTCCCGCCGGCACTCCTCCGGGTCGATCCGCCCGGCGGCGAGCACCAGCTCACCGAGCCGCTCCTCGTCGTGGGTGAGCAGACCGGTGCGCCCGTCGTCGATCAGTTCGGGCAGGCAACCCCGCGCGGTGGCGACCACCGGGGTGCCCAGCGCCAGCGACTCCACCACCGCCGTGCCGCCCGGCTCCTCCCAGCGCAGCGGGAACAGGACGGACCGGGCGGAGGCCACCAGGTCGTCGCGGTCCCGACCGGCCACCGTGCCCACCCAGCGCACCCGGTCGCCGTCGACGTGTGGGGCCACCTCGTCGAGGAAGAACCGCACGTCCGGGTTCTGCCGCGCCTCGTCGCCCGCCGCCGTCAGGTCCTCCGGCCGGTGGTACGGCCCGACCGGGCCGGCCAGCACCAGCGGGAAGGCGTACCGGTGGGCCAGCCGGGCGGCGACGTCCTGCCCCTTGCCCGGGTTGATCCGGCCCAGCACGACCACGTGGTCGCCCTTGAGCGGACGGGGTCGGCGGTGGGCGTCCACCGCCAGCGGGGTGGCCAGGTGCACGTGCCCCACCGAGTGGTCACGCAGCGCCTGCGGGGCCCGGGCGAGCTGGGCGGCGGAGACCCCGTTGACCCGCACCCGGGCGCCGCCGTCGAGGTGGCCGTAGAGCGCGGGATGCTTGGCGAGGTCCCAGTGCAGGGTGTGCAGCGCCGGTGGGGCGTCCGGGCCCATCGCGGCCAGGGTCGCCAGCCCGACCGCCTCCACGTGGTCGTGGACCAGGTCGACGTCGTCGCGGGAGCGCAGCTCGCGGGCCACCCCGGCCAGGTGCGCCTGGGCCACCCCGCACACCTGGTTGTACGGGCGTTGCAGCGCGGAGAACTGCCCGTCGGGGAAGACCGACACCAGTTCGTCGACCGGCAGGGCGCTGGTGCCCACCGAGGCGAGGACCACCCGCACCCCGAGCCGGCGCAGCTCCGGCACGAGCGTGGCGACCACGTTCTCGATCCCGCCGTACCCCGGAGGGGGCACGGACAGCCAGGGGCCGGCGTTCATCAGGACGGTGAGGCTCATGGGGTCTCCCTCTCCAGGGCGCCGGCTCGGCGGACGGTCACGCCGCCGCCACGCGGCGACGGGGAACGAGGTGGCGCAGGTCCGCCAGGGGCGGACGTTCCTCGATCGAGACGTCGTTGACCACGATCTCCCGGTCGAGGTTCGGCAACGTGTCCGAGCCGCCCCGCCGGAACTGGGTGAGCAGCTCGGCCGGCCGGGCGTCGGGATTGGCCCAGCCGCGTCGTTGCAGCCGGGACCAGACGGTGAGCATGATCTGCGCCGACATCCGCCCGAGGGCGGCGGTGTCCTGGTGGCGGTGCTTGCGCTCGCCCAGGTCCACCTGGGCCAGCGCGTCCAGGCCGACCAGCTCCAGCAGGTCGATCAGCATGGCCGTCTCCACGCCGTAGCCGGAGACGAACGGCACCCGGGACAGCACCTCGCGCCGCCCGGCGTACTCCCCGGCCAGCGGCTGGACGAAACCGGCCAGCTCGGGCCAGAAGAGGTTGAGCAGCGGACGGGCCATCAGCTCGGTGACCCGGCCGCCCCCGTCGGGCTCGACGCTCGCCGGACCGACCAGCGGCCGGTGGTAGAAACCCTTGACGAAGTCGACGCCGGGGTCGGTGAGCAACGGCCCCAGCAGTCCGGTCACGAAGTGCGGGCGGAACTCCCGCAGGTCGGCGTCGACGAACGCCACCACGTCCCCCCGCGCGGCGGCCAGCCCCGCCCAGAGCGCGTCCCCCTTGCCGGTCAGCCGGGGCAGCGACCGGGTCATCTCGTCCTGGCCGACCACCTCCGCCCCGGCGGCGCGGGCCACCTGGGCGGTCCGGTCGGTGGACCGCGAGTCCACCACGATCAACTCGTCGACCAGCGGCACCCGGTCGACCAGGTGCTCCCGGATCGTCGACACGATCGCGCCGACCGTGGCCTCCTCGTTCCGGGCCGGCAGCACCACGCTGACCCGGCAGTCACCCTTCGCACGGACGAGCTGCCGCGCCGTCCACTCCTGCGCCGAGCTGGTCCGGTAGGTGGCCCATGCCTCGACCACCGGTGAGACCACCGCTTGCGTGTCCCGCACGGGCACACCCCCATATCCGCTGCCGTCCGCTCGTAGGTCGTGCGCGGGACGTGGCGTCGGGTCTTCCCAAGCAGGACCACCGACTAACCGCATTCCCACCCCCATCTTGATCAGAGGGCCCAACCATCCCGATTTCCCCCGGGTGAACGTTTGTGCCCCGGACCACCCGGGCAGTCCCTGCGGCAGGGACACGCGGCGGGAGGCTCGGATGGGTGGATGTCGGGTGGGACTGGTGGGCGCCGGCGGGGTCGCGCAGCGGCACGCCCGGGTGCTCAGCGGCTTCGAGGACGTCGAACTGGTCGGAGTGACCGACGTCGCCCACGAGGCGGCGAGCGACCTCGCCGGCCGGTACGGCGCGCGCACCTACCCCGACGTCGGGGACCTGCTCGCCGCCGGCTGCGACGCGGTCTACGTCTGCGTGCCGCCGTTCGCCCACGGGCCGGTGGAGGAGGCGGTGATCGACGCCGGGGTGCCGATGTTCGTCGAGAAGCCCGTCGCGGTCGACCTGGACACCGCCGAGCGGATCGCCGAGCTGGTCGCCCGGCGCGGCCTGCTCACCGCGGTCGGCCACCACTGGCGCTACCTGCACGTGGTGGAACAGGCCCGCGAACTGCTCGCCGACCGCCCGGTCCGGATGGTCAGCGGCAGCTGGCTGGACAAGGTGCCGCCGGTCGCCTGGTGGACCCGGCGGGACCGTTCGGGCGGGCCGGTCGTCGAGCAGGCGGCGCACGTACTCGACCTGATCCGGGTCCTGGCTGGCGAGGTCACCGAGGTAACCGCGTACGGCGACGGCACGCCGCCGCCGGTCGACGAGGCGGACATCGACTCGGTCACCGTGGCCGCGGCGCGCTTCGCCAGCGGCGCGGTCGGCACCCTCACCGCCGCCTGCGTGCTCGGCTGGAAACACCGGGCCGGGTTGGAGATCGTCGCCGACAGGCTGGCGCTGACGCTGGCCGAGGACGGCCTGACGGTGTGCGACGCCGACGGGGAACGCCGGTTCGGGGCCGATCCCGACGGGGCTCGGGTCGCCGTCGACCGGGCCTTCGTCGACGCGGTCCGGGGCGTCGGCGACGACGTGCGGGTCCCGTACGCCGAGGCCCTCGGCACCCAGCGACTGGCCTGCGCGGTCGCCGAGAGCGCGCGCACCGGCCGGCCGGTGGCCCTGCCCACGCCGAGTCGGATGGGGGTGACCGTCGGTGCGTGAGCGGGTCGTGGTGGTCAGCGGCCCCGGGCGGGTCGAGCTGGTCGAGCAGGACGCCGCCGAACTGCGCGACGGCGCCTTCCGGGTCGAGACGCTCTACAGCGGCGTCTCGGCCGGCACGGAGCTGAGCTACGTCAAGGGCACCAACCCGTACCTGCACGTCACCTGGAACGCGGACCTCGGTCTGTTCCAGCCCGGCGGGGCGGCCAGCCCGTACCCGGTTCGGCGGCTGGGGTACATGCAGGTCGGCCGCGTGGTGGAGAGCGCCACCCCGGCGATCCGGGTCGGCGCCGTCGGGGCGATGACCTACGGCCACCGCACCGGGTACGTGGCCGACCCGCTCGCCGAGCGGTTCGTCCCGCTCCCCGACGACCTCGACCCGCTGCTCGGCGTCTACGTCGCGCACATGGGGCCGATCTGCGCCAACGGTCTGCTGCACGCCGCCGCCGACCTGCACGGCACCGACGTCCGGTCGCTCGGCGACGGGGTGGCCGGTCGCCGGGTCGCGGTGGTCGGCAGCGGCGTGGTGGCGCTGCTCACCGCCCTGTTCGCCCAGCGGGGCGGGGCCGCCTCGGTGGTGGTGCTCGACCCGACCCCGCAGCGCCGGCGGGTCGCCGAGGCGCTCGGCCTGGAGACCCTCGACCCGGACGCGGACGACCCGGCGGTGGTGCTCAAGACCCGCTGGGCGCACGGCCCGGGAGACCGGGGCGCGGACGTGGTGTTCCAGTGCCGGGGGCAGGCCTGGGCGCTGCATCTCGCGTTGCGCCTGCTGCGCCCCCAGGGCACCGTCGTCGACCTGGCCTTCTACCAGGCCGGGGCGGACGAGGTGCGGCTCGGCGAGGAGTTCCACCACAACGGGCTCGCGCTGCGGTGCGCGCAGATCGGCCGGGTGCCGCGCGGGCTCGCCCCGACGTGGGACCGGGAGCGGCTCTCCGCCGAGACGGTCGACCTGCTGCGCTCCCACGGGGACCTGATCCGCAAGCACCTGGTCTCGGCGACGGTCCCGTTCGACGAGGCCCCGACCCTGCTCACCGACCTGGCCGAACGACGCCGCCACGAGCTCCAGGTCGTGCTCACCTGCTGAACCTGTTGGGGTGGTTGCAGGGGACCCTTCCTACCGCTTTTTGACGAGCAGGGGTCCCCTGCAACCACCCCAGAGCAGGGCAACGACCACCCGAAGGGAGGGCGGCACGGGGCGGATGCGCGTGGCGGCTACCGTGGTCCGGTGACCACCGGAGCCGCTCCGCGTGTCGGACTCGCCGCCCTCCTGCCGTACCTGCGCACCCACCGGGGGACCCTCGTCGTGGTGGGGGTGTTGTCGCTGCTCGGTGCCGCGTCGGCGCTCGCCCAGCCGCTGCTCACCCGGTCGCTGCTCGACGCGGTCTCGGCGTCCCGTCCGGTGGGTTCCCTGGTCGGCGTGCTCGTCGCCGCGCTCGTGGCCGGGGCCGTGCTCTCCGGGTTCCGCGACTACCTGCTGCAACGCACCGCCGAGGGGCTGGTGCTCACCACCCGCCGCCGGCTCGCCGGCCACCTGCTGCGGCTGCCGATCGCCGAGTACGACCAGCGCCGGACCGGCGACCTGCTCTCCCGGGTCGGCTCGGACACCACCCTGCTGCGGGCGGTGGTCACCTCGGGCCTGTTCGAGCTGGTGACCGGGGTGGTCACGGTGGTCGGCGCGGCGGTCGCGATGGTCCTGCTGGACCCGTTGCTGTTCGGGGTGACCCTCGCCGGGGTGGCGCTCGGGCTCGGCTTCGCCCTCACCGTGGCCCGGCGGGTGCGCGACCTGGCCCGCGCCGCCCAGGAACGGATCGGCGAGATGACCTCCGCCGTCGAGCGGGCCATCTCCGCGGCCCGGACCATCCGGGCCAGCCGGGCCGAGGAGCGGGAGACCGGCACCGTCGTGGCCAGCGCGGAGCAGGCGTACGCGGCGGGGCTGCGGGTCGCCCGGGTGCAGGCGGTGGTCGGCCCGATCGGCTCGATCACCGTCCAGGGGGCGTTCCTGCTGGTGCTCGGGGTCGGCGGGGCCCGGGTGGCCGCCGGCGTGCTCAGCGTCGGGGACCTGGTCGCCTTCATCATGTTCCTCTTCTTCCTGGTCCTGCCGCTGGGGCAGGCGCTCAGCGCGTTCACCCAGCTCCAGACCGGTCTCGGCGCGCTCCAGCGGATCGAGGAGATCCTCACCGTGCCGGTCGAGGGCGCCGCCGACGCGCACCGCCGGACGGAACCGGCCCCCGTCGCTCCGGCCGTTGCCGGGGAGGGCCGATCGGCTCCGGCCGCTTCCGGGCGTCCGGCTCCGGCCGCTCCGGCTCCGGCCGCTTCCGGCAACGGCCGTCCCGCTCCGGCCGTGGTCGGGAACGGCCGTCCGACCTCAGCCGCCTCCGGGGACGGCGGGCCGGTGCCGGCGGCGATCGAGTTCGACCGGGTCGGCTTCGGCTACCCGGGTGGACCGCCGGTGCTGCACGAGGTCAGTTTCACCGTCCCCGCCGGGACCCGGACCGCCCTGGTCGGCCCCTCCGGCGCCGGCAAGTCCACCCTGCTGGCACTGGTCGAGCGCTTCTACGAGGTGAGCGCCGGCGCCCTGCGGCTGGACGGGGTGGACGTGCGGGACCTGCCCCGCGACGCGCTGCGGTCCCGGCTCGGCTACGTCGAGCAGGAGGCCCCGGTGCTCGCCGGCACGCTGCGCCAGAACCTGCTGCTCACCGCCGCGGACGCCACCGACGAGCGGCTGCTGGCCGTCCTGGACGAGGTCAACCTCCAGCACCTGGTGACCCGGACCGACGAGGGGCTGGACGTGCCGGTGGGCGAGGGCGGGGTGCTCCTCTCCGGCGGGGAGCGGCAGCGGCTGGCCATCGCCCGGGCACTGCTCGCCGGGCCGCCGGTGCTGCTGCTGGACGAGCCGACCAGCAACCTCGACGCCCGGAACGAGGCGGCCCTGCGGCGGGCGATCGACGCGGTCGCCGTCCGGCGGACCCTGCTGATCGTGGCGCACCGGCTCTCGACGGTGGTCGACTCCGACCAGATCGTGGTCCTCGACGGTGGGCGGGTGGTCGCCGCCGGCACCCACGACGAGCTGACCGGCAGCAGTCCGCTCTACCGTGAGCTCGCCACCCACCAGCTCCTGGTGAGCTGAGCGCGCGCGGTCCGGCCCCGACGACGACCACTGTCGATCTCCGCCCCGGAGGGCGGCGCGGCGACACTCCGGGGCCGGGCGTGGCGACCGGGCCGCACGAGCCGGCCCGGGTCGCGTACCGTTGCCGCTCATGGGTGTGTCGCAACGGTTGAAGAGCAGGTTCCGGCGCTTCCTCCAGCGTCCGGGCAGCACGGTTGACCTGGCTCCGTTGGAGAAGCTGCTGCCACAGATCGAGGCGCGGGAAGAGGACCTCGCCGCGCTCGACGACGGCGAGCTGACCGAGGCCGCGCAAGCCGCCTCCGGGTACGTCGAGATCTGCGCGATCGGTCGCGAGGCCGCCCGCCGGGGCCTCGACCAGCGTCCGTACGACGTGCAGCTGCTCGGCGCGATGGCGCTGCTCTCCGGCAAGGTCGCCGAGATGGCCACCGGTGAGGGCAAGACGCTCACCGCGACCGTCGCCGCGTACGGTCACGTCCGGCTCGGCAACGGCCCGGTGCACGTGCTCACCGTCAACGACTACCTGGCCCGCCGGGACGCCCAGTGGATGGAGCCGGTCTACACCCTGCTCGGCCTGACCGTCGGCTGGGTCAACGAGGCCTCCACCCGTGAGGAGCGGAAGGAGGCGTACGCCCGGGACGTCACCTACGTCTCGGTCAGCGAGGCCGGCTTCGACTACCTGCGCGACCAGCTCGTCACCGACATCGACGACCGGGTGCAGCCGCCGCTGCGCACCGCGATCGTCGACGAGGCCGACTCGATCCTGATCGACGAGGCCCGGGTGCCGATGGTGCTCGCCGGTGCCGTCCCGGGTGAGCAGGACCCGGTGCACACCGCCGCCGCGGTCGTGCGCGGCCTGCGCAAGGGCAAGCACTACACGGTCGCCGAGGACGGTCGCAGCGCCGCCTTCACCAGCGCCGGCCTGGCCGCCGTCGAGGCCAAGCTCGGCGAGATCGACCTCTACGCCGAGGAGAACGTCGCGCAGCTCTCCGCGGTGAACGTGGCGCTGCACGCGCACGCCCTGCTGCACCGGGACGTCGACTACATCGTCCGGGACGGCACGGTCGAGCTGATCGACGAGATGCGCGGCCGGGTCGCCCAGCGCCGCCGCTGGCCCGACGGGCTCCAGGCGGCGGTGGAGGCGAAGGAGGGGCTGGACGCCACGGCCGAGGGCGAGGTGCTCGGCACCGTCACCGTGCAGGCGTTCATCGGCCTCTACCCGAAGGTCTGCGGGATGACCGCCACGGCGGTGCTCGTCGGCGACCAGCTCCGCGAGTTCTTCTCCCTCGAGGTCGCGGTGATCCCGCCGAACACCCCGTGCGTGCGGGAGGACGAGCCGGACCGCATCTACGCGACCCGGGCGGAGAAGGAGGAGGCGCTGATCGACGAGATCAAGCGCTGCCACTCCGCGGGGCGGCCGGTGCTGGTCGGCACCCTCGACGTCAAGGAGTCCGAGCAGCTCGCCGCCGGGCTCAACGCGGCCGGCGTGCCGTGCGCGGTGCTCAACGCCAAGAACGACGACGAGGAAGCGACGATCATCGCCGAGGCCGGCGCGTACGGCGCGGTGACCGTCTCCACCCAGATGGCCGGTCGGGGTGTCGACATCCGGCTCGGCGGCAGCGACCAGGCCGACCGGGAGCGGGTTGCCGAGCTGGGCGGCCTGTACGTCATGGGCAGCGGCCGGCACGACAGCCGCCGGGTCGACGACCAGCTCCGGGGCCGGGCCGGGCGGCAGGGCGACCCGGGCGCGTCGGTCTTCTTCGTCAGCCTGGAGGACGACCTGGTCGTCCGGCACGCCGGCGACAGCGTCCCGGCGTCGCCCCGGATGAACGCCGACGGTCTGGTCACCGACACCCAGGTCGACTACGCGGTGGAGCACGCCCAGCGGGTCGCCGAGGGCGTCAACCACGAGATCCACCGCAACACCTGGCGGTACAGCGTGGTGATCGAGCAGCAGCGCAAGGCGCTCGCCGAGCGGCGTGAGCGGCTGCTGACCAGCGAGGTCGCCGCGCTGATGCTGCTGGACCGGGTGCCGGAGAAGGCCGGCGAGATGGACGAGGACCTGCTCACCCGGGTCGCCCGGTCGATCGCCCTCTACCACACCGACCGGCTCTGGGCGGAACACCTGGCCGAGCTCTCCGAGGTCCGCGAAGGCGTGCACCTGCGGGCGCTGGGGCGGCTGGACCCGCTCGACGAGTTCCACCGGGCCGCCGTACCGGCCTTCAACGCGCTGATCCCGGAGATCGAGGCGCGGACCATCGCGACCTTCACCGAGACCGAGTTCGACGAGGACTGGGAGCCGGACGCCGGGCAGCTCGTCCGCCCCAGCGCCACCTGGACGTACCTCGTGCACGACAACCCGTTCGGCTCCGAGCTGGACCGGTTGATCGCTTCGGTGGGACGGCGGCTGAGCAGCGGTTCCCGCTGACCCTCCGGGCCCCTCCCGACGTGGGCCCACGTCGGGAGGGGCCCGCTTTACCCCGTTTCGGGACGGGTTCCCGGGGGTAGTAGGGCGGGTCCGTTGAGTCGGTGAGACGAGGGAACATGAGGATGCTGGCGGTGCGGGGAGCGGCGTCCGGCGCGGTGGCGACGGAGGCTGCGCCCCGGTGAACCTGGATACACACGAACCGGTCGCGGAGAACCTGGGCGTGTTGGAGACCGCGGCGCTGCTGCGCGAGCTGACCGCCGTCCTGCTCGACACCACCGACTTCGACGAGGCGTTGACCCGGCTGGTCATCGTCGCCCGGGACGCGGTGCCGGGGGTGACCTGGTGCGGGTTCACCGCGCTGCGGGCCGGTGAACCGGCCGGTGTGGCCGCCTCGGATCCGCGCCTGGCCGAGCTGGACGACCTCGGGCACGGCCCCGACTCCCCGGCGATGAGCGCCGTCCACCGCCGGGAGATGGTCCTCTCCGCCGACCTCGCCACGGAGGAGCGCTGGCCGGCCTGGACGGCGCGGGCCCGGACCCTCGGCGTCCGGGGGGTGCTCGCCGCGCCGGTGGACGTCGACGACCACGTCATCGGCGCGATCAACCTGTACGCCGACACGCCGGACGCGTTGACCGCGCGACGTCAGCTCACCGCCATGCTCCTGGCCGAGCACGCCGGGTTGCTGCTGGCCGGGGTGCGGGGCCGGGCGAGACGGACGGCGCTGGCCGACGAGATCGACGAAAGTCTTCTCCAGGAGGGTGTGGTCGGGCAGGCCATCGGTGTCATCATGACCCAGCGGGGCTGTCCCGCACCGGAGGCGCTCCAGGTGCTGCGCAGCGCCGCCTCGGCGCTCTCCATCCCGTTACGGGAGGTCGCCGAGCGGCTGGTGGTCACCGTCTCCCGGTCCCGGGGGGCCTGATCGTTTCGTCGTGCGGTGCCCGGGTAGCAACCCGGAATCGCCGCCGAGCCGGGGGAGGGGACATGCAGAGCCGACTGAGGGTGCACGGCCACCCGATCCAACCCATGCTGGTGACGTTCCCGTTCGGACTCTTCGTCTGCGCGACCCTGTTCGACCTGTTCGACCTCGCCGGCGGGCCGGCCTTCCTCGGCGAGGTGGGCTACTGGACGTCGGTGGCGGCGTTGGTCGCCGCCGCGATGACCGGGGTCGCCGGAATGGTCGACCTGTGGGACGTGCCGGCCGGTCGCACCCGGCGCGCCGCGATCAGCTTCAACGTGGTCAACGTCGCGATGGCGGCGATCTTCGTGGTGACCTGCCTGGTCCGGGCCGACGCGCCACACCGGGGGGCCTCCGCCGCGCTGTTCGTCACCGAGTTGGTCGCGCTCGGGGTGGGCGCGCTCGGGGTGGCCCTTGGCGCGCACCTGGTGCGGGTCTTCGACCGGGGTCGCGCCGAGGCCGGCGGCCTGGAGTCGCTCGGCGCCGTGGCCGGGTCCACCGTGGAGCTCACCCGCCCCGCCGCCCGTCCGGTCAACTGACCACCGCCCCGCTCGGGCGGCCCCATGAGCACCGCCCCCGTTCAGGCAGGCCCATGAGCATCGCCCCTGTTCAGGCGGGGCCCATGAGCACCGCCACCGCTCGGGCGGGACGGAAACCCGTTGTCGGGGCCGGCCCGGATGGCCGAGACTGCCCGGGTGTCCGCCACCGACTTCGACGAGCTGGTGACCGAGGGGGCTGCCGTCCCCGTCCAGGGCTGGGACTTCTCCTGGCTGCACGGTAGGGCCAGCGAGGACCGCGCCCCCTGGGGCTACGCTGCCCTGCTGGCCGACCGGATGGCGGACGCCGGGGCCGCCCTCGACCTCGACACCGGCGGTGGTGAGGTGCTCGCCGGGATACCCCGCCCACCCCGCCTGCTGGTCGCCACCGAGGCGTGGCCGCCGAACGTCGAGGTCGCCCGCCGCACGCTGCGAGGTCTGGGCGCGACCGTGGTCGCCGTCGCCGACCGGCCACCGCTGCCCTTCCGGGACGCCGTGTTCGACCTGGTGACCAGCCGGCACCCGGTGCACACCTGCTGGCCCGAGGTGGCCCGGGTGCTGCGCCCCGGCGGACGGTACCTTTCCCAGCAGATCGGCGCCGGTACGGTCCGGGAACTGTCCGAGGCGTTCGTCGGCCCTCGTCCGCCGCGGGACAGCCAACGACCGGAGATGGCCGCCGCGGCCGCCCGGGCCGCCGGGCTGCGCGTGGTCGACCTGCGGGCGGCCACCCTGCGGACCGTCTTCCGCGACATCGCGGCGGTGGTCTACTTCCTGCGCAAGGTGGTCTGGACGGTCCCGGACTTCACCGTGGACCGGTACCGCCCGCAGTTGCGTCGTCTGCACGAGCGGATCGAGGCCGAGGGGGAGTTCGTCGCCCACGCCCGACGGTTCCTGATCGAGGCGGTCAGGCCGGACTGAGCGGCTCAGCCGTCGTGGCGGTGGGCCTCGGCGTGGTGGGCGGCGAGCAGGTCCGCGCCGAAGTCGGCCGACGGGCGGCGCAGCACGGTGTGCGCGTGGTTGCCGTCGGCGGCGGTGTTGTCGTACTCGATCAGCAGGTCCTCGCCCTGGACCCGGTAGTAGTGACGGAGCCCGGGCGCGGTCGGTCCGGCCCAGGCGAAGTGCAGCTCGTCACCGTCGAGCCGGCGGGCCTCCCGGGCGGCCAGTTCCGGCGGGAGCCGGTCCAGGTAGAGGGCGACCAGTTGGTCGAGCAGGGCCCGCCCGGTGGGCCCGAGCCGGCTGGCGGGCACGCCGAGCGGGTCGATGCGTCCGGGCGCGGTCGGGCGTGTGGCGCTGATGATGTCGTCGGGGGCGTGGTCGTCCACGACGGCGGCGGCCCGGGCGGGCGCGCCCATCGCGTCCAGCAGGGCCCGCGCGAGGTCCTCCTCGGCGGCGAGGGGCCGGGAGACCGTCCGCCCGGCGTGCCGGACGGCGGCGGGGTTCGCGCCGAGGAAGAGGGGAGCGGCGGCGACCTGGTCGTCCACCACGGTCATGCTGACCGACAGGTGGTGTCCCTCGACCCGCCAGGACCACCGGTCGTCGCGCGCCGGATCACCGAAGACGGCCACCCAGTAGTCGGCGCTGTGCCGGCCCCGGCGCCATCCCTCCGCCCGGTCGAGCACCTCCTCCAGGGACATGATCGCCATGGCCTGGGCGTACGCGTGCGGACTCAGCGCGGTGGCGAGCAGGCGGTGGGTGGCCTTGCGGCCGGCCCGGTCGAGGTCGGCCAGGCAGACCCCGGCCCGGGGACGCGGCCGGTACTCCAGGCGGCGGCGGGCGTCGTCGTCGAAGGGGTGGGCGACGCGGGTGCGGGCCGGGCCGTCGAGGGCGGCCAGCAACGTCCCGGCGGCGACGCGCATCTGTTCGGGCAGGGGATCCTCCACGGTCTCCTGTATACCGGGTGCGCGCCCTGCCGTGCCGCCGCCGCGACGGTTCACTCGCGGCCGAGCAGCGCCAGCATCTCCGGCAGGTCGAAGAAACGGGCGGTCTCCGTCGCCGAGGGGCTGCCGTGGTCCGGGTCCGCGCCCGCGTCGAGCAGCGCCCGGACGGCCGGGCCGTTCTTCCGGAACACGGCGGCGGCGAGCGCGGTCTGCCCCCGGTCGTTGGTGCGGCCGGGGTCGGCGCCCCGGGCCAGCAGGGCGGCCACCGTCTCCGGGTGGGCGTGGTACGCCGCGAGGATGAGCAGCGTGTCGCCCTTGGCATTGGTCAGGTTGACCGGCAACCCGGCGTCGACCTGTCCGGCCAACTCCCCGGTGACGCCGCCCCGGGCCAGGTCGAACATCCGGTGGGCGAAGGCGATGGTCTCGTCGTCGAGTTCGTCCGTCACCGCACCAGCCTAGTCACGCCGGGCTGTTAACCTGCTGCGCCTTGACGGACGGGGAGGACATGGACGAGAGCGTGTACGTGGGCAACGCGGGTGTGGACGGGGCCGGGGAGGGCGGCTGGCTGCTGGGCCACTTCAGGCCCGCCGGGGATCCGCGCCACAGCACCGACGTGGAGGTGAAGTGGGGCGTGCACGCGGCGGGGGAGAGCCGGTCCCGGTGGGCGACCGACGAGTGCCGTACCGCCCTGCTGGTGCTGGTCAGCGGAGCCTTCCGGGTGGAGTTGCCGGATCGGACGGTCCGGTTGCGCGAGCCCGGTGACTACGTGCTCTGGGGCCGGGGCGTCGACCACTCCTGGTACGCCGAGCGGGAGTCGGTGCTGGTCACCGTCCGCTGGCCCTCGGTGCCCGGCTACCGGGTGGACCCGCCGGTCCGGCGCTGACGTCCTGGAGGCGGGGTGGGGGTGGGGTGGGGTGGTAGCAGGGGTCCCCTGTTACCGCTTTTTGTCGAGGAGGGGTCCCCTGCAAACACCTCAGCCCCTCCGCGACCGCCGTCCCAACAGCTGGGAAAGCATACTAATCCGCTAGGTTTTAGCGGTTATTCTGGGTGCGCTTTCGTCGCCCAGCGTCACGAGGAACCGCCATGGACCGTCCGCACGAAACGGACCTGCTCGCCGTCGCCCGCCGGCATGCCGCGTCGCGACCGCCGGTCCGCTTCGACCCCGTCGAGCGGTGGTACGCCCGGCTCGCGGCCGGGGTGGACCACGAGGTCTGGCTGCTCAGCTGGCTCCCCGGGCAGGGCACCGACCTGCACGACCACGGCGGTTCCTCCGGCGCCTTCCTGGTGGTCTCCGGCGTCCTGACCGAGGAGGTCGTCTCCGGTGGGAGCCTGCGTCCCCGGCCGCTCACCGCGGGAACCGGCCGGCGGTTCGGCCCGCGCCACGTGCACCGGGTGACCAACCGGGGTGACCAGCCGGCGGTGAGCCTGCACGTCTACCGCCCCGCCCTGCACCGGATGACCCGCTACCGCCTCACCGACGGCCGACTCCGGGTCGCCGAGGTCGCCCTCGCCGGCGTCGCCTGGTGAGGGCCCTGAACCCCGTCGCCCGCCCCGTCGCCCGCCCCGTCGCCCGGCCCGGCGTCGGCGACTCCCGTCGTACCGGAGGACCCACGATGCGCCCGACCCCGCACTGTCCGCCCGGCCCGTCCACCGCGACGCGTCCCGACCCCTCGGTCACCGTGCCCGCCGGACCGGCCGTCGCCGCGCCCCCGGGCTCCCGGGGAATCGACGAGATCCTCGCCGACGCCCGGACGCGGCTGCGCCGGCTCGACCCGGAGGGGGCCCATCTGGCCCACCGGCGCGGCGCGCTGCTGGTCGACATCCGCCCGGCCGCCCAGCGGGCCGCGCACGGCACCGTCCCGGGCGCGCTGGCGGTCGAACGCAACGTCCTCGAGTGGCGCTTCGACCCGCGGTGCGCCGCCCGGCTGCCGCAGGTCGTCGACTACGACCTGCGGGTCGTCGTCCTCTGCCAGGAGGGCTACACCTCGTCGTTGGCCGCGGCCGCGTTGCAGGAGATCGGCCTGCGCCACGCCACCGACATCGTCGGCGGCTTCGCCGCCTGGTCCATCGCCGGGCTACCCACGCTCGGCCCGACCGTCCTGAGACCGCCGGCGTCATCCGTCGCGCCGGTGGCAGTCCGACCCACGCCGCTCTGACCGCCGACCCCGGCGCGTCGCGCGGCACCCCGAACCGGGAGGCAGCATGTCCGTCTTCGCCACGTCCGCGCATCCGTACCCGATGCCCCGCCTGGTCGCACCGCCGCGACCCCGGGCGACGCCGCTGGTGACCATCACCGTCGACGTCGCACCCGGTGCGGTGACCCCCCGCCTGGTCGAACTCCTCAACGAGTTGGCCGCCACCGGCGAGGGGGTGCTGCGGGTGCACGGGACGGAGTCGGACCGTCCGGCGCCCGCCGTCCCCGCCGTGGTGGCGTCCCGACCGGAACCGGCGTCCCGACCGGAACCGGCGCCCCGGCCCCGCCGGCCCGGCCCGGACACCCTGGTCCTCTCGGTCGCCGCCCGGAACGCGCGCCGGGGCTCCCGACCGGTGGGCCTGACCCGCATCGAGTTCGACCTGCTGCTCTTCCTCGCCGAGCACCCGCGGCGCGTCTTCACCCGGCGGCAACTGCTGGCCGGTGTCTGGGGGCACGAACACTCCGTCACCCGAACGGTGGACGTGCACGTGCGTCGCCTGCGCGCCAAGGTCGGCGACGACGTCCCGCTGGTGACCACCGTCCACGGCGTCGGCTACCGGCTCGCCGACGACGCCCCGGTGCTCATCGACCGCGACCACTGAGCCCTCTCCGGCCGGGCCGGATCTCCCCAAGCGCCGCCATAAGGATGTGAAAGCCGCAGGGCACCCCCGCATCGGGTCATCCCGGCGCTTCTGCTGTAATCATCAAGCGCCGTACGCAGAGCGAGCGGTCGGCTCCGATGCGTTCGCCGATTGTCACATTCCAGCAACACGGCCGCCCTTGATTCTCGTACGGGGACCGGGAAATATCGATCACAGGAGCGTTCCCGGGCCGTGGGGAGACACTGGACCAGCCAAGGAGGACCATGTCGGTCAGCCCCGCCTCGTCGCGCGCCGGATGGCATACGTCCCAGCCCGTGGTCCCCGGTCGTCCTCCCGCCGGGCAACGTCGTCCCTCCGGCACAGCGGCCCCGGTCCTCACCGTGACCCTGTCCATCCCGCTGGCCTCCGAGGAGGCGCTGACCCCGCCCGCCCGCCGGCTGCTCGAGGCGGCCCGGGAGTTGTTGGAGCGGGGGGAGGGAATCGTCACCACCGGCCCCGCCCCGGAGCGGCGGCCGGATCCCGTCCCGGCCGGCCGGTCGTCGTCCCGCCCTCCGGCCGCGCCCACCGTGCCGGCGCTGCACATCCTCGCCGCCTCCCGGTCGGTGCTGCGCGACGGGGAGCCGCTGCCCCTGACCCGCCTGGAGTTCGACCTGCTGCTGCACCTGGTCGCCCATCCCCGACGGGTCTTCACCCGGCTGCAACTGCTCAACGCCGTCTGGGGGTACGAACACGCCGGGGTGCGCACCGTCGACGTGCACGTCCGGCGGTTGCGTGGCAAGGTCGGGGTGGACGTCCCACTGGTCACCACGGTCTACGGGGTCGGCTACCGGCTCGCCGACGACGCCCGGGTGACCGTCGACCGCACCGGCTGACGCCGTCCGCCTGCGTCGACCGCAGCGCCGGACGCGGGTTCGGGCCCGGCGGGCCGCACCCGTCGTGTCCGTCCGGCTCGGTCGTGTCCGTCCGGCTCGGTCGTGTCCGTCCGGTCCCGTCAAGGCTGTCCGGCTCGGTCGTGGCCGTCCGGCTCGGTCTAGGCTGTCCGGCTCCGGTCGAGGCGTCCTCGGGGCCGCCCCGGTCCGGTCCGGCACCATGGTCGGATGCGGATCCGACCCATCTCACCCGAACGGCTCGTCGTCGCGTTGACCGACCGGCTGGTCGGCACCCCGGTCGCCGGACGCCTACGGGTCGCGGTGGACGGCCCGCCCGCCGCCGACCCGGACGTGCTGGCCGAGGCACTGGTCGACCCGCTGCGCGCCGCCGGTCGCCCGGTGCTGCACGTCCGCACCACCGACTTCCTGCGGCCGGCCTCGGTCCGCCTGGAACACGGCCGGACCAACCCCGACAGCTACTACCTCGGCTGGTTCGACGAGGTGGGGCTGCGCCGCGAGGTGCTGGACCCGGCCGGCCCCGACGGCACCGGCCAGTTGCTGCCGTCCCTCTGGGATGCCGGCACCGACCGGGCCAGCCGGGCCGGGTACGTGCGTCTGCCACCCGGCGGCGTGGTCCTGGTCAGCGGACCGCTGCTGCTCGGCGGCGGGCTGCCCTTCGACCTCACCGTCCACCTGGTGCTCTCGGCAGCCGCGCTGCGCCGCCGGACCGATCCCGAGCAGGCGTGGATCCTGCCCGCCTTCGCCCGCTACGCCGAGGAGGTCGCCCCAGAGTCCTTCGCCGACGTGGTGGTCCGTGTCGACGATCCCCGGCACCCGGCGCTGGTGGAGGCCGCCGGGTGAGCCGACGCCGGAAAGTCGCCGGTTTGATCGCCGGTGGGCGCGGGTATTCGCCCGGCTCACAAGCGGACCGTCGCCGGGCGTACACCCGGCTACCCGGGGTCCAACGAGCCCGAGGAAAGGCAGACAGCGATGCTCGTCCACGACACGGTCGGTACGGGGCGCTCCCAGGAGGAGATCGACCGGATCCGCCTCGCCCTGCAGGCCCGCTACGACGAACTCTCCGGCGAGTACGAGCAGACGATGCAGGAGAGCCAGGTGCTCCGGCTGGTGGAGGTCGGTGACACCGCCGGGGACGACCAGGCCGACAGCGGCACCAAGACGGCCGAGCGGGACACCGCGCAGTCCCTGCTGCGGACCATCCTCGACCGGCGGGCCCAGTTCGAGCACGCCCTGGCCCGACTCGCGGAGGGCACGTACGGCCACTGCGAGGGCTGCTCCGATCCGATCCCGGTCGAGCGGCTGGAGATCTTCCCCTCCGCCACCACCTGCGTCGCCTGCAAGCAGTCCCGGGAACGGCGGGCCGCCTGAGTCCCGGTACGCCGCCCACCGCCCCGGTCGCGTCGCCGGGGCGGTGGAGTTGACCGCCGTGGGTCGCATCCTGGTCGGCACCGCCTCCTGGACGGACGCCACCCTGCTGGAGTCGGGGTGGTATCCGCCCGACGCGGACACCCCGGAGAAGCGCCTGGCCTACTACGCCAGTCGTTTCTCCCTGGTCGAGGTGGACGCCACCTACTACGCGCCCCCGGCCGAACGGACCGCCCGGCTCTGGGCCGAGCGCACCCCGGCCGGGTTCACCTTCAACGTGAAGGCGTTCAGCCTCCTCACCGGACACCCGACCCGGGTGTCCGCCCTGTACCGGGACCTGCGCCCGGAGACGGAGAAGCGGAACGTCTACCCCGGTGACCTGACGGCCCAGGCGTACGAGGAGGTCTGGAGCCGGTTCCTCACCGCCCTGGATCCGCTGGTCGCCGCAGGCAAGCTCGGCGCGTTGCTGTTCCAGTTCCCGCCCTGGTTCACCATCCGGCGGGAGAACAAGCAGTACCTGTTGGAGGTGTCGCGACGGTGTGCCCCGCTGCGGCCGGCCTTCGAGTTCCGGCACGCCTCCTGGTTCGCCGGGGACAACGCCGACGAGACCCTCGACTTCCTGCGCCGGCACCGGCTGACGTACGTCTGCGTGGACATGCCCCAGGGGCACCGCTCGTCGGTCCCGCCGGTGCTGGCGGCCACCGCCGACCTGGCCGTGGTCCGTTTCCACGGCCACAGTGACCGGTGGACCAGCAAGGACATCCACGAGAAGTTCGGCTACCACTACTCCGACCCGGAACTGCGCGCGTGGGCGCCGAAGCTGCGTGAGCTGGCCGGTCAGGCCGAGCGTACGCACGTGCTCACGAACAACTGCTACCGCGACTTCGCCCAGACCAACGCGGCCACCCTGGCCCGCCTGCTCGACGTCGGCTGAGCCCCGTCCACGCCGTCGCGCCGCCCCGCAGCCCCCCGCCCCGCAGCCCCGCAGCCTCGCCCCGCCCCGCGGCCCCCCACCCCGCAGCCCCACCCCGCAGCCCCGCTCCGCGCCGCGGCCCCCCACCCCGCAGCCCCGCTCCGCGCCGCGGCCCCGCCATCCCCACCGCGTCGTCGCACGGAGCCCGGAGTTCGCGCCGCCGACGTGGTTCACCCGGTCGGGGTGACGTCGGCTCACCCGCTCCCCGGCGATGGTGGCGATGGTGTGCGGTTACCGCCGCGCACGTCGCGACGACGCGGGGACGGGGGTGGCCGTGATGACGGTTCGGGTCGTACCGGACCACCGGCATCTGGTGCACGTGGCCGGAACACGGGCGCAGCCGTCCGGGTGCGCGGCCCAGCGCCGCCGGATCGCTCCGACCCGGCAGTGGCGGGGTCCGGCCGCGCCGCCGCGACGCGACGACCATCGACGGTGGGAGACCGACGGACGGGGGTGGGCACATGGCTAACGAACCGAACTCGGTGTTCGAGTCATCGCTGGACAAGACCAATCTGATCCTCAAGGACATCGAGCAGGCCTACGGTTGGTCGAAGGACCGCCGTAACCAGTCCTTCGCGGCCCTGCGTACGGTGCTGCACCTGCTGCGCGACCGGATGCCGGTGCAGGAGAGCGTGGAGTTCTCCGCGCAGTTGCCGGTGCTGGTCCGGGGGGTCTACTTCGACGGCTGGGACCCGTCGAACGTGCCGGTGAAACTCAACCGGGACGACTTCCTCTACGAGGTCCGGCGGGGCGTCCCGTACGAGACGGACGGTGGCCCGGAACGGGTCGTGCAGGTGGTGCTGGACACCCTGCGCCGGCACGTCACCCAGGGCGAGTGGGACGACGTGCGTGCCACCATGCCCCAGGACCTGGCCCGGATGATTCCCTGAGCGACCGCACCGACCCCGACGACCCGCCGATCCCGGCGGGTCGTCGGGGCGTTCCGTTCCGGGGCCGCCCTCCGGCCGCCGATCATGGAGTTGTGGTGCCACTGCTCGTGGCAGTCGTGCGGGTTCGGGTGGTGCCCGAAGTCCATGATCGACGGGCGCGGGGGTCGCCCCGCCCGGGGCGGCGGTTCGCCCCCGCCGGTTGGCCGGAATCGCCGGTACACCCGGAAAGTGCCGCCTACCGTGTGGTTAGAGAAGATCGCGCGGCGGGTACCACCGGCTGCACGACGCACCCCCGACCCAGGTCGGGGCGGCACATCCCGAGGGAGCACCGATGGCACTGAACGACGACGACATCACCACGACCGGCGGAGGGGGCGCGGAGGGTCCGGCCGACGGCGGCGCGACCCCCGGCAAGCAGGACGGTGGCGCCGACGGTGGCGCGGAGGGTCCGGCCGACGGCGGCGCGACCCCCGGCAAGCAGGACGGTGGCGCCGACGGTGGCGCGGAGGGTCCGGCCGACGGCGGCGCGACCCCCGGCAAGCAGGACGGTGGCGCCGACGGCGGCGCCCGGTAAGCGGCGGTGACGACCATCGACCCGCCGGGCGGCCACGGCCGCCCGGCGGTGCCGTCCGCCCCCGCCACGGCGCTCGCCCGTTGCGTGGCCGTCGAACCGGCGAAGTTCGCCGCCGCCCACTGGGGGCGTACCCCGTTGCTGTCCCGCGCCGACGAACTGCCCAACCCGGCCGGCTTCACCGACCTGTTCAGCCCCGCCGACGCCGACGAACTGCTCAGCCGGCGGGGGCTGCGTACCCCGTTCCTCCGGATCGCCCGCGACGGCGAACTCGTGCCGGCGGCGCAGTGGACCGGCGGTGGCGGGGCCGGTGCCGAGATCGGCGACCAGGTCCTCGACGAACGGGTCCTCGCGCAGTACGCCGACGGCGCCACCCTGGTCCTCCAGGGGCTGCACCGCACCTGGCCGGCGCTGATCGACCTCGCCCGCGACCTGGGCCTGGCCGTCGGACAGCCGTTGCAGGTCAACGCCTACCTCACCCCGCCGGGCAACCAGGGCTTCGCCACCCACTACGACACCCACGACGTCTTCGTGCTCCAGGTGGACGGCCGCAAGCGCTGGCGGATCCACCCGCCCGTCCTGCCCGACCCGCTGGAGCGGCAGCCCTGGGGTGGCCGGGCCGACGAGGTCTCCGCCACCGCCGAAGGGGCCGCCGCGCTGGACGTGGTGCTCGCCCCCGGCGACGCGCTCTACCTGCCCCGGGGCTGGCTGCACAGCGCCCAGGCGCAGGAGTCCAGCTCGCTGCACCTGACCATCGGCGTCCGGGCGCTCACCCGGTACGCCATCGTCGAGGAGTTGCTCGCTCTCGCCGCCGAGGACCCCCGCCTGCGCGCCACCCTCCCGTTCGGCGTCGACGTGGCCGATCCCGACGCGATCGAACCCGAACTGACCGAGACGGTCGAGGCGTTGCGGGACTGGCTGCTGCGTGCCGACCCGGAGCTGCTCGCCGGCCGGCTACGGCAGCGCGCCTGGCCCGCCGCCCGGCCCGCGCCGATCCGACCGCTCGCCCAGGCCGCCGCGATCCGTGAGCTGACCGTCGAGAGCACCCTCACCGTCCGGCCCGGACTGCGCTGGCAGCTCGTCCCGGACGGCCCGGAGCGGATCGCGCTGCGCGTCTTCGACCGCACCGTCGGGCTGCCGGCGCAGTGCGCCGAGGCGGTACGGGCACTGCTCACCGGCGCCGTCCGGCGGGTCGGCGACCTGCCCGGTCTCGACGACGACGCCGACCGGCTCGTCCTCACCCGACGGCTGCTCCGGGAGGCCGTGCTCGTGCCGACCGCCTGACCCGGCGCACCACCATCCCGCCCGGCGCACCACTTCCACGGTCGGCGGATCACCGCACGTCCGGCGCTCCCGGCTGCTCCCCGCGCGCGTGCGGCGGAGCCGTCAGCGGGGGATCGCGAGCAGGAGCACGGTGGTGACCAGGCCGGCGGCGATCACGATCGTCATCGGGCGGGGGCCGAGCAGGGCGTGCCGCCGGTCGGCGAGCAGCTTCGCCGGCCCCAGCCCGATCAGCGGCCCGAGCAGCGAGACCACCAACGCGATCACCGGCATCCCCACCGCGAGGTCGCCGCCGTACCGCTCACCCAGCGCCCGCGCGCCGGTCGCCACCGCGTACGCGACCACCGCGCCGAACACCCCGCAGAGCGCCAGCAGCGGGTTCACCGACCCGGGCAGGTCACCCGGCTGCCGGGTGCGGTCCAGCACCTCGCGCGTCCGCTCCAGCAGCATCACCGGGTCGCCCGAGGCGCCCCGTGCCGGCCCCGGCGGGTCACCCAGGCGGCGGGCCCCGGCGCCCAGCCGGCCGCGCAGCACCTGCCACAGGTGGGCCGCCTCGGCGTCCACCCGCTCGACCAGCTCGGTCGCCTCGGCGACCTCCGCCTCGGCCCGCCGGACCTGCTCGGTGGCCTCCCGTACGGCCTGTTCGGCGGCGGCGCACTGCCGCTCATGCCAGGCCACCGCCTCGGCGCGTTGCGTCGCCGCCCGCGCGGTCAGCTCCGCCAGGCGACGGAGGTGGGCGGCGTACGACTCACTGGTGACCGGCTCGTTCATCGGGGGAGTCCATAGGGGATGATCGTCTGCCCGGTGCGGTGCACCGCCCGGTCGAAGAAGAGTCCCCGCCACGGGCGCGGGTACCAGTCCGGGCCACCGGTGCCCGGGTAGAGCGACGAGCCCAGCTCCCCGCCCTGCACGTCCAGGGCCACCCACGCGCCGATCTGGTCGGTCCGTGACGCCGGCCCGCCCAGGTCGTTGCGCATCCGGGCCACGCCCCGCCACCAGGCGAGCACGTGGGTACGCCGCTCCGGCCCGTCGTGCAGGATCTGCCGCAGGTGCTCCAGCCCGGTCCGCCGGCCGACCCGCGCGCCCAGCCGGCCCGCCGCCGCGTCGACCGCGTAGAGCAGCAGGTAGTGCGGGGTGGCCGGGGTGCCCGGCGCGGCCAGCGCGTCGGCCGTCTCGGCCACCAGTTCCGGCACGGTCTCCTCGTCGTACCAGGCGGCGTCGTCGGCGAGGTCGGAGTAGAGGGCACGGGCGGCGTGGTCGGCGTCCGGGTCGAGACAGGCGATGGAGAACCGGGCCGAGCCGGGCTCGTGCTGGCGGGCCAGCGACCGCCCGACCGCGTCGAGCACCGCGCACGCCTCGTCGACCCGGGTGCCGAGCACCGCCAGGTTGCGGCCGGGCGCCCGTGGCAGCCGCAGCGTCGCCGACCGGGCCTGCACGTCGATGATCTCCCCGAGCAGGGCGACCGGGCCACGTGGTCCGCCCGGCTGCCGGGTGGGCGTCAGGGCCCGGTAGTCGGGCGCGTCGGCGAGCTGCGGAATCGCGTCGCCGTCGAAGAGGCGGGCCGGGGCGGCGTCCGGCGGGCGCATCCGCCACAGCCGGTGCTGGAGTTCGCTCCAGGTCTCCCACTCGCTGGCCGACGGGATCCGGGCCACCTCGTTCCCCTCCACCATGCCGGACTCCGCGTTGATCACCGCGTGGTGCCGGGGCAGGGACTGGGCGGCGTCGTTGCGCTCGGCGAGGATCCGGAGCGCCTTCGGCAGCGCGATCCGGAGGGTGAACTGGGCGACCAGCGCCGGACGCCCCCACAACGCCTCGATGCCGCGTACGTCCTGCGAGGCGAGCACCAGGTGGATGCCCTGCGACCGGCCCCGCCGGGCCAGGTCCTCCAGCAGGTCGGCGGCCTCCCGGGCGACCACGTCCCGGCCGGCGAGCAGCATCTGGAACTCGTCGACCACCGCCACGATCCGGGGCCAGTGTCCCTTCGGGTCCACCGCCCGCAGTTCGGAGAGCTTGGTGACCTCGTGCTGTTTGGCCGCGTCGGCCCGGCGACGCAGCTCCTCGGCGAGGAAGCGCAGCAGGGCCAGCCCGAACTCCCGGTCGGTGTTGACGTTGATCCCGACCAGCCGCATGTGCGGCAGCCAGCTCGGGTCCCGCCGCCCCTGGGCGAACCGGGCGAAGGACACCCCCTCCTTGAAGTCGAGCAGGTAGAACTCCAGCTCGGACGGGGAGTAGCGGGAGGCCAGCGCGCCGATCCAGGCGAAGATCAGGTTGGTCTTGCCGGTGCCGGAGGGACCGCCGATCAGGGCGTGCGGCGGGTAGTCGCCGAGAGTCAGCAGCACCGGGCGGCCACTGGGCCCCTCGCCGATCGGCGCGACCAGCGCGGTCGACGAGTCCTCCGTCCACATCTGCTCCGGCGGCGGAAGCAGTTCGGTGAACGGGGTGGGGGCCGGACCGGCGGCGACCGTGCCGGCCACCTGCCGGCAGGTCTCGGTGACCAGCGTCGCCGGGGGCGGGGGGTCGAGGCGTACCGGCAGACCGGCCGGGCCGCCGATGCGCACGTCGCCGGGGGAGACCAGGACCCGTTGCACGGTCGGCTCGTCCGGCAGCGGAATGCCCCGGACCACCAGGTGCACCCCGCAGGCCGCGCCGGTGCGGACCACCCGGTCGAGCTGGCTGCGCTCGTGCCGGGAGAGTTCGTCCCCGCCGAGCAGCACGGCCACCCGCCACGGCTCCGGCCGCCGCCCGGTGGCCGTGGCCAGCTCCCGCAGCGAGGAGTGCTCACCGGCCAGCACGGTCTCGTTGATCCGGCGGATCTGCTCCACCAGGTCGTCGAGCAGTCTGGCGAGCCCACCGGGGCCGACGAAGGTGAGCAGTCCGGCGGTGCCGAGCGGGGCGAACCCGGCCAGACCGCCGCCGAGGTGCTCCGGGTCGTACCCGATCAACCGGACCGTGCCCGGCTCGGCCCGGCCGATGCTGCGCAGCAGCAGCGCCGAGACCACCGCGTCGCCTCCGGGGTGGTGGCCGCCGGTGAGGTGGACGTGTCCGGCGTCCAGCAAGGGCACCAGCGCCGGCACCGGCTCCGCGCCGGCGATCCGGACGGTGCCGATCCGGACCGCGCCGGGCGGTTCGGCCCGGCCGGCCGGGGTGGGCGTCCAGCGTGTCCAGTCGGCCGACGCCGCGCCCGGGGCCTCCCGCTCGGCGGCGGCGGCGGCCCGTCGGGCCAGCTCCTCGATCCGCGCGGTGTACCGGGAGTCGATCTCGGCGAGTCGGCGGTCCCGTTCGGCGCCGACCCGCTGCGGCACCGTCGCGGCGGCCCGCCGCACCCGGGCCAGCCGCTCCTGCCCGCTCTCCCACTCGGTCCGCGCGGCGGTCAGTCGGCCCCGGGCCGAGCCCAACGCCTCGGAGAGCATTCCCCGGACCCGCCCCACCAACTGGGCCCGACGGTCAGCCATGCGGACCGGCCCTGCCGGGTGTGGGGTCGGTCGTCGCCCGCGGCGCGCCCGTGGCCCGGTCGGCGTGGAAGGACGTACCGGCGGCCGGGGGCGGCCCGCCTGCGGCGCGGTCGGACCCGGACGGCGCCCGCTGGTCGTCGGGGCGTTCCGGCGGCAGGTCCCGGCCGAGCCGGGCCAGCAGCAGGCCGGTCACCACTCCGGCGGTCACCGCCGGGTCGGCCGGGTGCGGCTGCTCGTCGTCGGAGCGCTGCCGGGGCGGGGGCATCCGGCAGACCCGGGTCAGCACGGTCTCCAGCACCGGTGGCGGCAGGCCGGGCAGCAGGTCGCGCACCCGACCGTCCAGCTCGTTGCGCAGTTTCGGCAGGTCCGGAGCCTTGGGTGGATGTCCCAGCAGCTCCCCGGCCAGCTCCCGCAGCAGCGGCGGGGTCACCGTCGCCAGGCCCAGCCCGACATCGGCGTGCGCGCGGCGCAACTCGGTGTGCAGTCGGCTCCGGTCGCCGGCCTTCACCCCGCCGACCACCCGGCGCAGCAGTTCCCGGGCGTCGGCGATCTGTTCGTCCGGGCCGGTCGGCTCGCCCTCCGACCCGCCGGTCAGCTCCGCCACCCGCACCGCCCACCAGCGACGGACCGCCGGGGCCGGCTCCGGTTCGCCACGCCCGTCGCCGCCACCCGGGCCTGGGGCGTCCCGGGGCGCGTCGTGCGCCGGCTGACGGGGCTGCGGCCGCCCGGCCGGGGCGCCGTCCGCGCCGAGCCCGATGGCGGCCAGGTAACTGGCGAGCTGTTCCTGTGCCACCCGCAGGGCGTGCCCGGCGGACTCGGCGTGCTCGACGGCGGCGGACAGTTCCGGCACCCCCATCGGGTTCGACGACTCCTGCCGCACCCAGCGCAGCCGCTCGGTGGCCAGGGCGAACTTCTCCAGCGCCTGGGTCAGCGGGGCCAGCGGCAGTTCGTCGGAGGCAGCGCGGACCTGGGCTCCGACGTCCTCGATGATCGACATGGGCTCAGAGCGTCGAGACGTAGAGCTGCGCCTGCTCCACCGCGACCAGTGTCGCGGCGAGACACTCCTCCAGCTCCTGGCTGGCCTGGGTCAGCGACGCCTGGGCGGCCTCGACGGTCTCGTGCCCGCTGCCCTCCAGCGCACCGGCCAGGGTCTGCTGGGCCTCGGCCAGCTTCTCGCCGGCCGCCTGCACCGCTGTCTGCCCTTCACCGATCTGCTGAAGTGCGACATCGATGGCGGCCTTGAGCTCGGCGACGCTCGCCACGGCGAAACCTCCTGGGGGCGGGGAGGACTCCATTAGAGCCTATTCCGGTGTGGGAGAGAACATCCGCCCTGTGGGTGTTACCGCCCCGCTGTCCGCTTGCCGTTCCGGCCTGGGCGGCGGCACCGGCCGGGTCCGGGCACCGGGATCGCCGTGCCGGAAACCGGGACCGGGCTACCGGGGTCACGAGCGCCGGGTCGGATCCGGCACCGTCGGCGCGGCGGGCTCCCGCCCCGGCGTGTCGCGTTCGCCGCGCAGCCAGCGCGGCCCGTACACCTCTGCGCCGAGCGCCCGGACGCGTTCCCGCAGCGTCCGGTCCGCGGTCACCACCAGCCGCCGCCGTCCGGTCTCGGCTCCCACCAGCTCGACGATCGCGTCGTCACCGGAGCCGGTGGCGGCGACCACCCGTACCCCCTCGGTGGCCGGGACGTCCCGCGCGGCTCCCTCCACCACCAGCACCACCTCGGCCGGCGCCGGCAGCTCCGGTGGTACGCCCCGACCGCCGACCGGCACCAGCCGGTCCCGCAGCCGGGTGGTCGCGCCGACCCGGTCCCGCCACCAGCCGTCGGGACGGCTCCCGACGACGTTGGCGGCGTCCACGATCAGCAGCGGGGTCGTCTCCATGTCCCCACCCTGCCATCCGGACGCGTTTGTCGGGGCCACCCTCGGGTAGCCCTGCGTGTCGATCCTGTCGCCGCCGAACCGGGAGGACTGCTCATGTGGGGACCCGCTGACTTCGGCGCCGACCCGTGGGACGAGTTCCTGGCCCGCTACTTCGGCCGGGGGGAGGGCGGTGGCCGCCCCGCGCACCGGGTCGACATCACCCGCCTGATGACCGCCGACGCGCGGGAGTTGCTGGCCGACGCGGCCCGCCGGGCGGCGCAGCGGCGCAGCAACGACCTGGACACCGACCACCTGCTCTGGGCGGCCCTGCAACGCCAGGCGCTGCGCGAGCTGGTGAGCCGGGCCGGTGCGGAACCGGACACGCTGCTCAACGCGCTCGGCGGTCGGGGCGACGGGGCACCCGGCGGCGAGGTGCCGCCGAACCTCTCGCTCACCCCGGCGGCCAAGCGGGCGCTGCTCGACGCCCACCAGCTCGCCCGGGCGATCGGGGCGAACTACATCGGCCCCGAACACATCCTGATGGCCCTGCCGCTGAACCCGGAGTCGCCGGCCGGGCGGATGCTGGCGGCCGGGCGGATCCAACCGGAGTCCCTGCAGGCGGCGGGGGCGGAGCGGGGACCGATGACGGGAGCGCGACCGGACCGGGGCACACCCACCCTGGACCAGTACGGTCAGGACCTGACCGATCTCGCCAAGGCCGACCGGATCGACCCGGTGATCGGCCGCAGCGACGAGATCGAACAGGCCGTGGAGATCCTCTCCCGCCGTACCAAGAACAATCCGGTGCTGATCGGCGAGGCCGGGGTCGGCAAGACCGCGATCGTCGAGGGGCTGGCGGAGCGGATCTGCGACGGCGACGTGCCGCAGACGTTGCTCGGCAAGCGGGTGATCCAGCTCGACCTGGCCGGGCTGGTGGCCGGCACCCGCTACCGGGGTGACTTCGAGGAACGGCTGAAGAAGGTGGTCGACGAGATCCGCGCCCACCGGGACGAGCTGATCATCTTCCTGGACGAGATCCACACCCTGGTCGGGGCCGGCGGGGCCGGCAGCGAGGGGGGCATGGACGCGTCCAACATGCTCAAGCCCGCCCTCGCGCGGGGCGAGCTGCGGGTGATCGGCGCGACCACGCTGGACGAGTACCGGCGCAGCATCGAGAAGGACGCCGCGCTGGCCCGACGCTTCCAGCCGGTGCTCGTGCCGGAGCCCACCGTGGAGGACACCGTCGCCATCCTGCGTGGCCTGCGCGACCGGTACGAGGCCCACCACCAGGTGCGGTTCACCGACGAGTCACTGGTCGCCGCCGCCGAACTCGCCGACCGGTACGTCACCGACCGCTACCTGCCCGACAAGGCGATCGACCTGATCGACCAGGCCGGCGCGCGGGTGCGGCTGCGGACCCGGACCCCGGCGGCGGACGTGCGGGAGCTGGAACGCCAGCTCGACGAGGTACGCCGGGACAAGGAGCAGGCCGTCGCCGACGAGCAGTACGAGCGCGCCTCGGCGTTGCGGGACCGGCTGCACGAGGTCGAGGAGCAGATCCGGGTGGCCAAGGGGGAGACCGAGGCCCCGCAGGTGCCCCAGGTCGGGCCGGCGGAGATCGCCGAGGTGGTCTCCCGGGCCACCGGCATCCCGGTCAGCCAGCTCACCGAGGAGGAACGGGACCGGCTGCTGCGCCTGGAGGGTCACCTGCACGAGCGGGTGGTCGGCCAGGAGGACGCGGTGAACGCCGTCGCCGAGGCGGTCCGCCGCTCCCGGACCGGGCTGGCCGACCCGGACCGTCCGATGGGCAGCTTCCTCTTCCTCGGTCCTACCGGCGTCGGCAAGACCGAGCTGGGTCGGGCCCTGGCGGAGGCGCTCTTCGGCGACGCCGACCGGATGGTCCGGCTGGACATGAGCGAGTTCCAGGAACGGCACATGGTCAGCCGGCTGGTCGGCGCGCCCCCCGGCTACGTCGGGTACGAGGAGGCGGGCCAGCTCACCGAGGCCGTCCGGCGTCGCCCGTACGCGGTGGTGCTGCTGGACGAGATCGAGAAGGCGCACCCGGACGTGTTCAACATCCTGCTCCAGGTGCTCGACGACGGCCGGCTCACCGACAGCCAGGGCCGGACGGTGAACTTCCGCAACACCGTGCTGATCATGACCAGCAACCTCGGTTCGGAGCTGATCACCGGGGCCAGCCGCAGCGTCGGCTTCGGGGCCGGGGAGCCCGGCACCGCCCAGGAGACCGACGAGCTGCGGGACCGGCTGATGCGTCGACTCCAGGAGAACTTCCGTCCCGAGTTCCTCAACCGGATCGACGAGGTTATCATCTTCCGCCGGCTGGAGTCCGCGCAGCTGCGGCAGATCACCGGCCTGCTGCTGGAGGAGACCCGCCGCCGGCTGCACGCGCAGGACATCACCGTCGAGGTCAGCGAGGCGGGCGTCGACTGGCTGGCCGAGCACGGGTACCAGCCGGAGTTCGGGGCGCGTCCGCTGCGCCGGACGATCCAGCGTGAGCTGGACAACCGGCTGTCCCGGATGTTGCTGGAGGGTGAGATCTCGCCCGGCCAGCGGGTCACCGTGAACGTCCGCGACGACGCGCTCGCCTTCGACGTCGCCGCCGGTGAGCGCGGCGGGCACCAGCCGGCGACGACGACCCATCCCCGTTGACCGTCCCGACGATCGGAGGCCGCCGGTGAGCGAGGTCGAGGAGAGCCCGGACGACGTGGAGCGGACCGAACCCATCAAGGCCCCGCCGACGGCGAACCCGGCCCGGGTCCAGGTGCCGCCGGAAGGGCCCGGGGCCCTGACCGACGACGTACGGCCGGCTGAGCCCGGACCCGGAGAGGAGGCGTGATGGTACGCGAGGCGAGAGTCGACGCGGACGTGGAACTGCTCTGGGAGGAGTTCCACGAGCGGGTGAACATGCCCTCGGAACAGTTGCGGCAGTGGCTGCTCACCCGCGGCTCGGGGGAGGAGTCGTTCGGCCCGAACCCCGACCTGGACCTGCCCGAACCGGGCCGGCACATCCTCGCGGTGCTCCGTAAGCGCAAGGTGGACCTCACCGGCGGGGACATCCGGATCATGCAGGACGCCGTGGACCGGATCGACGACCTGACGGCGCGGAAGCCGTCCGGTGGCAACGCCGACGACGGATGGCGGCACGCCCTGCTCGACCTGGGACACGATCCGCTCGTGGAACGCTGAGGCGGGCAGCCCGGCCCGGAGGCTCACTCCGGTTCGGTGCCGCCCGGCGCCGGGCTCAACCCGGTTCGATGCTGCCCACCGTCAGGCCGAGCGTGTCCACCGCGGCCTGCCGGTCGGCGCGGGCGCGTTCCTCGCGGCTGAGCAGGGTGGCGTACTCGGCGACGTGCTCCGGACCGGGGGTCGCCGGCAGGGTACGCAGGAAGGACTCCAGGTCACGGGCGGCGACGGTGTGCGCGGCGGCGGCCCGGCGGGCGGTCTCCCGGTCGTCGCCGGGACGGTCGGTGTCGGTCATGTCCACCCCGTACCCGTTTGCCGGGACTTCGCACCCCCTGGTCCGGACGGGTCGGCCGCCCGCCCCCCGACGGCCCGACCGGGCCCGCCGGCTCACACCGGGGTGCGCCGCCGCGCGCCGAACTCGGGATGGTCCAACAGCCACTCCAGGTACGCCGGGTGCGGCGCGAGGGAGTCGGTGTACGCCGCCATCGCCGTCGCCAGCACCCCGTCGGCGAACCGGGCCGCCGGAGACTCCGGGTGCCAGCCGAGCAGCAGGCGCCAGCGCAGCGGGTTGCCGGCCAGCCGCCGGGTGACCAGGCCGGGCACCGGCCGGAAGGTGGCCTGGCACAGCGCCACCGCCACGCCCGCCTCGACCAGGTCCATGCAGACGCGGATGTCCGTCTCGTACACCTTGCGGGGGGTGAAGCCGGACCGTGCGCACGCGGCGGCGAAGCAGTCGCCGAAGCAGCCGTCGCCGGGCGCGGCCACCCACTGCTCGTGCCGCAGCTCCTCCAGCGGGACCTCGTCGCCGTCGGCCAGCTCGTGGGACTCGGGCAGCAGCACGAAGACCGGGTCGACGGCCACCTCCCGCCAGCTCAACCCGAACTCCGCCGACGGGGCGGCGTCGCCGCAGACCCCGGTCAGCACGTAGTCCAGCCGGCCGTTGAAGACCAGCTGGGACAGTTCGTCGACCGACCACGAGGCGTAGGTGCTGATCGGCGCGGAGGGCTGCTCGGCGGCGATGCGGTGCACCAGTCGACCCAGGATCGGGCTGTTCACGCCGCCGAACCGGTACCGGCTCAACGCGTCCCCGGCGCTGGCCAGCCGGGCCGCCTCGTCCTGGAGGCCCTTCATCGCCGGCAGCAGCACCCGGGCGCGGGCGAGCACCAGCTCGCCCAACGCCGTCGGCCGCGCGCCGCGCCGGTCGCGGTCGAACAGCGCACCACCGAGCGCCCGTTCGATCCGCTGGAGCTGCGCGGTGAGCGCCGGTTGTGCCAGTCCGAGGGTCGAGGCCGCCTTCGTCACGCTGCCGGTCTCCGCGATCGCGCAGACCACCCTGAGGTGTCGCAACTCCAGGTTCATGACGTGACGGTATGACCGAGTCGGGACTTCCGGAAGACCTTTCGTGTTTCGAAGAGTTCCGATGGGTGGCGGGGAGGTGACAGTGGGCTCAAGGTCATTTCCGATCGAGGTCGGCCGGATACGTCCGGCGGCCGGTGACCGCGTCGCGGATCTTGTCGACCACGCCCACCGCCGGCTCGACGATCCGGTTCCACGGTGGCGTGGTCGGCGTCCCGGGGTGCGGACGGGTCGGGGCCGCCTCCTCGGCGATGGCGAACCGGTTGCCGAGCCGGATCAGCTCCTCCTCGGTGGCCGCCCCGCGCAGCCGGTGAAGGGCCGGTTCCACCGCTGCCACGTGCTGCCGCCAGCTGCGGTGGACCGCGGCGACGTGCTCCGGGTCGGCCGCCTGGACGGCCCGTCGCAGCGCGGTGTCGGTCTCGACGTCCCGGTCGGCCAGCTCCGCGCCGTCGGGCAGCGCGTCGCGCAGCGCCGGGTAGAGGTACTGCTCCTCGCCGGAGAGGTGCCGGGAGACCTGGGCGGCGAACACATCGGCCACCGCCCGCCGGCGGTCGGCTTCGGTGGCCGGGTCGGCCAGCTCCTCGACCAGCGCGGTGAGCCGCCGGTGCTCCTCGCCGACGACGTCGACCACGCTCCGGCCGCCGGGACGGTACCCCTCCTCACCCTCGGCGGGCGGCAACGGCGGCAGCGAAACGCTCATGGGGGTGCCTCCTCGGCGGAACGGACCCGACCGGCGGCCCTGCGTCGGGCGGTGCGGACGTCTGCGGCGGTACCCGACCGGCCGGCGGCCGAAACCGGCCGTGGCGGACACCCGGTCGCAGGTGGAGCGTCCAGGTCCGGTCCCGGTGACGGTTAGGCTCCCGGAGGTATCCACGGAAGGAATCCGATGACCCACCCCGTACCCGCCGTGCCCGACCCCACCGACGAGGTCGTCGACCTCTGCCGCGACCTGCTGCGCATCGACACCACCAACACCGGCGACAACGCCACCAGCGCCGGGGAGCGGCAGGCGGCGGAGTACGTCGCGGAGAAACTGGCCGAGGTCGGCGTCGACTCCACCCTGCTGGAGTCCGCCCCCGGTCGGGCCAACCTGGTCGCCCGGATCCCCGGCGCCGACCCGGGACGGGGCGCCCTGCTGGTGCACGGCCACCTCGACGTCGTCCCCGCCGACGCCGACGAGTGGTCGGTGCACCCCTTCTCCGGCGAGATCCGCGACGGGTACCTGTGGGGGCGCGGCGCGATCGACATGAAGGACTTCGACGCGATGGTGCTCGCCGTGGTCCGGCACTGGCAGCGCACCGGGGTCCGGCCGCCCCGCGACATCGTGCTCTGCTACACCGCCGACGAGGAGGCGGGCAGCGACTACGGGGCGCACTTCCTCGCCGAGCGCCACCGGGAGCTCTTCGACGGCTGCACCGAGGCGGTCGGCGAGGTCGGCGGCTTCTCCTACACCGTCGACGACGCCACCCGGCTCTATCTCATCGAGACCGCCGAGAAGGGCATCGACTGGCTCCGGCTGCACGCCAAGGGGCGTCCCGGGCACGGCTCGTTCGTGCACGACGACAACGCCGTCACCGCGCTCGCCGAGGCGGTCGCCCGGATCGGCCGGCACCGTTTCCCGCTGACCATCACCCCCACCGTCCGGGCCTTCCTGGAGGCGGTCTCCGAGGTGCTCGACGTCGAGCTCGACCCGGACGACCCGGAGACCGCGATCGCCCGGCTGGGTCCGATCGCCAACATCATCGGCGCCACCGTCCGCAGCACCGCCAACCCGACCCGGCTGGCCGCCGGCTACAAGGACAACGTGATCCCCGGCCGGGCCACCGCCACCATCGACTGCCGCAGCCTGCCCGGCCAGTCCGAGATGCTGGAACAGCAGCTGCGCGAGCTGGTCGGTCCGGGCATCGACATCGAGTACGTCCAGCGCCAGCCCGCCCTGGAGACCACCTTCGACGGGGCGCTGGTGGAGGCGATGTCCGCCGCGCTGCGTGCCGAGGACCCGGGTGCCCGGCCGGTGCCGTACATGCTCTCCGGCGGCACCGACGCCAAGGCGTTCGCCCAGCTCGGCATCCGCTGCTTCGGGTTCGCACCGCTCCGGCTCCCGCCCGACCTGAATTTCTCCGCGCTCTTCCACGGCATCGACGAGCGGGTTCCGGTGGACGGACTACAGTTCGGCGTGCGGGTTCTCGACCGGTTCCTCCGCACCTGCTGACCGGCGCCGCGCCGCGACGCGCCTCCGGTACGGCTTCTTCCCCCCCCATCGCGAAAGGGACTTCCTCACATGACCGACCAGCACGCTGAGCTGGACGCTGCCCTCGAGCGGGTGATCGACGCGGCCCGCCGGCACCTGGCCGCGGTACGCGCCGCGCAGGGCCGGGTCGACGACGACGACGTCTGGCAGGCGTACGTCGAGTTGAACAACGCCTCCTTCGCCTACGACGAGCAACTCCTCGACGCCTTCGGCGAGGTCACTCCGTGGGACGTGGAGTCGATCGACCCGAACGAGGCCGACGCGCACTTCGGCCCGGGCGGCGAGGGCGCCGAGCCCACCGACCCGCACCCGCAGGTGATCTCCGTACGCCAGCGCCGCGACTACCGGGTGCCGAGCGTGTCGGCGCTGATCCGCGCCGCCGAGGCGGCCCGCCGGGAGGGCACCCCGGCCGAGGACGAGCCGGCCCCGGTCGAGGGCGTCGGCGAGGCGGTGCTGGAACTGCTGCAGAGCGGCGACGGTTCGCTCAGCGCGCTGGACGTCCCCGAGCTGGAGCCGCTCGACGGGGTCGTGATGGTCAGCGAGGTGAACACCCCGGTCGACCTGGAGTCGTTCGACGACGACGATCCGGTCGGCCCGTTCCAGCCGGCCGCCGACGACCGCCTGGTCGGCCGGCTCGACGAGCACCCCTTCCTCGACCTCGACGAGGACGAGCTGGGGCACACGCACTGACCGCCGGCGGGGGACACCGGCCCGGCCCGGTGTCCCCCGGTCGGGGTCGCCGTCGTCAGTAGGACAGGCCCGGCTGCGGCTGGTTGACCCGGCGGCGGCGCAGCACCACCTGTCGGGTGCCGTCCCGGTACAGCCGTACCCGGGCCAGCTCCCAGCCGGCGTACTCGGCCTGGATCGCCAGCTGCACCGCGGCGGTCACCCGGTCGACGTTCGGCGGTAGCCGCAGCGGTGCGTACTCGTAGTCCATGGGGCCTATGCTGCCCAGCCCGGCGACGTGACGCCACCCCCGCCGGGAGACCTGCGCCACCCCGGCCGGGTTCCGCCGCCCATGTCCCGTTCCCGGGACCGGGCTCGCCCCTGGTCGCGGGCCGGCCACACTCCGTCAGCCGTCGCGTTCCGGATACCCGACCTCCACCGCCGAGACATCGTCCAGGGCGGTGGTGATCTCCTCCGGCAGGGTGATCCGCTCCACCTGCAACGCGCCCTGGAGCTGTCCCACCGTCCGGGCGCCGAGGATCGGGGCGGCCACGCCGGGACGGTCCCGCACCCAGGCCAGGGCCACCTCCAGCGGTGACACGCCGAGACCGCCGGCGGCGATCACCACCGCTTCCACGATGCTGGAGCAGCGCGGCTCCAGGTAGGTGGCGACGAACGGGCCGAAGTGCGCCGAGGTGGCCCGTGAGTCGGCGGGACGGCCGTGCCGGTACTTGCCGGTGAGCACCCCCCGGCCCAGCGGCGACCAGGGCAGCACCCCGAGGCCCATGGCCGCGCACGCCGGCAGCACCTCCCGCTCGACCCCCCGCTCCAGCAGCGAGTACTCGACCTGCGCGGCGACCACCGGCACGCGGCCGGGATAGGCCGCCTGCCAGGCGGCGGCCCGGGCGGTCTGCCAGCCGGAGAAGTTCGACACCCCCACGTACCGGACCCGGCCGCTGGTGACCGCGTGGTCGAGGGCCGACAGGGTCTCCTCCAGGGGGGTCTCCGGGTCGTATCCGTGCACCTGCCACAGGTCGACGTAATCGGTGCCGAGCCGGCGCAGCGAGGCGTCCAGGGTCCGCAGCAGGTGCCCCCGGGAGCCGTCCCGGCGACGCCGGGTGCCCGGTCGCAGCCCCGCCTTGGTCGCGATGAGCAGGTCGTCGCGGGGCACGAGGGTGCCCAGCAGCGAGCCGATCACCGACTCGGCGTCCCCGTCCCCGTAGACGTCGGCGGTGTCGACCAGGTTGCCGCCCGCGTCGAGGTAGCTCTTCAGCTGGGCGGCCGCGTCGTCGGCGTCGGTGTCCCGACCCCAGGTCATGGTGCCGAGCGCGAGCCGGGAAACCGCCAGCCCGCTTCGGCCGAGCGGTCGCTGTTGCATGAGTGAACCTTATTTGCATCCGGGGCCCGACCGATATCCTCGCCTCCGTCAACTCTCCGACCATCCGGCCGTCCCCGCGGAGCGGTCCGGCCGGCCCCACCGGAGTGGAGTGAGGCGGTGGTGGGTCCCGCCGTCGGCATTGCGTAACCTGATGCGACTCGTGGTGCGGGATGGGGGAGGACCAGTGCGACTCGGGCTCAGCCTCGGATACCAGACGGCGTGGAGCACGCCAGCCGACCATCTGGCTCTGGCGCAGGAGGCGGACCGGCTCGGCTTCTCGGTGGTGTGGACGGCGGAGGCCTACGGCTCCGACTCGCCGAGCATGCTGGCGTGGATCGCCGGGCAGACCGAACGGATCGACGTGGGCAGCGCGGTGATGCAGATCCCGGCGCGGACCCCGGCGGCGACCGCGATGACCGCCGCCACCGTCGACGCGCTCTCCGGCGGCCGGTTCCGGCTCGGGCTCGGCGTCTCCGGCCCGCAGGTCTCCGAGGGCTGGCACGGCGTCCGCTTCGCCAAGCCGCTCGCCCGCACCCGCGAGTACGTCGACATCGTCAAGCTCGCCATCGCGCGTAAGGAGGTCGCCTACGCCGGCGAGCACTACACACTCCCGCTGCCCGACGGCCCCGGCAAGGCGCTCCGGCTCGGCTTCCGTCCGCCGCGCGAGCACATACCGATCTACCTCGCCGCGGTGGGCCCGAAGAACCTGGAACTGGCCGGGGAGATCGCCGACGGCTGGCTGGCCGTCTTCTACGCGCCCGAGTTCGCCGAGGAGCAGCTCGCCGCCGTCCGCGCCGGTCGGGCGAAGGCGGGCAAGGAACTGGGCGGCTTCGACGTCGTACCGTCGGTGCCGGTGGTGATCGGCGACGACGTCGCCGCCTGCGCCGAGCTGGTCCGCCTGTACGCCGCGCTCTACGTCGGCGGCATGGGCAGCCGCCAGCAGAACTTCTACAACCAGCTCGCCACCCGGATGGGCTACGGCGACGCGGCCCGCGAAGTGCAGGACCTCTACCTCGCCAAGCGGCAGCGGGACGCCGCCGCCGCGGTGCCGATGGAGTTCATCGACCGCACCTCGCTGCTCGGACCGAAGGAGCGCATCGCCGAGCGGATGCGCGAGTACGCCGCCGCCGGCGTCACCACGCTGTCGCTGACCCTCTTCGTCGCCGACCGGGAGAGCGGAGTGCAGACCCTGCGTACCTGCGCCGAGGCCCTGGAGCTCGCGGGAGTGGGCGAGTGAGCTGGATCGAGGCGATCGTCCTCGGCATCGTCCAGGGACTCACCGAGTTCCTCCCGGTCAGCTCGTCCGGTCACATGCGGATCACGTCCGCGATCTTCTTCGAGCGGGACGCCGGCGCGTCGTTCACCGCGGTCACCCAGCTCGGCACCGAGGCGGCGGTGCTGCTCTACTTCGCCAAGGACATCTGGCGGATCACCAAGGTCTGGCTGATCGGCATCCGGGACAAGTCGGTCCGCTCCAGCCTCGACTACCGGATGGGCTGGTACGTGATCGTCGGGTCGATCCCGATCGGCGCCTTCGGTTTCCTGTTCAAGGACCAGATCCAGACCGCCGCCCGCAACCTGTGGCTGGTCGCCACCACGCTGATCGTCTTCGCGTTCGTGCTCGCCTTCGCCGAGTACTGGGGTCGGCAGACCCGCACCCTGGAGAACTTCCGGATGAAGGACGGCGTCGTCATGGGCCTCGCCCAGGCGATGGCGCTGATCCCGGGGGTGTCCCGGTCCGGTGGCACGCTCACCGCCGGCCTCTTCCTCAACCTGACCCGGGAGGCGGCGGCCCGCTACTCGTTCCTGCTGGCCATTCCGGCGGTGGTGATGTCCGGTGTGTTCAGCCTGGGTGACGTCTTCGCGCCGGCCGCGCCGGGCACGTCGGTGCCCAGCGTGGCCCAGATGGTGGTGGCGACCGTGATCGCATTCGCCATCGGCTACGCGGCGATCGCCTGGCTGCTCCGCTACGTCGCGCACCACACCCTGTACGTCTTCGTCCTCTACCGGGTCGCGCTCGGCACCCTCGTGCTGGCGCTGCTGATGACCGGCACCATCTCGGCCACCTGAGGACCGGACACGCGTGTGGGCCGGCACCCCGGGTTCGGGGTGCCGGCCCACAACGTCTGAGGTCAGCTGTTCCAGTGCTCGGCGACCAGGTCAGCGGCCTGCTTCTCCCACTGGGCGTAGTGGTCCGGGTA
>NZ_BSTB01000014.1:0-198301 GCF_030269285.1 Micromonospora sp. NBRC 101691
ATACCCTCCGACCGCCGCAGCCGCCGGATCTCCGCCCAGTCCTCCACGCTCAGCACCTCCCGATGCTTCAGGAGGTGGTCCCGATTCAGCCGGAACCACGTGGTCAGTTTTCAGGCGGAACCGACAGTTGCTGTGGGTGTTCGGCTTTGCCACGGCCATTCGCCCAGTCCAGCCCCGCCAGCGCATCCGGGCGCCGAACTAATCACTGCAAACGCTCGCCCGCCAGCGCTTGAGAGCCGATGCCACGCGGGTGCTCCGTGGGTGCTCCGGCGCGATGGACGGGCCGGCGCTCAGCGGACTGGGTGGGACGTTGTCCAGCTGAAGCTGGGGACTGCCCGCGAACAGATGGACTCATGCGGCCGGACTGGACCCAATGCTTGATCGCTATCTATCTCTTAATCCGCGGGTTCGGGGTTCGAGTCCCTGGCGGCGCACCAGCAAAAAAGGCTCTGACCTGGGGTTTCACCCTGGGTCGGAGCCTTTTTCGTTTCCCCGTCGGTGGCCCGGTGCTCGGTAGGTGCTCGGGAGCGGTCGGACCGTTGCGGCTTCCCGTGGACGGGTGGCGTTGCCGTGGACGCTGGCGGTTGTCCAGGGTCTCCTGGTGCGGCTCGTTTGTGGTGGTGGTGACCGTGCCTCGTCTTCTCGCGTACGCCTGATCTCGCTGTGGTCTGGTCACCGTGGGGGCCCATCGTGAGGGTTCCCGATGCTGCGGCGTGCCTCGATTCTGTGGTGGATATTCATCGGCTTCGGCCTGCCTGTTGACTTGCTGTCACGCGGCGAATGCGCCGAGCTGCTGGTCCGTGTAAGGGTCGTCCGGACGGGGTGGTCGTGGGCGTGCAGGTGGATCCCGAGTGGTGGAGTTCGGGAGTCTGGAACGGTCGGCCGATCAGTGAGTTCCTGCGGCAGCGGGACGTAGCCGCTCTATTCCGGTTTCTCCATGCTCGCGGTGTCTCCTATGGCAGGATCGCGGCTCTCGTCGGCGTCTCGCCCAACCGTGCAGCGGAGATCGCCAAGGGGGTCCGGCAGGTCACGGCCTACGAGGTACTGGAACGGATCGCGGTCGGCCTGAGCATTTCGCGTCCGGCCATGGGGCTCGGTCGGGACGAGGACGCAAGCGCGGTGCGGGACGGCAGCAGTGCTTTCGGTTCGGGCGGCAGGGCGGACCGGCCGCTGGCCGGTGATGGCACCAGTATGGAAGTGAGTGGTCTTGCTCGGCTCCGACTGGCGATGTAGGAGATGTCAGGTTCGGTCTGCGTCTCGGCCACGCGACCGACCCTACGGGCTCGCCCGTGGCGCATAGCCCGTTACCGAAGGAAGACCGGCCGCGCCCGGTCCGCCGGCGGCCCGCCCCTGCCGGCAACCGCTACTTCGAGCACCGCACCTTCACCACCCGCGAGACCGCCTACTGCCGCACTACCCGGCAGGCCCTCGTCCGCGCCACCGCGGACCACCTCACCCCGACTGGCGGAGCAGCATGACCACGCCCTCGCCGCACTGATCAACGCCGCGCCGCAACGCCTCGACCGTCTCGGTGTCAAGCCGTCCCGGGCGGTAGCGTCGGTCGACGCCGCGACGTTCGACAACCGGCCTACCTGGGACAACCGAGGCAGCTTCGACAGCCGCCCGGGCTGGGGCAACTGGAACAAGAAGAAGTGACCCGCTGACAGCGGATCCGACACCCGGCGCGTGGGGCGGCCCGCCCGCCCCACGTCGCCTAAGAAGCAGGTAGAGGACACATGCGAACCACCACAGTCGGCGACCTGCGGATCCTGGTCCCGGATCTCGACCCCGACGGCCTCGACAGCACCAGCGAACTGACCGACGATCTCAGCGACGCCGTCGTGGAGGATGCCTCCTGGCGTGGGGCTGAGCTCGAGGGTGTCAGGATCCGCAGCAGCCGGATCACCGGAGCGGACCTCAGCGAGAGCACCTGGGAGGCGGGAACCCTCTTCGGCTGTGAGGTCACCCGCACCGACTTCTCCGGCGCGGCCCTGTCCGGCGTCACCATCGAGCGTTGCGCTGTCACCGGCTCGCGGTTCACGGGCACCAGACTCACCGACATCCGGTTCAAGGATGTCCTGTTTGAGGGATGTCGTTTCGACTACGCCACCCTCACCCGGATCACCGCCGCCGGAGCCGTGGCCTTCGTCGACTGCATCCTCACCGACGCCACGTGGTCCTCCTGTCGACTCCCCAACATAGTTCTCAGGTCCTGCCAACTCGCCCGTCTCGAACTCGTCTCCTGCCAACTCCAGGGCGCAGACCTTCGGGAGAACTCGCTGCACGACCTGAAGACCAGCCTCGGCAACCTGCACGGGATCACCCTCGACGAGGACCAGCTACCCGACATCACCCATCTGGCCGTCACCGAGCTCAACCTCACGGTGCAGCGACGATGACTCCTGGGACGCAGCAAGCCGTCTCGGTTGCACCGGGACCCGGCCGGTTCAGCAAGGTCGGCTACTTCACCTGCCACCACCCGGTGCTCCGCACAAGCCGCCGCTGTTGGCCGGACCCAGCCGAAACGCCCAGTACCTACTGATGAGAAACACCGTGCGCTACATCGAGGCCGAGAAGAAGTACAACCTGCCCGACGCCGAGGCCCTCAAGGCCAAGATCGCCGAACTCGGCGCGAAACCCGCTGAGCCCACCCGGGCGACCGCCGTCACGGCCGCCCGTCTGGCGGCCCCAAATCCCAGCTCATGGACAGTAAGGGTAGTCCGAATGGCAATACGGCCTCGCGGTCGGCAGCGACGGGAGGCAAAGAATATGCCGAACCGCCTTCCGGCTCTCGGCGAACGCCGGCGGCCGCCGTGCCAGCACTCGCGCCATGACATGGTCGGCCCGGGTGGGATCGCGTCCTGCCCGGCGGGCGCATCCAGGTCAAACGCGGAAAGCGTGCAGCCCTGTTCATGGTGTCGACCTTGATCAATGGCGCCGACTCTCGGGTAGTCCGTGAAGCGAAGCGCTGATCGGTGCCATCTTCATGTACGATCTCCATCGTCGCCGTACGAGGATGGGGATCGCCTGTGCTGCTTCGTTCGTCATCGAGTTCGCCGCATCGGGCGCGCAAGCAGTCAGTATGGGCTTGCCGCCGGGACCGACGGTCCGCGCCTGTGTCTCCGCAATCATCGGCACGAGCGACAGGTCCGGGGGCGCCGGTGTGATGCTGCTTGATGCTCGGCAGCGGCTCGTGCGATTGGGTGGGTTGGCATCGCGCACCGCCGGTCATCCGAAGCCGATACACGCAGCGTGAATTTGTGCCGATCAATCGTCATCGCGCTGATGGTCATCGACCATCTAATTGCGCCGCATCGCCCGGCCGGTCAGGAGTGCGATCGTGGACGTGCTCTTCTCCCCGATCTCGGCGGATAGGCACCGCCGTTACCCATGGACACCAGACCGGGTCCTGGTGAGAGTGGGGATGCGGAGAACGAGTGTGGCGCTACCGTGGTCGGGGGTGTTCCGGGATTCCGTAGCAATGTCCACGCTGCTCAACAGGCCGCGGAATCACGTGTTGCTGCTGGAAAGGGGGAGTTGCCTCGGTATCAGATCAGCGGATTGCTGCTGCGAGTTACCGTGCACGGACGTGATCTCCTCGAGTTCCCCTGGCCGACCTCGTTACGTTCCGGGTCGAACGGGTGAGGTTCGACAGGATCCGTCTCCGCGTCAGTGCACGCCTCGATGGCGCGCATGCCCCAGTCGGTTGGAGCAGACAGCGCCCCGCCGGCCGGCACTACGTCCCTGATTCCGGCTGCGACCCTGGTCGCAGCCGTGGAAGCGCTCCGCCGATGTCCAGGCGAGCCAGCTGCTACGGCTGGCCGAGCCGCAGTTCGACTTCAGGAAAGACGCCGTCACATCGTTGGCGAACCCATCCCCTTGGCTACGGCCAGAACGGCAAGGTGGCAGAGACATGAAGGTTCTCGTAATCGGCGGTGGTCCAGCCGGGAGCACTGCGGCAACGGCAATGGCCCAGGCCGGGCTCGACGTGCGGCTCATCGAGAGCACCCATTTTCCGCGATACCACGTGGGTGAGTCGCTTACGCCGTCGTGCCGGGTGGTGCTGGACGTGATCGGCGTGTCTAAAATTCTCGATGACTACGGTTTTGTGAAAAAGAATGGAGGCGTCATCCACTGGGATGATGACCAGTGGGCGTTTGACTGGTACCAGCAGTCCGGAATGCAATCATGGCAGGTGGATCGGAGCGAGTTCGACACGCTGCTGCTGGAGCATGCCCGCCAGAACGGGGTTACTGTCACCACCGGCGTCACCGGTCGGTCGGTTCAGTTTGCCGACGGCCGGCCAGTGGCCGTGGAGTGCTCCCCGGACGACGGTGAATCCTTTACTATCGACGATTTCGACTTTCTGATTGACGCCACCGGGCGTAACGGGCTGCTCAGCACCCGACACTTCGGCAACCGTGAGCCGCTGGATAACCTACGGAATGTCGGCATCTGGGGCTACTGGACCGGCGCCAGGCTGCTCCCCGAAACGCCGACCGGAGGAATTAATATTATTTCTTCGCCAGAGGGTTGGTACTGGGTGATCCCGATGGCCGGCGGGCGGATGAGTATCGGTTACGTTACCACTAAGGACGCCTTCGCACGTGATCGCCACGAGCACCCGTCGTCGGATGGACTGTACCTGCACCTCATTGCAGCCTCGCCGACCATAGCGGGCCTGACCGCCGGGGCGGAGTTTCTTGGTAAGACGAGAGTCGAAACCGATTACTCGTATATCGCAGATCAGTTCTGCGGACCAGGTTACGCGATTGTGGGCGACGCGGCATGTTTCCTGGATCCGCTCTTGTCCACCGGCGTGCATCTCGCGCTCTACAGCGCGTTGACCGCGGCCGCGTGTGTCGCTTCGATGGACCGTGGCGAGGTCAGCGAAACGGAGGCCCTGAGGTTTTTTGAATTTGCCTACCGTCGTGCGTACATGCGCCTCTTCGCGCTCGTCAGCATCATGTACGAGCGCTATCTCGGGAAGGACGGCTTCTTCCTCACGTCAAACCGGTTGATTGGAGACGAGCAGTCCACGCAGGCGGACGAGGGTGTTTCCTCCCAGTCCTTCGCCGAGATCATCGGTGGTCTGTCTGACCTACGTGAGGCAGCCAACTCGTCCACCCGTGTCATCACTGATCAACTGCGGGCGGAGGCGGTGAGAGCGCAGATGCGGTCAGTGCGCGCACCGGACTCCGCAGGGCCCGACTTCACCGCAGTTCGTGGCAACCCTCTCTCCGATGCGGAGTCGGCTGACTACCGCCTCGTCACCAGCCCGCAACTCGGCCTCGAGCGGGTCCGTGAGGCGCGCCCCTGATCCCGGTCAAGGTTGCTACTCGCTTCTGATCCCGATGATCTGCGCCTGACGCGGGCTCTCCGGGCACGACAGGTCTGCGCCTGGCGTGCATCCTGTCGCCCGAGGTCCGTGACGTGCTGACTGCGGAAAACAGTTTCGCGGTCGCGTAGATGATCGTGGTTGCCCTGGCCGTACGGCCAGGGCAACCTGAGGTCCCTCCGGGCTGTGGACACCGGGTCATGCCGCCTCTTCGAACCCAGGTGGGGTTGTGAGGGGGTCTGCTGCGCCGGTTCCCGGTTCACCGGCGCCAGACTCGCCGACATCCGCGTCAAGGATGTCCTGTTCGAGGGATGCCGCTTCGCTACGCCACCCTCACCCGGATCACCGCCGCCGGAGCCGTGGCCTTCGTCGACTGCATCCTCACCGACGCCACCTGGTCGGCCTGCCGACTCCCCGACACCGTCCTCCGGTCCTGCCAGCTCGCCCGCTTCGAACTCGACTCCTGCCACCTCCACGGCGCCGGCCTGCGGGGCAGTTCGCTGCACGACCCGAAGGCCAGCCTCGGCAACCTGCACGGGATCACCCTCGACGAGGACCAGCTACCCGACATCACCCACCTGGCCGTCACCGAGCTCAACCTCACGGTGCGGCGACGATGACCCCAGGGACGCAGCAAGCTGCGCCACCCCCGCTTTGATGGACTCGCCAGTGACTCGAGGGCGTACCGATCTCCAGTCATGGGTCGGCACGACACCGGACCACCGCTCCGGCCGTTCGGTGCTTTACCTGAACCTTGGTTGATGTACGAGAGTCGGGTCGGCATACGGCGAGACGAGGGGATTCCGATGACGCAGCCCAGGATCCTGGTGACCGGTGCGACGGGAAATGTCGGCGGCGCGGTGGTGACCCGACTGCACGCGGCGGGCGTCCCCGTTCGGGCGCTGGTAAGAGGGGAGGCGGACTTCCCGGAGGGGGTGCAGGCGGTACGCGGCGATCTCGGTGATCCCGCGTCGCTGGAACCGGCTCTGGAAGGCGTCCATTCGGTCTTCCTGGTGTGGCCGTTCCTGAGCGCCGAGGGTGCGTCGGACGTGCTCGACGTGATCGGGAAGCGCGCCCACCGGGTGGTCTACCTGTCATCTGCCGGGGTCCGCGACGAGGAGGACCCGGGCGAGGCGATCACCATGTTCCACACGGAGTTGGAGCGGCTGGTCGGGGCGTCGGGCCTGGAGTGGACGGCGTTGCGGCCCACCGGGTTCGCGAGCAACACGCTGGGCTGGGCGGAAGAGATCCGCAGGACCGGTACGGTACGGGCGCCACTGGCAAGGCTGGCCCGCCCGCTGATCCACGAGGCGGACATGGCTGCGGTCGCCGTCTCGGCGCTGACAAGCGACGCTCTGCTCGGCGCCCGCCCCCTGATCACCGGCCCTGAACTGATCAGCCAGGAACGGCAGGTGGCGCTGATCAGCGAGGCGATCGGGCGGCCGGTGCGGTTCGAGGAGGTTTCACTGGACGAGGCCATCGAGCAGATGAAGGCCGCAGGCTACCCGGCAGAGCTGGTGGAGGCCGTGATGCCGGCCCAGGCGGCGATGCTCGACAATCCGGAGCCGGTCAACGATGAGGTGGAGCGCATCACGGGCACCCCGGCGCGAACCTTCCGGGAGTGGGCGATCGACCACGCGGCGGACTTCCGCGGCCTGTGACATCTCGCAGTGCCGTTGTCAGCGGGGCTCACCGTCCGCGAACTGCCGGACGGGCGGCGGAAAGAACCCGCCGCCCGTCTGGAACTGCGGGCACGCTGCCGCCGCATCACGCGGAGATGTCCGGTTACGGCGAGGTCGAGGGCTTGGCCTTCTGCGGGTAGATCGTCTCGTGGCGGGCGAGCATGGCGACGAACTCGACGATCTTCCGCTCGCGGGTCTGTGCCCGTTTGACGGCGTTGAGGCGGTGGATGAGGGCGAACCGGTTGGTCTTGGTGAGGACGTCGAACATGGCCTGGGCGGCGGGGTCGGCGGCGATGGCGGCGAGGAGGTCGGCCGGCACCTCGGCCTCCGAGGGTGGGGCGTACGCGGCCGCCCACCGTCCGTCCGCCTTGGCGGCCTCCACCGCGGCGCGGCCGGAGGGCTGCATCCGTCCCTGGGCTTCCAGCCGGGCCACGTGGGTGACGTTGCGTTGCGACCAGGAGCTGCGAGGTCGGCGTGGAGTGAACCGGATCCAGGAGGTTTCCTGGTCCCGTTTCCGGGCCTGCCCGTCGATCCAGCCGAAGCACAGCGCCTCGTCGACCGCCTGCTGCCAGGTCAGCGTCGTGACGGTGCCGCCCTTCCTGGTCAGGGCGAGCCAGATGCCGGGCGACGTGGCGTGGTTCGCCGACAACCACGCGCGCAGCGCGTCGGCGTCCGCGACGATCAACTCATCCAGTTCGGCGTTCGCCATGCCGGCAGGTTAGCGCTGCGGCTGGGCGCGCAGGTGTTCAGTCTCCGTGCACGGTCGGGAACTGCTGGCGGAACTCGGTCGGCGACTGGCCGTAACGGGCGCGGAACGCCTGGCTGAAGTGTGCGGCGCTGGTGAATCCCCACCGGGCGGCGATCGCGTTGACGGTGCGGCCGGCGAGCCGGGGTTCGGCGAGGTCGCGTCGGCACCGGTCGAGGCGCTGTTCGCGGATCCAGCCGGCGACGGTGTGCTCCTCCTGCTCGAACAGCTTGTGGAGGTAGCGCACGGAGATGTGGTGCGCTGCGGCGATCGCGTTCGGGGTCAGGTCCGGGTCACCGAGATGGTCGCGGATGAAGGCGTGGATGCGGGCGGTCAGCGCCCGCTGGCGCGTGTCCGCGGGAACGACCTTCCGGGTGTCCAGCGCGTCGGCCAATGCCGTGATCAGCACGTCGAGCGTCAGGGTGGCCAGGCGCGTGTTCTCGGCCGGGGTCAGGCTGTCCATCTGGTCGGCGAGCTGTAGCAGGAAACGCGACGACAACGCGCCGATGCCGCGGGCACCGGGAATGCGGACGGCACTCAGTTCACGCAGTTCCCGGGGAGGGAACGGCAGCAGGGCCCGGGGGAAACGCAGGAGCAGCATCCGGCTCGTCGAGTCGTCCGGCCGGAGTTCGGCCACGTACGGACGTGAGGTGTCGTAGAGCACGAGATCCCCGGCGCCGAACTCCGCGCGTCTGCCGTCCTGCGTCAGCGTGCCACTGCCACGGACCATGCAGCTCATTTTGAACACTTCCGGGTCGGCCTGCCGGATCAGCCGGGGCGTGCGGCGCACCGAGTGCGCCATCGTCGTCATCAGGGTCGCCTGCACCGGGCCGAACTCGCTGATGGCGACCCGCGCCTCGAATCCGGGTCCCGTCTGCTCTTCCCTGGCCAGGTCGTACGGTACCCAGAGCTTCGCGCTGACCTCGCGCCAGAAGGCGAACCGGTCGCCCGGCGAGACGTCGGCAGTGCTGACAACGTCCATCGACCAACCATAGTGACCGACCCGGGTGAGCCCATCCGATTATCCCGTCCAGCGGCCACCCCGCCGGTGTCACCGTCACCGCTGGGCGCGGGTTCTCGATGGAGTTTCCGGGATGGTGTCGTATCAGGGGGTAGCCGTTCGTGGAACGAGTGCGGCGGCCGTTCGGGCCGCCGGACACGAGGAGCCGAAAAGGCCCTCGTCCCGGAAAGACCAGGAGGAGACGCCCATGACGGAGTACCTGATCGCCTTCAACGACGAGTGGGTGCGGCCCCACACGGCGGAGGAGATCCGCGCGAAGGGCGTGGCCGGCCGGGCCGTGATCGAGGAGATGCGGGCCGCCGATGTCCTGATCTTCAGCAACGGCGGGCTCGACCGGTCCACCGCCGTGTGCAGTGTCGAGTTGGTCGACGGCCGGCCGGTCTTCACCGACGGCCCGTACGTCGAGACCAAGGAGCACCTCGGCGGTTTCGCCGTGGTGGACGTGCCCGACGACGAGACGGCGCGGTACTGGGCCGGTAGGCTCGCGACGGCGCTCGACTGGCCGCAGGAGGTGCACCGGTTCCGAGGTCCCGGTGAGGCCCGGCGTGACGGCTCCGGAGAAAGGTGAGCGTGGTGCCCAGGTACCTGCTGTCCGTGTACGGACCGGCCGAGCCCACCGAGTTCGGCGCCTACCCTTCCCGGGAGGCCATGCTCCAGTCGTTCGCCGACACCGGCGCCTTCAACGAGCGGCTTCGCCGGGACGGTCACCTCGTCTTCGCCGACGGCCTGGAGCCCGCGACGACCGCGACCACCGTCGACGGGCAGGGCGGGAGGCCGACCTTCACCGACGGGCCCTACCTGGAGACGAAGGAGCATCTCGGCGGCTTCTGGGTCATCGAGGCGGCCGACCTCGACGTGGCGCTGGCGCTTGCCGCCGAGGGGTCGAAAGCGTGCCGCGGCAGGGTCGAGGTGCGGCCGTTCCGGACCGACGAATCCGTCCGGGCGCTGCTGGAGCCGTGACCGGTCCCACCGTCGAGCAGGCGATCACCCGTGCCTACCACGAGGAGTGGGCGCGGGTGGTCGCCGGCCTCGCACGCCGTTTCGGCGACCTCGACGTCGCCGAGGAAGCGACGGCCGAGGCGTTCGTGGCGGCTGCGGAGCGGTGGCCGCGCGACGGCGTACCGCCCCATCCCGGCGGTTGGCTCGCCACCACCGCGACCCGAAAGGCCATCGACCGGCTCCGTCGCGAATCGCAGCGCGACGCCAAGCACCGGGCGGCCCGGATCGTGTACGACGACACCCCTCCCGAGCCGACCGGCCCGGTCGAGGACGACCGGCTCCGACTGGTCTTCACCTGCTGCCATCCGGCGCTCGCGATGGAGGCCCGGGTGGCGCTCACCCTGCGTCTGCTCGGCGGTCTCACCGTCCCCGAGATCGCCCGCGCCTTTCTGGTGCAGGAGAGCACGATGGCCCGACGGATCACCCGCGCCAAGGCGAAGATCAGGGCGGCGCACATCCCCTACCGGGTGCCCTCGGCCGACGACGTCCGCGAGCGGCTCGCCGGCGTGCTCGCGGTCGTCTACCTCGTCTTCAACGAGGGCTATCTCGCCAGCGAGGGCGACGACCCGGTTCGCGTCGACCTCACCGACGAGGCGATCCGCCTCGGCCGCCTGCTCCGGACCCTCCTCCCGGACGACGGCGAGGTGGCCGGCCTGCTCGCCCTGATGCTCCTCACCGACGCCCGGCGGCCGGCCCGCGTGTCCCGTACCGGGGAACTGGTGACCCTCGACGAGCAGGACCGCAGCAAGTGGGACCGCACCCTCGTCGCCGAGGGCGCCGCCCTGGTCCGGGAGCGGTTCGAGGCGGTGGCGGCCGGCGGTGACCCACCCGGGCGCTACCAGTTACAGGCGGCCGTCAACGCGGTCCACACGGACGCCCCGACCGTCCGGGACACTGACTGGTCCACCATCGTCGCCCTCTACGGCCGCCTGGCGCTGCTCGACCCCTCACCGATCGTGTGGCTCAACCGGGCGGTCGCGGTCGCCGAGGTCGACGGCCCCGGGGCCGGGCTCGCCGAGATCGACCGGCTCGCCGGGGTCCTCGACGGCTACCACGCCTTCCACGCCGCGCGTGCCGACCTGCTGCGGCGGCTGGGGCGCGGCGACGAGTCGCGGGCGGCGTACGACCGGGCCATCGGTCTCGCCGGCAACCCTGCCGAGCGGGCCTACCTGACCCGCCGCCGCCACCAGCTCGACGGCTGACCGACTCGACGGCTGACCGACGGGTGGGGCCGGCCCGGCTCGGAGGTCGTGCACCCCGGGGCGCCGCCCGGGTGCGGTGCGCCGATCGGAGCGGGATCGAGAACCAGCGATACGGCCGATGGTGATCGGCCGCGCCGACCAGCAGAATCCGCGAATGGACTCCTGGTTGACGACGGTCGGATTGCCGGTCGCGCTCGGCATCGTCATGCTCGGCCTCGGGTTGGGGCTCACCACCGGGGACTTCCGGCGGGTGGCGGCGTATCCGAGGCTGGTGCTCATCGCCCTCGGCTGCCAGGTGCTGCTGCTGCCGGCGCTCTGCTTCGGTCTGGTCCTGCTCTTCGGGCTCCGGCCCGAGCTGGCCGTCGGCATGATGCTGCTCGCCGCCTCGCCCGGTGGGACCACCGCCAACCTGTACAGCCACCTCTTCGGCGGCCACGTCGCCGTCAACGTCACGCTCACTGCGGTCAACTCGGTGCTCGCCGTGGTCACCCTGCCGGTGGTGGTGAACCTGTCGGCGGACCACTTCCTCGGTGACGCGGCATCGATCGGGCTCCAGTTCGACAAGGTGCTCCAGGTCTTCGCGATCGTGCTGGTGCCGGTCGCTGTCGGGATGGCCCTACGGTCGCGGTTCCCCGGGTTCGCCGACCGGCTCGGTCGGCCGGTGAAGATCCTCTCGGTGGTCGTGCTGGTCGCGGTGATCCTCGGGGCGGTGCTCAAGGAACGGGCGAACCTCGCCGACTACTTCCTCGCGGTCGGCGCGGTGGTGCTGGCCTTCAACGTGATCAGCCTGCTGATCGGGTACGGCGTGCCGCGGCTGGCCGGCGTCGGCCGGCGCGAGTCGATCGCCGCCGGCATGGAGGTCGGCATTCACAACAGCACGCTGGCCATCACCATCGCGATCAGCCCGGCGCTGCTGGACAGTACCGAGATCGCGATCCCGGCCGCCGTCTACGGCATCGTCATGTTCTTCACCGCCGCCGTCTTCGGCTACCTGGTCAACCGCCGTCGTGCCCCGGTCGAGGCCGGTCGGGGCCGGGCGGCGTGAGCCGGACACCGGCGGGGGAGACCGTCAAGGAGAAGTGATCGTTGTACGAGAAGGTCAGGCACATCAAGGCGGCGTTGACCCAGCTGACCGGCAATCCCGATTCGACCGGGTTGGTGCGCGACAGGAATGTGATCACCGGTGGTTCGACGCCCAGGGAACTGCCCGACTACAAGCCGGTGGAAAAGGCCAGCGGGCGCCGCCTCTCCCAGTAGCGTCGGCATCCACTCCGCTGATCGTCATCACGCGGCATCTGTCGAGTCGAACGGGCACCCGTCGCCGGCCGCCGATTGCAGCAATTACCAGGCGTCCGGCGACGCCGTCGGCGATGCCGACTCGGGGCACGCTCCGGTAGCCCGTCGAAGCCGCTCGCGGCCACTCAGTCGAGGCAGAACTCGTTGCCCTCGACGTCCTGCATCACGAGGCACGACTCGTTGAAGCCGTCGGCACGCAGCAGTCGCACGCGTACCGCGCCGATCGCGACCAGCCGGGCGCATTCGGCCTCCAGGGCGGCCACGCGCTCCTCACCCACCAGCCCGGTGCCGACCCGCACGTCGAGGTGCACCCGGTTCTTGACGACCTTGCCCTCTCCGACGCGCTGGAAGAACAGGCGCGGGCCCACCCCGGCGGGGTCGACGCAGGCGAACGAGGCGCCCTGACGCTCGGCGGGCAGCGCCCGATCGAACTCCTCCCAACTGGCGAACCCCCTCGGGGGCGGCGGTACGACGTACCCCAGCACCTCGCACCAGAAGCTGGCGACGCGCTCCGGGTCCGCACAGTCGAAGGTGACCTGGAACTCTCTGACCGATGCCATCCGCCCACGATAGAGGCGCGCCCGTCCACGTCGCGCGGGGCGGCACGTCAGGTCCGCGCTGAGGGGGCGATCAGCCCTGCCCTCCGTTACCTGGACCGGATCTTCGCAGCCTGGTCGCGCAGCTTGCGGGCGTGGTTGCGGCAGGCGTCGATGATGTCCGGCCGGAGCAGGTGACCGAAGCCGGCGTTGGCCAGGCGGCGCACGATTCCCGGGCGGTCCGTGCCGAGGGCGGCGGCGGTGGCGTCGAGGTTCCAGTCGTGGGCGGCGAGCTTGGACAGCAGGTACCCACGGCGGGTCTGGGCCGCCGACAGCCGGAACGTCTTGAGGTACGCGAGCCGGCCGGCGGGGTCGGTGATCACCTCGCCGATGTGGTTCTCGGTGTCGGGGTCGAAGGCCGGCAGGAAGCGGGACAGCGTGAAGCGTCCCATCCGGTACACCGGCGTGACCGTGAGTCGTTCCGCCGCGAACAGTCCGCCGGCCATGACGGTGTGGAAGGCCGCCCAGTCGGCACGGGACCGGGCGAGTTGGGCGCGCAGGTCGGCGACGCTGGCGACGGCGGTGTCGTCGAGACGGGCGGTGAACGCGGGCACGGCCGGATACAGGTGGGTGTAGTGGAAGAGCAGCTCGCCGTAGAAGTCCTGCAACAGGGTCGGGTGCAGGGCGCGGTAGTCGTCGGGGTGGCTGACGACGAACGCCGCCGCGAGGGTGTCGGCGACGTAGAGCACCATGCCGCACTGGTCCGGGTGGATCTCGAAGATGCGTAGCGCGTCGTCGAGGCCGGGGATGGCGGTGCCGGCGTAGCTGGCCTCGACGCGCGGGGAGAGGCCCTGGGTGACGGCGTGCCGGGTCCACTCCTGCCAGGCGATGGGCGGGCCGCCGAACTGGAGGGCGAGGTAGCCCTCCATGGCCAGGTGCAGTGGCAGGAAACGGAGCCGCTGCCGACCGTCCCGCTGGGCCATGCGCTGCCGGACCGTCAGCCGGATGCCCACGGGGGCGGCGGACGCGGCGGGATCGTGGAGTTGGGTGCCGTAGGCGGCGGCGGGCGTCTCGTCGGTGGTCCAGCTCGCGACGAAGGCGTGCGGCACGTAGGAGACGTACGCGCTGCGCGGCCCGCTGTGGACGATCGACACCTCGTCGGGGTCGTGCAGGTGGGCGTGCAGGCGCAGATCCGTGACCGGTACGGACCGCAGCAGCGGCACCAGGCGTACCGCGCCCCACGTCTGGTCGGGGGCGAAGGTCAGCCCGGTCAGGTCGATCCCGTCCACGGTCGTGGCGGTGGTCATCAGGACCCCCCAGTGCCGGCGTCGTCGGTCAGGAACCGGTCGACCCGGTCGGCGAGGTGACGGCGCAGCTCGTCGAAGCCGGCGCCTCCGGTGGCGAAGCGGGCCAGCTCGACGAGGGCCGCGACGTCCTCGGCGTCACGCACGCCGACGCTGGCCACGCCGGGGGCGAGGCGCCGCACGTCGAAGGTGTCGGCGTCGTAGACCGGGTTGAGGTGCACGATGCTCGTGCGCTCGTCGGGGTCGAGGCGGGTACGCCACACCCGGAGCACCTCGGCGGCCTGTCCGGGCGGGGCGTTGTCCCAGCCGTCGGAGACGACGACGAGCCGGTCGGGTCGCTGTTCGAGACCGTCGAGGATGCGATCGCCGAGCCCGGTCGCTCCGACCGGGTGCACCATTAGCGGGTCGCCCCGATGGTGCAGCCACAGGCCCGTGTAGTCGGCGGCGAGCGCCTCCAGCAGGTAGTGGGTGGCGAGAGCGACGGCGAGGGGCCGGCGACGCTTCACTCCGGATCCGGAGGCGGAGTAGCTGTCGTCGAGGACCGCCACGACCCGGCCCCACGAGCCCGCCTGCCGACGGGCGGCGCGTCGGGCCGCTGCCCGCAGCGCCCCGGTCAACTCGTCGCGGCGGCGCTTCCGCTCCGGCCGGGACAGCGACAGCACGTAGACGGCGAGCCGGGTCAGGGGCGCGGTGGCGAGGTCCATGGCGACCGCGCCGACCCGGTGCCTCGTCGCGGTCGACTGGAGCCGCAGCCGTTCGCCGTCGGTGAGCTTCGGCGCGATGCCGGTCAGGAAGCGGGCCCGGTCGATGCCGTGCTGGGCGGCGAGCCCCTCGGCGACCGTGTACGGCAGTTCGTACAGCGCGCGCTGTTCGTAGTGGGCACGTCGCCACGACTCCAGGATCGGCGTCTCGTACCGCTTGGGGCGACGCCAGTCGAACAGCGCGGTGCCCACCTCGTCGGGCAGCGGCAGATGGGCGTGTCGGGCGGCGGCGGACAGCGAGCGGCGGTACTTGACCGCGTCGAACGCCAGGTCGGGTCGACCGGCCACCCAGTCGCGCACGATCGCCCTGGTCCGCCGGTTGTTGATCCCCAGCCGGCGGAGACCACGGAACACGGCGTACACCCGCTGGGGCGGCAGCAGCCGTAGCCGTGCCGCGATGAGCCGTCCCTCGACCGCCCGTTGCTCGGGGCTGGCGGTCGACGCGGTGCGCAGCAGGTTCGTCACGACCAGCGCGGCGTTGAGGTGGTTGATGTCCAGGGCTGCCGTCGCCGCGTAGAGGTCCCGGTAGTTGCCCAGCACGTACTCGTGCAGGAAAGCGAGCGACATCCGCTGCGTCTCCGCGCGGCCGTGGAACTCGCGCTGCGCCGTCGAGGCGATCGCCGCGTTGACGAACATGAGTACGTCCTCGCACGCGACCCGCTCGGACAGCGACTCCACAGCGACCCCGCTTCCTCGACGGGCGGCACGGATGCCGGCCGGGGAATGACGGCACGAACTGCGAAGTATCGCCTCAAATGCGGGTTCCGGAAGTCGCACCAGAGTCCCGCGGCCGGCCCGGCCACCATACAGTGATCATCACCACCGACGCCACGAAGATCCGCCGCACCGGCGGCAGCCACCCGCCGCACCGACGGCAGCCACCCGGCGGGCCGCGCGGACGCCGCCGAAACCCTGGCCACCTTCCTGACGGCCCTGCACCGACCCGCCCCCGACGGCGCGCCCGCAGGCCGGGACCGTGGCGGGCCACTGGCCGACCGCGCCGAGCAGTTCACCGCCGGGCTCGCCGCCGCCACCGGGCGGGGGCTGGTCGACGACCCGGAGGCCGTCCGCGCCGTCTGGCACGACGCGGTCACCGCGCCCCGCTGGACAGGTCCGGCGCGGTGGCTCCACGCCGACCTGCACCCGGCCACCGTCCTCACCGCTGACTGACTGAGCGGCCGGCGCGGAGTCGGCCCCACCTCGCCACGCATGATCGTCTATGTTGTCCCTCCGGTGTCGCATCGATGTCCGACCGGACCGAGAAGAGGGCGTGGCATGACCAGGGAGACGGTGGCAAGGCGGCGGTGGGCGTTCCTGTCCCTCCTGGCCGTCCTGTGCGGACTCGTGCTCGTGCCGGCACAGCCGGTGGGCGCCGTCGCGGGAGCCATGATCCAGCCGGTCGGCGGGCGGGTGACCGGGGTGTTGTCGAACCGGTGCGGTTCGGTGGACGCCGACCACTATGGGGTGGACGTCGCGGGCAACAGCGGGGCGGCGATCGGGGCGGCCTATCCCGGCACGGTCGCGGCGGCCGGCTTCACCAGCGGTGGCGGATACCTGGTCACCCTGAACCACGCCGCCGGTTACCAGACGCGGTACCTGCACATGGTGCGGCAGCCGTCGGTGGTGGTCGGGCAGCAGGTGGGTCAGGGCCAACTGCTGGGGTACGTCGGCAGCACCGGCAACTCGACCGGTCCGCACCTGCACTTCGAGATCCGCCGCAACGGCGCGGTGTACGACATCGGGCCGGCCTACACCTGCGGCGGCACGGTGACGAAGGGCGCGCCGATCAACCTGCCCTTCGCCGACCTGGCCCCGGTCATCGCGATCCCCGACCGGTTCGCGTTCGTGAACTCGGCCGGGGTGCTGTATGCGAAGGACGGGGCGTACGCGCCGTGGCAGGCGGTCAACGCCGGTGGGGCGTCGAAGGTGGTGCTGGGCGGCAACTGGATCGGCTGGTTGCAGGGCGGCAACTTCTACGCCAAGGACGGGGTGTACGCCCCGTGGCTGACGATGGCCGAGGGCGGTCAGGTGCGGGACATCGCGGTCAGTGGTGACCGGTTCGCGTTCGTGAACTCCGCCGGTGTGCTCTACGTCAAGGACGGGGCGTACGCGTCCTGGCGGGCGATCAACAGCGGTGGGGCGTCGCGGGTGGTGCTGGCCGGTAACTGGATCGGCTGGGTGGAGCGGGGCAACTTCTACGCCAAGAACGGCATCGACGCCCAATGGCTGACGCTGGCCGGCGGTGGTCAGGTGCGGGACATCGCGGTCAGTGGTGACCGGTTCGCGTTCGTGAACTCCGCCGGTGTGCTCTACGCCAAGGACGGGGCGTACGCGCCGTGGCAGGCGGTCAACGCTGGTGGGGCGTCGAAGGTGGTGTTGGCCGGCAACTGGATCGGCTGGTTGCAGGGCGGCAACTTCTACGCCAAGGACGGGGTGTACGGCCCCTGGCTGGCGATGGCCGAGGGGGGCCAGGTGCGGGACGTCGCGCTCGGACCCGACGACTGGTTCGCCTTCGTCGGGAGCGGCAACTTCTATGCCAAGCAGGGCGCGTACGCCGGCTGGATCTCCATGGCCGGTGGCGGTCAGGTCGGCGGGATCGCCGTCACCAGCTGACCTCGGACCGAGCACCCGTAGGAGATCAGCGAGCAGGTCCTCCGGCGGGCGGCAGAACGCTCCCCGCCGAGGCGGCGGGGAGCGCGACGCCGGCGTGTGGCGCCCGGGACGATGCCGGGCGGCCGATGCCGGCGTACCGGTGATCGGGGTCAGCCGGCGGGCGGCGGGGTCCAGCCGGTCGGCAGGCCCCCGATCCGGACCCGCTGCGGGTGGTCGCCGACCGCCACGCTGGTGACCTTCTGGCCGGTGGCGAAGTTGATCGCGGTGACCCGGTCGGTGTCCGATTCGGAGATCACGCAGTCCCGGCCGTCCCCGCTGACCGTCGCCCAGTACGGCTTGCCGGCCGTCACCAGCGGTCCGGGCGCGAGAGTGGCGCGGTCGACGATGGTGGCGTAGTTGTCCATGGTGCCGGCCACGCAGAGCTTCGACCCGTCCGGGCTCATCGACAGGCCGTGGTGCCGGGAGTCGTTGACCCAGGTCGTCCGGTCCTCGTTGGTGTCCGGGTTCTTCGGCAGCGTGGCGATCCGGGTAATGGCGTCGGAGGCGACGTCGTACTCCAGGAACCCGTTGAAGAACGACACCTGGAAGTAGAACTTCGTCTCGTCGGGCGTGAAGACCGCCGGGCGGACGGCGTCGGAGAGGTCGGTGCGGCCGACGGCGTTCAGCCGGGGCCGCATGTCGATGGTCCGTACGGTGGCGAAGGTGTTGGCGTCGGCGACGACGATCTTCCGGTCGCCCTTGGTCCAGTCCTGGGACGGGTCGTCGAGCGAGGTGGTCACCTCCCCGATCGACATGTTCCAGATGTGCCGGCGGTCCTTGGTGTAGATGTTCTCGTGCGGCTTGTCCCCGGTCTTGAACGACCCGAGTTCCCGGCCGGTGTTGATGTCGAGCACGTGCACCCGGTTGGACAGGGAGGCCGAGACCGCGACCCTGGTGCCGTCGGGGGAGACGGCCATGTGGTCCGAGCGGTACCCGGAGACCGGGAACCGCCAGCGGACGGCGCCGGTGGCGACGTCGATCGAGACCACGTCGGCGAAGCTGGGCCGGGAGGCGACCACCGCCGTGCCGTCCGGCGTGCTGTACATGTCGTCGACCAGTTGGTCGTGCCCCTCACCCGGCCCCTCCCGGACACCCAGGTAGAAGGCGAGCTTGATGGGGTTCAGGTAGATCTCCCAGAGCCGTTCGGTCTTGTCCGGGACCACGTTGATCCGGCCGAGTCTGGCGTAGTCGCCCCGGGCGCGGATGACGTCGACCGTGCCCTCCCGATTGTTGCCGACGAACATCACCTCCTGGAGGCTGGCGCCGCTGACCGGGGCGGCGGCCCGGACCGGGCCGGTGGGACCGGCGGCGCCGGCCGGGACGGGGGCGCCGGTGACGAGGAGGGCGAGGGTGGCGACGGTCGCGCCGTACCAGCGGCGACGCCTGCCACGGGCGTGCGGGGACGCGGATGCTGCTGCTGTCATGGACCGCTCCTGACCGTGGGGTGCCCGTGCCGGCGTTCCGTTCGACGCGACACGGTGTTACTTTGCGGTAACGGAAGGAAATCAGTCGAACCTGGACTCTCGGTAGGTGCCGAGGTCCAACACCCGGACGAACCGTTGTGCGTGAGCCACAGCGACGGTCGAGGGAGCGGGGTCGATGGTGCTGCCGGAGCGGCTCGTGTCCCTCGGGGCGCTGCTACGCGACATCGCCGCCGACCAGCGGATCGTGGACGAGATGGTCGAGGCGGCGCGGGCCAGCTCGGTCGAGGTCGCCCGACTGCCGTGGGCGGAGAACCGCCGGCACGTGGCGGCCCTCCTCGCCGCCGGGCTCGCCTCCTTCGAGCTGCTGGCCGACCCGACCGAACGCGACTTCGCCGAGGCCCGGCTGCTGGGCGCGGACCGGGCCGCCCAGGGCGTACCGATGACCGGGCTGCTCCGGGGGGTCGAGGCCGGACGGCGGGTGGTGGTGGAGGCCGCCCTCGACCGGGGCCGGGCGGTCGGCATCCCGGACGCCGCGCTCCTGGCGGGCCTGCTCGACCTCGACCGGTACGCGGGCGCGTTGGAACGTGCCCTGATCGACGGCTACCACGCGGCCGAACGCGACCTGGCCCGGACCGACCAGGACGATCGCAACCGGATGCTGCGCCGGCTGCTCGCCGACGGGCCGACCGCCGGCTGTCGGGAGGACCTGCTCCGCTTCGGGCTGCGGCCGGACGGGCGGTACCACTGCGTGGTCACCGACCTGACCGACCCGGCCCGGATCCGCGCGGCCGAGCGCCGGCTGTCCCGCTGCGGCGGCGTGTTCGGTACGGTCGACGACCGGCTCGCCGGGCTCGCCCCGCGCCGGCTACCGACCGACGCCCTCGACGCCACCACCCTCGTGGTGGTGGCGCCCGCCCGGCCGCTGGACCGGCTGCCCGCCCTGCACGCGCTCTGCGTCGCCGCCCTGCACGTCGCCGCCGGTGCCGGGCTGCGCGGCCGGCACACCCTCGTCGAGCTGGCCGGGGAGACCGCCCTGGCCGCCCAGCCGGTCCTGGCCGACCTGCTCGGTACGACCCTGCTGGCCGCCCTGGACCCGGCCGACGGGTTCCACCGGCAGTTGGCCTCGACCGCGTTGGCCTACCTGGACCACGGACAGCGGCTCGACCACACGGCGGCGGCCCTGCACCTGCATCCCAACACCGTCCGGTACCGGATGCGCCGGTTGCGGGAGCTGGTCGGCATGCCGCCGCTGCTGGCCGAACCGGACGGCCGGTGGCCGGTGCTGGTCACCCTGCGCTGGTGGTGGGCGCTGCGGACCTGGCTGGCTCGGACGGGCGGCGGCTATTCCACGTCCGTCCTGCCGTCACCGTGACACCGACTTCGCCGGCTGTCACCGGGCGTGCAAAAGGCCCCGGGTCGGCGGGACCCAGGGCCTTCGCGTCGCAGGACGTCGTACGAGTGGACGTGAACGCGCGTCAGGTCATTCACGGCGCGCGAATGTGCGGCCTGACGTTGCCTTTCGAAGGTGTTCCGTCAATCCTGTGCGGGATTTCGTGCGGACATGAAGCTTCTGAAGCTGGTAACGACGTGCGTGGTCCGCGTTTGCGTTCAGACCTTCACATCCCATGTTACCGATGAGGAAACAAGTGGCTGATCTTTGAAGGGGAGTCGTGCTCCGGTGTGCCTCAGATGTGCATACAGCTCCCTTGGTCACTGGTAATCATGGGGGAGGCGGGGCTTCGCATGTGCCTCGGACTCCCACCGACACTTTGACACCCAGGCCCTCGAGTCTCGTTCGCACGTCGCACGGCTGCGATTTGATCATCGTCCAGGCCACGCCCAGGACCATGATCAATATTGCGCCGGCGAGAGCTGTTCGCAGAACAGGTGGGCCGCCATTCTCCGGGCGGCCCATGGGTCCTACCTGCACACGAGGCTGGCTGGGCGGGCCCGGCGATCAGGGCGTACGGTCATCCCTCTCCATTCGTTCGTCGGGAAACGGCCATTGTGAACGCCGCACAGTGGCGTCTGGGCGGGACAGTACCAGTTGTCGGCCACAGTGCGGGGCAATGAGCGAACGCGCTTTGCGGGGTGGCTGGCAATGGTTGTAGGTTCGCTGGCGACTCTCCGAAAGCAAGTTCCTGGACGTCGGGTTCGGCGTGGCGTCAGCGCGTTGTGCGGGGGTCTTGACCACGGCAAATAGCTACCACTATTCTGTCCTGCTCGGATCCGCCCGAGCGTCGTGCATGCTTGGAGGAAGCCATGGAGAATCAGCCGGGTCCAATGCGTCCGAGAGCGCAACTTCCACGCCCGCTGCCCGTGCTGGTGCTCGCCGATGTCAGCGGCAGCATGGCGCAGGACGGCAAGATCGGCGTCTTGAACCAGAGCATATCCGCGATGATCAGGAGCTTCGCCGCCGAGGACACCGTCCGGGGTGAGATCGTGGTCGGGGTGGTGACGTTCGGCGGCGACGGGGCCCGGCTGCACCACGCGCCGGTACCGGCGCGTGAGGCGCAGTGGACGGACATGGCGGCGAGCGGCCGGACGCCGCTCGGTGGGGCTCTCGATCTACTGGCCGACCTCCTGCAGGACGAGGAGATCATTCCCCGGCGGGCCTTCCAGCCGACCCTGGTGCTCGTCTCCGACGGGATGCCGACCGACGAGTGGCACGAGGCGCTGACCCGGCTGCTCGGCACCGAGCGTGGCGGCAAAGCCGTACGCCTGGCGGTCGGGATCGGCCAGGACATGGATCAGGACGCCTTTACGGTGCTGAACCAGTTTGTCGCCAATCCGGCGATCCCGGTGATGCGCGCGGACGAGATCCACCGCCTCTCGTCCTTCTTCGCCTGGGTGACGATGAGCGTGACGACGCGGGTGCGTAGCGGTCGGCCGGAAGATCCCGCCGTGATGCGGCCAGAGGACCTCCTCGACTTCATGAACTGACGGCGACTCCGGAGAGGATCGGGCGTGCTCGCAGCGGGACAGGCCGCCACTTGGTCGACGACCGGCATCCGCAACATCGTGTACCAGGAGAACGGCGAACCGTTGGAGCTGACGCGAAGGTTGGGCGTCGGCGGGCAGGGGGAGGTGTGGGTAGCCGGGCGGCGACACGCCGTCAAGGTGCTCCGCTCCAGGAGCCAGTCGGACGCGTCCCGGCTGCACCAGCGTCTCCGGGTGGTGAAGCGTCTGGACCTCGATGGCCTGCCGCTGTCCCGGCCACTGGCGATGCTCCAGCCACCGCACCTCGGGTACGTGATGGAACTGCTCGACGACATGGTCGCGCTGGAGACGCTGTCGGCCGCACCCTCCGCTGAGGACTTTCTGACCTGGTACGGACGTACGGGCGGTCTACGGCGGCGGCTGCGTCTGCTCAGCCGGCTCGCTGACGCGCTCTCCTCCCTGCACGCGCGGGGAATGGTGTACGGCGACCCGTCGCCCGCCAACGTGCTGGTCTCCGAGCCGGTGGAGCACGACGAGGTGTGGCTCATCGACGTGGACAACATCGCGGTCATGTCGGAGGCCCGCGACGAGCAGTACATGACACCGGGCTATGCCGCCCCCGAGCTCGTCGCCGGCCGCAGCGGCGTGACCAGTCTCAGTGACGCGCACGCGTTCGCGGTGATGGTGTTCCAGGTGATGGCGGTGACACATCCGTTCGTCGGTGACGTGGTGCACGACGGGGAACCCGACCTCGAGAGAAGGGCGTTCGCCGGCGAGCTGCCCTGGATCCACCACCCCGACGACGACACCAACCGGTCGAGCTTCGGCATCGACTGGCGGTACGTGTTGACCCCTGCGCTCCGGACACTGGCGGAACGGACGTTCGTCGACGGGCTGCACGATCCGACGCGTCGGCCGACGGTCGGGGAGTGGCGAACCAAGCTGTACGACGCCGCCGCCGTCACCCTTCGGTGCGACGGGTGCGGGGGCTCGTTCTACGCGAACGTCGACGCGTGTCCCTGGTGTCGCCGGGGCGCGCCGCCAGCGCTCGCCGCCACCGTTCACACGTACGTACCGGACCTGGCATCGGTCGACGGACGTCCCCTGACGGCGCTCGTCCTCCAGATGGAGGATCCGGTCGTGGTCACCGCCCGCACCGCGATCCTCGACCAGCAACAGTCGGAGCGTCCCGTCGTCGAGCTGCGGTGGAACCGGGCCGGGCAACTGGTGACCCGTAACCACTGGAACCGACCGGTGTGGTTCACCGCCGGCGACGGTGACGCCGCGTTGTCGGTGGAGCCGGCCACCGAGTACGCGTTCCCCGGACCGGACGCACTGCCGGGCTGGGCGCTGCACTTCGGCCAGAGAGGCGAGCCGCACCGGTTGCTCCGCTTCGTCCGGATGCTTCGGGGCGGTAGCAAATGACCAACGCTCCCCGACCGGGCCGGCGGCCCGCGCATTCCGGCGGTGCCCGGGTCAGCCCGTTACCTGGCACGGCGCAGTTGGTCTGGCTGCGGTGGCGGGGCCGTTTGCCGATGCCGCGCGTCGAACCGGAGCGCACCGAGATCATCCTGGGACGTACACCGAATGGCGACGTCATCGCCGGGATCGATGGTGTCAGCGGCCGGGTCGAAGGCATGGACACCGGAAACGGGCAGGTACTCCAGCGCGTGCTGGGGGCGAGCTCGGCGCGGATCGCCTTCGTGGTGGACGTCGACCGGTCGCCCCGACACGGACCCGGCGGACCGCGGCCGGGGGTGTGCCTCGCGGTCAACATCCACAGTTACGAACGGGGCCCCACCTGGGAGCCGCTGTCGATCGGGGTCGGTGACAGGCCGCTGGAGACGGTCGTCAGGGCCGGCGGTCTGCGCAAGGAGCAACGACCGGCCGCACGGGCGATCAGTTGGATCACCCAGCGACTCCTGTTGCCGGCACTGCCGGGGTCGCCCGCTGGCACGCCCGGCCGGTTCGTCTCGTCGGCGGGGGTCGACGGGAACCTGGCGCGGGAGGCGGGGTTCCGGATTCACGGTCGGGGCCTGGTCGCCGATGTCAAGGCGGTGGGCGACCGGCTGGAGGTCGTCCGGGTGGTTCGCCAGGTGCGGGGTGACCAGCCGGGCGTGATGAAACTCGTCCACTGCGACGTCACCTTCACGGACGTCTCGGCGGCCACCGTGCTGGAGGCGGCCAAGCGGCGGCAGATGGCCGAACTCGCTGCGGGCCGGGGTTTCCTCGCCATGTGGAACGACTACAACCGCCTGGAGAGTCAGTACCTGTCGAGAACGGTGCGCCAGATCGGGTTCGCCCAGTACCACCGGGTCGAGCGGCTGAAGGACGGCACGTATCGCTTCACCACGGCGAACCCACACCTTGGCGAAGGCGACATCGGGTCGCTCGCGGAGTATGCCCGGCAGCTGACCGAGACCGGCGAGTCACTGGAGTTGGAAGCCGCACCGCGCCTTCCGGCGGTGCTGACCGGTGCGTCTCCGGAGGAGCCCTCGGCCGAAGAGGACTGGGGGCTGCTGGACACCGAGATGCCCACGGACACCGTCAGCGGCACCGTGGTCCGTGCCGATCCGCAGGCTGGCACGATCGACCTGCGGCTCACCATGCTCGAGGTCCAGACGCTCGGCGGCATCGGGATCAAGCGGCGGGTGGAGCCGCCCGATGCCGGATTCCTGTACCGCTCCTTCCGGGGCGACCGCCGGCAGATGCTGCGACGGCGGACGGCATGGCGGCGTGTGCTCGACCGGGGCACGCGGATACCGCACCTGCTCTCGCTGCTCGAAGGAGAGCGGGTGGAGGTGCCGGTGCTGTCCCGGATCAAGCCCCGGTCCGTCGCCGCGCTGGACCGCTTCCACGGCGGTCAGCCCACACAGATTCAGGAGATGGCCCTCGACGTCGCCCTGAACACGCCGGACATCGCCATCATCCAGGGGCCGCCCGGCACCGGCAAGACCCAGGTGATCACCGCCTTGCAGGCGCGGCTCGCCGAGGAGGGGCGGGTCTTCGCCCGGGTGCGGGGCAGCATGCTGCTCGCCAGCTACCAGCACGCCGCCGTCGACGAGCTGGTGGAGCGATCGGTCGTGTTCGGGCTGCCGGCGAACAAGATCGACCGGACCGGCCGGGGAACGACCGTCCAGACCGACCAGTGGCGGCGGGACGCGATCGACTCGGTGACCCGGACCATCGTCGGGAGCGCGCACGGGCGCAGCCTCACGGCCCTGCAGGCCGTGGCGGCTACGCACGCGGGATACCTGCTTGCGCCGAAGCCCGCCGCCGGTGTGGCGCGGATGTTGAAAGACATCGAGGAGCAGGTCGGTGACCTGGTGCCCGGCCAACTCGCCGACGAGCTGCGCCAGCGTAGGGGCGCGTTCGAGCGGACGTCTACCGACGGTGCCGCAGTGCTGACCGATGAATGCGAGCTCGCGATCCGTGCGGTCCGCGGCCTCCGGATCTCCCCGGAGTCGTTCGGCGACGACGGGCCGCGCGTGGCGGCCAAGGTGTTGCGGCGCGTCCGCGCGTTGCCGGACGTGGGCGATCAACCGGACGTGGCCGAGTGCCTACGGGTGCTCGCCGAGGCGGCAAGTTGGTCGGCACCCGAGCCGCCACCGGCCCTGCCGAGCTTCGCCGCGGTGCGGGACACCCTGCTCGACCGGCTGACGCCGACGACGGGGCCCGCCCCGGAACCGGTGGTCGATCCGGGCGTGGCCGACCTGCTGGCCCGAGTGACCAACGCGCTGGAGGAGCGTGTGCGGGAGACCCGTGGCGACGGCGCCGAGCTCGCCCTCCTGGATTATCTCGAGGCGCTCAAGGGCGACCCGGAGGCGGTGGCCTGGACCCTGCGCGAGTACACCGCCTCGTACGCGGCGACGTGCCAGCAGGTCAGCTCACCCTCGATGGCCGACGCCAAGCAGACCAGGGTCGACGACGTGGTGTTCGACACCGTCATCGTGGACGAGGCGGCTCGTGCCAACCCGCTCGACCTGATGATCCCGCTCATCCACGCGGGGCGGCGCATCGTCCTGGTGGGCGACCACAACCAGCTTCCGCACATGCTGGAGCCGGACGTGGAGCGGATGTTCCAGGAGCGCGACCCGGCCGCCCCGGCACAGCTCAAGGAAAGCCTGTTCGAGCGGCTGTTCACCCGGTTGGGCGGTCGGGACGCACCCATCCGACGCGTGGTCACGCTCGACACCCAGTTCCGGATGCACCCCGTGCTCGGTGACTTCGTCAGCCGCAACTTCTACGGCGGCGGGCTGCGGTCGGGACGGCCGCCCGAGCATTTCGTACACGACCTGCCCGGCTACGGATCGGCGGTCGCCGCCTGGCTGTCGGTGCCGCCGGAGCGCGGTCGGGAGTACAGCGCGCGGAGCAAGTACCGGCCGGTCGAGGCGCGTCGCGTCGCCGAGGAGGTCAGCAGGTTGGTCCGCGCTGCGCCGAACCTGACCTTCGGCGTGATCTCGTTCTACGCGGCGCAGGTCCAGGAGATCTGGAAACAACTGGAGCGGCTCGACCTCGCCAAGCGGACCGACGAGGGCTACGAGGTGCCGGACTCGCTCCGGTACGGCGTCGACGGCCAGCGGGTCGACCGGTTGCGGGTCGGCACGGTCGACGCGTTCCAGGGCAAGGAGTTCGACGTCGTGCTTCTGTCGGTCACCCGTTGCTGGCCGGAGAGCGAGCAGCCGCCGGACGTCACCAGCCCCGCATACCATCGCTGGGTCCGTCGGCGGTACGGGCACCTGATCCTGCGCAACCGGCTGTGCGTCGCGCTCAGCCGGCAACGGCGGCTGCTCATCGCCGTGGGTGCGGACGAGATGTTCGCTTCCGGCATCGCGCCCACCGAGGTCGCGCCGTTGGTGGACCTGCTCCGACTGGCTCGGGAGGAGGGCGGCCATGGCCGCTTCGTTTCCGGCTAGCGCGCGGGTCGTCCAGTGCGCTGCCGCACCGCGCCGCTCGGCGCACCGGCTCGGCGTGCTGTGGCCGGCGTGGGCGTACCGGATCACGGCGCCCATCCTCCAGAAGCGCGGCCTGGACCTTTTCGAACGCGCGGTGCTCGGGCTGTGCCAGGCCGGGGTGCGTAGCCCGGAGGGGATCGGTGAGCTGCTGGGACTCGACATCCGGCTGTGTGCCCACATCCTCGATCGCGCCACCACGGCCGGGCACCTGGACCGACACCGGGAGCCGACAGAGCAGGGACGGGAGAGCCTGCGAACCGGTTCGGTGATCGAGTCGCCCGAGTGGCGGGTGTTCTACGTGTTCCAGGACCCCTTCACCAACGAGCTGTGGCCGCGTACGGTCGAGCAGCTCGAGGACGCCTACGTCCTCCTCAGTCGGGACGACGAGGTACTGCTCCAACTCGGCACGGCGGGGAAGGACGACAGGCTGCGCGCCCGCCGGATCGTCCCGCCCGACGGGGTGCCACCGAAGCCGAGCGTCGCCCAGGTGCTGGGGGCGGTCAGCACGGACCACGCTGATCGCCGGGTGGAGCAGGTCCGGGAGTTCGAGCGGGCGCAGGGCCTGGAACCGGTCGCCGTACCGGAGGAGACCCTCCTCGGCAGCAGAGGGCCCGGCGCGTTCGGCGGTGCGGCGTCCGACATCCACCGGATCTCCTTCGTCGCCGAGGAGGAACCCGTGTTCCTCGTGTGTTTCGTCGAGGCGAACGCTGCCGGGGCGGGGAGCCACGCGGAGGGCTGGGTGGCGCACGACCCGTTCGGCGTGGGACACAGCGACCTGCTGCGGACGCTGATCGACCGGTACGCCCCCGACGACAGTCAGATCGACGAGGACATCCGGCAGCGGGTGGAGGCCGAGGTGGAGCGGGCGGGCAGGCGCCTACGGGAGGCGGAGCACGAGGCGCGCGGTCCGCTCGAGGTCCGCATGGTGCACGACCTGGGCCCGGCGATCCGTGATCATCGGGCCGCCTACGACCTCATGATGGGTGTGGAGATCGCCGTGGCGCGGGGCGACCGGGTCGACGCGATCGACCACGTCATGCTGGCCACCCAGAAGCTGTACGAGGAGCTGTTCCGACGGATGGCGGTCGCGTACCCGCTGCCCCGCAAGACGGAGGCCGAGTTTACGAAGTCGCTGCGGGTGCGGCGGGCCGGATTGGAGAAGGCGGCGCAGGTCGTCGGCTTCCACACGCTGCCCGGCCTCTACAACCGGGACCTCGGCTCCGGCGCGCCCAAGCCGTACGTCAAGGACCTCGTCCCGTACTGCCTGCTCGCCGCGGCGAGCAGTGCCCACCCGGGCCACCCGCTGCGCCGGATGGCCCAGCGCCGTCCCGACCTGCTCGAAGCGCTCGAACTGCTCAACCCACTGCGCAACCGTGCTTCACACGCCGCCCCCGACCCGACGAGCGTGCAGGACGCCCGGTGGTGTCGGAGAGTCGCCCTAGAAGCCGCCCGCGAACTCATCAACCTGCCCGAAGTCGAACCTGAGAGGAAAGAACGCTGATGGCGCGGAGGAGGACCCCGCCGAAGAAGCAGACGCCGCCCGCTCCACGCCCGCGGACGCGACCCGCCACGGGCCCGGCCGACCTGGTCGAGGAGGCGGCGGACGCGGCGGCGAAGGCGAAGGCGGTGCTCCCGGACAGCGTGCCGCTGTCCGAGCCTGCGGCCACACCCGAGACCGGCGTCGACGAGTCCACGTTGCGGTCCGCGTACGAGCGGTACGCGCAGGCGCAACAGGCGTACGAACTGGCGTTGCGGGAACTCGACAAGCGCGGGGCCGCGGTTGCGGCGGCCGAGGCGGAGGTGGCCCGGCGTGCCGACGAAATCGACGAGCGGGATGCCGTGCAGGACGCCCGCGAGATGGACCTGCGCCGCAGGGACGACGAGGCGGCCCAGCTACGGGTCAAGCTCGACGAGCGGGACAGCGAACTGCTCGCCGGGGAGATGAGGCTGGTCGAGCGGCAGGAGCGGGAGAAGGAGGAGATTCTCGCCAGTGCCCGGGTGGCGCTGGCGGCCACGTTGGAGCGGGTCGAGGCGGAGCGGCGGGCGCTCGACGAGGAGCGGGAGCGGGGGCGGGAACAGCTCCGCGCCGAACTCGACGACCAGCGGCGGCAGTTGCACGAGGAGCGGGTGCGACTGCAGAAGGAACGGCGTGAGCTACGCGACCTGAAGCGGGAGCTCGACCTCCGGCAGGAAGACCTGGACGACCTGAAGGAGCTTTACGACGAGCGGCTGGAGAACGCCGCGGAGGCCGCCACCGAGAGCCTACGGTTGCAGTACAAGCACCTGGAGGAACGGCACAGCGCGGCGCGTGAGCAGCTCGACCGGCTGGAGGAGCAGGCTGCCGAACTGGAACGGCTCCGGCGGGCGTTCGGCCATCGGGAGCCGCGCGACGTGCTCGAGAGCCTCGCGACCCTGGAGAGGGAGAACACCGCGCTACGCCAGAGCCAGCGTTCCTTCCCGGAGGACGCGATGGCGCGTCTCACCGCGTTGCAGGAGGAGAAGCTGCACTGGGCGGAGGAGCATGCCGTGCTCGTCGCCGAGAACGCAAGCCTGCAGCGGCGCCTCGGCGCGTACGAGAGCAACGCCGTCGAGTTGGAACGCATGAAGGTGACCAAGGAGGCGGCCGAGGCGACGGTGCGTGCGTACCAGGCGACCGTGGAGGACCTCCGGAAGGACATGGAGGGGCTCATCGAACGCCGCGAGGGTGCTGCGCCGTTCCCCGCCTGCACGAAGATGGACAGCACCTACGGCACGCCGCCGGAGGAACTGCTGGACGAGGTACCCCCACTGCCGGAGCTGATCTCCCGAATTCGGGCGTACATCGCCCAACAGCACCGGATCTACTACTCCGAGCGGGATCTGCGCTGCTTTCTCGCCGGTCTGGCGACCAGCCAACTGCATCTCCTCCAGGGCATCAGCGGCATCGGCAAGACCCAGCTTCCGCAGCGGTTCGCCGAGGCCATCGGCGCGGCGTCGTCGATCGTCTCGGTCGGGGCGGACTGGCGTACGCCGCAGGACCTGATGGGCTACTACAACGCGTTCGAGCGGAAGTTCTACGAGTCGGAGTTCACGCAGGCGCTCTACCAGGCGCAGTGTCCGGAGTTCGGGCGGCAGCCGTTCTTCGTGGTCCTCGACGAGATGAACCTCTCCTACCCCGAGCAGTACTTCAACGACGTGTTGTCCGCGATGGAACTCACCCAACGGCGGGGCGCCGCACCGCCGAGTCTCGTGCTGATGAGCGCCGGGGTCGAGCCCGCTCCCGCCCTTCTCCGCGAGGGCCGGAAGCTGCTCCTGCCCGGGAACGTGTGGTTCGTCGGCACGGCCAACCACGACGAGACGACCGTCTCGTTCGCCGACAAGACCTACGACCGCGCGCACGTCCTCGAACTGCCCGCCGAACACCAGTCCTTCAAGCCGCAGCCGGTCGAGCCGCTCGGGGCGATCTCGACGGCCGCGCTGAAGCGATCCTTCACGGCGGCCCGCAGGCAGCACGGCAAGCGGGTCGACGACGTCCGCGAGTTCCTCGACGGGGCGCTGGCGCCACGGATGCTGAGCGAGTTCCGCATCTCCTGGGGCAGTCGGGTACGCCGGCAGCTCGGCAGCTACGTGTCGGTGGTGCTCGCCAGCGGTGGCTCGATCACCGAGGCCGTGGACCACGTCGTGGCGACCAAGGTCCTACGTAAGCTGCGCGGACGCCACGAGGTGCGGGCGCAGAAGCTCGACAACCTGCGGAACGAGCTGACGGCGATGTGGCACCTCCTGGATCCGGACGAGCCGCCGACCTACTCGATCCGTCTCCTGGACGAGGAGATCTACCTCCGCGGTGACGTGTGATGGCCGGGGTCGCGATCTGGGACCGGTTTCTCGGCCGCGAGGTGTACGCACCGAAGGGGCGCGATCCGCTCGGCCGCTACACGTTCGTGCCGGGGACCCGACCGGTCAGCATCGCCGGTCAGCCCGCCGAAGTCGGCAGGTACCTCGCCAGCGGCACCGGGCCGTGGAGACTCACGACCGATCGTGGCCGGTCGGGTCTGGCCGGCGACTTCGGGACGGACCCGCTGCCCGGCGATGTCACGGTGGACACCGTCATCGCCATTGGTGGCCACGTCCGCGAGGTGTACGAGCGGGCGGAGTCCCTCGGCACCATGCTCGCCCTGTCCCCGCTCCTGGCCGACGCCGATGCCCGGCTGCGGGAGAGCGCCCTCGAACGGGCAGTGGACGAAGGGCTGGGCTCTCTGCGAGCCGTCTGCTTCCGGCCGGCGACCCGGCTGCGCCCGGTCCACGAACTCGTGCCCGCCTCCCGGTCACGCCGGATCACCCCGCAGACGATCGCCCGGCTGGCCGCGCACAGCGAGGACTGGGCGCGGCTAGGACCCGATGGCGTCCGACCCGATCGGGTGCTCAGCCCGACGCGGGAGTTCGACACCGACCTGTACGAGAACCGTGTCGCAGCCCGACTCGTCGACCATCTCTGGCGGTTCCTCAACAAGCGGATCACCGAGGTCCGGCGGATCGACTGGATGGTCGAGGACGCGAAGCGGCTCGCCACCGAGATCGCGCAGCGCCCATGGCGTACGCACGAGCACCTGTTCGACCTCTTCGCCGGCTTCGTCAACGACGACACGTGGCAGACGCGGACCGTCGAGCGGCTCGTCGCGTTGGAGCGGCTCAGCCATGCGGTGGCCAGCCTGATGGGTTCGCCGGTCCACCGTGGCGTCAACCGGCATGCCGAGCTGGGCATGCTGCTCCGCAGTACGAACATCTTCGTCAACGACGATCGGTACCGGCGGGTCGGTGAGCTGTGGCAGGCATGGCTGAAGACCCATGCGGGCACCACCCTCCAGAGCGATCTCGCCCGGCACGTCCAACAGTGGTGCGACAGCTTCGCCCACTACAACGCGTTGCTGCTCATGCGGGCCTTCGACCAGCTCGGCCTGGAGACCGACCGATCGCAGCCGGCACCCGGCCCCGGCGGCACCGTGACGTTCGAGGGACGGCACGGCCTGGTGTCCCTCGAATGGCACGAGGACGGTGCGTTCGTCGTCCGCCGGGGAGCGGAGGCCGCGTTACGGATCGTGCCGATCCCGCATGCGCTGGCGGCGTCGAGCCAGCAGGGGGGCAACGCCGATCTGCTCACCCACCTCCACCGGGTGCCAGTCGCCACACCGACGCTGGTCCTGTATCCCGGTAACCGCGACGAGCGCGAGGGCGACCGGGTCGCCAGGGAGATCCTGCTGCGTGCGTTCGAGGGTCCGGAATCCCCCGCGCCAGCGCGCCTGCCGGTGCCGGTCTTCCTGCTGCCGGTGTCTCCGTTGGAGATCGACAGCGTTACGCGGATCGCACGCGCCCTGCGGTGGGTGATCGATGCTCCACGGCTCAGCGCGTACCCGCCGGTGGTCGCCTGCACCGACGAGGAGGGGCAGGCGATCGTCCGGAACACGAGCTGGCTCGCCGTGGCACCGGAGGGTCTGCGTGGGGTACGTCCGCCCGCCGACCACGAGCTGGCCGCCGTGCGCACTGCCACCCTGGCGCTTCGCGAGGAAACCTCCCGACTGCGGCGGCGGGGAGCCAACATCGAGCGCGTCGAGCAGCTCTGGCGCAGCCTGGACCAGGCGGCCCGCCACCTGACCGGTCTGACCTGGTGCCCGGTCTGCGACAAGCCGGCCGCGCGCCCCGAACGCCGCCTCCAGCCACGCCCTGACGGCACCTACCGGTGCGAGTGCGAGAGCTGTGGCTCTGCCTGGGAGTCGCGGCTCTGCCGCGCGTGTGGGAACACCTATCCCGTGCTGATCCCGATGCAGCAGGCCGCGACCGGCGGATACGGCGACCATCTCGACCGGGTGTTCGGGGCGGAGCTTCTCGCCGGCCCGTGCTGGATCCGGGACCGCGTCTTCATCTGCCCGCGATGCACGACCTGTGCCGAACGGGAGTCGGAGAGGTGGGTCTCCTGTGATCGCTGCGGAGATGCCCAAACCGTCAGGGGCGGATGACCGCTGCCCTCACCAATGCTGGTCGACCTCACCTGTCACCAATCGTCCGGAGCCGGACGAGGACAGCAGCGATCTCCCGGGTCTCCTCGTGGTCCGGCCCGTAGACCACGCAGAGGTCCTCGTGCAACGGAACGAACTCGGCCTTCGCCGCCTCGGTGTCCCGCTCGGAGAGCAGGAGCATGCCGATGTCGCGCCGCAGTTCCAGAGCCGTCGTGGAGACGTCGCCCTCGGCTGCCCGGACGTGGGCGAGGACCTGCCGGAACTGGCGCAGTGCCGTGGTGGCCTGACCCAGTCCGGCCCGGCAGTGGGCCGCCTGCCGGAGGCAGGCCATCGTCGCGTCACCGGTCGGTCCCTGGGTGCGCGCGAACGCGGAGGCGAGCGCGTCGAACTCCGGCAGCGCGGTGCGGAAGTCGCCACCGATGACGAGGATCGCCGCCCGGCGCTGCCGGAGGGCGAGGACACGCCGGTGCTCCGCGCCGAGCACCGCGCCGGCCTGTTCGACCATCTCGTGCAGGGCCTCGGCGGCGTGGGCGTACCGCTCGTCGGCGAGCAGATCGTTGGAGTACGCCACCGCGTCGCTGATGGCGTGGCGCAGCGCCGTGCCGGCGACCGCGTCCGGCGGCTGACTGTCGACGGCCGGGGCGGCGGCCGACCCGGGCGGGGGGTCGGTGCGGGGCCGGGGCGCGTTGGGCCGGCGGTACAGCAGCGTCGGGTCCGGCACGCCGGTGCCCGGTCGATGTGTGGCCGGCGGTGCGGCCCCAGGCAGCGGCAGGAAGGGCAGCAGCCGCTCGTACACCTCGTACGCGTCGTCGGGCCGCTGCTCGGGGCGCTTGGCGGTGAGGTCGAGCACCAACCGTTCCACTGCCTCGGGCACGTCCGGGCGGAGGGCGCGCAGCGGGATCGGTTCGTCGTAGACGTGCTGGCGCATCAGCGTGAACTCGGTGGCCCCGTCGAACAGCGGCCGACCAACGAGCATCTCGTGCAGCACACAGCCGAGCGCGTACAGGTCGCTCTGCGGAACGACCTGGGCACCCTGGACCTGCTCGGGCGACATGTAGCGGTGGGTGCCGAGGGCCTGGCCGGTGGCGGTCAGCCGGGTCACGTCGGTGCGCAGGATCGCCGCCACCCCGAAGTCCAGCACCTTCACCGTGCCGGCGTCGGTGACCAGCACGTTGTCCGGCTTGAGGTCGCGGTGCACCACGGGGATGGCGTGCGCGTGCGAGAGCACCGTGCAGATCTGGGCGGCGACGGCGGCGGCCCAGCCGACGGAGAGCGGCCGGACCGGGTCGACGTACGCCCGCAGCGAGGTGCCCCGTACGTACTCCATGACCAGGTACACCCGGTCGTACGACTCGTCGAGCGCCGCGTCGTACACCTGGGGGACGCCGTGGTGCTGGATGCGGGCGGTGATCCGGGCCTCGCGGCGGAAGCGGCGGGCGAACTCGTCGGCCTCCTCGGCTGAGGAGATCACATCCGTGCGGATCAGCTTGACGGCCACCTCGCGGTCGAGCACCGCGTCGTAGCCACGCCACACCTGCCCCATGCCACCGGGGCCGATCGGTTCGACCAGTTCGTACCGGCCGGCGACCCGGTCCTGCCGCGCTGCCACCTCGACTCCTTCTTCCTCCGATATGGACGGGGCGTTCCCGGCCCGGGCCGCTGATCCGTCCATCGCCAACGGACGGCAGCGGTCAGGCGGCGTCGTCCACCACGCCCTCCTGCTCGCGGATGATCCGCCACGCGGCGCTGCGGGCACTGCGGTTCAGCGAGCTGCGGAAGTCTCCGTCCGAGCCGTGGTACCTGCGGCTCAGGTCGGCGACGGCGTCGAAGCGGTCCATCATCTTCCCCTCGAAGACCGGCTCGAAGACGTGGCCGAAGTTCTCCTCGTCGTTGACCACGGCGGCGGCGCGCACCTTCGGGTCGGCCATCGTCTCGTTGATGACGACGACCAGGTCCTCGTCGCTGAAGCTCGTGCCGAACCGGGCGTTGAACCTGGCGATCAGCTCCGACAGCAGGGACTTCTCCGGCTCATGCGCGCCGCCGGTCCCGTCGCCGAAGCCCGTCATCTCGGCGGCGCCTTCCGGGTCGAGGCGGACGTCGTGCTCGCCGGTCTTCTCCACCCGCAGGTGGCTGAGGTCGACCTCGCCGATGTCGACGCCACCGTCCCCGCGTCGGGGCAGCTTGTTGAGCAGGTGCCGGCCGTAGAGGTAGAGCCGTTCCAGGTCGGTGTCGGTGTAGGGCACGATCTGGGCGAGGAAGCCGTACTTGCGGACGTAGTCGGTCAGGTCGGACCGGAAGGTCTCAGCGGTCTCCCGGTCCTCGTCGTCCTCTCCGTGCAGCAGCGCCGCGAAGCGTGCGACGGCGGGGGAGAGGTGCCGGTACAGCTCGGCGTGCAGCTTCGCCCAGGCCGCCTCGTTGCCGGCGGTCTGCTCCTCGGCCGTCAGGAACGCCTCGACGAACTCCTGCATCTCCGCCTCGACCAGCAGCGGCGGCGACATCACCCGGCTCTGCGCGGTGTAGAGCAGGTTCGGGTCCGACGGCAGCGTTTCGGCCTCTTCGAAGTACGGCCGGAACGCCTCCCTGATCTCCTCGGCGTCGTTCACGAAGTCCAGTACCGCCAGGTCGGCCTGGCTCTTGCGGTCGGCGGTCCGGTTGAGCCGGGACAGCGTCTGCACCGCCGAGATGCCGGCAAGCTTCTTGTTGACGTACATGGTGGTGAGCAACGGCTGGTCGAAGCCGGTCTGATACTTCTCCGCGACCACCAGGATCCGGTACTCGCGCTGCCCGGCGGCGCTGCCGGCGCGGGCGCTGCGGTCGTCGGCCCGGGTGTAGGCGAACGCCTTCGGCAGGGCGCGTTCGGCCAGCCCACCGTTCTCCCGGACCTCGGTGACCTCCTCGCCGTCGTAGGTCAGGCTGCCGGAGAAGGCGACCAGCACCCCCGGGTCCGGGTAGCCGCGGTCGCCGAGGTAACGCTTGATCGCCCGGGACATCTGCACCGCGCTCTGCCGGGACGAGGTGACCACCATCGCCTTGGCCCGGCCGCCGAGCCGGCCGGCGGTGTGCGCCCGGAAGTGCTCCACCACGATCTGCGCGTGCTGCGCCACTGTGGAGTGGTGGGTGAGTGCGTACCGGGCGAGTTCCTTGTTCGCCCTGGCCGAGTCCACCTCGCGCTCGTCCGGGTTGGCGTTGACCAGCTTCCAGAACGTGTCGTACGTGACGTAGCTGCGCAGCGGATCGAGGATGAAGCCCTCCTCGATCGCCTGCCGCATGGAGTACGTGTGGAACGGGTGGTACTTCCCGTCCTCGCCGAGCGTGCCGAACAGCTCCAGGGTCTTCGCCTTCGGCGTGGCGGTGAAGGCGAAGTAGGAGAGGCTGCCGCTGCGCTGCCGCCGCCGGGCGCTCACCGTGAGCTTCTCCTCGGCGGTGCGGGGGCCGGCGGCACTGGTCGCCCCGGCGTCGTCGGAGTAGGCGTCGAGACCGAGGTCCCGCAGCACCCGGCGGACGTCGGTGGCCGCCTCGCCGGCCTGCGACGAGTGCGCCTCGTCGAGGACGACTGCGAACCGGCTGCCCCGGATCTCGGTCGGGCTGTGTCGCAGGTAGTCGACGAGCGCCGGGAAGGTCTGCAGGGTGACCGTGACGATCTTGCCGGTCTCCCGGGAGAGCGCCTTGGCGAGCTGCTCCGACTTCGCCCCGCGCTTCTCGTCGATCTTCACGACCAGGCCGGCGGTCTGCTCGAAGCTGCCCACGGTCTCCCGGAGCTGGGCGTCCAGGTTCGTCCGGTCGGTGATGATGACGACCTTGTCGAAGACCGGGCTACCGGGTCGCACCCCGGCGGTGAGCGCGGCCGGGTCGAGTGCCGCCGGGTCGTTCGGCGTGTGCAGGGACGAGAGCCGGTGGGCGAGCCAGGCGATGGTGTTCGACTTGCCGGAACCGGCCGAGGCCATCACCAGGTAGTTGTGCCCGGCACCGTGCCGGGCGGCGTGCGCGGTCAGCGTCCGCACCGCGTGCCACTGGTGGTAGCGCGGGAAGATCACGGTCTTCCGGGTACGCCCGTCCGCGCCCTTCTCCTGATGTAGGTGGACGAAGCGTTCCAGCAGGTCGAGCCAGTTGTCGCGCTGCCAGATCTCCTCCCAGAGGTACGAGGTGGGGTAGGCCCCGTATCCGGTGGCCGGCGGGTTGCCCCGGCCGCCGGGGCGGCCCGGTCCGGCGCTGCCGGTGTTGAACGGCAGGAAGCGGGTCTTCGGGCCGCGCAGCTGGGTGGTGACGAAGACCAGGTCCGGGTCCACGGCGAAGTTCGCGACCACCCGACGCGAGAAGATCAGCTCCATCGGGTCACGCTGTGTCCGGTACTGCTCCTTGGCGTGTTCGACGCCGGAACCGGTGAGCGGGTTCTTCAGTTCGGCGGTGACGACCGGGATGCCGTTGACGAAGAGCGTCAGGTCGAGCCGGTTGCCGCGGTCGGCCTGTTTGGTGGCGTACTCAAGTTCCCGGACCACGGTGAGCCGGTTGGCCCGGTAGTCGGCCAGGACCGCGTCCGACTCCACGAGGGACGGCCGGAAGTACGCGACACGGAACGGTAGGCCGCGGACCCTGAAGCCCTTACGGAGCACAGACAGCACCCCGTCGTCGTTGATCGCCCGGTCGATCCCCTTGGTGAACTCGCGTTGGGCCTCGTCCCGGTCGCTGCCGCAGCGGACGACCAGATCTTCCCACTCCTGCGCCTGGGTTGCGCCGACGAAGGTGAAGAGCTGCGCCGTGTCGAGGCCGAGTTCGGGGCGATAGTCGGCCGGATCGCCCTGCGTCCAGCCGCCGGCGAGGAGAGCGGCGACGATCGCGTCCCCGAACACCGACTCGTGATGCACCGCCATGCCGCCTCCCGACCACAACCGGACGCCCGACCGGATCAAGGTCGGAGCGTACTGATCAGCACCCCTTGCCGCACAGTCACCTTCCGGCAACGGGGAGGGACTCTACACTAGACGGAGGCCGTGTAAACGGTTTGACGATGCTTTCACGACATGCTGTGCTAGGGTCGTTTTCACTCCGGCAGATTGCGGCAGCACCAGCCCTGCGACCTCCCTGTCCGAGTGCACGGGCTCACTGCTCCCGCGAAGCCTCGTACCCCTTTCCTCACCCCCGAGAGGCACGACGTGACCGACGACCACCGGAGCGAAGCTGTCGACCGCCTCATCTACGACCACCTCGACCGTGCCGGCCTGCCCGAGGTCACCCAGGACCTCATCGTCGCCGCCCTCTGCGGCGAGCAGGACCTCGCCGCGCTGCTCGGCGGGGCTGCGCCTCCGCCGCGCCCCGCACCGTCCACGTCGAACGACGTGTCGGCCGGACCGGTCGGCACCTATCTCGACAGCATCGAGGTGACCGGGTTCCGGGGCATCGGTCCCACCGCGACCCTCAAGCTCGTGCCCGGGCCGGGCCTGACCATCGTCACCGGCCGCAACGGTTCCGGGAAGTCCAGCTTCGCCGAGGCGGCCGAACTTGCCCTTACCGGGGAGAACAAGCGTTGGGCCGGTCGCAGCACCATCTGGAAGAAGGGTTGGCGGAACCTGCACGCGGGCGACGAACCGGCGATCCGCGTCCGGCTGGGACTCACCGGCCAGCGCGACGGCGCGACCGTCGAATGCCACTGGCCCGACGGTGCCGGCCTCGCCGACCACGACCGCTTCCTCCGGACTGCTCGCGGGCCACGCCGCCCCGTCGCCGACCTCGGCTGGGGGCGCGGCCTGGAGCTGTACCGGCCGTTCCTCTCCTACGCCGAGCTGGGCGGTCTGATCGGCAGCCCGCCCAGCGAGCTGCACGACTCCCTGCACCGGATTCTCGGCCTCGACCGGCTCGTCCACGTCGAGACCATGCTCAAGGCCGCCCGGCGGAAAGCCGACCAGCGCCGCAAGCTGGGCGACGAACGCCGACCGGCCCTGCTGGCCACCCTCGCCGGACACCCCGACCCGCGCGCCCGCCGTGCCGAGCGTGCCCTGGTCGGCCGGCACGCCGACCTCGGCGCGCTCGACGCCCTGGCGACCAGCGGCGAACGGGACGACGACGCGACCGTCGAACCCCTGCGCCAACTCGACGCCCTGCGCCTGCCCGACCGGGTGGCCGTCACCGCCGAGGTGGACCGGCTCCGAGCGGGGCTGCGCCAGGTCGCCGAGCTGGCCGGCACGCCCGCCGAAGAGGCCCGCGCGGTGGCCGGGCTGCTCCGTGACGCGCTGCGTCACCACGACAGCCACCCGGACCAGCCCTGCCCGGTGTGCGGGGGTCGCACCCTGGACGAGGCGTGGGCCGAGCAGGCCCGCACGACGATGGACCAGCTCACCGCACGAGCTGAGCAGCTCGACGCCGCGCACCGGGCCGAACGGGAGGCCCGCCGGGCGCTGCGCCGGCTCGTCCCCGCCCGTCCGCCCGTCCTCGGCGAGACGTCACCGGCGCTCGTCGCCGAGCAGGTCGACCCTGCCGAGGCGGCGCTGGCCTGGCAACGGTGGGACGACCTGCTCGCCACCGCAGACTCCGCGTCGGTCGGCGCGTCGGCGCTGGCCGCCTTCGACACCCTGGCCTCCGCGCTGGCCCCGGTGCGGGCCGCCGCGCGGGCCGCGCTGGACCGTCGTCGGCAGGCGTGGCAGCCGGTCGCCGACGAGATCCGCGCCTGGACCGGGACGGACCGCGCCAGCCGGCAGGCCGCCGTCCTCTACCCCGCCCTGAAACGGGCGGTCACCGAACTCCAGGCGATCGCGGCGAAGATCCGCGCCGACCGCCTGGCACCGATCGCCGCCGAGGCCACCCGGATCTGGAACGACCTGCGGCAGGACAGCAACGTCGACCTGGGCGCGGTGAAGCTGGCCGGCAACGGGCCCGCCCGCCGCGTCGACCTCGACGTGACCGTCGACGGGGTGGCCGGGGCCGCGCTCAGCGTGATGAGCCAGGGCGAGCTGCACTCTCTCGCGCTGGCGCTGTTCCTGCCCCGCGCGACCATGCCGGAGAGCCCGTTCCGGTTCCTGCTGATCGACGACCCGGTGCAGTCGATGGACCCGAGCAAGGTGTACGGGCTCGCCCAGGTGCTCGCCGAGGTCGCCCGGCACCGGCAGGTCGTCGTCTTCACCCACGACGACCGGCTGCCCGCCGCCGTCCGGCACCTGCACATCGACGCCCGGATCCTCACCGTGAGCCGCCTCGCCCGGTCCCACGTGACGGTCGACGGCACCCGGGACGGTGACCCCGCCCAGCGCTACCTCAACGACGCGCAGGCCCTCGCCATGGACGAGGGCGTTCCGGAGAAGGCCCGGCTCACCATCGCCTGCAACCTCGTCCGCGACGCCCTGGAGTACGCCTGTCACGAGCGCATCCGGACCAGCGGTTTCCGCGCCGGCACGCCCTTCGTCGAGACGGAGGAGGCCATCACCCGGGCGAACGGACTGCGGCAGACCCTGGCGCTGGCCCTGCTCGGCGACCACCGACGCGTGGGGGACGTGGACGCCGCCCTGGCCCGGATCGACCCTCGCGCGGATCGGCTGGTACGAGCCGTCAACACGGGCGCGCACGGCAATCCCGTACCGAACCTCCCTGCGCTCATCGACTACGCGCGCCAGGTAGCCCGGAAGGTGAGCCAGGTATGACCCCGCACGAACTCCTCGACGAGGCCGCCGACCTGCTGGTCAGGCCCCGACCGAGCATGCGCCGCTGCTGGCAGCGCGGCTGCGCCTGCCTGACCCGGGTCGCCCTGGAACAGGGGCTGCGCCACTACTGGGAGCAGGTCGCCCCGGAGGTGGCCGGCTGCCACACGACCCACCAGCTGCTGGCGCTGCGTGCGTACACCGACCAAGAGACCGCGCTGGTCGCCCGGATCGCCTGGCACGGACTCTCCCGGGCGATGCACCACCACGCGTACGAGCTGGCGCCCACCGTGACGGAGCTGCGCGGCTGGCACCGGGACGTCGCCACCCTCCTGCCCCGCCTCGTCCGGTGACCCGTTCCCCTCCCCTGACGGTCAGGGGCGCGGCGGTCGAAGCCGCCACGCCCTGACTGCGGTATCGGTGCGGGTCGGGTCAGCCGGTCCGGCAAGTGACCGTCGGCCAGGTCCAGTTGCCGTTGGCCATGATCGTGACCCCGAAGTTGTTGCCGTTGCCGTTCGGCCGGGCGGTGACGGACCCGCTGGTGCCGCTGACCTGGGCGTTCCAACTGTTCTGGATGCTCTGGCCACCGTTCAGGTTGAGGGTGACCACCCAGTTGTTGGTGCCACTGACCGCGACGTTCAGGTTGAACCGGTCACCCCACTGCTGACCGGCCGAGAGCACCGCGGTGCAGTTGCCGCTCGGCGGAGGGGTGGTGGGATTGCCGCCACCGCCCTCCCAGACGGTGATGTCGGAGCTTCCCTGGCTCTGGTAACCCTCGGTGGCCATGATCTGGTAGTAGTGGCTGCCGAGGTTCAGTCCGGCGCGGGCCCAGGCGTCGAAGTGGTTGGCGGTGGTGATGGTGCCGCTGCTCCGCTTCTGCTGACGCACGCTCCAGTACTGGTAGAAGGTGCAACGGTCGCCGTCGATGCAGGGCGCGTTGACCCGCTGGCTGCGGAGGATGTCGTAGGTGCCGCCGTCGGTGGTGACCGAACCGAGCCGCTGGGCACCGCTGCTCGGGTTGTAGCTGCCGAAGTTCTCCACCACGTAGTACTCGATGAGCGGGTTGCGCGTCCATCCGTACAGGGCGAGGTAGGTGTTGTTGTTGCCCGGGTTGTAGCTGCCCGAGTAACTGATCGTCCGGCGGGTGCCGGTGGCCCAGCCCTTGCCGCCGACCCAGTTGTTGGTGCTCCGGTCCCAACTGCTGCTGTACCGGCCGTCGGCGCGCAGCGTCATGCTGGCGTTGCCACTGTCCTTCCAGAACGAGAAGTAGTAGCCGTTGTGCGTGCCGGTGGTGTTCGACGTGAGGGTCCGGTCCGCCTCGGCCTGGGCAGCGTGCGGTGCGGCCAGGACCGTGCCGCTGATCGCGAGCGCGGTGGCGCACATGGCGCCGAGGAGCAGCCGGACACGGCTACGCCTCCTCGGTGTGGTCGGGTGGCTCATGTGCCTTTCCTCCTCGGGACAGCTGGCGGGGGCCAGCAGCGCGGTTGCGACCCGGCAGGCTTGGGGGCCAGGTGCGGGCAGCCGGACGCCCGGCGTGGTCGTGCGGTGGGGGTGCGCCGGTCGTCCCGCACGCTCGCGGCGGCGGGTCGTGGTGGTGGCATCGACAGTGATTCGGTCCTGTCGATGGCGACGCTATTGGCCGGGTCCAAGGCCTGTCAACGACTTTCGGAAATGTTACGGAAACAATCCCGTGACCTCGGATTTCTCGTCGAAGGTCATTCATGCTGGCCAGTGGTCCTGTGGGGAAGATCAGCCCAGAGGGGTGGCCCATCCGCGATCACCGCAGCGGAGCGAGCCGGAGCGATAGTTTCGGAACTTTCGGAGCCGCGTCGTCGACGCCTGTCGGGCTCTGCCTCAATCGTCGCGACGTTCGGGTGCGTCGAAAACCGACCCCGTCCGAGCCGTTCACCATCCGTGCGCGCGGTGCTACTTTCTGCTCACTGTTTGCCTTGGTGGTCCGTCACGAGCCCGTGCGGGCCCCGGGCGTGACGAAGGGAAGGCGCTTTGTTCGCCACGTTCCGCAAGGTCGCCCGAACGTCCCTGACCGCCCTGGCGGTCTCCGCTCTCGGCGCAGCCTGCCTGGTCACCACCGGCGCAACTCCGGCCTACGCGCACAGCCAGCAGGGTGCCATCAGGGCCGCCTGCGGCCCGAACTACTCCCTCCTGGAGGGTGGACTCAGCGAGGTGAAGACCGAGGCCGGCGAGGTCTGGGGCGAGGTGATGCTGACCTACAACGCGACGAAGGACAAGTTCTGTGTGGTGACCCGCAAGATCGCCTTCCACGGCGAGCCCACCCGGGTCATCGCGGGCATCTTCCACGAGAGTGAGGGCGTCGTGGTCACGGACCGGGCGAAGGTCAGTCACCAGGCGTCGGTGAAGCTCCCCGCAGGTGGTGAGTGCGCCAAGTACTACGGCTACGTGTTCGACCCGGGCGGCACATCCGCCTTCGGCGGCGGTGCGAACCACACAATTCCCTACATCTGCCCCTGACGGAGGGCGGCGCGGACGGTCCGGCGCGGCAGATGTGCGCGCACGCGGTGCCGGGCCGCAGCGGCTTGCCAGACGGCGAGCGGCGATCGGGTTGGTGTCGGGGCGATCTGGTGCTTCTTCTGGCTGGTGGCGACCGTCCTGAGTAGACGGTTTCGGTCATCTTCGTTACGGTCGATGCACCCATAGTCTCCCAGCAGTCGATGCCCGGGCTTGTGCGAGGTGTTCGAGCTGGCGAGCGCTGCACTTTCAAGGAGTCAGCGATTAGCACCTCAGGCGATGCGAGTCGTACGTTCACCTCCGCAGATGTCGATCGTGCCCGGACCGAGGGATTTGCCCGCTTCTCGGGCTGGGGATTGAAGAGTCTGCCGGCATCGATCAGCGAGTTGGGTGATCTTGACCGGCTGTATCTCATACATAACCAGCTCGAAGTTCTGCCACCAGGAATTGGTCACCTGGTCAACCTGACGGAACTTGACGTGCGGAGCAATCTCCTCTCCTCGTTGCCGAAGGAGATTGGCGAGCTACAGAAGTTGGAAGAACTCTATCTCGATGACAACGAGATAGCCAGATTGCCGCCCGAGATCGGGAATCTGACAGAACTCCGTGAACTGGACCTGGACGGCAATAAAATCGAGATCCTGCCCCCGGAACTGTTCCGCCTGCGTAACCTGGAGCAGCTCGACCTCAGGAACAACAGGCTGACGCACCTGCCTCCCGAGATCGGCAACCTTACCAATCTGCGCCGCCTTTATCTCAGCAACAACCAGCTGCGCGAGTTGCCTTCGGAATTGGGTCTGCTTACCAAGCTCGACAAGTTGGAGTTGGACGGCAACAACATTACCGAGCTGCCCCGCGAGATGGCGCAGCTTCTCGGCCGCTCGATTTCGCTCTCCCTTGCCAGGAATCCACTCGCCGACCCCTTGCCCGACTTGGTCATGCGAGGGCTGGACGCGCTCGCCGCGTACCTCCGTAGCCTCGAGGACGCCGTCCCGCACTACGAGGCGAAGGTGTTGATCGTGGGCGAGGGCGCGGTTGGCAAGACATCGTTGCTCGCGGCGATGAAGGGCGAGGAATTCGTAGAAAACCGGAACACGACTCACGGCCTGGAGATCTACCCGCTAAGCTTCCGGCACCCTGATCTGGACACCGATATGACAGTCCGCGCCTGGGACTTCGGTGGGCAGGAGGTTTACCGGATAACGCACCAATTCTTCTTTAGCCGTCGAGCCCTGTACGTGCTGGTCTGGAATGCGCGCAAGGGTCAGGAGCAGAGTGAGGTCGAGGACTGGCTGAGGCGGATACGATTGCGGGTGGGGCGCGAGGCCCGAGCGATCCTCGTGCCGACCCACTGCGACCAGCGCAACCCCGAGATCGATCTGGAGCAGCTCAAGCAGGCGTTCCCCCACATGCTGTCCGGGCAGTTTCCGGTGGACAACAAGAGTGGAATCGGGATCCCGGAACTTCGGGACGAGGTCGCGAAGGAGGCTGCCGCTCTCCCGCAGATGGGCAGGGTTCTCAGTCCTCGATGGATTGCGGCCCGCGACGACATTCTGGCGCGTTACCAGAGCGAACCGCAAATCTCGTGGGTGGATTTCGTCGCCGCCTGCAAGGCGCAGCAATTGAACGATGAGGAGACGGTCACGCTCGCCGAACTCCTGCACGACCTGGGACAGGTCATCTACTACGGCGACGACGAAGGTCTGAGAGACATTGTCGTCCTGAACCCCGAGTGGTTGACGAAGGCTATTGCATACGTGCTGGAAGATGCGCCGACCAGAGAGGCGAACGGCGTACTAGATCATGCCAGGCTTCGTAAGATATGGCAGGACGGTCCGTCCGTGGAAATCTATCCGGTCCGGCATCACCCCTATTTTCTGCGGCTCATGGAGAAGTTCGACATCTCCTACCGGCTCGATGACCACGAGAAGAAGAGTCTGATCGCTCAGCTTGTCCCACACTCGCGGCCCGCGCTGCCCTGGATGTTCCGGACGCCGATGTCGGTCAACATCCGTGCGGTGACGTTAATCTGCAAGCTGCAGGAGCCGGCGCCCGGCGTGATTGCCTGGCTGACGGTTAGGCACCATAACGCGTCGGTGGGCAAGCACTGGCGGAGGGGCGTGTTCCTGCGCCACCCCACGGCCGCCTACGCGTCTGAGGCTCTCATCGAGCTGCAGCAGGACAACCGGCTCATGCTGCAGGTTCGCGCCCCGTCGCCAGACCTGTTCTTCAACGTGCTTCGGGACAGTCTGGAACATCTGCTCCAGCGTCGCTGGCCGGGGCTTCAGTACCAATTCCTGGTCCCCTGTCCGACGCCGGGATGCGCAGGTGAGTTCCCACTCAGCGGGCTGCTCCGCCGACGAGAAAAGGGCCAGGCGTTACGTGACTGCCTGGAATGCGACCAGGACCATGACATCTCTGTCCTACTGACCGGATTCACGTCGGGGCAGGTGGAGATCCGGTCCCAGCTTGAGGCGTTGCACGAGGAGCTGGGGGCTATCGCGGGCAGCATCGACAGGATGGAGGGAAGCGTGCAACGGGTGGAGATGTTCGCCGCCCAGAGCGCTGACTCGCTGCGCCGGGTGCTGAAGGTCGTCGCAGCCGAGGTGATCGACTGTCCGCGCATGTTCACCCTGGCGCTGCCGCCCAAGAGCGCGGACCTGCTTAAGCCGGCGGCCATGCTCAGACAGCGAAGACTGACCTTCCAACTCGTCTATCTCACTCTTTGGTGTGAACACCCGGGCGAGTGGCATCCCTGGCAGCCGGCCACCTACGAACTCAGGCAAGAGCGGGAATGGCTGATAAAGGTAGCCCCGTACGCGAACTTTGTGCTGAAGACATTGCGCCTAGCGGTGCCCATCGTCGGTGCGATCTCCGGGGTTACCCTGCCTAAGCAGGAGGTGGAGGACCTCGCCAAGCGGGTGGAACTGATGAAGGTCCTTGCCGAGAAGCTACCGACTGAGGTGGATCGGCAGGAGCTTCTTGAGGGGATACCACCCACCAATGAACTGACCAAGGCGGAAGGGCAGGCCCTGCGTGGCCTCAGGGCGCTGCTCTTCAGGTACGACGAGAGCCGGCTTTTCGGGGACCTCCGACGGGTGCAGGCACCTTCGGGGGAACTGCTGTGGGTGTGTCCGCGCCATTACCAGCAGTACGACCCCGGCTTGCCTGATCTGCCGGAACCCTCGTTCGAGGGGCGGGCGTAGGCAGTCAGTTCCGGGTCAGGCCGATGGTGGTGGCGAGGCGGGTGACGTCAGCCGGGGTGGGGCCGGCGTGGAGGACGGCCAACAACGCCGCGTGGGCGGCGGGTCGGAGCCGGACCTCGGCGGGGGCCATCCGGTCGGCGGTGAGCAGAGCGCGGCCGGCGGCGTGAAGGTCGCCCAGGTCGAGGTGGGCCCGGGTGACGTCGATCAGGTGCGCGGCCCGGCGTTCGGCGGGTAGCCGCGGCCAGGCGTCGTCGCCGGTGGCGCGCTGGTGCAGGGTGACGGCCCGGTAGTTGTCGCCGAGTCGGGCAGCGGCCACCGCGCGGGCCAGGTCGACCACGACCGGCCCGAATCCGTCCTCGTCGTGGTGGTGTCCGGCGTGGAGGGCGGCGAGGTGGGCGGCGCGTGCGGTGAGGTCGTCCACGGCGGCGGCGTCGCCGCAGGTGGCGGCGGCGAGGGCGGCTTCGGTGAGCAGGGTGCCGGCGAGGGCGGCGTCGTCGGGTGCGGGTTCGCGGTGCGGGGCCGGGTCGAGCGGGCGTACGGCGGTGGTGGCGGCGGCCATCGCGAGCCGGCCGCGGTTGAGGGCCCGGAGTGCCTGGGCCAGCGGTACGGCGGCGAGGGCGGTACCCCGTGGGTCACCGGCGGCGGTAGTCATCGCCCGGTCGGCGGCCAGCCAGGCGAGGTACGGCTCACCGAGCTTGACCAGCACCTGGGCGGTGACCCGGTACACCCGCACCAGCCGCAGGGACGCCGCCGCATCCCCGGTCCGGTGGTCCGCGTGCCGGGTGGCGGCGAGCAGTCCCGGCAGCAGCCGAAGCACCTGGAGATGGTGAGCGTGCCGGTACGCCGTGCGGGCGTACCCGATCCGGTCGTCGAGGTCGGCCGGCGGCGACGGGCCGTCACCGTCGGGCGGGGTGTCGTAGCTGGCCAGAGCCGCGCGGACCTGCTCGACGGCGGCCGTGGCGTCGGTGGCGGGTGCTGACCTGGCCTGCCGGCCGACCAGCACGGCCGGGGCGACGCCGAGGGCGGCGGCCACCGTCTCGATCATCGGCAGCCGGTCGAGGGTACGCACACCGCGTTCCACCTTGTCCACCCAGCTCTTCGACCGGCCGATCCGATCGGCGAAGACCTGCTGACTCATGCCCCGGCGTACGCGCAACTGGGCGACCCGCCGCCCGATGGGCAGCTCACGGCGGTTGTGTTGGCGCGGGTCGCTCATCGCTGGTCGGCCCGGTTGACGGGCTCGGTGTACTCACCGCAGCGCGGGCACCAGCGGGACTTGACCCGGAACGCGAGCAGCCCGAGCAGGAACCCCGGCACCAGCCCACCGAACACCATCGCCACGATCTCGGAAACCACGAACACTCTCACCTTCCGCCGAGTCCCCCTACCTGGGCGGGTGAGGGGTATGGCTCACGGAGGCGCACCCTGTCCGGCGCGCATCGGGCCGCTCAGCTGCGCACCCATTTTGCGCGCGCAAAGTAGGCAGGTCAATCACGACGCGTCAACTGATACCAACGGCGTGTGGCTGGTGACAGGTGCCTGGGAAGGCAGAAGATGTGAGCGTGGAAAGCCCAACCTTCGTGCGGTTCCAGCTCGGTGCTCAACTCAAGCAAGCGCGCGAGAAGGCCGGAGTGACCACCGAGCAAGCAGCCGCACTCATCGAGGTGTCGCCGAGCACCCTCCGGAGGATCGAGCAGGGCAGGGTCGGATTGAAGGGTCCGGCACTTAACGCCTTGCTTGACCGGTACGGCGTGACCGATGCGGAGAAACGCGAGACGTGGCTCTCGATGGCTCGGGCGGGCAAGCAGCGCGGCTGGTGGGCGAAGTATGGCGACCTGCCCAACTCCTACCGGCAGTACATCGGACTTGAGTCTGCAGCGTCCGAGATCCAGAACTTCGAAACCCTGGTCGTGCCCGGCCTGTTGCAGACCGCCGAATACGCCCGAGCAATCATCAGCGCCGACGCATCCCAGCCCACACCGCAGGCGACAGACGAGCGGGTGATCGTGCGGTTGGAGCGGCAGAAGCTGCTCGCCGAGGAGAAACTACGGCTGGTTGCGGTGATCGACGAGGCGGTCCTGCACCGGCAGATCGGCGGACCCGAGGTCATGCGGGATCAACTTTCGGCGCTTCTCACCGCGCAGAAGCGATGGAACGTGAACGTCCAGGTCATTCCGTTCCGGGAAGGGGCCTACGCCTCGATGGTGTCGAGCTTCCACATCCTCAGCTTCGACGAGGGGCCAGGGGTGGTGTACATCGAGGGCCTGACCGGCGACCTCTACGCTGAAGGTGAGGACGTCGACAGGTGCACGCGGGTGTTCAGCAGCCTTCGTGCAGCCGCCCTGTCACCCACGGCTTCAACCACTATGATCAAGAGGATTCGGGACGAGGAGACGCCATGAAGGCGCTCAACAGCCAGTGGCGTACCAGCAGCCGCAGCGGCGGCAACGGCGCGTGCGTCGAGGCCCGGTACGGCGGCCACATCACTCAGGTTCGCGACAGCAAGGACCGGCGGGGACCGGTGCTGATGTTCGGCCCCGATCAGTGGACCGGCTTCATCGAGGGTATCAAGGCCGGCGCCTTCGCGGGCTGAGCGACGAGCGCCTTCGGGGTGACGAATCATGCCGGGGCAGCCATGTTCGAGGGGCGTAGGCGCTGGGCCAGTGTGGAGACTCCGATCGGTGGGCTGTTCTTTCAAGTCGAGCGGTGACCTGGCGCGACTGACAGTGCGGTGCCCGACGATCTGAGGATGCTGGCCAGGTCGCCGGCCGAGTCGTTCACCCTTGTCAAGGGAGCTGAGCGAACATCCAGCTAACCTCTGATGCACGTCGAGCCGTTCCGGCAGCAACAGTCAATGCGTCGAGGTTCTTGACCGGGTGCCGCGGTCGACGTACGCCCTAAGCAAAAGAGCCGCCCAGTCCTCTGCTGAGATACGGACGAACTCCACTGATCCTAGTCGTTGCCTGAATCAGGCGACTCGCCCTCTGTCTGTTGGTCGCTCGTCAGTCATCCGACTTGAGCATGCCAATCTGCCCGGTCACAGCTGCTGCAATCAATGCCTGCCGCTTCTGTTTCATAGTAGCAGAAAACTGCGTGAGCAGATTGCGTGCTCGAACCACTCCATCAAGAAAGTGGTCTAGGTGTTTTGCTGCCGTCACTTGAGTGCCCTTGGGTGGCAGGTGGATTGGAAATGACCTAAGGGTTTCATTGTTGATAATTCGGATGCGGGAGTATTGAGCCCAAGCCCGAATCTCTTCTTCTGCGGCCCATAGTTGCCAGGCCAAGAACTTCCCGTCCGAGCCTTGGTTGGGCGTCATTGCCGTTATCTGCTGATTCCCAGTGGCGTCCCGATCTAGAAAACCCACCTTTCCTAGTGATTCGCCAATGCCGGTTATGAGGATGCTTCCTGCGGGAAAGTGTGGCACTTCCTGTGCCTTCTCGGCGGGAACGAACTTCTCTGCCTCTCCTACCGACAAGAGCCCGCTGAGGGCTGCTGGCGTGTACCAGGGGATTGCGTCGTGGCAGGTAGCCTCATTTCGGTCCTGCAAGTTGCCCGGGGTTGTGCCGGTTTGGACTGCCTGAAGCGCTCGCCTGAGTGGCACGGTCAGTTCGCGTGATCCGTCCGCGTCCAGCTGTAGAAGAGCACGGCCTGTAGCCTCTACTGCTCTTGCCTTCAAGGCTGCCGTAAGTAGGTTGGCCTGCTTGCCCCTTATTGCGAGTAGTTGGTCAATTCGAGCCGCTTCTACATCGAGAAAATTGACAATTCGGTGCTGTTCTGTGAGCGGCGGGATCGGAATCTGTGCACTTACAAGGCGGTCCCGATTGAGTTCGATTTGGTTAGTTGCCCCAACGGTCAGCGCGGCAGAAATGTACTCTTGGAAGGGCTGTGACTGGATCCAATAGTAACCGAAACGTGGGTGGATCAACTCTGCTTTGAAGCGAGCCACGGTAATGTGACTATCTGCCATCGATGGTAATTTGTCTGGCCCGCCATCAAAGAATCCGACGCGCCCAAGTGTTCCTGTGCCGGTGGAGTTGATGATTACGTCGCTGGGCCTCAGGATGCCCTTCAAGCCGGAGGCGTCGCCGTGATAATCGTGAAAACGAGTCAGCTTCCAGTCGATTCCGGTGTTCTTGTTTGCTGCCTGTCCGATGACGCGCACCGGGCCAGTATCTACATAGGCGGGGGTGGTTCCACGTCTTAGACAGGAAGTTACGTGCCTCAGCGGCGCCCGCGACCAATGGTTCGGGAGCGAGATCCCTAGGATCCGCGTCATTTCGTCACCTCGCCCAGTAGTGCCTGGATCTCGGCTTCGAGGGCTTTTAGTTCGGCGTCGATCTCGGCGAGGGGCCTCGGGGGCTTGTAGACGTAGAAGTGGCGGGTGAAGGGGATCTCGTACCCGATCTTGGTCTTGGTGTGGTCGATCCAGGCGTTCGGGACGTGCGGGAGCACCTCGCGGCGGAGGTATTCCTCCACGTCCTCGTGGAGCGGCACGTTCTCGTAGTCGCGCAGTTCGGTGTCCGGCTCGGGCTCGCCCTTGAGCATCTGCACCTCGCCCTCCGGGTCGCGCACGCCGAGCACGTCGCGGAGCGCCTTCTGGAAGGGTGCGCCGCTGGGCCAGAGCACGCCGCCCTCGGCCATCGCCTTGCGGACCGCGTCCCAGGCCGCCCGTTTGGTCTCCCATGACTTGCCGACCAGCGGTTTCAACGCCGCCTCGAACGCGTCGACGTTCACCGCCCGCGCGATCTGCTTCGATTCGCGTACGGCGGTCAGGGTCTCCTCGGTGACCTCGAAGCGGAGCGTGAGGGGCCGCTCGACGGTGATCCGCTGATAGCCGAAGTCCTGGTTGGCGAAGACCTTGACCTTCCGGTGGTGCGGGTGCTCCGGGTCGGCGGCGGCGTGCAGCGCCTCGCCGTAGAGCTGGGTGATCTCCTTGATGTGGTCGGCGGTGAGGTACTTGCGCTTGTCGCCGAGGGACTTGCGCATCTTGGCGAAGTGCTCCCGGGCGTCCAGCAGGATCACCTTGCCCCGGTGGTCGGGCAGCTTGCGGTTCGTGAGGACCCAGAAGTACGTGGAGATGCCTGTGTTGTAGAAAAGCTGGTCGGGCAGGGCGACGATGCCCTCCAACCAGTCGTTCTCCAGAATCCACTGCCGGATGCGCGACTCGCCGGACTCGGCCGCCCCGGTGAACAGCGGCGAACCGTTGAAGACGATGGCGACCCGGCTGCCGCCCTTGCCGTCGGCCGTGGGCTGTTTCATTTTTGAAATCATGTGCTGGAGGAAGAGGAGCGAGCCGTCGTTGATCCGGGGCAGGCCGGCACCGAACCGACCGCTCTCGCCGAGCTTCTCGTACTCGGCTTCGACCTCGTCCTTGACCTTCTTCCACTCGACCCCGAACGGCGGGTTGGCGAGCAGGTAGTCGAAGTGCGCGCCGCGGTGGCCGTCGTCGCTGAACGAGTTGCCGAACTTGATGTCGTCCGGGTCCTGGCCCTTGATCATCATGTCGGACCGGCAGATCGCCCAGGACTCCGGGTTCAGCTCCTGACCGAAGACCTTGACCGTGGCGTGCGGGTTCAGCTTGGTGATGTGCTCCTCGGCCGCGCTGAGCATGCCGCCGGTGCCGCAGGCCGGGTCCATGACCGTGCGCACCACAGCCGGCACGCTGAGCGCGTCGTGGTCCGGCGCGACCAGCAGGTTGACCATCAGCTCGATGACCTCGCGCGGGGTGAAGTGCTCACCGGCGGTCTCGTTGGACTGCTCGGCGAAGCGTCGGATCAGCTCCTCGAAGACGTACCCCATCTGGTGGTTGTCGACGTTCGGCAGCGGTTGGCCGTGCTCGTCGGTCAGGACCTCGCCGGTCTCCCTGTCCCGCTGCACCGGGTCGAGGTCGAGGTCCGCGAAGCGGGCGGCCACCCGGTAGAGCAGGTTCGCCGCGTCGAGGCGGCGGATCTGCTGCGGGAACTCGTACCGGTCCAGCACCTCCCGCGCGTTGTCGGAGAACGCGCCGACGTAGGCGAGCAGGTGCTTCGCCGTCTGGCCCGGGTCTGCTGTGATCGACTTCAGGGTGTAGCCGCTGGTGTTGTAGAAGCGGTGGGGTTCGGCGGCGCGGAGCAGGAAGCGGCTCACGTCGACGTCCTGGTCCCGGAACCGCTCGTACGTCTGGTGCACCTTCTCCCGGGTCGGCGCGAGGACACACTCCAGGCGACGCAGCACCGTGAACGGCAGGATCACCTTGCCGTAGTCGGACTGCTTGTAGTCGCCGCGCAGGAGATCGGCGACCGACCAGGCGTGGTTGGCCAGTTCGGTGTGTCTGCTGGTGCTCAACGAGGTCCTTCCGATGAATCCGGGGGGAGCAGTGCGCCGCCGGTCAGGCCCGCCGCCAGGGTGCGGGCCGTCTCGTCGGCGAGGCGGTTGGCGATGTCGGCCGCCGCGCGTAGGGCGGTGAGGCGCCGGAACGCCTGACCGTACCGCTGCTGTTCGGCGAGGGGGAGCAGCGGCACCCGCAGCCGGCGCGGGTCGACCCGGACCACGGTGCTGCCCGAGGCAGCGGCGTGCAGGTTGTCCTCGGCGGCGAGGAAGCCGGCGAGGAACCACGGGTCGAGCCGGGCCGGGTCGGGCCGCAGCAGGTACAGATGCCGACCGAGGAGGCTGCCCACGTCGCGGGCGTCGGCCACCCGGGCGGTGCCGACGCCGCTGTGCAACATCTCCGGGAGGATGACGTCCCCCTTCTCGACGGTGACCTCCACGGGCGCGCGGAGAAGCGTCAGGGCCTCGCCGCGCAGCAGGTCGGCGACGGTCGCGGTGCGCCAGGAGCGGGCGGTGGCCCCGACGGGGGGCCACCGCTCGCCCCCGCTGAGCGCCAGCACGCCGGTGGTCGCCCGGCGCAGTCGGCGGCGCAGCGCGTACGCGGCCTCGGCGAGTTCGTCGGGCCGACCCGGCACCGCCACCCGGACGTGCCGGGCGGGCGTCAGGTCGACGGTCTCGTCGAGCAGGTCGAGGGCGCTGACGACGCGGGCCGTGCCCGGCACGGCTTCGAAGCCCTCCGGATGCAGGTCGAATTCCCGCCAGGTCTGCACGACGAGGGTGTGCAGGGCGGGCCAGTCCGGTACGGGCCGCCGGCCGGTCGGCTCCTCGGACCCGACCGGGTCCACCTGCGCGGTGTCGACGAAGAGGACGCCCTGCGGCGGGACCGCCTGCTCGGGCGGGCGTTGGATCAGCCACAGGTGCAGGCCGACGTGCAACGGTTGGGCCACACCGGCCGGCAGTGCCACGACGGCCCGGAGCGCCCCGCCGCGGACCAGCGCAGCCCGGATCCGTCGACCCGAGGCCCGTTCGGCGCTCGCCGGCGGCATGAGCAGAACGGCCCGGCCACCGGGGGTGAGCCGGGCCAGGCAGTGCTGGAGCCAGGCGAGTTCCGACTCGATCTTCGCCGGCAGGCCGAGGACCCAGCGGGGGTCGTACGCCAGGTCGTCGTGTCCCCAGTCGCGCTGCCCGTAGGGCGGCGCGCAGAGCACGGCGTCGGCGACGAGAGCGGGGAACGCGTCGGCGCGGAGGCTGTCGCCGGCCCGTACCCGGACCGTCGCGTCGGTCGGGATGGCGAGGCGGGCAGCGGCCTGGGCGGCCTGCGTCGGCGCGAGGTCCTGGCCGACCAGTTCGCGCGCCCCGCGCGCGGCGGCGGCGAGCAGGAGGCCGCCGGCCCCGCACGCCGGATCGAGGACGGTGCCCGGGTACGCCTCGCCCGAGACGGTGATCAGGTCGGCCATCAGGTCGGCCACCGGTGCCGGGGTCGGATAGTTGCCACCGGCGCTGCTGTCGTCGGGATCGCTCTCGGCGAGCACGTCGAGTGCCCGGAGCGGCCCCTCTTCGACAACGCACCGCAGCAACGCCCGGAGCACCGGAACCTGGTCGGGGTGGAACGGCGGCCTGCCGGGCTCGGGCGGTTCGTCGGCCCCGGGTGGGACCGCCTTGCGCCGGAGGAGACGGAGCTGGTCGTCGGGCAGTGCGGCAAGCGTCCTCAGTCGACTGTCGGATCGACGACTCGCGGCGGCGACGAGTAGCGTCAGCTCGCACCGTGTGGTGGCATCGACCGCGGCGACCCGCAGGGCGGCGCGTAGGTCGTCGGCGGGGGAGCTCTCCGGGAGCTGCCCCCGCGCGGACAGCCATGCCCGTACGGCATCCAGGTCGTAGGCCGGGCTGCTCTCCGTTCCGCCGGACGGGGCGGGAAAGTCCGGGTGGCGGCGACGCCAGTTGCTCACCGTTGCCCGCGTGACGCCGGCCAACCGGGAGATTTCGGCGGCGGTGACCTGGGCTGCCTGCGGCATCGGACGTCCTGTCGGTCGGTGCAAGATCGAGCTCGACGACGACTCTACACCACACCGCTAGCTTGTAAACAGTTTGACGATGTTTTCACGATCGGGTGTGCTAGGGTCGCTTTCACTTCCGGCCCGCAGCCCGCTGCGGTTGCCGCCCCTTCCCCCTGCTCGGGCCTGGCCGCCCGTGTCCCTTCGCCCCCGGAGGTTCTCCTTCGTGTCCATCACCATGCCCACCGCTGCCGTCGAGGGCATCCAGCTCACCGTAATCCCCTTCCGTTCCGACGCGGTGATCGGCACGATCGGACTGCCGGCGCTGCTCCAACTGGTGCCCTCGCCCAAGCGGGAGGAGGACCGCCGGGCCATGAAGATCGCCTCCGGTGCGGTGCGGCGGCACGCCGAGATTCGTTCGCTGGTGCAGCGCACGCTCAAGCAGACCCAGAAGGGCCGCAACGTCGCCGACTACGCCCGCTACATCGCCTCGGGTGTGAACGGGGAGTTCGGGTCCGGCTGGTCGACCCCGCCGATCACCCTCTGGCTCGCCGACGAGCCCGGTGCGGTCAGCGGCGAGCTCGTCCCCGGTAGCGGCATCTGCCGGATCACCCTCCTGGCCGGCTCCCCGGTCGTGGCCATCGACGGCGAGACCCAGGTGACCGCGCTGCACGAGCTCTACGACGACCCGGAGAGCTTCGGCATCACCTACCAGAAGTTGAACGCCGTCCGGCTCCCCTTCGAGCTGTACTGGGGTCTCGGCGTCGAGGACGCCCGGCAGATCTTCTACGACCGCAACGTCGAGGGCGTACCGGTGGCGAAGAACCTCGCCATGTCCATGGACCAGCGGGACTTCGGTACCCAACTGGCCCACCGGATCGCGGAGGCGGTCAAGGTCGAGCACGAGGGGAAGATCGTCCCCCTGGGCCGGCTCGTGCAGTCCCGCAAGCGGCAGCTCACCCGCACCGACCCGGAGCTGATCACCCTCTCCGCCCTGCGGGTCCTCGTCGTCACCACCATCTTCGGCCGGACCGGGCTGGCGCAGTCCTCGGCCACCGTGCGCGACACGGACATGCCCGCCGACACCACGGCCGAGCAGGTCGAACGGCGCGTGGTGCCGCTGCTGTCCAACCTGCTCGACCAGCTCTACCCGCAGCTCGCCGCCCGGTCCGCCGTCGCCGCGCCGGCCGTGCTCGCGGGCATCGGCATCGCCGCCCACCAGGCCACCGGTTGGGCGACCTCGGGCCGTCGACTCACCGAGGCGGACCTGTTCGACCTGATCGCCGCCGTTCGTTGGGAGCGGGAGGCCCGGTACTGGGACGGCGTGGCCGCCAGCGCCAACGCCTCCGGCGTCCTCAACTTCGGCGGCGGCGCCAAGGACTCCGGTGGCCGGGTCGCCGACGCCATCCTCTACCCCGACACGGAGACCGGCCGCAAGATCCGCGGCTGGTGACGGAGCCGGCTCAGGAACTGTCGGGAATCTGACGCACTGGCCGTAGGGGCAAGGCCCATATCCTGTAGGGCTTTGCCCCGGGCCGGCTGGTCCCGTGAATCTCCCTTGCCGTAGGTCGACTGACACGGAGAAGCGATGCTGTTGACTCAACCGGACGTGCTCGGCCTCGTGCAGCAGGCCGCCGGTAGGTGGGCCGACCAACTGATCGACTTCGGTCCCCGGAACACGCTGCTCTACTTCAAGGAGCGGCAGGCCGCCACCCTGGACCTCGGCCAGGCGACGACCGACGGGATGGCCGAACTGCTCGCCGGGAGGAAGGTGCGCCTGCGTGCGCTCTTCCCGGATCAGGACCGCCACAACGCCGCCTGCGTCACGGCCCGGGGCCTCCGCCGCAAGCTCGTCGAGCTGGAGGAGGAGCAGGGCATCCAGGCCGGATGGGTGGCTCGCGGCCTGGTCTGCATGGTCGGGACGTACACCAGGGGATCCGTTCCGATGCAACCCCTGCGGGCGCCGTTGATCCTCCACCAGATGGGGCTGGACAGCCGGACCGCGACCGAGAACGACTTCACCCTGGAGCTTTCCGAGCCGCCGGAGATCAACCCGGTGCTGCTGTACGCGCTCGAGCGGCAGTACGGCGTCGAGGCGGACATCAGCGCACTCGGCGACCAGCTGAGCACGATGCTGGCCGAGACGCCGGACCCGCAGGCGCAGCTCGGCAACGCCTTCGAACTGATCGACAAGGCGGTGGCACCCAGCGGCCTGTGCCTTCGGCTGGAACCGGCACTGCTCGCCGGGGTGTTCAGCTTCGACAAGCTCGCGATGGTGAAGGACCTGCGCACCTCGGCCGAGCTGCTGGCGTCACACCCGGTCGTCGCGGCGATGGCGGGGGACCAGGAATCCCGGCACTACCTGCGCGGCGAGCCGTTCACCGGGTCGAGCTCCAGCGCCGACCGGGTCGACCCGGCCAAGGAGTTCCTGGTCCAGGACGCCGACTCCTCCCAGCAGGGTGCCATCGACGCCGTGCTCGCCGGCCGGCACGTGGTGATCGAGGGACCGCCGGGGACCGGCAAGAGCCAGACGATCGCCAACATCATCGCGAGCATGTCCGCAGCCGGTCGCAGCGTGCTGTTCGTCTCCGAGAAGCGCGCCGCGATCGAGGCGGTGATGAACCGACTCGGTGACGTGGGACTCGACAACCTCATCTTCGACCTGCACGATCGCAAGATCAGCAAGCGGCTCGTCGCCCAGCGGATCGCCGCCGTGCTGACCCGGGCCGGCAGCGAACCGCCGCCCGACACGGGCAACCTGCACCGGCTCCTGCAAACCCGACGCAAGGCCGCCCGACAACATCCGGCCGAGCTGCACGAGGTGCGGCAGCCCTGGGGACTGAGCGCGTTCGAGGTGATCGAGCAGCTGCTCGCGCTGCCCGGCTACGACGTCTCCCGGTACAACCTGCGCGCCTCCGGTCTGCTGCACCTCGACCGGACCCGGTTGGAAGCCGTACAGGAGGACCTGCGTGCCTTCGTGGACAGCGGTGGGCTGCGGGTCTGGCGCGGCGAGTCCCCGTGGGCGAAGGCCGCGATCCGCACGGTCGACGACGTCGACGGGATGCTGGCCCACCTCGACGGGCTCGCCGCGAACGCGCTCGAGAACGCTCAGGCGGACATCCGCGCGCTGGTCGACCGGGCCGGACTGGACGTGCCCGACGACTTCACCGCGTGGGCGGAGCTGTTCGAACTGCTCACCGAGGTGGAACGCACCATCGCAAGCTACGGGGAGCAGATCTTCGGTCCCACCCTGGACGATCACGTCTACGCCGCGGCACCCCGGCGGCTCAGGTCGCGTCGGTCGGAACCCCTGGGTGTGTTCCGCCGGATGCAGCTGCGTCGGGAGCTGTGGCGGAGCTGCCCGGGTGCCCCCCGCAAGCGCGCCGAACTGCACCGTGGCCTGCTCGCCGCCGTCGACCAGCGTGAGCGCTGGCAGAAGCTGAGCCGCCGGGACAGCGCACCGGTCGCCCTGGCGGGTGCCGACCTGTGCATGTCGACCTTCGTCAAGGTACGGAACCACCTGGCGGCGGTGGCGGCCTGTGCCCGCATCGAGGGCCTGGACCGGGGAGCCGCGACCACGGCAGTCGACACCCTCGCGGAGTTGACCGCCGACCGGGAGACGCTCTTCCGGATGCCGGAGCTCAACAAGCAGCAGGAGCTGTTCCGGTCACTGGGGCTCACCCACCTGCTCGACGATCTCGCCCGTCGACAGGCCTCCAGCGACGAGGCCGCCGACGTCCTGTTGCGGGCGTGGCTCCAGGTGATCCTCGACGAGATGCGCCTACGGGTGCCCCACCTCGGCCAGTTCGTGGGTCAACGACACACACAGCTCGTCGAGGACTTCCGGCAGGCCGACGCGTCGCACATCGCCTCGGCCGCAGCACGCGTGCGGCGGAACGTGGCCGTGAACCTGCGGCGTGTCCGCGACGCCTTCCCCGAGCAGAACGGTCTGGTCCGGCAACAGGCCGCCAAGAAGAGCCGGCACATGCCGCTGCGGAAGCTGCTCGACAGCGCCCCCGACGTGCTGCTGGCAGCCTTCCCGTGCTGGGCGATGTCGCCGCTCGTGGTCAGCCGCCTCCTGCCGGCACAGCGCAGGTTCGACATGGTGATCTTCGACGAGGCGAGCCAGATCGAGCCGCACGACGCGGTGGCCTCCATCATGCGCGGCACCCAGCTCGTGGTCGCCGGAGACCCGAAACAGCTTCCGCCCACGCCGTTCTTCCGGCGGCTCGTGCAGCAGAACCCGTCGGGCGACGACGACCTCGACGAGGAGAGCCTGGAGGACTACGAGTCGGTCCTCGACGTGCTCGGTGGTCTGATCTCGGACCGGCACCGGTTGTCCTGGCACTACCGCAGCCGCGACGAACGGCTGATCGCCTTCTCGAACGTCGAGATCTACGACCGTTCCCTGGTGACCTTCCCCGGAGTGCAGGTCGACAGCCCGCTGCGATCAGAGGTGGTGGACGGCCGGGTCCCGCCCGGCCAGAGCGGATCCTCGCCCGAGGAGGTCGAGCGGGTGGTCGACCTCGTCCTCGAACACGCCCGTCAGCGCCCCGACGAGAGCCTGGGCGTGATCACCATGGGCCAGAAGCACGCACAGCGCATCGAGATGGCCCTGCGTAACCGGCGGCGGGAGCACGAACACCCGGACGACTTCTTCTCCCAGGACCGGTCTGCGAGCCAGCGGTTTTTCATCAAGAGCCTGGAGAACGTCCAGGGTGACGAACGGGACGCGATCATCCTGAGCATCGGGTACGCCAAGACCCGCGATGGGCGGCTACCGATGAGGTTCGGCCCGCTCAACCAGGAGGGTGGGGAACGACGGCTGAACGTGGCGGTCACCCGGGCCCGCCGCCGGATGACCGTGGTAAGCGCCTTCTCGCACCACGACATGGACCCGACCCGGACGGCGGGGACCAGGAACCGCGGCCCCGAGTTGCTGCGGCGGTATCTCGAGTTCGTCGCCCTCGACGGTGACCTCGGTGCCCGCCAGCACACCGGCGTCGAACTGAACGGCCTCGAACGCAGCGTGCTGGAGGCCGTGCGACAGCAGGGAATCAACGCCGTTCCCCAGTGGGGTGTGTCCGGCTACCGGATCGACCTGGCGCTCGCGCATCCGGAACAGCCCGGCCGGATGGTGCTGGCAGTCGAGACCGACGGTCACGCCTACCACCAGGCGCACAGCGCGCGGGACCGGGACCGGCTGCGCCAGCAGCACCTGGAGCGGCTGGGTTGGGAGTTCCACCGCATCTGGTCGACCGACTGGTACGTCGATCCCGCCGGTGAAACCGCCAAGCTGGTGGCGCGGTGGCGACAGGCGGTGGAGAGGGCCGACCGCGCTCCGGCAGAGCACTTCGTCCGGCCGGAACCGGAGCGTCCCGCGCCACCCCCTCCGCCGGCCGCCCAGCGGGGCCCGCGGCCAGCGGTCATGAGCGGGCTCTCCATCACCGAGTACACCCGGGACCAACTGGTCCGCATCTGTACCTGGCTGCTCAGCGACCAACTCCAGCGTGACCGGGACGACCGGTTGCGGGAGGCCATGACCGAGCTCGGTTTTCGCAAGCGGGGTTCCGTCATCGTCCGACGTCTGACCGAAGCACTCGACATCGCCCAGCAGCGCGTGGACCGGGAGGTCTCCTGATGGTCAACCTCGATCTGCTCACCCTGGAACGGGTGGCTCGCCTCATCTGCGACATGGACGGTCCGTACGAGCGCACCGGGACGCAGATCGAGCGCTTCCTGCACCGGGTGCGGTGGCCCGGGGAACCGCAGTACGACGGTTCTCCCCGGGTGCCCTGGCTCAGTGACCAGTTGAGTGCCCACGCCGACGATGCTGCCGCGGTCGACCGGCTGCTCTGTCGCATCTGCGATCCCCTGGAGTACGACGGGGGCCTCGAAGCGGCCGAGCCGATCGCCGAGGAGTTGAACCGCATCCTGGCCTCCGAGCAGCTCACCGTCACGTACGTCGGCGGCCGTCCGGTGCTCGGCCAACTCGGCAGGACCGGCGACGCCCCGATGTACGGGCCGCCAGCGGACCTGCACGAGCGGGTGCGACGCCTGGCCACCGACAGCAAGGCCGTCGGGGTTCTCATGACCCGGGCCGAGGAAGCGTCGATCTGCCAGACCAACGGCGCCTATTCGATGGCGATCATCGGTATCGGGAGCTTCGTCGAGGGACTGTTGCAGGTCGTCGTGACCGGACACGACGCGGACGTCCGCAAGAACGGGCTGTCCGACCGGAGCGGGCGGAAGGTCCGGATCGAGCGCGCGGGTCTGCAACTTCTCCTCGAGCACGCGCACCGGCGGAAGTGGGTGCAGACCGATGCCCGGGATTTCATGGAGCAGGTTCGCAACTACCGGAACTTCGTCCACCTCCGGCACCAGGCCGACTACGGACTGGTGCCCGACCTGGACACCGTCCGGATGTGCTGGGCACCCGTGCACGCGCTGCTGAACGACCTGGAATCCGCGCTCCTGTCGTAGCAGCGGTTGCTTTCACATCGACGTTGGCTGGTCACCCCTCTCCGAAGGTCGGGAACTCCGCCTCCACTGCCCCTGCTGGATCGACGGCAGCGGGCGGTGGGTCGGTGGCGGCGTAACCGACCGGAGGTGGACGGGCACTACCCTCCCCGGGAGGTCCGATGCTGGGATTTCGATCGATCGTCACCACCCGCCAGGAGCGGGACAACCTGCTGCCCCTGGTGCGGGAACAGCTCGAAAAGTGGATGACAGGGCCCAAGGGCTGGGACCCTGCGGCGCTTGAAGTGAATCGCTGGGCCACCGTCGGTGACGGCGTCCGGGCGTTGTTGTTGCAGCACAAGGGGCAGGACGGATCAGCCTCGGAGCGGGTACGGATCGTCGAGGCGAAGCCGGAGGGACGATGGACCACCCAGCTGACCGCGCACTCGCCGCACGCCAGGGACCGCCCGGCATGGGCCTGGATCGACATCGAAGCTCCCGATCCTGACGGGGAAGCCGGTAAGACTCGCCCCCGGATGGCCGGAACGCCACGGTTCGTGGCGCCGATCCTCGACGTCGTCGAAGCCTGGGACGGCGCGGCCCGGCTGACGACACGTCCGATGATCATCCGTGAGGAAGAAGCTGACGAGGTGTATCGGGCACTGCTCGATCCCGAGCGGCGTGGCGTCGTCTTCGTGGCCGGTAGCGACGAATCGCTGCCGCTCAATCCCTGGGCGGACCTGATCGGACGGCTGACCCAGTTCACCAAGGGGCTGGCTGCGTGCTACGTCCTTGACGGTGCAGCAACACGGTTGTTGAACGACCGGCTGGGCGAGATGCACGCAGTCGCGCCCGGCCGGCTTCGGACCTATCGCTCACAGGTGCAGCCGGACGTGGCGGTGGATGCGCTACGCCACCGGGTGCTGAGCACCGAACGAATCCTCGACGACAGGGAACACGCCCGGCTGGCCCGTGTACTCGCGTCCAGCGCCCAGGTGCAGGCGCTCGAACAGCCACTGCAACCTGCGGTGGCGCGGGTTCATCGCATGCTCGAACGTATAGCCGACGAACTGCTGGTGAACCGGCTCGGCGACGCAGGGCGTAAGCCCGCCGTTCCGGTGGTGGCCCTACCGCCGACGACTGTGGAACCGTCGCAGAGCGATCGCCGGCAGGATGGCGTCGAGGCGCAGGACAGCCTGCTGGTCGGCTATCTGAAGCTCAAAGTCGGCCTTGACGAGCCGACTGCCGACCGGATCGACGATCTGGCGCGCTGGGCGGAGATCGGAAGGGCGGCGGGGCAGGCACAGGAGGACGTGGCGTCCCGGCTCGCTCAGTTGCAGACCGAACTCGAGGAGGTGAGGACGGCCCACCGGGAGCTTGTCTCGCAACTGGAGGACGAGCAACTGGAGAACCGCGAGGCGGTCGATCTGTTGACGCGGGCCGAGGAGACCAACCGGAAGCTACGGCATCAGTTGGCCTCGGCCGGGCAGGCGGCGACGGCTTGGACGACGGAGGCCGGCGAGGAGGACGTGGCCCGGCCGGACAGCTTCGGTGAACTGCTCCGCTGGATCACGAAACTGGAACACGTCGAGTTCACCGGTGACCCGGACTGCCCCGCTGACCTCGACGGCATCGACACTCTCGGTGCTTGGGCCTCCAAGACGTGGGATGCCCTGTTGGTGCTGGAGGACTACGCCACGGCGAAGGCGGACGGACGGTGGGATCGGGATGTCCAGGGCTTTCTCCAGCAGACCCCGGCCGGCTGTCACGTCTGGCCTGCGCGGCGGCACGCGCGGGACGAGAGCGGAGAGGTGCGCAACAACCCGGCGTTCTGGCGGTGCCGGGTACTACCGGTACCCGTTGAGGTCGATGCCTCGGGAGAGGTCTTCATGGGCGCTCACTTCAAGATCGCAAACTTCGCGATGGTCAGTCCTCGGATGCACTACCACGACGACACCGTCGGAAGCGGTCGGATCTACGTCGGTTACATCGGTCGTCACCTGCCCACCGGCCAGACGAACTGATGGCTGCCGTCTCCTGGTCGTAGACCAACGCGTGCCGGCCGCCCGACCGATCCGGTACCTCCGCCGCAAAACGCCGCCATCGGATGGCGGGAGTGCTCTACTGACCCTGACCTGCGCCGGCACCCGGGCAGGTCAGGGCCGGGGGCGACGGGGGGCGTGATGGGCGGGCGGCTGGACGGCAAGGTCGCGGTGGTCACGGGCGGGACGAGCGGCATCGGCCGGGCGACCGCCGAACTGTTCGTGGCCGAGGGTGCCAAGGTCGTCGCGGGGGACATCTCCGACGACCTCGGTGCCGAGCTGGCGAACAGGTGCGGCGAGGCGCTGACCTACCAGCACGCGGACGTGACGGTCGAGGCCGACATCGAGGCTCTGGTGAGCACGGCGGTCGAGCGGTACGGCCGGCTCGACGTGATGTTCAACAACGCCGGGGCCGGCGGCGACCCGGCCGGCATTCAGGAGATCACCCAGGAGGGGGCGGACCGGACGTTCCGGCTGCTGGCCACGTCGGTGATCCTCGGCCACCGGTACGCCGCGCGCCAGTTCGTCCGGCAGGGCAGCGGTGGCTCGATCATCTCCACCAGTTCGGTCGCCGGGTTGCAGGGCGGGCAGTCGACGCTGGGGTACACGGCGGCCAAGCACGCCGTCGTCGGCATCGTCCGGGAGGCGACCGCCCAACTCGCGCCGCTGGGCATCCGGTCCAACGCGGTCGCGCCGGGCATCACCATGACCGGCATCATGGGTCCGGCGTTCGGCGTCCCCCGTGAGCGGGACGAGGAGTTCAAGGCGTTCCTCGCCACCGAGCTGGCCGACAAGCAGCCCATCGGGCGGGTCGGGCAACCGGAGGACATCGCGCGGGCGGTGCTCTTCCTGGCCAGCGACGACGCCGAGTGGATCACCGGTGTGGTGCTTCCCGTCGACGGCGGCCAGACCGCGATCAGCATGGGCGGCTGGCTGGCTGCGGCGGCACAGGCCGGCGCGGAGTTCGGCGCGGGGTGACCGTCGCCCGGCGGACCGGTCAGAACAGGGTCAGCGGCTCGACCGGGCTCGGTTCGACCGGGATCGGCTCGGGCAGGGGCGCCAGGCCGGGTACGCGTGCGCGTACCTCGTCGTGGAAGCGGCGGGCGAGCACGGGCGCGTCGGCGTTGTCCGGGGTGTGGACGAACACGGTGGGGGAGCGGCCCTCCCGGAGCCATCCGGTCACCACGTCGATCCAGTGCTGCCAGCCCTCGACAGTCCGGGTGGTGTCGTCGCGGCCGAGGTAGCGGACGATCGGCCGGTCGGTGAGCGCGTGGGTGCGCAGGGGCATCCGGGGCTTCTTCGTCCAGGCGTCCCGTTCCGCGTCGCTGGTCGGCGGGCTCCGGAAGAAGGCGGTGGTGTCGAAGGGGATCCACTCGGCGTCGGCGTCGGTGAGCACCCCTTCGAGGAGTCGTACCGCCCGGGGGTCGTCGAAGAACGCGGGGTGGCGGACCTCGACGGCGTACCGGTGGGTGGTGGGAAGCCGGCGCAGGAAGCGGGCGAGGGTGGGCACGTCGGCCGGGGCGAACGAGCCGGGGAGCTGGATCCAGAGGGCGTGCGCCCGTGGGCCGAGCGGTTCGATCGCGTGCAGGAAGGCGCTCAGTGGTTCGTCGGCGCCGTCGAGCCGGTGGTCGTGCGTGACGGTCCGGGGCAGTTTCAGGACGAACCGGAAGTCGGGGTCGGTCTGGTCGGCCCAGGTGGTGACGGTCTCCCGGGCCGGGGTGGCGTAGAAGGTCGTGTTCCCCTCGACCGAGTCGCACCAGCCGGCGTAGTGCCGCAGCCGCTCGTGGGCCGGCAGGGGGTGCGGCAGGATCCGCCCCTGCCACGCCTTGAGCGTCCACATCGCGCACCCCACGTGCAGCCGCATGCTTCCGGATTCCTTCCCGTCGACGTGTCCGGACACGGTATACGCCCGTCCCTCCCACCCCGGACGGGCGGACGGCCGGACGCGGCTGGCGTCGGCGTCGATGGTGCCCGACTCGTCTTGCGGCATGTCGGGGCTTCCGGTCGGTCGGACACCCCGAGATGCCGCAAAGCGAGTGGATCAGCGGGGCGGGGGCAGGGGTGGGGGCGGGGCGGGTGCGCTCGGTGCCGGGGTAACCCGTGGGCAACAGTTCGGACCTCTGGCGGTAATGGTCTGACCTCCTGAGGGTGGAGGTCTGTCGGGGGTCGTCTTTTCGGGTGGGGGTGGGGTCGGGTGGACGGGGTCGTCGTGCCTCGGCCGCAGGTCGCGATTCGCCCATGCACCGTCCTGACCTGCGGGAATGTTGCCTGTTGAGGTAACGGTCGGGTCACGGGGTATTCCCGAGGAGTTCTTCGCTGCACTAGCGTCCGGGGAGGCATGAGGTCAGACCTCATTCCTCAGACCTCTACCTGGACGAGGTGAGTTGACGAGTGCAGGAACCCGCCCCCCGTTACGCCGGATACCGGTCCTTCGACTACCTGACGCCGCACGTCGACTACAAGGTCTTCGCGCTCGCGCCGCAGGTGGGCCGGGTACCGGAACACGACCTCGGCCTCAGTGACGACCAGCGCGCCCGGGTCGCCCGGCTGCTCCGTGAGCACATGGCCATCTCGCTGCACGAGCACCCGAAGATCCTGCCGGCCGACGTGTCGCAGCTGCGGGACTACAACCGCACCGGACGCAACTCGTTCGGCTTCGAGGGCCTGGCCCGCTCCGGCATGACCGCGGTCTTCGACAACTTCATGAACGGCACCGGCTGCGTGACCAGCGAGCACGCCTGGAAGTGGGACGACGTCATCTACGACATCGGCCTGCGCTTCGCCGACGTCGCCAAGCAGGACCACGTGGTGGTGGCGACCACGCTGGAACAGATCTTCGAGGCCAAGCGGAACGGCCAGATCGCCCTGGTGGCGGGTCTGGAAGCGGCCACGATGATCGAGAACGAGCTGGACCGGATCGACATCCTCTACGGCTTCGGCGTGCGTCAGATGGGCATCGCCTACAGCCAGGCGAACATGCTCGGCTCCGGCCTCTCCGAGACCCGCGACGGGGGGCTGACCCACTTCGGGCGGCGCGCGGTCGACCGGATGAACAAGCTCGGCATCGCCATCGACATCTCGCACTCCGGCGACCAGACCTCGCTGGACGTGGTCGAGGCCAGTCGGGTCCCGGTGTTCATCACGCACGCCGGTGCCCGTTCGGTCTGGAACACCCCCCGGATGAAGCCGGACGAGGTGATCCGGGCCTGCGCCGAACGGGGTGGCGTGATCGGCATCGAGGCCGCTCCGCACACCACGCTCTCGGCGGACCACCCGCACCACTCGATCGAGTCGGTGATGGACCACTTCACGTACTGCGTGGATCTGGTCGGCATCGACCACGTGGCGTTCGGCCCGGACACCAACTTCGGTGACCACGTCGGGCTGCACGACAGCTTCACCCAGCACCTGGCGATCGGGCAGGCCCACGGCGTCGTGGACCACCCCCGGGTCGAGTACGTGAGCGGCATGGAGAACCCGGGCGAGTGCTTCAGCAACATCGTCGGGTGGTTGGTCACGCACGGTTACTCCGACGACGAGATCGCCAAGGTCATCGGCGGCAACATCATCCGGGTTCTTCAGGAGGTTTGGTGAAAAAGACAGTCAAGGGTCGGTGGCGGCTCGCTGTCGCGCTCGGCGTGGCGGCCACGCTGGGTGTCTCCGGGTGCGGCCTGAACGAGGACAACAACTCGTCCTCGGAAAGCTCGTCCGGCAGTTCGGTGCTGCGCATCGGCACCACCACGGACGTCAGCAACTTCAACCCGCTCCAGTCGCTGAGCAAGACCGACTCGTGGATCCTCAACGCGATGTACCCGCACCTGCTGCGGATCGACGAGAGCGCGAAGAAGGCCCCGGAGCTGGCCAAGGAGTACCGCTACGAGGACGACGGCAAGACCGCCGTGTTCATCCTGCGGGACGACTTCAAGTGGACCGACGGCAAGCCGGTGGTCGCCGAGGACGTCAAGTTCAGCGCCGAGCAGATCATGAAGTACAAGCTCGGCAACGTGGCGGCGAAGCTGACCTGGGTCGAGTCGATCGAGGCCCCGGACGCGACCACGGTCAAGTTCCGGCTCTCGCAGCCGTACGCGCCGTTCGCCGAGGGCGTCGGCTTCTGGATGTCGATCGTGCCGAAGCACGTCTTCGAGTCCGCCGGTGACCTGTCCAAGTTCCCGAACGACTCGAACTGGGTCGGGGCCGGGCCGTTCGTGCTGGAGAGCATGACCAAGGGCCAGCGCTACGTGATGAAGCGCAACGAGCACTACCCGCTCGCCCCCGACGGCAAGGCTGCCGTCAGCCAGGTCGAGTACCGGGTCTACCCGGACGTCAACACGATGATGCTGGCGCTGCGCAACGGCGACATCGACATGATGGGCACCCCGGTGCCGGTGTCGGCGGCGAAGCAGTTCGAGGGCGACTCGAAGATCAAGATGGAGAAGGTCGGCGCGCTCGGCTTCGCCCACCTGACCTACAACATGAAGAACAAGCAGCTGGCCGACCAGCAGGTCCGGCAGGCGCTGTCGATGTCCGTGGACACCAAGTCGATCATCTCGGCGGTGCTCCAGGGCGACGCCCAGCAGATGGCCGGCCCGATCTCGCCGATCTTCTCGGACTACGACAACACCGAGATCCAGCCGTACCCGTTCGACCCGGCGGGCGCGAAGGCCAAGCTCACCGCGGCCGGCTACAAGGACGGCAACGGCGACGGCTTCTTCGACGAGCTGACCTTCGGGGTGGCCTGCGACCAGTCGAACGCCAACATCACCCGGGTGGTGCAGCTCTTCCGGGAGAGCGCCGCCCAGGCCGGCATCAAGCTGGAGAACGAGTGCGTCGAGCGGAACACGTTCCTCGCCCGCACCAAGAACGGTGAGTACGACATCGACGCCTCGCAGTGGGGCGTGTTCGACAACCCGATGGACCAGCTGCGCAGCACCTACCTGTCCAGCAACCCGGGTGGCATCAACTACAACCTGCTCGAGTCGCCCGAGATGGACCGGCTGATCAACGACGCCGCCGGCACCACCGACCCCGAGGCGTTCAAGACCAAGATCAAGAACATCGACAAGGTCGTGCACGAGCAGGCGTACCTGACCCCGCTGTACGTGGAGAACTTCCAGTTCGCCTACAACGCCAGCAAGTTCACCGGCTTCGCCCCGTCGCCGTCGGACCTGCTCGGCATGGTCACCGCGTACTCGCTGGCCCAGGTCAAGCCGGCCAGCTAACCCCAACCAGAGGGAGAGGAGGGGTCCCCCGTGGCGCGTTTCGTGCTCAGTCGGGCACTGAAGGCCGTCCTGACCGTGTGGATTGCGATCACTTCGACGTTCTTCCTGCTCCGGCTGCTGCCGGGGGACCCCACGACCCTGATGGTCGAGGGGGACATGACGCCGGAGATGCAGGCGGCGCTGCTCAAGACGTACGGCCTGGACCGTCCGCTGTGGGAGCAGTACGTGTCGTACCTGCGTGAGCTGCTCCAGGGCAACCTGGGTATCTCGTTCCGGCAGATCCAACCGGTCACCGACATCATCGTCGACCGGCTGCCGTGGACGCTGCTCCTCGCCGGCAGCGCCTTCGTCATCACCATCGCCATCGGCATCCCGATCGGCGTCTGGGCCGCCGTGCACAAGGGCAACTGGCTGGACCGTACGCTCCAGGCGCTCGGCATCGGCGGGCACGCGCTCTTCGTGCCCAGCGTCGCCATGCTGCTGCTGGTCTTCCTCGGCGCGCAGCTCGGCTGGTTCCCGATCGGCGGGGCGATCGACCCGGACACCCGGGGCGCGGCGGCCTACCTGAGCCTGCTGCACCACCTGGTGCTGCCGGTGCTGTCACTGGTGCTGGTGCAGCTCGGCCCGTACGCGCTGACCCTGCGCACCAACATGATCGAGGTTCTCGGCGAGGACTACATCCGGGCCGCCCAGGCCAGGGGACTCTCCGCCACCCGGCGGGTCTGGAAGCACGGCCTGCGCAACGCGATCCTGCCGGCGCTGACCCTGATGGGCCTGCAACTGGGCACCCTGGTCGGCGGCGCGGTGCTCACCGAGACGGTGTTCGCCTACCCCGGCGTCGGCCGGCTCATCTACGAGGCGGTCGGGCAGCAGGACTACCCCGTCCTCCAGGGCGCGTTCATCATGCTCGCCGTCACGGTGGTCTTCGCCAACGCGCTGACCGACATGCTCTACGCCGTCCTCAACCCCCGCATCCGCCTGTGAAGCGCGAGGAGTGCAGCGGAGCGGAGCCCCGCAGTCGCGAGCGGAAGACCAGCCCTGTGAACTCCACCCTTATCCACGAAGGGAGGACGCCGTGAGCGCCCCCGTGCTGACCGAGCAGACGGTGCCGCCGGTCGCCCCGGCCCCCGTCAGGCGGTCCTGGAGCCGCTACCTGCGCCAGCCCTCGGCGGCGCTCTCCATCCTGGTGCTGCTGGTCATGGTGGTGCTGGCGGTCTTCGCGCCGCTGATCGCCGACGAGCCCACCGGTGCCGGGCCGGACGTGCTGCAACCCCCGTCCGGGGCGCACTGGTTCGGCACCGACGACCTCGGGCAGGACATCTTCGCCCAGGTCGTCTGGGGCACCCGGACCAGCCTGGTGATCGGTCTGGCCGCCTCGGTGATCGCGATCGTCCTGGGTACCGCGATCGGCCTGGCCTCGGCCTACTTCCGTCCGATCGACGCGGTCGCCACGGTGATCACCGACGTGATGCTGGCGCTGCCCACCCTGCCGTTGATGATCATGCTGGCCGCGGTGGTCAACCCCAGCGTCTGGACGCTGACCCTGATCATCGGGTTCTTCGCCTGGCCCGAGGTGGCCCGGCTGATCCGGTCGCAGGGCCTGGTGATCAGCGCGATGCCGTACATCGACGGGGCCCGGGTGCTCGGGGCCACCGGGTGGCGGATCGTCACCCGGGAGATCCTGCCCGCCGTCGTCTCGCTGGTGATCGTCAGCGTGCTGCTCACCGCCTCCCGCGCGGTGATCTCCGAGGCCGGGCTGAGCTTCCTCGGCCTCGGTGACCCGGACGCCTGGTCCTGGGGTCGCATCCTGCTCAACGCCCAGCGCAGCGGCGTCATCGCCATCGCCTGGTGGCAGACGCTCTTCCCGTCCCTGGCGATCCTGCTGCTGGTGCTCGCGGCGACCGTCGCCGGCATGCGGTTCAACGACACCCGTGACCCCCGCGGCAACGGAGGCTGACCATGCGACTGCCCGACAGCTTCTACACCAGCGTCCGCGCCCGGCTCGCCGAGGCCCTCGGCGAGCGCGGCCTGGACGGCTTCCTGGCCACGTCCCCGGCGGACGTCGCCTTCCTCAGCGGCTTCTTCTACATCGCCACCGAGCGTCCGGTCTACCTGTGGATGCCCCGGGAGGGCGACCCGCTGCTGGTCATCCCGCGCCTCGACGAGGAGTACGCCGCCCAGCAGGGCGTGACCGTGGAGACGGTCAGCTACTTCGAGTACCCGGGTGTGGTGACCGCCGAGCAGACCCTCGCCACGGCGCTGTCCCGGCGCGGCGGCCCGGCCCGCCGGATCGGGGTGGGCGGCGGGGTGTCCGTGGGCGCCTTCCGGGCCCTGTCGACGGCGCTCACCGGGGCCACCCTGGAGACCACCGACGCGGTGGCCCGGCTGCGGCTGCGCAAGTTCCCCGAGGAGGTCCCGTTCCACGAGGCCGCCGCGCGGATCTGCGACGAGATGCTCGCCGCCGGCCGGGCGCTGATCGAGGAGGCGCTGGCCACCGGGGGACCGCTGCCCCGGGAGGACGAGCTGGCCCGGCACGTCATCGGGTACGGCACCGACCGGATGTACGCCGACTACGACCTGGTCGTCTACACCACCAAGCTGGCCGGCGGGCTGGTCTACGCCGGCCCGAACTCGGCCCTGCCGCACGGCCTGCCGACCCGTCGGCGGCTCCAGCCCGGTGACACGCTGATCCTCTCCCTCGGCGCGGCGGTGGCCAGCCGGTTCGTGGAGAGCGAACGCACCTTCGTCATCGGCGAGCCCACCGCCGAGCAGGTGCGCTACTACGAGGCCGACCGCGAGGCGCAGGAAGTCGGCACCCAGGCGATGGTCGCCGGCCGGACCTGCGCCGAGGTCAACAAGATCTGCCTGGACGTGCTGCGCGGGCACGGGCTGGGTGACTTCATCCGGCACCGGCAGGGACACGGCATCGGGTTGCAGAACCACGAGGCGCCCTGGGTCGAGGACGGCGACGACACCGTGCTCGCCCCCGGGATGCTGCTCTCCAGCGAGCCCGGTGTCTACGTGCCCGGCCACGCCGGCTACCGCATCTCCGACACGGTCCTGGTCGAGGCGGACGGTCCGCGCCGGCTGACCGGCTACCCGCGCGACCTGGCATCGAATGTCATCGAGGGGGTCCGATGAAGATCAATGGAGCGGAACTGGTCGTCGAGGCGTTCGGCCCGACCGACGCGCCCGCGATGATCGTGCACCACGGCGCGCCCGGCCTGGGCTCGCGCAACGAACCGAAGCGCTCCTTCGGGCCGTTCGCCGACCGGATGCGGGTCATCGTCTTCGACGCACGGGGCTCCGGCGAGTCCAGCGACGACGAGCCGTTCACCCACGAGCAGTGGGTGGCCGACGTGGACGCCATCCGGGAGCACTTCGGCTACGAGAAGATCGTGATGGCCGGTGGCTCGTACGGCGGGTTCATCGCGATGGAGTACGCCATCGCCCACCCGGACCGGGTGTCCGCGATGATCCTGCGGGACACCGCCGCGGACACCGCCCACGACCACCTCGCCGTCGAGCGGGCCCGGAGCACCGACCGGTCGGTGATCCCGGAGTGGATCATCGAGCGGATCGGCACCGGCCGGTTCGAGAGCAACGAGCAGCTGCGCGAGTACTGGAAGGGCATCCTGCCGCTCTACGACCACCAGCACGACCCGGCCAAGGACGAGGCGAAGCTCGCCGCCACCCGGTTCCACTACCGGACGCACAACGCGGCCTTCGGGCAGAACATGCCCCGCTACGACCTGAAGCCGAAACTGCCCTCGATCACCTGTCCGACCCTGGTCACGGTGGGCCGCCACGACTGGCGTACCCCGGTGGCGGCCTCGCAGGTCATCGCCGATCTGGTCCCGGACGCCCGGCTGGTGGTCTTCGAGAAGTCCGGGCACTCGCCGCAGCTGGAGGAGCCCGAGCTGTTCCAGCAGGTGGTGCGGGACTTCCTCGCCGAGGCCGGAGTGCTGCGGTGACCAGCCTCCTGGAGGTCGCCGACCTGCGGGTCGAGTTCCCCGGCCCGACCGGGCCGGTGCGTGCGGTCAACGGCGTCTCGCTGGAGGTCGAGTCCGGACGGACCCTGGCCCTCCTCGGCGAGTCCGGCTCCGGCAAGAGCGTCACCGCGCAGGCGGTGATGGGCATCCTCGACACGCCGCCGGCCCGGGTCGACGGCGCGGTGCGGCTGCGCGGCCGGGAGTTGCTCACCCTGCCGCGTAAGCAGCGCGACCGGGTCAGCGGCGAGGAGATCGGCATGGTCTTCCAGGACGCCATGGCCGCGCTGAACCCGGTCTTCACCGTCGGCGACCAGATCACGGAGGTGCTCCGGGTCCGCCGGGGCATGTCCAAGGCCGACGCCCGCCGTCGCGCGGTCGAACTCGTCGACCGGGTCCACATCCCGGCCGCGAAGGACCGGATCCGCGACTACCCGCACCAGTTCTCCGGCGGTATGCGGCAGCGCATCATGATCGCGTTGGCCATCTCCCTGGAGCCGGACCTGCTGATCGCCGACGAGCCCACCACCGCCCTGGACGTCACCGTGCAGGCCCAGGTGATGGAGCTGCTCGCGGAGATCCAGCGGGACAGCGGCATGGGCCTCCTGCTGATCACCCACGACCTCGGGGTGGTCGCCGAGGTCGCCGACGACGTGGCGGTGATGTACGCCGGCCGGATCGTCGAGCGGGGCAGCGTCGGGCAGATCTTCGCCGGCCCGGCGCACCCGTACACCGAGGGGCTGCTCGCCTCGATGCCCCGGGTGGACCGGCGTGACGAGGTGCTCTACGCCATTCCCGGCGCCCCGCCCAACCCGGCCCGGCTGCCCACCGGCTGCCCGTTCCACCTGCGCTGCCCCCGGGTCACCGACGAGTGCCGGGTGACCCTGCCACCACTGGAGACGCTGCCCGCCGGTCGGGCCAGCGCCTGCCACCACCACGAGGAGGTGCTCGGTGCCACCCGCTGACGACGTGGTGCTGCGGGTCGAGAACCTGGTCAAGCACTTCCCGATCAAGGGTCGGGTCCCGTTCACCTCGGGCGGTGTGGTCCGTGCCGTCGACGGGGTCTCCTTCGACCTGCGCCGGGGCGAGACGCTCGGCGTGGTGGGCGAGTCCGGCTGCGGCAAGAGCACCCTGGCCCGGATGCTGGTCGGGCTGGAACAGCCCACCTCCGGCGCGGTCACCTTCGGCACCTCGGTGGTGCACAAGGCCCGGGGCCGGGACCTGCGCGCGCTGCGGCGGCGGATCCAGATCGTGCTCCAGGACCCGTACACCTCGCTGAACCCCCGGCGCACCATCCGGGAGATCCTGCTCCAGCCCTTCGAGATCCACCCCGACGTGCTGGACAAGGGACGCCGGCTGGACCGGGTGAGGGAACTGCTCGACCTGGTCGGCCTCGACCCGCACCTGCACCTGGACCGCTACCCGCACCAGTTCTCCGGCGGGCAGCGGCAGCGCATCGGCATCGCCCGCGCGCTCGCCCTGCAACCCGACGTGATCGTCTGCGACGAGCCGGTCTCCGCGCTGGACGTCTCGGTCCAGGCCCAGGTGGTCAACCTGCTCGAACGGCTCCAGGACGAGCTGGGCGTGGCGTACGTCTTCATCGCCCACGACCTGTCCGTGGTCCGGCACATCTCCGACCGGGTGGCGGTGATGTACCTCGGCAAGCTGGTGGAGACCGGGCCGGAACACAGCCTGTACGACACGCCCCGGCACCCGTACACGACCGCCCTGCTCTCGGCCGTGCCGGTGCCCGAGCCGGCCGCCCGGGGGCAACGCCAGCGGATCCTGCTGGCCGGTGACCCGCCCAGCCCGGTGAACCCGCCCTCGGGTTGCCGGTTCCGGACCCGCTGCTGGCAGGCGACCGAGACCTGCGCCACCACCGAACCGCCGCTGGCCGCCGGCGAACATCCGGTTGCCTGCCACTACCCGCTGGCCGCGTAGCGCCCGGCGACCGTTCCCCAAGGAGAAGTGTCTTGCTGCAAGAACCCGCCCCCCGGTACCAGGGGCACAGGTCCTACTCGTACCTGGAGCCGCACACCGACTACCGGGTGTTCGACCTGGCGCAGGAGGTCGGCCGGGTGCCCGAGCACGACCTCGGCCTGACCGACGCCCAGCGCTCGCGCGTGACCCGGCTGCTCGCCGAGCACGTCGCGATCTCCCTGCACGAGCACCCGGTGGTCCTGCCCGAGGACGTCCGGGAGCTGCGCGCCTACAACCGCACCGCGCGCCAGCGCACCGGTTACGAGGGGCTGGCCCGCTCCGGGCTCACCGCCGTCTTCGACAACTTCATGGCCGGCGCGTCCTGCGTGACCAGCGAGAACGGCTGGAAGTGGAACGACCTCGTCTACGCCCTCGGGATGCGGATGAGCGACCTCTACAAGCAGGACCACGTCTTCCTGGCCACCTCGCTGGCCGACATCCACGCCGCGAAGCGGGACGGCCGGCTCGCGCTCGTCGCGGGCCTGGAGTGCGCCAGCCCGATCGAGAACGAGCTGGACCGGATCGACATCCTCTACGGCTTCGGCGTCCGTCAGCTCGGCATCGCCTACAGCCAGGCCAACATGCTCGGCGGTGGGCTCTCCGAGCGGCACGACGGCGGGCTGACCCACTTCGGGCGGCGCGCGGTCGACCGGATGAACAAGCTCGGCATCGCCATCGACATCTCCCACTCCGGCGACCAGACCTGCCTGGACGTGGTCGAGGCCAGCACCGTGCCGGTCTTCATCACGCACGCCGGCGCCCGTTCGGTCTGGAAGACGCCCCGGATGAAGCCGGACGAGGTGATCCGGGCCTGCGCCGAGCGGGGTGGCGTGATCGGCATCGAGGCGGCCCCGCACACCACCCTCTCGGCGGACCACCTGCACCACTCGATCGAGTCGATCATGGACCACTTCACGTACTGCGTGGACCTGGTCGGCATCGACCACGTCACGTTCGGGCCGGACACGATGTTCGGTGACCACGTCGGGGTGCACAACACCTACGCCGGCAACTACGCGCACGACGCCGGTGACCGGCCGGAGCACCCCCGGGTGGAGTACGTCTCCGGGATGGAGAACCCGGGCGAGGCGTTCGGCAACATCGTCGGCTGGCTGGTCAAGCACGACTACTCCGACGACGAGATCGCCAAGGTCATCGGCGGCAACACCCTCCGGGTCCTGGAACAGGTCTGGTAGTGCCGGATCGGCCGATCGGTCGATCCGGCACCGACGAACTACACTCCGTACGCCGCGGCCGGCGGCGGACAGCGATGAGGTGAGGGCGGATGGGACGGCGCGAGACCGCGCTTCAGGCCGCGCACAGTCGGCTACGGGAGCTCATCGGCAGCGAGTTCCGGGTGGGCGACAAGCTGCCCAACGAGCGGGACCTGGCCGACCGGCTGGAGGTCAGCCGGGCCACCGTACGCGAGGTGCTGGGTCAGCTCGCCGGTGAGGGCGTGGTGACGCGGACCTGGGGGATCGGCACGTTCGTGCACGACGGTGTGGAACGGGTGCCGGTGTCGATCGGCGACGTCACCGCGCTGCGGGACCGGATCACTGCCTCGGGGCACCGCCCGACGCTCCAGGACGCGGCGGTCAGCCGGGCCAAGTGCCCGCCCGGCTGCGCCGAGGTGCTCGGGGTCGAGCCGGACTCGCCGGTGTGGCGGGTCGACCGGCTCTTCGCCGTGGACGGGGTCCCGGCGGCCTGGATCCGCGACCACCTGCCGCTGCGCTTCGACGGCCGGGACCTCGACCCGTCCGGGCTGCTCAGCATCGACCTGGACATGTTCGAGTTCCTGGCCAGCGCGACCGGCATGCCGGTCCGGCGGGCGGAGATCGAACTCGTCGCCGTCCTCGCCGACGAGGAGGCCACCACGCGGCTCGACGTGGCGCTCGGGCACCCGCTGGTCACCGCCACCCAGATCGGCTACGGGGCGGGCGAGGTCGCTCTGTTCCACGGGCACTTCACGGTCCGCACCGACGTGCTGACCCTGCGGATCAGCCGGGGCGGGCAACCCGAACCGGCACGGTGAGCGGCTCCGACCGGTCGGCCAGGGTGCGGTGAGGTCCCCCCGGCCGGTCGGTCCGGTTCCGCGCACCGATGCCCGCCGGTGGACCGGACAGCGGTCCACCGGCGGGCATCGTCGTCTCCATCTCCGCGCCCACGCCTCGCGGGCCGGTGCGCCGAGCAGCAACGTCCCAGCGCCAGTTCGTCGACCCGCCGGCCGTCGCGCGACCCGCACCCGGACCGGCCCGGGGTGAGGTCAGCGCCCGTCGGCCCGGTTCGCCGGATCGCCGTACGTCGCCGCGTCCGGCGTCCCGTCCCGAAGCGCCGCCCGGACCCGCATCAGCGCGAAACCGAGCAGGTTCAGCCCACGCCACCGGGCGGGGTCGGCGGCGGCCGGGGCGTCGGCGGCCAGGCCGATGCCCCAGATCCGGTCCAGCGGACTCGCCTCGACCAGCACCCGATTCCCGGTGCCGAGCAGGAACGCCCGCAGGTCGGGGTGCTGGCCGAACTTGGCGAGGTTGGCGGCCACCACGATCTCGAACCGGCGGTCCCGCCAGGTCTGCTCGTCGAACCCGGCGACCTGACGGCCGAGGGTCTTGGCCTGGTTCGGGTGCGCCACCGTGAGCACCTTCCCGGCGGTCGCCCGGTCGCCGAAGAGCATCGCCTTGGCCCACATCATGTGGTGCTCGGCGGTGGCGAACCGGGTCCCGTCCACGGTGAACGGCGCCGGCCACCACTGGCTCAGGCAACCCGGCCCGACGGTGCCGTCCGGTCGGGCCCGGTGCCCCCAGAAGAACAGGAACTTCGGGGTCCGCCCGGCGCGTACCGCGTCGGTCAGCTCGGCAACGTTCCACACCTGCACGGACATGCCGGCCAGTGTGGCCCACGGTGCCCGCTGCCGCCTCCGGTTTACCGGGCGGTCCGGTGACCGGTCAGCCCCACAGTTCCGGCGTGGGCGGGCTGAGCCGACCCTCCACGCACGGCATCGACGGCTGCACGTCCTCGGTGAGGATCAGGTGCCCGGCGATGTCCCGGAACTCCGCGTAGTGGGCGACCTGGAAGGCGGCGGCGGAGGCGAGCGAGGTGGCCGCGAAGCAGCCGACCATGATGCGCAGGTCACGCTGCCGGGCCTGCGCCACGATCCGCAGCGCGGCGGTGAGGCCGCCGCACTTGTCGAGTTTGACGTTCACCCCGTCGTAGAGTTCGGCGATCCGGGGCAGGTCCTCCTCGGCGTAGAAGGACTCGTCCGCGATGAGGGGCACCTGCCGGGGCAGCCCCCGCAGCGCCTCCTCGTGTTCGGGCCGGACCGGCTGCTCCACCATCCGGACGTCGTGCCGGGCGAGCACCGGCAGCATCGCCACCAGACGCTCCGGCGTCCAGCCGCAGTTGACGTCCACCACCAGTTCGGCGTCGGGCCGGTGGGCGCGGGTGAGTTCCAGCCGTTCGACGTCCTCGGGCGACCCGAGTTTCAGCTTCAGGGCTCGCCGTCCCTGGCTGTCCTTCAGTTCCTGGACGAACTGGGTCTCGTCGGCCAGCGAGACGGTGAGCATGTCCTCGACCGGGGTGGGCTCGGGCAGGCCGATCATCTGCCACACCCGGCGGCCGCTGCGCTTGGCCTCCAGGTCCCACAGGGCGGCGTCGACGGCGTTGCGTGCCGCGCCGGCCGGCAGCAGGGCGAGCAGGTCCTCCCGGCCGGCGCCCTGGCCGATCGCGACCCGGGCCTGCTCCACCTGCTCGGCGGTGGCGGCCTTCGGGTCGGGGAACCGGCTCTCGAACAGGGTGGCCTCCCCGCGGCCCCGGAGGTCGCCGTCGCGCAGCTCCACCCGGACCAGCCGGGTGGCCAGCAGGCTCGCTCTCGCGAAGTGGTACGGCAACGAGAAGGGGATGTCGAGAAAGGCGTGGCTCAGCTCCATCGAGTCCTCATTCCGTCCGACGGCACGAGAAATCGATGGTATGCGATCTGTGTGGTGGTGGGTCGCCGACGACGGCCCAGGTTGTTTCCTCGCGCCCCGTAACTCTTCCCGGCCTGGGGCGTTGGGGATGTCGAAGGCCGTGGAACGTGCGGATGCCCCCGGCGTCCACCGAGGGCATCCGCTGTGCGCGACGCTCGCTGACGGTTGGGGTCAGGCGGGCGCTGCCGGGTGTGCTGCCTTCACGCCACCAACTTCACCCATTCGACGCTCGGTCCGAGGGCGGCTGCGGCCAGGACAGCAAAGATCATTTTTTTCATGGGTGGATCTTAGAGAGCCCATCGCGGGGTGGGTGGGCGGGGTCCCATGAATGGCCGTTCGACCGCTCAAAGCGTCCTTCTGTCCCTTATGGACAGAAGTAAAGGTCATGTAGCGATAAGTTGCTCCCGGCATCAATTGGGGTGGCGCGATTGTGCCCACTCTTCTTTCGCTCGTTCCGGGGGCTGGACGCCGGAGGGTAGTCTGGCGGTCACGCGATTGATGTGCAGCGATCCTTCGCGACCGAGCCATGGACTGGTGGGGGTCTTCATGCCGGATCAGCTTGTCCTTGCCGTCGCCACCGCGCTGGCCGCCAGGGGGGCCGAGGTGCTCTTCTCCGGTGGCCGGGAGGCCGTCGGCGCCCTGTACCGGATGGTCCGCTCCCGTTTCGGCGAGGGAACGGAGGAAGCGGCGGCGTTGGAGGCTGCGGTGGTGGAACCCGACGACTACGACCGGCAGGCGATCTTGGCGGAAGCTCTGGCCAGGACGATGGCGGTGGACCCCGCGTTCGACGCCGCCGTCCGCGCGGAGTGGCGTTCGGTACAGGCGCGACTGTCGGCCTCGCCGGGCGACGTCACGAACGAGTTCAGCGGCACCGCCGGCAAGGTCGTGCAGGCACGTGACATCAGCGGCGACATCCTGTTCTGACCCGACCGCCCGCACGCCGTGAAGGGGTCCGGACATTGGCTGACGCCCGGGACGACAGCGGGACGACCGTCCGGCCCGCCGTACGCAACGAACTGTCCGGGACGGTGACCGGTCCGGTCGTCCAGTCGGCGGCCATCCACGGCGGGGTGCACATCCACACCGGGCCGGTGCCCCCGCCGGCACCTCGACAGTTACCGCCGCCTCCGGCGCACCTGGCCGGGCGGAGCCACGAGATCGACGCGTTGCACCGGCTCACCGGGTCCGGAGCCGGATCCGTGGTGGTGCTCTGCGGTCCGGCGGGAGTGGGCAAGTCGGCGCTGGCCCGGTGGTGGGCGCACGAGGCACGGGCCGGCTTCCCCGACGGCCAGCTCTACGCCGACCTCGGCGGGTACGGCGCGTCCGGTCCAGTCGATCCCGGTGAGGTGCTGGGTGCGTTCCTGCGCGCGCTGGGGCTGGCGTCGGAGCGGATTCCGGGCTCCCTCGCCGAGCGCACCGCGCTCTACCGGACGGTCACCGCGGACACGCCCCTTCTCCTGCTGCTCGACGACGCCTACTCGGCGGCGCAGGTGAGGCCGTTGCTACCCACGTCCGCCTCGGTCGTGCTGGTGACGAGCCGGCGTCGACTGACGGGCCTGGTCGCCGACGGCGGGCGCATGCTGGACGTGCGACCGCTGCCGCCCGCCGACTCGATGCGGCTGCTCAGTAGGGCTGTCGGGGACGCCCGCATCGACCGCGAGGGGGGATCCGCCGGTGAACTCGCGCAACTCTGCGGCGGCCTGCCCCTGGCGCTCACCGTGGCCGCCGGTCGGCTGGCTGCCCGGCCCCTTCTCTCGGTCCGCACCATGGTCGCGGACCTGGCCGACGAGAACGAGCGGCTGGCTCGGCTCGCCGGTCCGGACGACGTCGGGGTCCGTACGGTCTTCGACGTCTCCTACCGGGATCTCAGCCCGCCGGCCGCTGCTCTCTATCGGCGGCTGGCGCAGCATCCGGGCAACGACTTCGGGCCGGGACTCGCCACCGCGTTGGTCGATGCCGAGCCGATGGCGCACGGCGGGGCCTTCGACGTGCTGGGCGAACTGCTGGGGGTGAGTTTGTTGGAGGAAATCGACGAGGATCGGTTCCGCTTCCACGACCTGCTGCGTCTGCACGCGCGGGAGACCGCCGAGAAGTCGGACGACCCGGTCGACCGGCGAGCCGCCCTGCTCACGATCCTGGAGTACCACCTGGCCGCCGCCCGCAACGCCGACCAGGTCGTCACCCCCTACCGGCGGCGGTTGCCGTACACGTTCCGGCAGCCAGCCGGTGCCGTACCCGAGTTCGCCGACCGGTCCGAAGCGCTCGCCTGGCTCGTCCGGGAGCAGGCGAACCTCGTGCAGGCCGGCCGGGCGGCACTGGAGAACGGTTTTCCGGAGCTGGCGTGGCTGCTCTGCGACGCGCTTTGGCCACTGCTGCTCTACATCAAGAACTATCAACTTCGTCTCGAGGTCGACCGCAGGGGCGTGACGGCGGCCCGGCAGTGGGGCCACGTCTGGGCGGAGGCGCACATGCTCAAGCGGTTGAGCAGGGCATCCATGCGGGTGGGGGCGTACGACGACGCGGAGCGGTACGGCCGGGCGGCGGTGGAGCGGTACCGGGAGGCCGACGACGTGCGGGGTGAGCTCGACGCCCGGGAGGGACTGGCGACGCTCTGTCTGGAGACCGGGCGCGAGGAGGAGGCAGGCCGACTGCTGGTGGACGTCCTCGCCGCGAACCGCGCGTTGGGCGAACCGCGTAGCGTCGGCCTGACCTGTGTGAACCTCGCTGCCCTCTGGACCCGGTCGGGTCGGGCGGTGGAGGCGCTACCGCTGCTCACCGAGGCGGGGCAGATCTTCGCCGATCTCGGGGACGTCGATCCGTACAACGCCGCCCGGGTGTCCATCGGTCTGGCGAGCGCCTACCTGGGCGTCGGTGACCTCGACGCGGCCGAGCGTGCGGCGGGCGACGCCGTTGACCGGATGGCCGCGCTCGGCTCGGCCAACGAGCGGGCGGAGGCCCTGACCGTGCTCGGCGAGATCGCCGAGCAGCGGGGGGACACGGCCACCGCCCGGCGGCACCTGGAGGAGGCGTTGGCGGTGTTCACGTCACTGGCCTCACCCCGGGCCGGGGAGGTGGCGACCCGACTCGACCGGGACGGCGTCCGCCGTGGCGACCACCAGGCCGGTCAGGTGGGTGCCGACCGGGCGGAGTGACCGCCCGGTCAGCGGCTCCTGGTCGGGTGGCCGACCGGTGACCCGGCGGGCGTGCAGGACACGGCCGATCCGCAGCAGCAGCGCCCGGGCCGGCGTCCGGCCGCCGCCGGCAGGGCCTCGGGTGACGAACAGCCGTACGCCGTCCCGTCCCGCGTCGCGGATCCCTACGACGATCCGGCCGGTCGGTTCGCCCGCCACTGTCACCACCAGGCCGGGGTGGGCCGTCATCAGGCCCGCGCAGCATCCCGGTCCGCGGTGCGAAGCCACCCAGGTGAGCAGGACGTCCGCCAGCGCGACCCGGCGGGACACCGGTCGTCCGGGCTGCAGCAGCGCGACGACCACATGGGTCCGGTTCACGCGGCAGCCCCCCAGGTGTCGGGCCGGGGGAGCGGCACCGGTTCGACCCGCCGGTGCCGGCCGGGTCGGCTCAGCCGGAGCAGGCGGTACATCGTGGCGCCGAGGAGGTTCGCGGCGGCGCCGGGGCGGGCGGTCAGCGCGGCGGTCACCGCACGGTGGTCGACCGGACGGGCGGAGCGTAGCTGGGGGAGCAGCGTCCGACGCGGATCCAGCCGGCTGGCCCGGGTGGCGACGACACTCTGCGGCGACCCGGGCACGGTGATCCGTCGGGGCACCGGCAACCGCAGCACCGGACGGCCGATCGCGGCGGCGTAGGTGGTGACCGAGCCGTGGTCGCCGAGCAGGTGGTCGGCGGCCACCACCAGGCTCCGCCAGTCCTCCGCCGGATCCGGGAGCAGCAGCCCGGCCCTGCAACAGTCCCGCAGCCAGGCGCGGACCTGGCGGTGACCGTGGGCGTCCCAGACGGCGGGGTGCAACAGCGTGGCCACCCGGAAGCGCTCCGCCGGCAACTGCCTCAGGAGGAGGGGCAGCAGGTCCGGCCAGCGGCCGAAGAGACCGTCCGGCCCCCAGGTGGAACTCACCACGACGAGTTCCTGATCGTCCGACAGGCCGATGGCCTGCCGGTAGCGCTCACGCGACGGCTGGCTGGCAGTCAACCGGTCGAAGCAGGGGTCACCGACCACCACCGCGGCGGGAACCGCCTCCGGACACTGGCGGCGCAGCACCGCCAGTTCGTTCTCGTGGGCGAGCGCGAGGGCGGCCGGCACAACCCGACCGTCGTGTGTGAGTCGCTGCGCGTCGAGGCCGTACACCGGCGGCTCGGCGACCGAGGTGCCACCGAGGCGGTCCGGTCGGACCCGCTTGCCGTGTCCCGCGCCGTGCGGCATGACCAGGATCGGGGCATGCACCTGGTGCAGGCCGCCGAGGGAGGCGGCGAGGGCGAGGTCGAACGGTTCCCGGACGGCCTGCGGCCAGGGCAGCACGAACGCGCCCGCCCGGTCCAGGTGCCGGCGGACCTGCTGGTTGAACACGTCGGGTGCCACCGTGTAGACGACCTGCACCCGGGGGTCGTCCTCGATGTGGCCGACGACGTCGAGCAGGCGTTGCCAACTGGCCATGGTGTGCACCACAACCAGCGCCGTCCGGCACCCCGAACGGGTGATCCATTTTCTGGCGTCGATGCCAATTGGCGTCCTCGGCCATTCGGCAGAACTCATTCCGCGCTCCTTCCGTGGCTGTCGTCCGGGAAGCGTGGCCGGGGCGCATGTGGATCTCCTTGCCGGATTCCTTGCGATTTCATTGCAGTGGTCTGTCAATGCGGTGTCCGATTTTGGACTCTGGGCACCGGCCCTTGGGGGAAGCGGCAATTCGGGACAGAATTGGAGTGGGTGGCGCCGGGGTGGTGTGGAGGGTGGTGGGGTGCCATGGAGTTTTCCATTCTGGGTCCGACCGGCCTTTCCGTGGCTGGACGCAGCGTTCCGATCGGAACCGCGAAACAGCGGGGCCTGCTCGCCGCCCTGCTCTACCACGTCGGTCGGCCGGTGCGGATCGAACTGATCGTGGAAATTCTGTGGGAAAACCGTCCGGTGGATTCCTGCCGACCGATAATCCATGGGCTCGCCAGCCGGCTACGGACGGTGCTGAGATCGGTGGGCCTCCCCGACGCGTTGGTCCGTACCCCCGGTGTCGGCGCCTACCGGCTGGAGATCGATCCGGACCTGGTCGACCACCACCGCTTCGCGACACTGGTGACGGACGCCCAGGCGGCCGTCAGGCAGGCCCGCCACGAACACGGCGCTGCCCTGCTGGCCACCGCCGTCGGGCTCTGGCGGGACGATCCGCTCGCCGAGCTACGGGGCACCCAGGCCGAGCTGTGGCGCGCGACCCTGCGGGACCGGTTGCTCGACGCGTACAAGATGCTGGCCGAGAGCGAGTTGGCACTCGGACGACACGACCGGGTGCTGGCCCGGCTCGAACCCCTGCTCCGCGAGCATCAACTCGACGAGACGCTGGCCCGGCTCTGGGCGAGCGCGCTGCACGTCGCGGGACGGGGTCACGACGCGCGTACCTTCGTCACCGCGTTCCGCCGCCGTTACCGCCGGGAGATGCGCGCCGAACCGGCGCTCGACCTGGCCCCCGTTCCGTCGACGGCGCCCGTCCCGTCGTCCCGCGCCAGGAGCGGCGGGGCGGAGGGCGCCGTACCCGTTCCACCGCCCACTCCCCGCCAACTACCGCACGACGTCCCGGACTTCACCGGCCGCACCGAACTGATCGCCGAGCTCGACTCGCTGGCCGTCGGTGACGGTGGTGGCCGGGTCATCGTCCTGACCGGAACCCCGGGGGTGGGCAAGACCGCGCTGATCACCCATTGGGGCAGGCGGCGGCTGGACCGTTTTCCGGACGGGCAGCTCTACCTCGACGTGGAGGGATGTGGCCCGGGGCCGGTGGTACCGCCGCGTCAGGCGCTGGCCCGGTTCCTGAACGCGCTCGGCGTTCCGGCCGAGGCGGTGCCGCGCGACGACGACGAGCGGCGGGAGAGATACCACCAGCTCCTCGCCGACCGGCGAATGCTCGTCGTCATCGACAACGTGCTCGACTCGGAACAGGCCCGGCAGCTGCTTCCCCGTTCCGACCGCTGCCTGACCGTCGTTTGTAGTCGGAAGGCCCTCCAACGGCTGACCGTCCGGAACGGCATCCGGTCCCTGACGGTGCCACCACTGCCACCCACCGATCGGCGGGCGCTGCTCGGCCGGATCGTCGGGGTGGGACGGGCGAGCACCCAACCCGAGGCGGTGTCGACCCTGGCGCGTCTCTCGAGTGGTCTGCCGTTGGCGCTGCGGGTGATCGGGCAGCACGTGGTGGCCCGTCCCCGAGCGTCCATCGAGGAACTGGCCCGCGAGCTGAGCACCCGGCTCTTCGACTACGAGGGCGACGACTCCGACGAGGGGGTCCTCCGTAGTGTGTTCGACTGGTCGGTCAACGCGCTCGACCCCCTGACCGCCCGGCTCTTCCTGCGGCTGGGGCTCTTTCCCGGTGCCACTGTCGGCCCGGGCGCGGCGGCGGCGCTGCTGGGTGGTGTCGAGCCGGCAGGTGCCGAGCGCCTCCTCGGCACGCTGACCCGGGCGCACCTGGTCGAGCACGACGCTCTCCGTCGGTTTCGGATGCACGCCCTGCTCCGTCTCTACACCGCTGACCGGTGCCGCCGTGAGGCACCGGCTGACGAGCGCCGGGACGCGCTGCGCCGGCTGCTCGACTGGTACCTGCTCTCCGCAGTCGACGCGGTCCGGCTGCTGGAACCGCGGAGCTCGCCGGTGCCGGACCTCCCGGATCCGGCGTCGATGTCGGTGACCCCGCTCTCCTTCGCCTCGGACGCGGAGGCGTTGCGCTGGTGCGAGGCGGAACGGGCGAACCTGCCCGCGGTGGTCCGGACGGCGGCGGACGAGGGCTTCCACCGGCATGCCTGGCAGATCGTGGGCACCATGTACGAGGTGGTCGACCGCTATGGCCGGCAGGAGGACGTCTTCGAGATGCTCCGTACCGCGGTGCACGCGGCCAGCGCCGACGGTCACCAGGAGGGGCGGATCGGGACGCTGGTCAACCTCGGCGCGACGTACTTCGCCATCCACGACTACGGTCCGGCCACCCGAGCGTTCACCGAGGCGCTCCGGCTGGCCAGGGAGTTCGACCTCGGGGAAATGCAGTGGGCCTGTCTGCACAATCTCGCCGCCATTCACCTCCGCACCGGTGCCACGGAGACGGCCGTCGGCAACTTCGAGCAGCTCCTGGGCGCCTGTAAAGACGGCGGAGACTCGATGGAGGAGGCGTTCACCCTGTACCACCTCGGCGACGCGAACCGGCGGCTCGGCCGGTACGACCTGGCCGCGCGGTACCACCGCGAGGCGCTGGAACGCTGGGATCGCCTCGGTTCGCTGCGCGGGCGGAGCCTGGCCCTGGTCCGGCTGGCGGAGCTGCACCTGGATACCGGCGAGCCCGAGGCCGCCGTGGACCGCTGCCGGCTGGTTCTGGACGTCGCGGGGCGCGTCAGCGACGAGCAGGTCCGCTGTGACGCGTTGGTGACCCTGGCCGCCGCGCTGGGCCGCCTCGGCTGGCGGGACGAGGCCGTTGCCCAGGCCATCCGGGCCGGCGCGGTCGCCGAGGAACTCGACGACAGCCTCCGCCGTTCCCACGCCCTCACCGTGCTCGCCGAGATCCACGCGGCGGCCGGCGACCACGGGCAGTCCCGTCGGTGGCTCGCCGCCGCGCTGGAGGCGCTCGGGGAGGTCGACGACCCGGAGCGGAACGTGGTCCGGGAACGGCTGGCCGCCGTCGCCCGTAACCTCCCGGATGACGGGACGTGAGCCGTCGCCCGCTCAGGCCCCGGCGGCGAGGAAGTCGGCCAGCACCTCGGTGTGGGTGGAGAAGGCCAGTTCGGTCGGCTCGGTGAGGACGAGCCACTCGGTCGACTCCGCCGTGGGCGCGGACGGAGGAAGGTCCGCCAGCCGCCGGGTCGGCAACGCACCGAAGATCATGATGGTGCCGCCGCTCGGCGCGCTGTGCACGGCGACGAGGCGTACGGCCGCCGCGTCGCCGGTCAGGCCGGTCTCCTCCCACAGTTCGCGGACGAGCGCGTCCCGCCACTCCTCGCCGTGCTCGATGAAGCCGCCCGGCAGCGCGAGCAGCCCCCGGGCGGGCTCGATGTCGCGGCGCTGGACCACCACGCCGAGCCCGGTGGGGGTGCGGACCGGCTGGACGGCCACCGCCACCGGGAGTGGGTTACGCCAGGTGGTGTGGCCGCAGGCCGTGCAGTTCCGGGGCCAGTCCGCGCCATCGGGATAGGCGGTGCCGCAGCCGGAGCAGTGGGAGTGGGGTATGCCGCTCACACCGCAGGACGATACGCGCCCCACCGCCTGGCCGTCGCGCCGCGGCGGCCTCAGGCCGGCGCGGCCTGCCGCGCCGGCGCGGGCTCGCCGGCCGGGTCGGCAGTGGACACGGCGTCCGGGCTGCTCAGGGTGGAGGCGGCCGGCGGGTCGGTCGGGGTGGGAAAGCCGTACCGGGCGGCGTGCTCCGGGTCGGCGGGGTCGATCTGCCGGAGCCCGGCGTCCGCGAGCCGCTTGTTGACCTCGTCGAGCCGCTCGCGGACGAGGGTGGCCTCCTCGTCGGTGACCCGGCCCCGGTGCGGCTTGCCGGCGTGCTCGACGGTGCCGTAGTCGATCTTCTCGGCGGTCTTGCGGGCCTTCGGCGGACGGACCCGCTCGGCGGTGCGCAGGAGTTGCGCCATCGGCGTCTCGGTCGACATCGCGTCGAACTCGCTGGCGGTCAGCACCACCCGACGGGGCTCCCCGTCGCCCTGCGGGTCGTAGATCTCCACCACGGCGACGTCGAGCGCGGCGTCGTCGATGCCCTCCACCTCGGTCGGACTGATCTCCAACTGCACCGGGCCGGTCACCAGGTCCGGGTGCTCCAGCACGACGACGCGGACCACCTCGTCGTCGGTCGGGAGGACCGTGCCGCTGAAGTCGGAGACGTGGATGGTCTTCTTGCCCATGGGTGGAGCTTCTCCTGTCGGTAGCCGTGCCGGAACGCAAAGAACCTACCCGACAGGTGTGCTAAGACCCTTGCCGCGCGGCTTTCGGGTGTGTCGCGCTCCCCGGCGTCCGCAGGGGCTGCCGGTAGCTCCGTGCCGGGGCGGCCGGGGTGCGGTCCGCTCAGCGTGTGCCGAGGTGACGGCGGGTGGAGAGGTTCGCCGGCAGCTGGTTCAGCTCCGCCCACGACCGGTCGCCGACGTGCGGGGCCCGGCCGCCGGCGTACCGCGACTGGGCCGGCGGGGGCACGTCGTCCCGGAGGGTCGGCCAGAGCCGTCCCGTGTCGCGTTTGTCCTGCTCGATCAGCTGTTTCGGCATGGCCGTACCATCCCAGAGAAAGTTGTCCATCTATGGAAATAGGTGTGACGCGCGGTCGGTGCGTCCGGTTCCCGGTAGGTGGCCGGATCGCGGGCCGGGAGTCATCGGTGATGTTCGCTGTCTGTACCCGCCGTCGCGTGTTTCAACCAACCTCGGACCGGGGGAGGTACGGGTCCGGGATCGCCCGACCCGCGGTGGCCGTGACGCGTACCGTGATCCGGTGCTCGACAGGCGACTCCACCTGCACCTGGTGACCTGGCTCGGCCAGTGGCCGGCCGGGTCGGGGCTGCACGTGGTCGGCTCCCGGCGTCGCTCCCGCCCGGCCTGGGACGGCCGGCTCCGGCCGGCGGTCATGGTGGCCGCCCCCGGCGTCGCGGTGCTCTCCGTGCCACCGGAGCGGGTCGCGGCGGTCCGGGCGCTGGCGGCCGACGGGCCGACCCCGCGGCTGTGGTCGGCGCTGCCCGGCGCGGTCGGACACCCCGCCCTGCCCCTGCGGGAGGGGATCTTCCGCTGGTGCGCCGCCCCCGCCCCGCTGCCCGACGTGGGGGAGTGGACCGACCCGACCGATCCCGGGTTCCCCTCCTGGCTGCACCTGTTCGACCGGGAGGTGCTGGTGGCGCGTGACGCCGACGGGCGCTACCTGGCGGGAGTCGGCGTCAAACGGCACGACCGGTACGGCCACGAGCTGGCCGTCGGGACGGTGCCGGCCGCCCGGGGCCGGGGACTGGCCCGCCGCCTGGTCGCACAGGCGGCCCGGCGGGTGCTCGACGAGGGGGCGGTGCCGACGTACCTGCACGACCCCGGCAACACCGCCTCGGCCCGGGTCGCCGCGGCAGCCGGCTTCCCCGACCGGGGTTGGCGCTCCCGCATCGTCCACCCCGACTGACTGCGGTGTCCGCGCCCGGTTGGTCCGCCCGGCGGCGCGGACCGTGGATCCCGGGCCGGATCCACGGTCCGCAGCCTCTTCCCCCCAGGTCCGAGGAGGTGTCGGACGACCGGCTATCCCGGTGAGGTAACGCTATGTGTCGAGTCGGTAGCCGGCAAGCCCCCAAAATCTGGATCGAGCTGTCCAAAAGTGGGCTTGACCTGCGATTATTTGTCGTCCTCGGTCCGAGGGTCCGCGGTGACGCAGGGTATGAGTCGCTCGGGTCCGCCGATCCGGGGCGGGCCGGTGGATAGGGTCGGCGACGAGGGTGCCGGACGCGGCTGCGGTACGGAGGTGGTGAGCGGTCATGGAGGTGCGGGTGCGCGACACCGGCCGGGGTGATGTCGTGCTGACCCCGGCGGGCGAACTCGACATGTCCACCGTCGGCACGCTGGAGACCGCGCTGGTCGCCGTGTTGAACCGGCCCGACCTCCAGGAGTGCCTGGTCGACCTGGCCGAGGTCAGCTTCCTCGACTCGACCGGCCTGCGGGTGCTGATCGAGGGCTTCAGTCTGGCCCGGGAGCGGGGGCGGTCGCTGCGGGTGGCCAACCCGCAGCCGGCGGTCGAGCGGGTCCTGCGGATCACCTCGGTCGGACCACTGCTGGGGCTGCCGGACGTCACCACCCCGCTGCCGCCCGACGCCCGCTGGCTGGGCTGAGCCCGGCCCGGCGATCGACCCGGCCGGCGTCCTCCCCGGCCCGGCCGGACGCCCGCGCCGGTCAGCCGGCGGGACCGGGTGTCGTCGCCGGTCAGCCCGTGGGACCGGGTGTCGTCGCCGGTCAGCCGGTGGGATCGGTCGTCGTCGCCGGTCAGCCGGCCAGGCCGAGCACCTCCGCCGCGGCCCGGCCGTTGGCGTGGCTGGCACCGTAGGTGGCGACGAACCCGCGGACCCCGGCCGGCCGCCAGCGCCCCGGCCAGCCCATCTCCACCACGGTCACCGGATGGACGGCGGCCAGCCCCTCGACCAGCTCCGCGCCGCCGGCCAGCCGGTGCAGGTGCCGGCCGACCAGCACGACCGGCCGGTCCCCGGCGAGCGTCCGCAGGGCGGCCGGGTCGGTCTCGCCCGCCACCACCCGGACCTCCTCGGCGTCCGACAGGTGGGGACCGAGCCCCCACGGCACCCGGCCCTCGGCCATCGTGGCGGTGGCGTGCACCTGCACCACCAGTGGCCGGTCCAGCCCGGCGACGATCCCCTCGACGCGGACCGCCCGGCGCGCGGCGGCGTACCCGAGGTCGCCGTGGTCGGGCGCGGGCCCGTCGCCGGGCCGGGTCCAGGCGGCGAGTTCGGCGGTGCGGCCGGCGGCCTCCTCGACCCGGTCGCGGGCCAGCCGCCCGTCGCCGAGCGCGGCGACGATCTCGGCGACCACGTGCTCGACCAGCGCGGCGTCGACCTTCGCGCCGATGCAGAGGAGGTCCGCGCCGGCCGCGAGGGCGGCCACCGCGGCCGGACCGACCCCGCCGGCGGCCACCGAGGCGCCCTTCATCTCCAGCGCGTCGGTGATCACCGTGCCGGTGAAGCCCAGCTCCCGGCGGAGCAGGTCGACCAGGACGGCCCGGCTGAAGGTCGCCGGCCGGTCGCCGGTCAGCACCGGTACCCGGATGTGCGCGGTCATGACCGCCCGGGTGCCGGCGGCCACCGTCGCCGCGAAGGGCGGCAGGTCGCGTTCGCGCAGCACGTCCAGGGGGACGTCCACGGTGGGCAGTTCCAGGTGCGAGTCGGCGACGGTCGCCCCGTGTCCGGGGAAGTGCTTGGCGCAGGCCGCGACCCCGACACCCTGCAACCCGTCGACCGCGGCAGCCGAGTGTGCGGCGACCCGGAGCGGGTCGGCGCCGAACGACCGGGTGCCGATCACCGGGTTCTCGTCGGCGCTGTTGACGTCCACCGTCGGAGCGAGGTTGACGGTGACACCCACGGCGGCCAGCTCCGCGCCGATCGCCGCGTAGACGCGGCGGGTGAGCGCCACGTCCCCGACCGCGCCGAGCGCGGCGTTGCCCGGGTACGGGCTGCCGGTGGCGTGCGCCAGCCGGGTGACGTCGCCGCCCTCCTCGTCGATGGCGACCAGCACGTCGGTGCGGGCGTCGCGTAGCGCGGCGGTCGCCGTGGCGACCTGGGCCGGCGTTTCGACGTTGGTCCCGAACAGGGTGTAACCGGCCAGCCCCGCGCCGACCAGGTCCAGCGCCCAGGGCGGCGGGGTGGGCCCCGGGTACGCCGCGAGCAGCGTGCCGAGGGCGAGGCGACGAAGTCCTGGATCGAGCCCCACGTGATCTCCTTCTCGACGTCGTCCGGGTCCTCCGGCGTGCCGATCGACAGCTCCGGGCCGGTCGTCCGGCCGCTGACCCGTGTCGGGGACGGCCGTTACGCTACGGTCACCCCGGATCGATTCGATCAACAAGGTTTACCAAAACCAGAGGACGTGGCATGAGTTCGACGCGGCTGCCCGGCACACCGCGCCTGTTGCGGGCGCTCAACGACCGCGCGGCCCTGGAGCTGCTCCTCGAACGTGGGCCGCTCACCCGTGCCCGGCTGGGTGAGCTGACCGGGCTGTCCAAGGTCACCGCCTCGCAGCTCGTCGAGCGGCTGGAGGAGCGGGGTCTGGTCACCCGGGTCGGCGAGCAGGCCGGCGGGCGCGGGCCGAACGCGCAGCTCTACGCCGTTCGGCCGGGCAGCGCGCACGTCATCGGGGTGGACGTCGGCGCGGATCGGGTGGAGGCGGCGTGCGCCGACATCACCGGGGCGGTGATCGGCCGGGTGGAGCAGTCGACCCGGGACACCGACGACCCGGTGGGGGTGGTGCACAACGCGGTGGTGCGGGTGGCCAAGGAGGCGGGCACGCCGATGGAGAGCGTGCGACGGGTCGTGCTCGGCACCCCCGGCCTGGTCGATCCGACCACCGGGGACATCACCTTCGCGTTCAACCTGCCCCGCTGGCACCGCGGCCTGCTGGCCGCGCTCCGCGACGACCTGGCCACCCCGGTGGTCTTCGAGAACGACGTCAACCTGGCCGCGGTCGCCGAGGCACAGTCCGGCGCGGCCCAGGGGATGACGGACTTCGTCCTGGTCTGGGTGGACGCCGGGGTCGGCCTGGCGATCATGCTGAACGGACGGTTGCACCACGGCAGCACCGGTGCGGCCGGCGAGATCGGTTACCTCCCGGTGCCCGGGGCGCCGATCCCCCGGGACGTCTCCCGTCGGGCCAAGCCGGCGTTCCAGCAACTGGCCGGAGCGGAGGCGGTCCGCGCGGTGGCCCGCGAGTACGGCTTCCCCGACGACGTCGCCGCCCCCGATGCCGTCCGGGCGGCGATCGCGGCCGGTACGGCCGGCGGCCCGATGCTCGACGAGCTGGCTCGACGGCTCGCGCTCGGGGTGGCGAGCACCTGCGTGGTGCTGGACCCGCCGCTGGTGGTGCTGGCCGGTGAGATCGGCCGGGCGGGTGGCGCGGCGCTGGCCGAGCGGGTGCAGCACGAGGTGGCCGCGATCACGCTGGTCCGGCCGAGGGTGGTGCCCACCGGGCTGAACGAGGAGCCGATCCTGCGGGGCGCGCTGCGGACCGCCCTGGACGCCGTCCGCGACGAGGTCTTCGGTTCCACGGTCGGCTGACCCGTCGGGTCGGACCCCACTCCCCATGTGAAGGAATTCTTCACTACATGCGTCTGACCTGCAAGGTCTTGCCAGTGATGCGCGTCGCCCGTCGGAGTGCCCGGGTACGGGCACGTGGTTGGATGGATGGGTGACTGCTGAGCTGATCCCTGGCGCGGATGGCGCCGCACCCGCACCTTCAGCCGTGGACGAGGATCTGGTGGTCAACCTCGACGGGGTGGGCGTGCGCCGGTCCGGCACGGCGCTGCTGCACGACGTCGACTGGCGTGTCGAGTTGGACGAGCGTTGGGTGGTGCTCGGACCCAACGGCGCCGGCAAGACCACGCTGCTCAACCTGGCGGCGGGACGGCTGCACCCGACCACCGGCGTCGCCCACGTGCTCGGCGAGCGGATCGGGCGGACCGACCTCACCGAGCTGCGTACCCGGATCGGGCTCTCCACCGCGGCCCTGGCCGAACGGATCCCGACCGAGGAGAAGGTCACCGACGTGGTGGTCACCGCCGCCTGGTCGGTGGTCGGCCGGTGGCGGGAGAGCTACGACCGCACCGACGAGGTCCGCGCGCGGGCCCTGCTCGGCCAGCTCGGCGTCGCGCACCTCGCCGACCGGGGCTACGGCACCCTCTCCGAGGGCGAGCGCAAGCGGGTGCAGATCGCCCGGGCGCTGATGACCGATCCGGAGCTGCTGCTCCTCGACGAGCCCGCCGCCGGGCTCGACCTCGGTGGCCGGGAGGACCTGGTCGCCCGGCTGGCCGAGCTGGCGTACGACCCGGACGCGCCGGCGCTGGTGCTGGTCACCCACCACGTCGAGGAGATCCCGCCGGGCTTCACCCACGCGCTGCTGCTGCGCGAGGGGGGCGTGGTCGCGCAGGGTCTGCTCGGTGCCACGCTGACCAGCGACAACCTCTCCAAGACCTTCGGCCTGCCGCTGGTGGTCGAGCGTTCCGGTGAACGCTTCACCGCCCGTGCCGCCTGACCCACGGAGGCCTTCCGTGCCGCAGACCCGGGTCGTGGTGGTGGGCAGCGCGAACATGGACCTGGTGGGCACGGCCCCCGCCCTGCCCCGGGTCGGGGAGACCGTGCTCGGCACCGACTTCGTGATGGTGCCCGGCGGCAAGGGGGCCAACCAGGCCATCGCCGCCGCCCGCGCCGGCGCGTCCGGCGCCTTCCTCGGCGCGATCGGGTCGGACTCCTTCGGGGTCACCCTGCGGGCCCGGATCACCGCCGCCGGGGTGGACACCAGCCAGCTCCGGGTGACCTACGGCTCGTCCGGTGTGGCGCTGGTCATGGTCAACGCCGTGGGCGAGAACCTGATCCTGGTCACGCCCGGCGCGAACGCCTCCCTGACCGGGCTCACCGACGCCGAGCTGGCCGCCGTGCGGGACGCCGACGTCATGGTGGCGCAGTTGGAAATCCCGGTGGAGACGGTGACCGAGGCGGCCGTGGCCGCCCGGTCGGCCGGCACCCGGGTCGTCCTCAACGCGGCACCGGCCCGGCAGGTCCCGGCAGAGCTGCTGGACCTGGTCGACATGCTGGTGGTCAACGAGGTGGAGGCCGCCGCGCTCACCGGACGGGGCCGTGAGGCGCCGGAGGCGCTGCTGGACCTGGTGCCCCGGGCGGTCCTCACGCTCGGCGCCGACGGCGCGTGGTACGTCGACCGCGACGGGACCGCCGTGCACGTTCCGGCGGTCGAGGTCGACGTGGTCGACTCGACCGCAGCGGGCGACGCGTTCACCGCCGCCCTCGCCGTCGCCTGGGGCGAGGGACGGGACCTGCTCGACGCGGTCCGCTGGGCGGCGGCGGCCGGCGCGGCCTGCACCCGCCGGCTCGGCGCGTCGGTGGCCCTGCCGCACCGCGCCGAGATCGACGAACTCTACGCACGCTGAGCCCGGCCGCCGGCGGCCGGGCGACGGCACGTCCGGAACCGGACGCCTGACGGCTGACGCACCCGGGGGCACGTACTGCCGGGACCTGGCTAGTCGGTCTGGTCGTCGGTGAGGCGTTCGCCCCGGCGGCGGAGCATGCCCAGACCGGGGATGCCGGCCACGGCCATTCTCAGGTCCCGGGTCACGTCGAGCAGGTCGTGCAGGTCCGGGCCGACCCGGTCGAGCGTGGCCGATCGGCAGGATGTCGGTGGTCAGGTGCTCCTTGAGCTTGGGGAGCTCGTCGACGAGACGGATGGCGGCGGTGACCTCCTCGTGGCTGAGCTGCTCCACGAACCGCGCGGTCATCGGGGCGGCCCGGCGCAGCGCCGGCTCGTACGCGGCGAGCAGTTCCCCGGCGGTGGCGGAGGCTGCCTCCGCCGTCTCCACCGTGCCGGCCGCCCGCCGGGCGACCACCTCCGCCTCGGCCACCACCCGGCCGGCTGCGGTGGAGACCTGCTCGGCCTCGGCCACCACCACGGCGGCCTTCGCGGCGACCTCGGTGGCGTTCTCGATCGCGGTGGTCGCGGCGGCGCTGATCACCGCCACCTCGCGGACCGCGGACTCGGCGTCGGTGAGCACCTGATCGGTCCGGTCCAGGGTCTGCTCGATCCGGTCGACCACCCCGTCGATCCGGGTCACCAACGCTTCGACGGCGTCGAGCACCGCGAAGGCGCGCGCCGGGACGGCCGCGAGCGAGACCGCCGAGCCGAGCGCCTGGTCGACCGCGGACCGGGTCAGCCCGGCGGCCCGGGAGGCGGCGCCGGTGGTCATCCCGAGGACGGCGGACGGGCGGGGGAGGGGAATCACCATGCGACCAAGTGTGCGGCGCGAACGCCAGAACCGCCTGCGGTGGGTGGGTGGGGTCAGCGCTCTTCCTGCTGTTCGACGGCGCGTTGCACGGCCCGGTAGATCTGCCCGAACCGGAGCGCGTCCGGACTGCTCAGCAGCAGGATGTCGTGCCCCCGGTGCTGTACCCAGAGCTCGTGCATCCGGTCGCCGCGTTCGTAGGAGCGGTCCAGCCAGCCCAGCGGCAGTTCCAGGAACGGGGCGAGCACCAGCGCGCCGACCGCGAAGGCGGCCAGGACGATCAACGCGAGTGTCCAGTTCCCCCGGTCCTGCGCCGACCAGGCCAGCGAGATGACACAGAGCAGCGCCACCAGTGGCGGCAGGGAGAGGAGCAGGACCAGGACGCCCCGGCCCAGCTTCCGGGAGTGCTGCCCGAGGGTGCTCCGTCCCCGGGCGTGCCAGACGTAGGTGATCTCGGGCAGCCGCAGGATGTGCCCGTCCACCCGGATCGACTCGGAGGTCACCTGCACCGCGTCGTCCTGGTAATAGAGCGTCATCTCTCCAGTGAACCCGGCGCGGGCTCGTTCGGCAGCCCCGTCCCGCCGACGAACCGTCCGCTGTGGACGGCGGATCAGCGGGGACGGGCCGGCTGGCCGCGTTCCATGGCCCGTTGCAGGGCGCGGTAGATCTGGCCGAAGCGCAGCGCGTCGGCCGTGCGGACCAGCCGGACCGGGCGGCCCTGCCAGCGGATCCAGATCTCCAGCTGCCGGCTGCCCCGCGCGTACGAGCGGTCGAGGCGTTCGAAGAGGACGTCGGCGACCGGGCCGACGGCGAGCCCGACCAGCACCGACGCGCCGACGATCGCGATGGTGACGGTCCAGGACCGGTGCAGCCAGATCGCCAGGGCGATGCCGAGGACGGCGGCCACCAGCGGGCCGGCCATCGCCGCGCCGATCGCGCCCCGGCCGGCGAGCACCCGCCAGGACCGGCTGCCCCGCTGGTGCCAGACCTCGCTGATCTCGGTGAGCGGGAAGCGCTGCCCGTCGACCCGGACGGCGGTCGAGCTGACCTGCACCGACCTGTCGTCGTAGAACATGACCATCGCGACTCCCGGTGACGGAGCTGACACCAGACTATCTACCCCAACGACCCTCGCCGTAAGGTTGGCACGCGACTTCGACGAGGAAGTGAGGGCAGTATGGGCGAGTTCGTTCGGCTGGAGACCAAGGACGGCATCGGCACCATCCGGCTGGACCGGCCGCCGATGAACGCGCTCAACGTCCAGGTCCAGGAGGAGCTGCGCGAGGCCGCCACGGCCGCCGCCGACGACCCCGAGGTCCGCGCCGTCATCGTGTACGGCGGGGAGAAGGTCTTCGCCGCCGGTGCGGACATCAAGGAGATGGCCGACATGTCCTACGTGGACATGCTGGAGCGCTCCGCCCGCCTCTCCAGCGCGCTCACCGCGTTCACCCGGATCCCCAAGCCGGTGGTCGCCGCGATCACCGGGTACGCCCTCGGCGGCGGCTGCGAGCTGGCGCTGGCCTGCGACTGGCGGGTGGTGGCCGAGGACGCCAAGCTCGGCCAGCCGGAGATCAAGCTGGGCATCATCCCCGGTGCCGGCGGCACCCAGCGGCTGGCCCGACTGGTCGGCCCGGCCCGCGCCAAGGATCTGATCATGTCCGGCCGGATGGTCGACGCCCAGGAGGCGCTGCGGATCGGGCTGGCCGACCGGGTCGTCCCGGCCGCCGACGTCTACCTCGCCGCCGTCGCGATGGTCCAGCCGTACCTCACCGGTCCGGTGCAGGCGCTGCGGGCGGCGAAGCTCGCCGTCGACGCCGGCCTCGACATGGACCTCACCTCCGGTCTGGCCTGGGAGAGCCAGCTCTTCGCGGGGCTGTTCGCCACCGACGACCGCAGCGAGGGCATGGCGGCGTTCGTGGAGAAGCGCAAGCCGAGGTTCACCGGTCGCTGACACGCCGCGCCGAAGCTTCTTCACGTTCCAGGTGACCGACCGGTAACCTCGGACCGGCCACGCGACGAGAGGGGCGGCGATGACGGAGCGGATCGAGGGGCACGGCGGGGAGTTGGCGCTCGCGGCGCTACGTGCGTACGGCGTACGCGAGATGTTCACCCTCTCCGGCGGGCACGTGTTCCCGCTCTACGACGCCGCCCACAAGACCGACTTCCCGGTCTACGACGTGCGGCACGAACAGTCGGCGGTCTTCGCGGCCGAGGCGGTGGCCAAGCTCCAGCGCCGCCCCGGCCTCGCCGTGCTCACCGCCGGCCCGGGTGTCACCAACGGCATCTCCGGCCTGACCAGCGCCTTCTTCAACGCCTCGCCGGTGCTGGTGCTCGGCGGTCGGGCCCCGGCCTTCCGCTGGGGCTCGGGCAGCCTCCAGGAGATGGACCACCTCCCGCTGGTGCGGCCGGTCACCAAGCACGCCGAGACGATCTTCAGCACCGACGACATTCCCGGGATGGTCGCCGCCGCGCTGGACGCCGCGCTCACCCCGCACCGGGGGCCGGCCTTCCTCGACCTCCCGCTGGAGGTGGTCTTCTCGGTCGGGGAGGCCGACCGGCCGACCGGCGCCGCGCCGGCTCCGCTGGCGGCCGACCCGGACGAGGTGGCCCGCGCCGCCGCGTTGATCGCCGGAGCCCAGCGCCCGGTGATCGTCGCCGGGTCGGACGTCTGGACCGGTGACGCGGTCGACGCGCTGCGGGCGGCGGCCGAGGCGCTCGGCGTGCCGGTCTTCACCAACGGCATGGGGCGCGGCGCGCTGCCGCCGGATCACCCCCTCACGTTCGCCAAGGCCCGGCGGGCCGCGCTCTCCGGGGCCGACGTGGTCGTGGTGGTGGGCACCCCGCTGGACTTCCGGCTCAGCTTCGGCGACTTCGGCGACGCGCAGGTGGTGCACGTCGTCGACGCGCCGAGCCAGCGTGCGAGCCACGTCGAGACGGCCGTCTCGCCCGCCGGTGACCTGCGACTGATCCTCACCGCGCTGGCCGACCACCCGGGCGACCGGGTCGACCACGCCGACTGGATCGCGCAACTGCGCGACAAGGAGGACGCGGCGAAGGCGCGCGACGCCGAGGAGACGGCCGCCGAGACCGACCCGATCCGTCCGGCCCGGATCTACGGCGAGCTGCGCCGGGTGCTCGCGCAGGACGCGATCACCATCGGCGACGGCGGCGACTTCGTCTCGTACGCCGGCCGCTACCTGGAGCCGGCCCAGCCCGGCACGTGGCTCGACCCCGGCCCGTACGGCTGCCTCGGCACCGGCATGGGGTACGCGATGGGGGCCCGGATCACCCACCCGGACCGGCAGGTCTGCGTGCTGATGGGCGACGGCGCGGCCGGCTTCTCGCTGATGGACGTCGAGTCCCTGGTCCGGCAGAAGCTCCCGGTGGTGATGGTGGTCGGCAACAACGGCATCTGGGGCCTGGAGAAGCACCCGATGCGCGCCATGTACGGCTACGACATCGCCGCCGACCTCCAGCCCGAACTCCGCTACGACCAGGTGGTCGCCGCGATGGGCGGAGCCGGCGAGACGGTGACCAAGGCCGCCGACCTGGGTGCGGCCCTGGAGCGGGCCTTCGACGCCGGTGTGCCGTACCTGGTCAACGTGATCACGGACCCGACCGACTCGTACCCCCGCTCGTCGACGCTCGCCTGAAACGGAAACAACCAGGAGATTCCCCCGCTGTCGCCGTAGGGTCGGCCCGGGACGACCGGAAACTGTCACACCCGTCGTCCAGACTGGCCGGATCACGACGTGCGACACGGGGGAGTTTCCGTCATGAACCATGCGATCCGGGCGGAGGGGCTGGTCCGACGTTTCGGCGCCACCACCGCCCTGGCCGGAGTCGATCTCGAAGTGCCGAGCGGGACGGTGTTCGGCCTGCTCGGCCCGAACGGGGCCGGCAAGACCACCACGGTCCGGGTGCTCGCCACCCTGCTGCGGGCCGACGAGGGACACGCCACCGTCGGCGGGTACGACGTCGCCCGCGACGCGCACCGGGTCCGGCAGCTCATCGGCCTCACCGGCCAGTACGCCTCGGTCGACGAGACCCTGACCGGGGTGGAGAACCTGGTGCTCATCGGCCGGCTGCTCGGGCAGCGGCGCGCCGACGCGCGGGCCCGGGCCCGGGAGCTGCTCGGTGACTTCCACCTGACCGACGCGGCCGACCGGCCCGCCAAGACCTACTCCGGGGGCATGCGTCGCCGCCTCGACCTGGCGGCCAGCCTGGTCGGTCGGCCGCAGGTGCTCTTCCTCGACGAACCGACCACCGGGCTCGACCCGCGCAGCCGCAACGAGCTGTGGGACATCGTCCGCGGCCTGGTCGCCGACGGGGTGACCGTGCTGCTCACCACCCAGTACCTCGAAGAGGCCGACCAGTTGGCCAGCGAGATCGCCGTGGTCGACCACGGCCGGGTGATCGCCCAGGGCACCCCGGAGGAACTGAAGACGAAGACCGGCGGGCAGACGTTGGCCGTCCGTCCGACGCGGGCCGCCGACCTGCCGACCGTGCTGGCCCTGGCCGGTCAGGTCACCGGGCTCGTCCCCGAGGTGGCGCAGGGCACGGTGACCGTGCCGGTGAACGACTCGTCGGTGCTGCCGGCCGTGGTGCGTCGCCTCGACGAGGCCGGGATCACCGTCACCGAGTTGGCGCTGCGCGGCTCCACCCTCGACGAGGTCTTCCTCTCCCTGACCGGCCACCGGCCCGAACCGGAACAGACCGACAGCGCCGAAGCCGAACTGGAAGGCACGCTGGCATGACCGCCGTCACCGCCCCCGCCCCGCTCGCCCCGGCCCGCCGGCTGGGCGTGCTCGCCGGGCTGTCGCACACGTTCACCCTGGCCTGGCGGAGTCTGGTGCAGATCAAGCACAACCCGCTGGAGTTGGCCGACCTGAGCGTCCAACCGGTGATGTTCGTGCTGCTCTTCACCTACGTCTTCGGCGGAGCGATCTCCGGTTCCCCGGGTGAGTACCTCACCTTCGCGCTGCCCGGCATCATCGTGCAGAACGCCTTCTTCGCCACCATGACCACCGGTTTCGGGCTCAACCACGATCTCACCAAGGGCGTCTTCGACCGGCTCCGGTCGCTGCCGATCGCCCGCTGGGCGCCGCTGGCCGGGCGGATCCTCGCCGACACGGTCAAGCAGGCCTGGTCGGTGTCGCTGCTGATCGGTGTCGGCGCGATCCTCGGCTTCCGGCTCCAGAACGGCCTGCTCGGCCTGCTCGGGGCGCTCGCCCTGCTGCTGGCCTTCTCGCTGGCCGCCGCCTGGGTGTCGGTGCTGGTCGGGGTGCTGGTCAGCGAACCGGACAAGGTGCAGGTCTTCGGGTTCATGGTGATCTTCCCGTTGACCTTCACCAGCAACGCGTTCGTGCCGACCGAGACCATGCCCGGCTGGTTGCAGGCCTGGGTGGAGGTCAACCCGGTCACCGTGCTCGCCGACGCGTTGCGCGGACTGCTGGTGTCCGGCCCGGTGCTCGCGCCGGTGGTGCAGTCGGTGATCTGGGGCGTCGCCATCGCGGCGGTCTTCGCCCCGCTCGCCGTCCGCGCGTTGCGCCGCCGGGTCTGACCCTCCCCACCCGCCCGACCGGGCGGTGGGGGACGGCGCGGGCCACCTCGCACACCGGGTGCGCCCGCGCCCGACCGGAGCGGTCAGGCGGTCTGGTCCGGATCGGTGTGCCGGTCCGGGCTGTCCGCCCGGTCGGGGTCGCGGGGGTTCCGCTGGCCGCCGGCAGCCGGCCCGGGGTCGCGCTCCCGGCGCAGGTCCTGCTCACGCCGCCGCAGGTCGTCCTCCCAGCGGCGGAACATCTCCTCGTCCTCCCGTCGGGTGGAGTCCGCGATCGACTTCAGGAAGTCGGGGTCGTCGTCCGGGGCGGCCGGCCGCCGGGGTGCGGGGCGTGGCCCGCCACGGGCGGGCGCGGGCCGGCCGGCGAGGAACCAGGCGATCGGGCCGATCAGGGGCACCAGCAGGAGCACCGGCACCCAGACGGCGCGGGGCATCGCGCGTACCTGGTGCTTCTCGGCGGACAGACAGTCGATCAGCGCCAGCGCGGCGAGGACCACCTGGGCCGCGACGAGGAGGAGGAAGACCCGGACCATCCACCAATCATGACGCACTCCCGGCGGGTCACCACAGCGTCCGCAGCACGAGGACGGTGCCGAGCAGGGCGTACCCGGCGGCGACCAGGGCGGCCAGGGGGACGGGGAGCCCCCCGGTGGGCGCCCGCCCGGTCCCGGTGCCCCGCCGCCAGCACAGCGTCAACGCCGCACCCCAGGTGAGCACGGCGAGCCCGGCGACCAGGGTGCCGGCGACGCCACCGTCGGCGGCCAGCCGGACGGCCAGCACGGTGACCACGGTGAGCGCCAGCGCGGTCCGCCGCCAGGCGAGCCGGGTCCGCTCGGGTTGCAGCCCGGGGTCGACGGTCATCCGCGCCCGACCGCCCGGGCCAGCACCGCCACCACCAGCAGGAGCGCGCCGAGCCCGACGGCCAGCGCGAGGACGGCCGGGAACCGGGAGGCGGGCAGGTCCTCACCGAGCCGGATGGCCCGTTCGGTGCGGGCCCAGTGGTCCACCGCCCGGACGGCCACCGTGCCGCCGAGCAGCAGCAGCGCCACCGCGATCACCTCGCGCAGGTGGGTCAGGGGCAGCGGGGGCAGGAACTGGGCGGCGGCGAGCCCACCGGCGATCAGGGCCAGTCCGGTCCGCAGCCAGGCCAGGAAGGTGCGTTCGTTGGCCAGCGAGAAGCGGTAGTCCGGACGGGTGCCGACTTCCCGCATCTCCTGCGGGTCGAACCACCGCATGATCGCCTGCCACACATCGCCATTATCGGGTCGACCCCGGACGTAGCCTGGACCGATGAGCGATCTTGACGCGACGATCCTGCGGACGGCGTACGACCGGCAGTTGCGACCGGACGTCCCGGATCCGGTGCCGGACGGGGTGACCGTGGAGCAGGACGGTCCGCTGGTCCGGATCGTCGGCCTGGACCACCGGGGCTTCCTGACGTACCGGGACCTGGGCGGGCTGACCGGCGCGGACCTGGACGCGCTGATCGTCCGGCAGCGGGAGCTGTTCCGGCAGCGGGGCGAGGCGGTCGAGTGGAAGCTGTACGGCCACGACGAGCCGGCGGACCTGGCCGACCGGCTCCGCGCGGCCGGGTTCGTCCCGGAGGAGCCGGAGACCGTCGTGGTCGGCCCGGTCGCGCCGCTCGCGGCCGCCGTCCCGGTCCTGCCCGAGGGCGTACGCCTCCGCGAGGTCACCGACCGGGCCGACCTGGAGCGGATCGCGGCGATGGAGGCGGAGGTCTGGAACGACGACCGGGGGCACCTGGTCGACGGGTTGGCCCGGGAGATCGCCGCCGACCCCCAGTCGATCACGGTGGTGGTGGCCGAGGCGGACGGGACGGTGATCAGCGCCGGCTGGATCCGCTACGTGGCGGGCACCGGGTTCGCCACCCTCTGGGGCGGCTCGACACTGCCGGCGTGGCGTCGGCAGGGTGTCTACCGGGCGCTGGTCGCCCACCGGGCCCGGCTGGCGGCGCAGCGCGACCGCACGCTGCTCCAGGTGGACGCCTCGGCCGAGAGCCGGCCGATCCTCGAGCGGCTCGGTCTCGTCCCGGTCACCACGACGACCCCGTACGTCTACACTCCGTGATCATGGACCAGTCGCTGACGGCCGAGGAGAAACTGACCCTCAAGACCGGCGCGTTCGGTGCCGTCTTCCTGGTGTCGAACGCCGATCCGGGGTTGTTCGCCCTGGTCCGGGAGAGCTTCGCCGCGTCCGGGGTGATCGCCGGCACCAGCGGGACGGTGCGGGACGCGCTCACCTCCGGCCCGCTGCCGAGGCTGCCCGAGGGGTCCTCCCTGCAGGTGGAGCAGGCCGCGCTGGCGGCTCTGGGCCGGGCGATGACGATCCTGCGGGAGAAGGCCCCGGGCGAGGTGGCCGCGTACCGCTCGGTGGTGCTGACCGCCGCGGACCGGGCGGCCCGGGCGCACCGGGGGGTCGACCCGGCCGAGCAGGTGGCGATCGGTCGGATCAGGGAGGTGCTGGACGCGACGGACTGAACGTCCGGTGGCGCTCGGGGCCGGCGTGACGGTGGCGCGGGTCGGTCGACGAGGGCTCAGGCACCGGCCGGGGCGAGTCGGACGGGCGTCCAGAGCGCCCGGACGGCGAGCCGCACGCAGCGTTCCCGCAGCCGCCCGCAGGCGCACCGGTACGGCGTCGGAGGGAGCCGACGGCACGGTCGGGTCGTCGGCGCGTCGAAACCAGCCGACATCGCGTCCGGAGCAACTGGTGTCGCGTCGGGAACAGCGGACGTGACCGGCGATGACACCCCATCGACCTGACCTGACATGTCGTAATACCTCCCGATTCATGACTGTACCGGGTTGGTCGGAATTCGGTGAGCTGTGTCACGCTGAGCCCGTCGGAGCACGATGCTACTGACAGGTAACATTGCCGAAGTGGGTAACTGCACAACAGCCCGCGGTTGACCGGGGTCAACGCCACACGCGAGGCTGCGCCCGGGACCGGGCGAGCAAAGCCATCACCACCACAGGAGGGTCGTCGAAGCGCGATGAACATCGTCGTACTCGTCAAGCAGGTGCCCGATTCGGGCGCGGACCGCAACCTGCGCAGTGACGACAACACCGTCGACCGCGGTTCGGCGAACAACGTGATCAACGAGATGGACGAGTACGCCATCGAGGAGGCGCTGAAGATCAAGGAGGCGCACGGCGGCGAGGTCACCATCCTGACCATGGGTCCGGACCGGGCGACCGAGTCGATCCGCAAGGCGCTCTCCATGGGGCCGGACAAGGCCGTCCACGTGGTGGACGACGCGCTGCACGGCTCCTGCGCGGTGGCCACCTCGAAGGTCCTCGCCGCCGCTTTGGGCACGCTCAATGCCGACCTGGTCCTCTGCGGGGCCGAGTCGACCGACGGCCGGGTCCAGGTCCTGCCGCACATGCTCGCCGAGCGGCTCGGCGTCGCCGCGCTCACCGGCGCGCGGAAGCTGACCGTCGACGGCGGCACCCTGACCATCGAGCGGCAGACCGAGGAGGGGTACGAGGTGGTCACCGCCCCGACCCCGGCCGTGGTCTCCGTCTGGGACACCATCAACGAGCCGCGCTACCCGTCCTTCAAGGGCATCATGGCGGCCAAGAAGAAGCCCGTGCAGACCCTCTCCCTGGCCGACCTGGGCGTCGCGCCGAGCGAGGTCGGCTTCGACGGCGCGACCAGCACCGTGCTGGAGCACAGCAAGCGCCCGCCGCGCTCCGGCGGCGAGAAGGTCACCGACGAGGGCTCCGGCGGCGTGCAGCTGGTCGAGTTCCTCGCCACCGAGAAGTTCGTGTGAGGGGTCAGGAGATGTCTGAGGTTCTCGTCGTCGTCGAAGCCACCCGGGAATTCGGCGTCAAGAAGGTCACCCTCGAGATGCTCACCCTCGCCCGCGAGCTGGGCACCCCCGCCGCGGTGGTGCTCGGTGGCCCCGGCGCGGCCGAGGCGCTCGCCGGCAAGCTGGGCGAGTACGGCGCGGAGAAGATCTACGCCGCCGAGAGCGAGGAGATCGACGGCTACCTGGTGGCCCCGAAGGCCACCGTCCTGGCCGAGCTGGTCACGCGGGTCCAGCCCGCGGCCGTGCTGCTCGCCTCGGCCCAGGAGGGCAAGGAGATCGCCGCCCGCCTCGCGGTCAAGCTGGACAACGGCATCCTGACCGACGTGGTCGGCCTCGCCGCCGACGGCACCGCCACCCAGGTCGCCTTCGCCGGCTCCACCATCGTCAAGTCCAAGGTCACCAGGGGCCTGCCGCTGGTCACCGTCCGGCCGAACTCGGTCAACCCGGTCCCGGCCGCCGCCACCCCGGCGGTCGAGCAGCTCACCGTCACGGTGGGCGAGGCCGACAAGCTGGCGAAGGTGGTCGACCGGGTCGCCGAGCAGAAGGGCTCCCGCCCCGAGCTGACCGAGGCGTCGGTCGTCGTCTCCGGCGGTCGCGGGGTCGGCAACGCCGACAACTTCAAGCTGGTCGAGGAACTGGCCGACCTGCTCGGCGGCGCGGTCGGCGCGTCCCGCGCGGCGGTCGACTCGGGCTACTACCCGCACCAGTTCCAGGTCGGACAGACCGGCAAGACCGTCTCCCCGCAGCTCTACGTGGCACTCGGCATCTCCGGCGCGATCCAGCACCGGGCCGGCATGCAGACCTCGAAGACCATCGTCGCGGTCAACAAGGACGGCGAGGCGCCGATCTTCGAGCTGGCCGACTTCGGTGTGGTGGGCGACCTGTTCAAGATCGTCCCGCAGGCCGCCGAGGAGATCCGCAAGCGCAAGTGAGCCGTACGCGCGAGGGCCGCGAAACCGTCGGGGTTTCGCGGCCCTCGTCGCCGTACGGGAGCTGATCGGCGGGCCGGGGAGCTGAGCCGGCCCGCCGATCAGCTCGTCAGGGTGCCCCGCAACAGGCTGTCGCCGGAGTGGGCAGTGTTGTTGTCGTACTGCTCGGCCGAGACATCGACCACCGAGTACCGGTCGAGGTCGACGTTAGGGGGCAACGGTAGCAGCGCGTCCGCCCCGTCGCCGAGCACGCCCACCGAGAACATCTCCATCGACGCCGGATCGATCAGCCACACCTCGTAGTAACCCGGCACCTCGGGCAGATTCGCCACGTGCAGGTGCAGCCGGCCGTCGGCGAACACCCGGGCGTCCCCGGTGGCCTCCGGCGGCGTCGTCCCGTACGCGGCCAGTGGCGCGCTGGCCAGCACCTGCGGCGGCGGCTCCGGGGCGTCAGGGCGTACCACGGCCAGGGTGCCGAGCACCCCGAGCACCGCGGCGGCGGTGGCGGTCACCGCGCTCAGCACCCAGCCGGAGACCCGGCGCGGCCGACGGCCCGGCCGGGAGAACGGCGAGGCCCGCCCGGTGCCGTTCCCGGCCAGATCCGGGCCGGTGCCGTTCTCGGTCGGGGCGGTGCTGCTTTCGGCCGGGGCGGTGCTGCTCTGGGCCGACGGCTCCGGCCGGCGGGGCCGGGTCAGCGACGGCAGGCTCTGCGTCGCGGCGACCTCGGTGGCGATGGCGTCCCAGACCTGCGGCGGCGGTTCCGGCAGGTCCCGCAGGGCCTGCGTCTCCGCGCCCAGCCCGGCGACGTGCCGCAGGGCGGCCAACTCGGCCCGACAGTGCGCGCAACCGTCGAGGTGGTGGTTCTCGCCGGTGTCCGCCTCGCTCTCACCGAGCGCCAGAAAGACCAGCCGGTTGTGTTCCAGGTGCTGCACCGTCCACCTCCCATCGGCGTTTCAGACTCGCCATGCCACGTCGGATGTGGCTCTTGACCGTGCCCAGCGGCACCCCGGTCACCGTCGCTATCTGCTGGTGGGTCAGGTCGTCGAAGAACGCCAGCTCGAGCATCCGCCGCTGGTCGGCGGGGAGCCGGGCCAACTCGTCGGCGACCACCAGCCGGTCGACGACGCGATCCGGGTCCGGGCCGGTCGGCTCCGGCTCGGGCAGCTGCCGGACCGTCTCCACCGCCCGGGTCTCCCGGGCGACCACCCGCAGCCGGTCCACGACCTTGCGGCGGGTGATCCCGAGCAGCCAGCCGACCAGGGAACCCTTCGACGGGTCGAAGGTCTCCCGACCCATCCAGGCCGCGACGAACGCCGCCTGGGTGACGTCCTCGGCGTCGGCACGGTTGACCAGCGTGCTGGTCGCCAGATGGAAGACCGCCCGGCCGTACCGGTCGTACGTCTCCCGCAGGGCCGTCTCGTCGCCAGCGCGGAAACGGTCGGCCAGGTCGTCCCCGGAAGGGCCGGTGTCAGGTGTCTCCGCTGTCACCGGGCGGCTCGCCTTACGTGGAGCATGCCCGACTGTAACTCCCGCAGTCATCACACCACCCTCCCGGTCGGTCGCTCCGCCGCACGTTCACCTGGGTTCTTCGTCCCGGGCCGGCCCGGCGGATGCGGACCGAACGGAGAAAAGAAAGTCGTCGACGCCGCATCCGGCCGGCGCAGTGCCGACGTAACCCGTTCCGCAAGCCAGGCCTGGCACGAACGGCACCTTCCCGTGAGATCAGCACCAGCCATCAGGAGGACAGCCATGCAGGTTTCGTACGTCCGTCGCCTCACCGCGGGCACGGCGGTGGCCGTGGCGACGTTCGCCGGGGTCAGCGCGTTCACCGCCGCCCCCGCGTACGCCGCCACGTCGAAGGTCTCCGTGGTGCACGGCATCCCGGACACTCCGGTCGACGTGTACGTCAACGGCGAGAAGACGCTGACGAACTTCCAGCCCGGCGACGTCGCCGGCCCCCTGGACCTCGAGGAGGGCCAGTACGACATCGCCCTGACCAAGCCGGGCGAGCCGGTCGGCAGCGCGATCCTGAAGGTCGACGACGCGCAGGTGCCGGGCGGGGCGAACGTCAGCATCGCCGCGCACCTCGACGCCGGCGGCCAGCCCAAGATCACGCCGTTCGTCAACGACACCGCGAAGGTGGACGCCGGCAAGGCCCGGCTGATCGTCCGGCACACCGCCGCCGCCCCGGCGGTGGACGTCCGGGCCGGCGGCACCCCGGTCTTCGAGGACCTGACCAACCCGAACGAGGCCAAGGCCGACGTGGCGGCCGGTAGCGTCTCGGCGGACGTGGTGCTCGCCGGCACCGACACCGTGGCGATCGGCCCGGCGAACCTGAACCTCGCCGAGGGCACCGCCACCATCGTCTTCGCGATCGGCTCGGCCCAGGGCGACAACCTGGAACTGGTCTCGCAGACCATCTCCGGGCTGCACTCCGTCCCGGGTGGTGTACCCACCGGGGACGGTGGCCTCGCCGGCACCGGCCCGCAGACCTGGTGGTACGTGCTGGCCGGAGCCGGCGCGCTGCTGCTGGTCGGCGGCGGGGCACGGCTGGCGACCGCACGGTCCGGTCGCCGGTGACGGTACGCAACCGCGGCGCGCTGGCGGCGGTGGCCGCCGGCGCTGCCGCGCTCACCGTCGCCACCGTGGTGGCCTGCGGCAGCCGGCCCGCCGCGGACGTCGGCGGCGCGGACGTCGAACGCCTCGCCACCGCCACCCCACCCCCGGCCGGCGCCCCCGCCGCCACCCGGGTCCCGGTCACCTCCGGGGACCTGCCCACCGCGGCCGGCACCGTGCCACCGACCCGGCTGCGCATCCCGGCCATCGGGGTCGCCGCCACCGTCGACGCGGTCGGCATAGACGAACGGACCGACGAGTTCGACGTACCGCCCAGCGTCGACCAGGTCGGCTGGTACCGGTACGGGCCCGGCCTGGAGGCCGACGCCGGTTCGATCGTGGTCGCCGGGCACGTGGACAGCGCCACCCAGGGCCGGGGGGCGTTCTACCGGCTCCGCGAACTGGACCGGGGCGACACCGTCACGGTCACCGGCAGCGACGGCCGGGAACGCGCGTACCGGGTGGTGGCCCGCGAGGAGTACGACAAGACGAAGATCCCGCTGGACCGCTACTTCGCCCGGGACGGGTCGGTGCGGCTCACCCTGATCACCTGTGGTGGCCCGTTCGACGCCGAGGCCCGCCGCTACCGGGACAACATCGTGATCACCGCCGTACCCGCGTGAGCCGTCCCCACCTCCCTGCGGGCCGGGTGGGGACGGGACGGCGGATAGGCTGAACCGCGATGACATACCTGGATCACGCGGCGACGACCCCGATGCTCGACGAGGCACTGGAGGCGTACGTCGCGACCGCTCGCGAGGTCGGCAACGCGTCGTCACTGCACGCGGCGGGGCGGCGTGCCCGTCGCCGGGTGGAAGAGTCCCGGGAACGGGTGGCCGCCGCCCTGGGCGCCCGTCCGTCCGAAGTGATCTTCACGGGCGGGGGCACCGAGAGCGACAACCTCGCGGTCAAGGGAATCTTCTGGTCCCGACGGGAGGCCGGGCGGAACCGGGTCGTCTCCAGCGCGGTCGAGCACCACGCCGTGCTCGACGCGGTGGACTGGCTCTGCGCGCACGAGGGCACCGGGGTGGGCTGGCTGACGGTGGACGGGGCCGGCCGGCTCAGCCCGGTCGGGCTCCGCGCCGAACTGGCCGCGCACGGGGACCAGGTGGCCCTGGTGACCGCGATGTGGGCCAACAACGAGGTCGGCACCGTCCAGCCCGTCGCCGAGCTGGCCGCCGTCGCCGCCGAGTACGGCGTGCCGTTCCACACCGACGCGGTCCAGGCGGTCGGGCAGGTGCCCGTCGACTTCGCCGCCAGCGGCGTCGCCGCGCTGACCGTCACCGGGCACAAGCTCGGCGGCCCGACCGGGGTGGGCGCGCTGCTGCTCGCCCGGGACGTCGCGGCCACCCCGCTGCTGCACGGCGGCGGCCAGGAGCGCGACGTCCGTTCCGGCACCCTGGACACCGCCGGGATCGCCGCCTTCGCCGTCGCGGTCGAGAGCGCGGTCAAGAACCAGCAGTCGTACGCCGCGCGGGTCACCGCGCTCCGCGACGACCTGGTGGAACGGGTCCGGCGGGCGGTGCCCGAGGTGGTCCACAACGGCGACCCGGCCGACCGGCTCCCGGGCAACGCGCACTTCTCCTTCCCCGGCTGTGAGGGGGACGCGCTGCTGCTGCTCCTGGACGCCCAGGGCATCGCCTGTTCGACCGGTTCGGCCTGCTCGGCGGGCGTGGCGCAGCCGTCGCACGTGCTGCTGGCCATGGGCGCCGACAACGACCGGGCCCGCTCCTCGCTGCGCTTCTCACTCGGGCACACCTCCACCGAGGCCGACGTGGACGCCCTGATCGCCGCGCTCCCCGCCGCCGTGGAGCGGGCCCGCCGGGCCGGCGCGATCCGCTCCGCCCGGTCCTGACCCACCGCCCGGGGCGGCGCAGCCGGTCCGTGACGCCGTGCCGACCGGCATGACTGGTTCTTGACGTGGTGTGGGCCGGCGCGGCCAGCTCTCGGCGCCGTGCCGACCGGCTCCCGGCACGGGCTACCCTCGACGGGTGAAGGGGGTACGGCGGTGAGGGTCTTGGCAGCGATGTCCGGCGGGGTCGACTCGGCGGTCGCCGCCGCGCGGGCGGTGGAGGCGGGACACGACGTCACCGGAGTGCATCTGGCGCTGGCCCGTAATCCGCAGACCTACCGGACCGGGGCACGCGGCTGCTGCACCCTGGAGGACTCCCGGGACGCCCGTCGGGCCGCCGACGTGCTCGGCATCCCGTTCTACGTCTGGGACATGGCCGACCGGTTCCACGCCGACGTGGTCGACGACTTCGTCGCGGAGTACGCGGCCGGGCGTACCCCGAACCCGTGCCTGCGCTGCAACGAGAAGATCAAGTTCGCCGCGGTGCTGGACCGGGCCGTGGCCCTCGGCTTCGACGCCGTGGTCACCGGCCACCACGCCCGGCTCGGCCCGGACGGGCTGCTGCGCCGCAGCGTCGACCTGCCCAAGGACCAGTCGTACGTGCTGGCCGTGCTCACCCGTGAGCAGCTCGACCGGTCGATGTTCCCGCTCGGCGACTCGACCAAGGCACAGGTGCGGGCGGAGGCGGCCCGGCGAGGGCTGGCCGTGGCCGACAAGCCCGACTCGCACGACATCTGCTTCATCGCCGACGGCGACACCCGGGGCTTCCTGGCCGACCGGCTGGGCGAGGCCCCCGGCGACGTGGTCGACGCGCTGACCGGCGCGGTGGTCGGCAGCCACAGCGGCGCGTACGCGTACACGGTGGGGCAGCGGCGGGGACTGCACCTGGACCGTCCCGCCCCGGACGGCCGCCCCCGGTACGTGCTCTCCATCACCCCGAAGACCAACACGGTCACGGTCGGGCCGGCCGAGGCGCTGGATGTCACCGAGGTCAGCGCCGAGCGTCCGATCTGGACCGGCGGCCCCCGTCCCGACCACCCGGTCGAGTGCGAGGTGCAGCTACGCGCCCACGGCGACGTCGCGCCGGCCACGGTCACCCTCGACGCCCACGGGCTGCGTGCCACGCTGCGCCGCCCGGTGCGTGGCGTCGCCGCCGGCCAGGCCATCGTCGCGTACCGGCCCGACCCGGCCGGCGACGTGGTGCTCGGCTCCGCGACCATCACCGCCTGAGGTGCCAGCCGGCCGCGCCGGCTGAGGTGGTAGCCGGCCGCGCCGGCTGAGGTGGTAGCCGGCCGCGCCGCCTGAGGTGGTAGCAGGGGTCCCCTGTTACCGCTTTTTGCCGAGGAAGGGTCCCCTGCAACCACCGCCGACCCGGCGACGCGGACGGCCGGGGTGACGGCCGGTTACCCTGTCGACCGTGACTGATCAGGTCTGGCCCTGGCCGCGTGGCGCGGCGACCGGCATCGGCTCCCTCCCCGGCACCGACGTCGCCGAAGCGCAGCGCGTCGTCCTCGGCGAGCTGCCGGACCTGCCCCACCTTCCCGAGCTGCCGGCCCGTGGCCCCGGCGCGGACCTGGTCGGGCGCGGTGCCGGACTGCTGGTCGAACTGCCGGTCGAGCTGTACGCGGCGCGCTGGCGGATCGCCCCCCGCCCGGGACGGGACCTGCGCCGCACCCGCGACCTGATGGAACGCGACCTCGACCAGCTCGCCGAGCAGGCCGAGGAGTACACCGGCCCGATCAAGGTGCAGGTGGCCGGCCCGCTCACCCTGGCCGCCACGCTGGAACTGCCGATCGGCGGTCGGATGCTGCGCGACCCGGGCGCGGTGCGGGACCTCACCGGCTCGCTCGCCGAGGGGCTGCGCGGTCACGTCGAGGCGGTCGCCCGTCGGGTGCCCCGGGCATCGGTGCTGGTCCAGCTCGACGAGCCGTCGCTGCCGGCCGTACTGGCCGGGCGGGTCCCCACCGAGAGCGGGCTCGGCGCGTACCGGGCGATGGAGTCGGAGGTCGCGCGGACCGCTCTGCGTACGGTCGTCGAGGCGGCCGGCGTGCCCGTCATCGTGCACTGCTGCGCCCCGGACGTGCCGCTGGAACTGGTCCGCGACGCCGGCGCGGTCGCCGTCGCGTTGGACCTCGCCCAGGTCACCGACCTCGATCCGCTCGGCGAGGCGATCGACGCCGGGCTGGGGTTGCTGGCCGGGGCCGCCCCGGCGCTGCCGTCGTCGGCCGGTCGCGCACCGACCTCCGCCCAGGTCGCCGATCGGGTACGCCAGCTCTGGGACCGGCTCGGTTTCCCCCGGGCCCGGCTGCCCGAGCAGGTGGTGGTGACCCCGGCGTGCGGCCTGGCCGGGGCAACTCCCCGTCACGTGCGCGAGGTGCTCGCCGCCTGCCGCGACGCCGGCCGGCGGCTGGCCGAGGAGTAGGCACCCGGCCGGCGGCCCGCCGAGCAGCAGGAGTCCGGTGGGTGGTCGGCAGGAGGAACAGGCGGCCGGCGGGGAGCCTACGTCGGTTCGGCCTGGTCGGCCTGGGAACAGGCGGCCGGCGGGAGGGGGCCGTAGGTTCGGCGGCCGGAACCTCGGGTCGCGGCTCGCCGGGATCCGGGTTTCCCGTCGTGTCGGGTGGGCAGGATGACGTCATGATTGGACAGCTACGTTCCGTGGTTGTGGACTGCCCCGACCCCCGTGCCCTGGCCGACTTCTACGCCGAACTGCTCGGCCTGTCGATCGCCGAGGAGGAGTCGGAGGACGACTGGGTGGTGCTCGGCGGTCCGCGCGGGCAGTATCCCCGAATCGCCTTCCAGGCGGCCCCCGACCTGCGCCCGCCGGCCTGGCCCGACCCGGAACGCCCGCAGCAGTTCCACCTGGACGTGCAGGTGGACGACGTGGACGCGGCCGAACAGCGGGTGCTCGCCCTGGGCGCGCGCCGGCTGCCCGGGGAGGGGGACGACTTCCGCGTCTACGCGGACCCGGCCGGTCACCCGTTCTGCCTGGTCTTCGACTGAGCCGTGGTAGCAGGGGTCCCCTGCTAAGCAAAAAGCGGTAGCAGGGGACCCCTGCTACCACGCCAGCCCTGCCACCACCCGGACCCGGCAACCACGCCGACGGTTGCGGGGGACGGGCAGGATGAGGGCCATGATCCAGCCTTCGGTACGGCGTGCCTCCGGTTCCTTCTTCGGTCTCGCGTACGGCGACGCCCTGGGCGCGCCGACCGAGTTCCTGACGGTCGACGAGATCGTCCGCCGGTACGGTCCGGGCGGTCCCCGGACGCTGGCCGGTGACCCGGCGCTGGTCACCGACGACACCCAGATGGCCCTGGCGGTCGCCGGGGCGCTGCGGGAGGCCCCGGCGCTGACCCCGGAGGCGGTCGAGCCACTGCTGCGGCAGCGCTTCGTCGCATGGTCGGTCAGTCCGGAGAACAACCGTGCCCCCGGCATGACCTGCCTGCGTGCCTGCGGGGAGCTGGCGCGCGGGGTGCGCTGGCAGGAGGCGACCCAGGCCGGCTCGAAGGGGTGCGGGGCGAACATGCGGGTCACTCCGGTGGGCCTGCTCGACGTCGACCTGGACACCCTCGCCGGGCTTGCCCAGCTCCAGGCCGGCCTGACCCACGGGCATCCGACCGGGCTGGCGGCCAGCGAGTTGACCGCGTACGCGGTGCGGGCGCTGCGCGACGGGGCGACCCTGCCCGAACTGCCCGAGGTGCTCGTCGCGCACGCCCGGCGGCAACGCCGGGTCTATCGGCACGAGTGGCTGGGCGACCTCTGGCAGCAACCGGGCGTGACCGACCCGGCCGACTTCGTCGCGCGGGGCTGGGACGAGTGCCTGGACGTGCTCGACCGGCTGACCACTGCGCTGGCCCGCCCCGACGACGGTGGCGACCCGTGCCGGGAGACCGGGGACGGCTGGGTGGCCGAGGAGGCGCTCGCCACCGCCCTGCTCTGCGCGGTCCGGCACGCCGACGATCCGGTCGGCGCGTTGGCCCGGGGCGCGACCACCGCCGGCGACTCGGACTCGATCGCCGCGCTGGCCGGCGCGTTCGTCGGCGCGGCCCACGGTATGGCCGCCTGGCCCGCCGACTGGGCCACCCGCATCGAGTACGCCGACGAACTCCGTGCCTTCTCCGCCCCCCTCGACTGATCCCGCCGCAGCCGGACCCCTCCGGTTTCCGTACGCCGGGACCGGAGGCGGGGGGACAGGTCAGGGCTGGGGGTGGAGGCGGCGCCAGAGGGCCGGGTCGCAGGTGCCGGCGCGGCTGCGGAAGGCGTCGGCCTCGACCCGGATCGTCGTACCGAGGTCGAGGAAGCTGTCGTGGTCGGCGGTGGCGTCCCAACTGCGGGTCGGGATGCGGATGTGGTCGTCACGGTCGCCCTTGTCCTGACTCGTGATCTTGAACACGTCCGCGCCCCGTCGGTCGGCCCGCAGCACCAGGCAGGGGCGCACCTTCGAGCCGGTGCCGTCGGCGTACGGCACGTCCGCCCACCAGATCTCGCCGGGTCGGGGCGTACCGGTGGCGGTCCGCCGGTCGCGCGGACGTGGCGGCGCGGTCGGCCGGTCGGTACGACGTGGCGGCCGGGTCCGTCCCGTCGGACGCGACGGCGGCGCGGGCCGGTGCCGCCAACTGCTCCACGCCCAGCCGGCGGCCACCGCCAGCAGGATCGCCAGCGCCCAGGGCAGCCACTCCGGCATGCGCGTCCCGCCTTCCGCCCGCCCGGTCCCGCGCCGGGTGACCAGCCGATTGTCCCACCCGACCGATACGGTGCCTCAGGTAGCGTGATCAGCGAGGTCGCGGGGTGTCCGTGGTCTCAGGGCGTGGAGGGTCGCACGTGTCCGAGGAAGCCATCCCCCAGCAGGTCAGCCCGGCGCAGGAGGAGGCGGCCGGGGCGGAGCCGCCGGCCGGGGTCAAGGAACGGCACGCCACCCTCAGCCAGGAGCTGACCGACCACCAGTACCGCTACTACGTGCTGGACGCCCCGACCGTCAGCGACGCCGAGTTCGACACGCTGCTGCGCGAGCTGGAGGCGATGGAGGAGGAGTTCCCGGCGCTGCGCACCCCGGACTCGCCCACCCAGCGGGTCGGCGGCACCTTCTCCACCGACTTCGCGCCGGTGACCCATGCCGAGCGGATGCTCTCGCTGGACAACGCTTTCGCCGACGAGGAACTCGCCGCCTGGGCCGAACGGGTGGTCCGCGACGCCGGTGGCGAGGTTCCCTACCTCTGCGAGCTGAAGGTCGACGGGCTGGCGATCAACCTCACCTACGAGCGCGGCCGGCTGGTCCGGGCCGCGACCCGGGGTGACGGCCGCACCGGCGAGGACGTCACCGCCAACGTCCGCAGCATCCGGGACGTGCCGTCCGAGCTGAGCGTCTCCGCCGAGTTCGGCCCGCCGCCGGAGCTGCTGGAGGTGCGCGGCGAGATCTACTTCCCGGTGGCCGGCTTCGCCGACCTCAACGCCGGCCTGGTCGAGCAGGGCAAGCCGCCCTTCGCGAACCCGCGCAACGCCGCCGCCGGCAGCCTGCGGCAGAAGGATCCGCGGGTCACCGCGTCCCGGCCGTTGCGTTTGGTGGTGCACGGCATCGGCGCGCGGCGCGGATTCCAGCCCACCGCGCAGTCCGAGGCGTACGCGGCGCTGAAAGGGTGGGGGCTGCCCACCAGCGACCGGTGGCGGGTGGTGCCCGACCTGGCCGGCGTCGCCGAGTACATCGCCCACTACGCCGCCCACCGGCACGACGTCGAGCACGAGATCGACGGCGTGGTGGTGAAGGTCGACCCGGTCTCCATCCAGGGCCGGCTCGGCTCGACCAGCCGGGCACCGCGCTGGGCGATCGCCTTCAAGTACCCGCCGGAGGAGGTCAACACCAAGCTCCTCGACATCCAGGTCGACGTCGGGCGGACCGGCCGGGTCACCCCGTTCGCGGTGCTCGAACCGGTCCGGGTGGCCGGCTCGACGGTGGCGCTGGCCACCCTGCACAACGCCCGCGAGGTGGAGCGCAAGGGGGTGAAGATCGGCGACACGGTGGTGCTGCGCAAGGCCGGGGACGTCATCCCCGAGGTGCTCGGCCCGGTGGTCGAGCTGCGCCCGCCGGACGCCCGCGACTTCGTGATGCCCACCCACTGCCCGGCGTGCGGTTCCCCACTCGCCCCCGCGAAGGAGGGCGACGTCGACATCCGTTGCCCGAACTCGCGGACCTGCCCGGGGCAGTTGCGGGAACGGCTGACCTACCTCGCCGGTCGGCGGGCACTGGACATCGAGGTGCTGGGCGAGAAGGCGGCGGCCGCGCTGCTCGACTCGGGTGTGATCACCGACGAGGGTGACCTGTTCCTCCTCGACGAGAAGCGCCTGGCCGAGGTGCCGTTCTTCGTCAACAAGGACGGCAGCCTGGGCAGCAACGCGGCCCGCTTCCTGGCCAGCCTGGACCAGGCCCGGCAGCGGCCGCTCTGGCGGGTGCTGGTGTCGCTGTCGATCCGGCACGTCGGCCCGACCGCCGCGCAGGCCCTCGCCCGGCACTTCGGTTCGGTCGACGCGATGCGGGCGGCCACCGAGGAGGAACTCTCCTCGGTGGAGGGCGTCGGCCCGACCATCGCGGCGAGCCTGACCGAGTGGTTCACCGTCGACTGGCACCGTGCGGTCGTCGACAAGTGGGCCGCCGCCGGGGTACGCATGGCGGAGGAGACCGTCGACGAGGGGCCGCGTCCGCTGGAGGGGATCAGCGTCGTGGTCACCGGCACCCTCGCCGGGTTCTCCCGGGACCAGGCCGCCGAGGCGATCCAGTCCCGGGGCGGCAAGGTCAGCGGGTCGGTCTCCAAGAAGACCGGCTTCGTGGTGGTGGGGGAGAACCCGGGCTCCAAGGCGGAGAAGGCCAGCGCCCTCAAACTGCCGGTCCTCGACGAGGACGGCTTCCGGGTGCTGCTCGAGTCCGGCCCGGACGCCGCGCGCGAGGTGGCCCGCCGCGAGGAGTGAGCCGGGACCGGGCCCGACCGGCGCGGCTTGCGGCAACTGGCGGCGTATACCAACTTAATTACGACTACGACCGATTCGTGGCTGTCCTACCGTGAAATCTTCCGGCGGGGGCGTTTGATGGGGAGCACGGCGTGGCACAAGGTCACGCCGTGCGAACCGGACCGCACACCTCGGGAGGTGCGATGGAGGCCGCCGACCTGCGGAATGCCGTGCCGCCTGCCCGGGTGGGGCCGTTCTTCGGGTTCGTCGGCGCGACCGTCGTACTGGCCGTCGGGCTCACCCTCGTTCCGCTGGTCTCGCTCCCCGGTGACCTCGCCACGCTGCCCGGCGCCTTCTGGATCATGGCCGTGCTCGCCGTGGTCTGTGACGCCCGGCCCTTCGTGCCGCCCGGCCAGCGGCACAGCTCGGCGGTCTTCCCGTCGATCTGCTTCACCTTCGCGATCCTGATCGCCTGGGGACCGGGTGCGGCGGTGGCGGTGCAGACCGCCGCGGTGGTCGTCTCCGGCTGGCGGCTCCGGCACGTCGCCTGGCGGACCACGTTCAACGCCGCCCAGTACGCCTGTGCGCTCGCCGCCGCGGACGAGGTGATCCGGCTCGGTCCCGGCTCGGCGTTCGCCGACGACCGTCTGCACTGGACCGACGCGGTGGCGCTGGCCGGGGCGGCGGTGGCCTGGTTCGTGGTCAGCTACGTCCTGGTCAGCCTGGCGGTACGGCTGCGCTTCGGTGACCCGTGGTGGCCCACCGTCCGGCGCGGACTCGGTTTCGAGCTGCTCTCCACCGGTTCGTTGCTGCTGCTCGCCCCGGTGCTGGTGGCCGCGGCCCGGGCCAGCGCGGCGCTGATCCCACTGGTGCTGGTGCCGCTCTTCGCCGTCTACCGGATGGCCCGTCTCTCCGCCGACCAGGAGCACCTTGCCGCGCTCGATCCGCTGACCGGGCTGCCCAACCGCAAGGCGTTGCTCACCGAGGTCGCCGAGCAGATCCGCCGGCACGCCGAGCGGGGCGCCCAGGGGATGCCCGACGGGCAGCTCGCGCTGCTCCTGATCGACCTGGACCGGTTCAAGAACGTCAACGACGCGCTCGGCCACGCCGTCGGTGACCGGCTGCTGGTGGCGGTGAGCGACCGGCTCACCTCGGCCCTCGGCTCCCGGGACATGGTGGCCCGGCTCGGCGGCGACGAGTTCGCCGTCGTGTCGGGCGGGCTGACCGGGGTGGACGACGCCCGCCGCGTCGCCGACCGGGTGGTCCGCGCCCTCGCCGAGCCGGTCCCGCTCGACGGGTTGCCGCTGGACGTCGGAGGATCGATCGGCATCGCGCTCTTCCCCGAGCACGGCGAGGACTTCGCCACCCTGATGCGCCACGCCGACGTGGCGATGTACGACGCCAAGCACCGCAACGACACCGTCGCCGTGTACGCCGCCGAGTCGGACCACAACTCCGCCGAGCGTCTCGGTCTCCTGGCCGACCTGCGCCGGGTGCTGGAGTCCGGGACGACCGATCCGGTGGCGTTCGACCCGACGGTAGCCGGGACCGCGACCTCAGCCGGGACCGCAGCGGCGGCCGGAGCCGGGACCGCAACGGCAGCCGGAGCCGCAACAGCCGCGACCGCCCGGGGCGGCGACGGGGCCGCGCTGCCCGCCGGGGACGACGACACCCCCGTCCGGCAGGGTTCGCGCCGGTGGGGTGGGCGGCGCGACCGGTCCGCCACGCACCCCGACGAGCTGATCAACCAGATCATCACCGGGGCCGACCCGGTTCGTCGACGGGCCGGACGGACCGACGACACCCCGGCACCCCGCGCACCCGAGCCGGCTTCGGCACCGGAGTGGACGCCGCTGGTCGGGCCCGGGACGGCCGACGGCACCGAAGGGCGGGTCGAGGCGGGCGAGCCGTGCGGGATCACGATGTACTACCAGCCCCAGGTCCGGATCGCCACCGGTGAGGTGGTCGGGGTGGAGGCGCTGCTGCGCTGGCGGCACCCCCGTCGGGGCATGGTCGACCCGGAGGAGCTGATCCGGGTCGCCGAGCAGAGCGCGGTGATGCGGCTGCTGACCCGCCGGGTGGTCGACGACGTGGTGGGGCAGTTGGCCCGCTGGTCGGCGGCGGGCAGCACCCTGCGGGCCGCGCTCAACGTCAGCGTCCGGGACCTGCACACCGGGGAGATCGCCGACCAGATCGGTGACCTGCTCACCCGCTACGCGATCCGTCCGGACCGGCTGCAACTGGAGATCACCGAGGGTGCCCTGATGGCCGACCCCCGGCGGGTGCTCGACACGATCTCCCGGCTGCACCGGATCGGGGTGGCCATCGCGCTGGACGACTTCGGCACCGGATACTCCTCCCTCCAGCACCTGCGGCGGCTGCCGCTGTCCGAGGTGAAGGTGGACCGCTCGTTCGTCCTCGGCATGGCCGACGACCCCGACGACGCCGCGATCGTCCGTTCGATGATCGAACTGGCCGGGGCGCTCGGCCTGCGGGTGGTCGCCGAGGGGGTGGAGGACGAACGGACCTGGCGGTCGCTCCACGCCGCCGGCTGCGACCTGGCGCAGGGCTGGTTCTACGCCCGACCGATGCCGGCCGACGAACTGACCGCGTGGCTGGCCCGGTACCGACCGGTCCGGCCGACCGGCGTGACCGGCAGCCGCTCCCGGCCGAGCGGCTGACCGCCCGCCACCGTCGGTGCCACCGACCGGCACGCGGGGGGAGTCGGGGGCGCGGCTGACGTGCCAGCCAATAGACTCGCTCGGGTCACCACGCGGGCAGTCGACCCCGCGGTCGGCGTACCGCCCGAATCAACAGCACCAGCACGAAGGGGGCACCGATGGCCGCCATCTCCCGCGAGGAGGTCGCGCATTTGGCGCGCCTGTCGCGGCTCGCCGTCACGGAGGAGGAGCTGGACACGTTCGCCGGCCAGCTCGACGTGATCCTCCAGGCCGTCGCCCAGGTCGGCGAGGTCGCCGCCGCGGACATCCCGCCGACCTCCCACTCGGTGCCGCTGACGAACGTCCTGCGGGAGGACGTCGTCCGGCCCGGCCTGACCCCGGACGAGGCGCTGTCGGGCGCACCCGACGCCGAAGAGCAGCGGTTCCGCGTCCCGCGGATCCTGGACGAGGATGTGGCGTCATGAGCGAGCGCAGCGAGCGAATCGGAACCGTCGATGTGTGCTCAGGGCGCCGGCGAGCGGAGCGAGGTGGCGCCATGAGCGAGCGCAGCGAGCGAATCAGCGGCACCGGTGTGCGTCAGGGCGCCAGCGAGCGGAGCGAGGTGGCGGCATGACCGACCTGACCCGGATGACCGCCGCCGACCTGGCCGGTCTGGTGGCCAGCGGGGAGACCTCCGCCGTCGAGGTGACCCGGGCGCACCTGGACCGGATCGCCGCCGTCGACGAGCGGGTGCACGCCTTCCTGCACGTCGACACCGAGGGTGCGCTGGCCGCCGCCCGTGCCGTGGACGAGCGGCGGGCCGCCGGCGAGGAACTCGGCCCGCTGGCCGGCGTTCCGGTCGCGGTCAAGGACGTGCTCACCACGAAGGGCGTGCCGACCACCGTCGGCTCGAAGATCCTCGAAGGCTGGCGTCCGCCGTACGACTCGACCATCGTCGAGCGGCTCCGGTCCGCCGGCACGGTGATGCTCGGCAAGACCAACATGGATGAGTTCGCGATGGGCTCCTCCACGGAGTACTCCGCGTACGGTCCGACCCGCAACCCGTGGGACCTGGACCGCATCCCGGGCGGCTCCGGTGGCGGCAGCGCCGCCGCGCTCGCCGCGTACGAGGCCCCGCTGTCGATCGGCTCGGACACCGGCGGCTCGATCCGGCAGCCGGGCGCGGTCACCGGCACCGTCGGCGCGAAGCCCACCTACGGCGGCACCTCCCGGTACGGCCTGGTCGCCTTCTCCTCCTCGCTGGACACCCCCGGCCCGTGTGCCCGTACGGTGCTCGACGCGGCGCTGCTGCACGCGGTGATCGGTGGCCACGACCCGCGCGACTCCACCTCCATCCCGCAGCCGGTGCCCGACGTGGTGGCCGCCGCGAAGCGCGGCGCGACCGGCGACCTGACCGGCGTTAAGCTCGGTGTGGTCACCGAGTTCTCCGGTGACGGGGCCGAGCCGGGCGTGCTCGCCGCCTTCCGGGACGCGGTCGAGGCGCTCACCAAGCTCGGCGCGGAGATCGTCGAGGTCTCCTGCCCGCACTTCAGGTACGCGCTGCCGGCGTACTACCTGATCGCCCCGAGCGAGTGCTCGTCCAACCTGGCCCGCTTCGACGGGGTCCGGTTCGGTCTGCGGGTCGGCGACGACGGCAACCGCTCGCTGGAGGAGGTCATGTCGCTGACCCGCGACGCCGGCTTCGGCCCCGAGGTCAAGCGGCGGATCATGCTCGGCACGTACGCCCTGTCGTCCGGCTACTACGACGCCTACTACGGGCAGGCGCAGAAGGTCCGGACGTTGATCACCCGGGACTTCACCGCCGCCTTCGAGCAGGTCGACGCACTGATCTCGCCGACCACCCCGTTCGTGGCGTTCCCGATGGGCGCGCGGACCTCCGACCCGTACCAGATGTACCTGGCGGACCTCTTCACCATCCCGTCGAACCTCTACGGCGGGCCGGGCATCTCGGTGCCCTGCGGGCTCTCCGAGGGGCTGCCGGTGGGGCTCCAGGTGATGGCCCCGACCATGGCCGACGACCGGATGTACCGGGTCGCCGCCGCGCTGGAGTCGGCTGTCGGCACGTTCACCCCACCGGCACTGTGAGTCAGGAGCGTCAGATGACCACGACCCTGCCCGCGTACGACGACGTCGTCGCGCGCTACGAACCGGTGATCGGCCTGGAGACCCACGTCGAGCTGGGCACGAACACCAAGATGTTCTGTGCCTGCCCGACCGACTTCGGCGGCGAGCCGAACACCCGGGTCTGCCCGGTCTGCCTGGGCCTGCCCGGCTCGCTGCCGGTGGCCAACAAGGCGGCCATCGAGGCGACCATCCGGATCGGCCTCGCGCTGAACTGCTCCATCGCGTCCTGGTGCCGGTTCGCCCGGAAGAACTACTTCTACCCGGACATGCCGAAGAACTTCCAGATCAGCCAGTACGACGAGCCGCTCTGCGTCGACGGCTACCTGGACGTCGAGGTGAACGGCGAACTGGTCCGGATCGGCATCGAGCGGGTGCACCTGGAGGAGGACACCGGCAAGACGCTGCACGTGGGCGGTTCCGGCCGGATCCACGGGGCCACCGAGTCGCTGGTCGACTACAACCGGGCCGGCATCCCGCTGGTGGAGATCGTCACCAAGCCGGTTCCCGGCACCGGGGCGCTCGCCCCGGAGGTGGCCCGCGCGTACGTCACCGAGCTGCGCGACGTGATCCGCTCTCTCGGCGTCTCCGACGTCCGGATGGAGGAGGGCTCGCTGCGCTGCGACGTCAACACCTCGCTGAGCCGGCCGGGCGAGGAGTGGGGCACCCGCACCGAGACCAAGAACGTCAACTCGCTGCGCGCGGTGGAGCGGGCGGTCCGCTCCGAGATGCTGCGCCAGGCGATGGTGCTCGACTCCGGCGGCCGGATCGTCCAGGAGACCCGGCACTTCCACGAGGACACCGGGGACACCACGTCGGGCCGGTCGAAGGAGACCGCCACCGACTACCGCTACTTCCCCGAGCCGGACCTCGTCCCGCTCGCCCCGGACGCGGCCTGGGTCGCCGAGCTGAAGGCGGCCCTGCCGGAGCTGCCCCGGCTGCACCGCCGCCGGCTCCAGCAGGAGTGGGGGATCTCCGACCACGACATGCAGTCGGTGCTCAACGCCGGCGCGGTCGAGCTGATCGAGGCGACGGTGGCCGCCGGGGCCACCCCGGCCGCCGCCCGCAAGTGGTGGCTGGGCGAGCTGTCCCGGCGGGCCAACGAGGCCGGTGTGGAACTGGCCGACGTCGGGGCCACCCCGGCCCAGGTCGCGGAGCTACAGGGGCTGGTCGACGCGGGCAAGCTCAACGACAAGCTGGCCCGGGTGGTCCTGGAGGGCGTGGTGGCCGGCGAGGGCACCCCGACCGAGATCATGACCAACCGCAACCTGGAGGTCGTGTCGGACACCGGCGCGCTCACCGCCGCGGTCGACGAGGCGATCGCCGCCAACCCGGACATTGCGGAGAAGGTCCGCAGCGGCAAGGTCGCCGCCGCGGGCGCCCTGGTCGGCGCGGTCATGAAGACCACCCGCGGCCAGGCCGACGCCAAGACCGTCCGCGAACTGGTGCTGGCCCGCCTCGGCGTCTCCTAGCCGGCGTTGGTCGCCCGCTCGTTTCGTGCCTGCAGGGGCCCCTTGTTCGACAGAAACAGGTAACAGGGGGCCCCTGCTCACACCCCACCACCACCCCCTCGGTAGGAGTTCAACGGTGAACGTCCACCCCTTGCGTCCCGACGTCGACCTCGACGTGCTCGACGAGATCCAGCGGCGGGTGCTCTGGCTCGCCACCCGGATCGTGGACGCCGCCAACCACGACCGGCGCACCGGGGACGGCGTGAAGGTGGGCGGGCACCAGGCGTCCAGCGCCTCCCTGGTCACCGCGATGACCGCGCTGTGGTTCGCCCACCTGGACGCCGCCGACCGGGTCGCGGTCAAGCCGCACGCCTCGCCGGTGTTCCACGCCATCCAGTACCTGCTGGGCAACCTGGACCGGTCGTACCTGCCGAAGCTGCGGGCCCGGGGTGGGCTCCAGTCGTACCCGTCGCGCACCAAGGACCCGGACGAGGTGGACTTCTCCACCGGCTCGGTCGGCCTCGGCGCGGCGGCACCGCTCTTCGCGGCGGTCACCCGGCGGTACGTCGACGCGCACTTCGGCCCCCGCCCGCACTCCCGGTTCGTCGCGCTGATCGGGGACGCCGAGCTGGACGAGGGGAACATCTGGGAGGCGGTCGCCGATCCGGCCACCACCGCTCTGGGCAACGTGACCTGGCTGGTGGACTTCAACCGCCAGTCACTGGACCGGGTGGTGCCCGGGGTGCGGATCAACCAGTGGCGCGGCCAGTTCGAGGCGGCCGGCTGGCACGTCGTCGAGGTGAAGTACGGCCGGCGGCTCGCCGAGGCGTACGCGCGGCCGGGCGGCGCGGCGCTGCGCGACTGGATCGACGCGATGCCGAACGAGCAGTACCAGTCGCTGTTCGGGCTGGCCGGGGAAGCCCTGCGGGCCCGCTTCCTGGACGGCGCGCCCGAGGGCATCGAGGCGCTCATCGCCGACGTCTCCGACGAGGAACTGGGTCCGCTCGTCACCGACCTCGGCGGGCACGACCTGGCCGCCATGCTCGACGCGTACGCCCAGTGCGACGCGGTCACCGACCGGCCGAGTGTGATCTTCGCGTACACGGTGAAGGGCTGGGGACTGCCGATCGCCGGCAACCCGCGCAACCACTCGGCGCTGCTCGGCACCGAGCAGGTCGACGCGCTGCGCACCGCGCACGGCCTGACCACGGACACCGAGTGGGACCGCCTCGACCCGGCCTCGCCGGCCGGGATCTGGGCCAACGCCCGCCGGGAGGCGCTGGCCCGACCGCCGCGCGAGCGGGCGCTGCCGGTCACCGTCCCGGAGACCACCCGGGTACGCGCGAACAAGCCGATCTCCACCCAGGAGGTCTTCGGCCGCGTGCTGGTCGACCTGGCCCGGCACGAGGAGGTGGGCCGTTACCTGGTCACCACCGCCCCGGACGTGGCCACCTCGACCAACCTCGCCGGCTTCATCAACAAGACCGGGGTGTTCGCCCCGACGAAGCAGCGCTCCTGGTCGGAGGACCGGATGCTGCGCTGGGAGCAGCACCCCGCCGGGCAGCACATCGAACTGGGCATCTCCGAGATGAACCTGTTCCTGCTGCTCGGCCAGCTCGGGCTGTCCTGGGACCTCTCCGGCCAGCCGCTGCTGCCGGTCGGCACGGTCTACGACCCGTTCGTGCTGCGCGGGCTGGACGCCTTCCTCTACGGCACCTACTCCGGTTCCCGGTTCGTGGTGGCCGGCACCCCGTCCGGGATCACCCTCGCCCCGGAGGGCGGGGCACACCAGTCGACCATCACCGCCTCGGTCGGCCTGGAACTGCCCGGCGTCACCTTCGTCGAGCCGGCGTACGCGACCACGCTCGACTGGTTGCTCTGCGACGCGCTCGGCCAGATCGCCCGGGGCGACGCGCCGACCTCCACCGCCGCGCCGGTCGAGGACGGCGCGTACTACTTCCGGCTGAGCACCCGCCCGATCGACCAGGCCCCGTTCGAGGCGGCCCGCGCCCGGCTGGGGGACGCGGTGCTGCGCCGGCAGGCGGTCGCCGGGGCGTACCGGCTCATCGACGCGCACCAGGCGCATCCGGAACTGGCCGACGCCCCGGTGGTGCACCTGGCCGCCTCCGGCGCGGTGCTGCCGGAGGTGCTCGCCGCCGCGGCCGAACTGGCCGAGGAGGGCATCGCCGCGCACGTGGTGGACGTGACCTCGCTGGACCGGCTCTACCGGGCCTGGCAGCGCACCCTGCGGCAGGGGGTCCGGACGGCGACCGTGCCGAGCGTGCCGGGCGTGCTGCGGGCGGCGTTCGGCGACCGGGCCCCGGTGGTCACCGTGCAGGACGCGGCCTCGCACGCGATGGCCTGGCTCGGCTCGGCGCTCGGGGTGCCGGCGGTGCCGCTCGGCGTGGACGAGTTCGGCCAGTCCGGCAGCGTCCACGACCTGTACGAGCTGCACGACCTGCTGCCCGGCAGCATCGTCAACGCCGCCCTGGCCGCCCTCTCCCTGCGCTGACCTCTCCCTGCGCTGACCTCTCCCTGCGCTGACCGCCTCCGGCCACATCCGCTGCGGGCCCCACCCGCGGGGGTCGTCCTCCGCCTGACCGGGTGGCCGGCAGTGTGGTAGCGGAGGGTGACCGGTCCTGGTGGGTGACGGCCGGGTCGGTGGCGGTCGGAGTCAGCGGGTCGGGGTGGGCGTGACCGGGACGTCCGCGCCCGCCTGCGGGTCCCGGACCACCCGGCGTTCCAGGTTCACCTGCGCCTGGCCGGTGCCGCCGACGGTGATGTCGTCGTACGCCTGGAGCAGCTTGTTCTCGTCGAAGTAGAGCACGCTCATCGACAGCGGCGTCGGCTCCTCGCCCTCCAGCCCGCGCAGCCCGGCCCCGCCGGTGGAGCCCTGCACCATGAGCTGGGTCGGCGTCTTGCCGTCCTGCTGCGGCAGCTTGGAGACCTGCCGGTTGTGGGTGTGGCCGGAGAGCACCAGGGGGCAGGTGCCGGAGAGCGGGCCAGCCGACGCCGGGTCGTGCACCAGCGCGATGTTCACCGGCGTCGGCGACTCACGGACGGTGGTGGCCAGCTTCTCGCCCGTGCTGATCACCTGGTCGGCGGTGGGCCGGTCGAGACCGCCGGCGGCGGGGGCGGTGCTCTTGTCCGGGGTGAAGCGCGGGTCGCCGATGCCGGCGATGGTCAGCCCGGCCACCGTCGTGGTCGTGTTGTCCAGCACGATCGCGTTCGGCTGGCGGGCCACGGCGGCGGCGGTCCGCCCCGAGTCGTGGTTGCCCCGGATGTAGACGTACGGCTTCTTGAGCAGCCCGATCGAGCCGACGTAGTTCGCCTCCGGCTCGCTGCCCCAGTCGGTGATGTCGCCGGTGTCGATCACCACGTCGATGTCGAACTGCTCCACCACGGTGCGGATTAGCTGCCAGCCGGTCGGGTTCAGGTGCATGTCGGAGACGTGCAGCACCCGGGTGGTGTTCGGGGCCGGCTCGTACACCGGCAGCGCCGAGACGGTGGTGTAGAGCTGGCTGACGTTGCCCACCAGCCGCTGGAGCTGCTCGGCGTACTTGGTGTAGTCGTTGGCGATCCGCCGGGCGTCACCGACGATGGCGGGGGCGTTGACCAGCAGCCCCTCGTACCGGGGTTCCTCGATCGACTGCGGCCGGAGGGTGGACGCGGCGACGCCGAGGCTGCCCGCGGTGACCACCAGCGCCAGCCCGCCGGCCCAGGCCGTACGGCGGGTGTCCCGGAAAGCCAGCCCGGCCAGGACCAGGGTGACCAGGACGGCCGCGCCGACGGTCCGCAGGCCGAGGCGGAACACGCCGTTGCGGACGTCCTCGACGGCGGACTGGCTGGCCCGGTTGATGCTCGCCGGATCGTCGATCAGCGCCTCGACCCGTCCCTGGTCGAGCGCGCCCAGCTCGACGTCGAGGTGGGCCGGCCCGTCGTGGCTGTCCAGCAGGAGGGCACCCAACGGTGGGATGTCGACGGTGGTGCCGCCACTGAGCGCCGGGGTCAACACCATCCGGGCCCGGAACGGCCCGATGTCGGTGTCGACCTGACCGCCGGCGAGGACGCCGAGCAGGGCGCCGGTCAGGCTGACCGTCAGGATCGCCAGCACCACCCCGAACCGACGGAGCGTGCCGACCCACTTCCGCCCGGGGAGACGACCGTCCCCGGTGCGCTGTCGCGTGTTCTCGTCGTGCCCGTCCATGGTGAGATTCTGACCTGCCCCAAAGGGGATCTTGGCAAACCCGGGGGTTGCCGCCCTGCCGTGGCCCGAGGATGTTTCCCCAGGTCAGCTGCGGCCGGCTCCGCCACCGGCGAAGACCAGCCGGAGCAGGCGGTCGTCCTCCGGTTCCGGATCACCCCGGCCGTCGTGGTTGGAGGTGCTCACCCAGAGTGAGCCGTCGGGCGCGGCGGCCACCGCCCGCAGCCGACCGTACCGGCCGGTGAGCAGTTCCCGGGGCTGACCGAGCACGGTGCCGGTGTCGGTCAGCTCGACCAGCCAGAGCCGCTCCCCGCGCAGGCAGGCGGTGGCCAGCAGACGCTCCTCCACCACCGCCGCCCCGGAGCAGGACGCCTCCCCGGTGCCCCACTGCACGATCGGGTCCCGGTAACGGCGGTCGCCGGCCTTTCCCTCGACCTCCGGCCAGCCGTAGTTGCCACCCTTGGTGATCAGGTTGACCTCGTCCCAGGTGTTCTGCCCGAACTCCACGGCGTACATCCGTTTGCCGGCGTCCCAGGTGATCCCCTGCACGTTGCGGTGGCCGATCGACCAGACCGGCGAGTTCGGGTACGGGTTGCCGGGGGCGGGCTTCCCGTCGGGTGTGATCCGGAGGATCTTGCCGCCGAGGCTCTTGACGTCCTGCGAGAGCGGCCGGTCACCGCCGTCGCCGGTGCTGGCGTAGAGGAAGCCGTCCGGGCCGAAGGCGAGGCCGCCGCCGTTGTGCACGCCGGCGACCGGGATGCCGGTGAGGATCGGCGTCGGCGTCCCGCCGAGGGTGAACCTGACGATCCGGTTGTCCCGCTCGGTGGAGTGGTACGCGAAGACCGTCCGGTCGGTGGCGTAGTTGGGGGAGACGGCGACGCCGAGCAGACCGCCCTCGCCGGACGCCTCGACGTCGGCGATGGTCTGCACCGGGGTGACCTTCAGCCCATCCGGCCCGGACTCCGGCCCCACCTGGAGGATCCGGCCGTTGTCCCGCTCGGTGACCAGGGCTCCGCCGTCCGGCAGGAAGGCGATCGCCCACGGCACCCGCAGTCCCTTGGCCAGTACCGTCGCCACCACCTCCGGACCGCCCTCGCTGCCGGCGGTCGCCGACGGCGTCGGGAAGGTCGGGGGTTCGCCGGCCGGGTCGGGTTCCGGCTCGCCGAGGCTGCATCCGGCGGTGACCAGCAGCAGTGTTGCGCAGGACGCCGCAGCCGTCGCACGCAGGCGGCCGATGCGGGGGTACGGGAGACGAGCGCTCACCCGGACCAGACTAGCCGCTCGCCGGACGGGGCTCCGGTACGCGATCCAAGGCCCTAACATGAAACACGCTGACAAAAGCGGATATGTCAGCTGGTAGGCCCCGCCCTTGCGAGACTCCAGCCGTGGTGCTCACTGACCGGCCGGTACGGCCCGTACGGTTCGGCACGGCGGTCCGGCCCCGGGTTTCGCCCGCCCGGACGGCCCTCGTGCTCGGTGCGGCCGGGGTCGCCTACCGGCTGGCGGCGCTCCTGGCCGGCCTGCCCCCGACCAACAGCGACGAGGCGGTCACCGGCCTGGTCGCGTTGCACGTCGTGCAGGGCCGTGAGTTCCCGCTCTTCTTCTACGGGCAGCACTACATGGGGGCGTTGGAGGCGTACCTCGCCGCCCCGCTCTTCGCGGTCGCCGGTCCGGGCGTGGTCGCGCTGCGACTGCCGAACCTGGCGCTCTACGCCCTGTTCCTCGTCCTGGTGTGGCAGCTCGCCCGCCGGCTCTACCACCCGTGGTTCGCCACCGCCGTGGTCGGTCTGCTCGCCCTCGGCTCGGACCGGATCCTCAAGAACCAGTTGATCGCCGGGGGCGGCTACCCGGAGATGAACCCGGCCGGGGCGCTGCTCGTCCTGCTCGCGGTGCTGCTGGGCCTCGGCGTCGTACGCCGCCGCGCGTCGGCCTTCGCCGTCTTCGGCCTGGTCGCCGGCCTCACCCTCTGGGACGACTGGCTGGTCCTGCCGTACGTGGCCGCCGCCGGGGCGCTGCTGCTCGCCGGTGCCGGCCGGGACCTGGTCGGGCGCGGCGGGGCGGCCCTGGCCGCCGGGCTCGCCGTCGGGCTGCTGCCGATCGTGGCGCACAACCTCACCGCCGCGCCGGAGCACCGCTCGCTCGCCGCCTACCGGCAACTCGGCGGGGGTACGCCCGGCGACTGGGTCGACCGGCTGCACGGCGGTGTGGTGTTCGGGCTGCCGATGGGGACCGGCTTCTGCCCACCCGGTCGGTGCGCCGGCTGGCAGCTCTGGTGGGGGGTGGCCGCTCCGCTGCTGCTGGCCGTGGCCGGGCTGCTCGCCCTCCGGGCGCTGTGGATCCTGCGTCCGGCGTCGCTCCGACGTGGGGTCCTGTGTTCGGCCTCACCCCGACGCGGGGTCCTGGGTCCGGCCTCGCCCCGACGCGACGACGGGGTCCACACAGCGCGGATCCGACAGGGCGGACGGCTGGCGTTGGTCGGTGCGGCGGCGGTGAGCCTGGCCGCGTACGCCGGCAGCGCCGCCGCCGGCGACACCCCGGTGGAGAGTTCCCGCTACCTGTCCTGCCTGCTCATCTCCCTGCCGGCGCTGCTCTGGCCGCTGTGGGTGGCCGCCGGCAACCACCTGCTCCCCGCCGCCGCGCGGCTCACGGCCTGGGCCGGGCTGGCGGCGGTGGCCGGCAGCGCGGTGCTGGCCACCGGAGCCCTGGTCGCGGACGCGGACACCCTGACCCGCGCCGACGAACGACGGCGGGACCTCGTCGTCGCCCTCGACCGGCTCGGCGTCCGCGACTTCTACGCCGACTACTGGACCTGTTACCCGGTCGTCTTCGCCACCCGGGAACGGCTGGCCTGCGGGGTGATCCGGGACGACCTGCGTGCCGGTTGGGACCGGTATCCGGCGTACCCGGCGCGGGTGGCCCGGGCCGACCGGGTGGCGTACGTGTCGCCCACCGGCACGGCGTTGAGCCGGGCGGTGGCCGACCACCTGGCCGCCACCGGCACGCCGGTCACCCGGACGACCGTCCCCGGTTACGACATCCACCTGCCCGCCGCCCCGGTGGGCCTGCCGCTGCGCTGACGGCTAGGGTCGGCGAGCGTGAAGGTATGGATCCCGCACGAGCAGGGCCGGGCCCTGGTCGACCAGCTGCCCGGTGTCACCGTCGAGGTCGCCGAGAGCCCGGACCGGCTGCCGGGCGACCCGGCCGGGGTGCGGTTCTGGGTGCCACCGTTCCTCTCCACCGGGAACGTGGTCGAACTGGCCGGCAAGCTGCCCGACCTGGAGGTGGTGCAGCTGCTCAGCGCCGGGGCGGACGCCTGGGTCGGCCGGCTGCCGACCGGGGTGACCCTCTGCGACGCCCGGGGCGTGCACGACTCCGCCACCGCCGAGTGGGTGGTCACCGCGATCCTGTCCCGGCTGCGCGGCTTCGACACCCTCGCCCGCGCACAGGGCCGGCGCGAGTGGGCGTACGGCGAGGTGGCCCCGACCGACGAACTGGCCGGCAAGCGGGTGCTGATCGTCGGCGCCGGCTCGATCGGTGCGGCGGTACGGGCCCGGCTGACGCCGTTCGAGGTGAGCTTCACCCTGGTCGCCCGGACCGCCCGCCCCGACGAGGGCGTGCACGGCGTCGACGAGCTGCCCGCGCTGCTGCCGTCGGCGGACGTCGTCGTACTGCTGGTGCCACTGACCGGGGCGACCCGGGGCCTGGTCGACGCGGCCTTCCTCGCCGCGATGCCCGACGGGGCCCTGCTGGTGAACGCGGCCCGGGGACCGGTGGTCCGCACCCCGGCGCTGGTGGCCGAGCTGACCACCGGTCGGATCGCCGCCGCCCTGGACGTCACCGACCCCGAGCCGCTGCCGGCCGACCACCCGCTCTGGGAGCTGCCCAACGTGCTGATCACCCCGCACGTCGGGGGCTCGGTACGCGGCCTGCTGCCCCGCGCCTACCGGCTCGTGGCCGGGCAGCTGCGTCGGATGGTGGCGGGCCAGCCGCTGGAGAACGTCGTCACCGACGGCTACTGACGGCGGGTCAGTCCTCGGCGCGGCCCGGGGCGGCCGGGAGGGCCTGGTTGGTGACCGCGACGAGCCGGGGCAGGTCGGCCCCGCGCACCGCCGGCAGGGCCACCCGCTCGCCGTCGTCGAGCCGGGCGACCGCCCGCCCCTTCGGGTCGGCGGCCAGTTCGGCGATCCGCGCCCAGGGCAGTCGACGCTGCCCGAACAGCGCGCGGACGCGGACCTCCCGGGGATCGGCGTCGGTGCCGGCCCGCCACGCCCAGACGGCGACCACCAGCGGGACGAGCAGCACCGGGAGGAGGTACCACCGGGCGTCGGCGATCGGCAGCGCGCCGATGAAGGCGACCACCGCGGCGACCAGGATGGCCTGGCTGTGCCGGAAACGGAGAGTGTCGGTGCGGCTCACCCCTCGATGATTCCACCCGTCGGGAGGAGCCCCGGCGTCGGGCGGCCCCGTACCGGCCGGCCGGATCGCGGCGTCCCGCGCGGCCGGGGCGGCGCGGTGACCGGGGTCACGGTCGGTGGGGCATAACCGGCTGCCGGTCGGGGTCGTTGCTGCGGGCAGAGGTGTGCCGGTTTCACGTCCGGGCGCCCCGGCCCCGCCCACGGAGGTGACCGATCCTGTCCCTCGTACCGCCACCCCGCAGCCCCGTACCGGCGCCCGAGGCCGCCGTCGTCGCGGCCGCGCTCCTGTGCGTCGTCGCCGGCCTGGTCCGCCTGCTGTCCGCCCCGGTCGCGGTGACGCTCGCCGTGGCGGTGGCCGCGACCGTCGCCACCGCCCGGCTGGTCCGGCTGGCCCGCGCGGACCGGGCGGTCCGGCACACCGTCGCGCTGCTCCACGGCGGGGTGGCCGCGACCGCGCTCTGCGTCGCCGGGCTGCCGCTGGTCGCCCCGGGCAACCGGGCGGCGGTCGCCACCGTCGGGCTGTCCGCCGTCGCCCTGCTGCACACCCTCGGCCTGCTCCTGCTGCCGGGGCGTGTGCCGCTGCCGACCGCCGTCCGACTGCGGGAGGTCACGGACGCCGTCGGCCTCGGCCTCAGCCTGGCCTTCGCCAGCTGGATGCTCCTGCCCGCCGGGGTCGCTCCGGTGCCCGTCCGGGCGGCCCTGGTGGTCGCCGCCGGCGGGATCTCGGCGGTCCTGGTCACCGCCTCGACCGGCGGGCCGCCCCGGGTCGGGCTGGCGGCCTGGCGGGCCGGTGCCGTGGCGAGCCAGCTCGGTCTGACCGCTCTGGTGCTGCTCCACGCCTACCGGGCCCCGGAACCGGTGACCCTGCTGGTGGCCCCGCTGACGACGGCCGGCGTGCTGCTGACCGTGGCCGGTGCCCGCCGGTCGACCCGTCCGGCCCCGCCGCACCACGCCGGTCCCGCCCCGGTCTGGCCCCGGATCACCGCCCCGGCCGTGATCGCCTCCCTGGGCGCCGGCTACCACCTCGCCCAGGTCGGGGCGTTCGACCGCACCGCGATCGCCCTCGGCCTGGCGGTGATCCCGCCGCTGGTCGTCCGGGAACTGCTGACCGCCGCCGACACCCGTCGGTACGCCGCCCGGCTCACCCGGCAGGAGGCCCGGTTCCGGGCGCTCGTCTCGGGTGGGCACGACCTGATCATTCTGCTCGACGACGACCTGCGGGTGCGCTGGCAGTCGCCGGTCGCTCCCCGACTGTTCGGGTGGACCGACGCCGACGTGCTCGGTCGTCCCTTCATCGACCTGCTCCACCCCGCCGACGCGCCCCGGGCCGAGGCCGTGCTGGCGGAGGTCCGGGCCGGGCGACCGCCGGGGCTGCTCGCCGTCCGGATGCGCGACGGTCGGGGAGCCTGGCGGGAGACCGAGTCCACCGTCGGCGACCAGCGCGACGTCCCCGAGGTGGCGGCCGTCGTCCTGCACGTGCGGGACGTCGGCGAGCGGTGCCGGTTGGAGCGCACCGTGCGCCACCTCGCCGTCACCGACCAGCTCACCGGGCTGGTCAACCGGCGTGAGCTGCGCCGGGCGCTGACCGTTCGGCGAACCGAACCGGGGGAGCCCGCCACGCTGCTCGTGCTGGACCTGCACGGCCTCTGCGAGGTCAACGACGGCAGCGGGCAGGCCGTCGGCGACCTGGTCCTCGTCGAGGTGGCCGAACGCCTGTGCGCCACCGCCGGCCCGGACGACCTGGTCGCCCGGCTCTCCGGGGACGAGTTCGCGGTGATCGCCGAAAGCGGTTCGGTGCCCGCGTACGGGCTCGCCGTCCGGCTGCTCACGGCGCTCACCGAGCCGTACCGGCTGCCCGGGGCGCAGGTGCGGCTGGAGGTGAGCATCGGGGTCGCCGACACCGCCGCCGGTAGCGCCGACGACGTGCTACGACAGGCCGACCTGGCCCGACGGCGGGCCAGCCAGCTCGGTCGTAACCGGATCGAGTGGTACGACGTCTTCCTCGAGGAGCAGTTGGTCCGCCGGCTGGACCTGGAGCGGGAACTGGCCGGCGCGGTGACCCGGGGCGAGCTGGACCTGGTCTACCAACCGGTGCACCGCCTGGCCGACCGGGCGCCGGTGGGCACCGAGGCGCTGTTGCGCTGGCGCAGCCCCCTGCTCGGCACCGTGCTCCCCGCCGAGCTGATTCCGGTCGCGGCCGACCTGGGCCTGCTCGACGAGGTCGGGCAGTGGGTGCTGGACCGGGCCTGCCGGCAACTCGCCGCCTGGTCGTCGGCGCGCCCGCTGCTCTGGATGGCGGTCAACGTGACCCCGGCCGAGCTGACCGCGCCGGGCTTCGTCACCCGGGTGGCCGGCACCCTCGCCCGGCATCAGGTGGCGGCCGACCGGCTGGTGGTCGAGGTCGGCGAGGCCGGGCTCGACGTCGACCTGCCGACCGTGACGGCCCGGCTGGCCGGGCTGCGGTCCCTCGGTGTCCGGACGGCGCTGGACGACTTCCACGCCGGGCGTGCCTCCCTGCGTCGGTTGCGGGAGCTGCCGATCGACCTGGTCAAGGTCGATCCACGGCTGGTCGGGGGCGGCGGGCCGGAGCAGCCCCTGATCGACGTGGTGCTGAACCTGGGCGGGCGCCTCGGGTTGGAGGTCGTGGTGGAGGAGCTGGAGTCGGCCGGCCAGGTCGACCGGGCGTACCGCGCCGGCTGCCGGTACGGGCAGGGCTTCGCGCTCTCCCGCCCGGCGACCGCCGAGCGGGTGGAGGCGTTCCTGGAGGAACACCCGTCACCGGACGCGTTCACCTGACCGGGGTGGTGCGGTGCTGCCGCGCGGGGTCAGGTGAGCCGTCTCGTCCTGGAACGCGCTGACGGTCTCCCCACCGATCGCCGCCAGCAGGTTCCGGGCGGCGAGTGCGCCGTACGCGGGGATGTCCCGGCCGAGCGCGGTCAGCGGCGGGTGGACCAGCCGGCAGAGCGGGGAGTCGTCCCACGCCACGATGGAGAGGTCACCGGGGACGGCGAGACCCATCTCCTGGGCGACCGCGAGCCCGGCGACGGCCATCACGTCGTTGTCGTAGATGACCGCGGTGGGTCGGCCCGGGGAGCTGAGCAGTCGCCGGGTCGCCCGGGACCCCTCCTCCCCGGTGTAGTCGGAGGGGACGGTCACCGCGTCGACCAGGCCGAGTTCCCGGCACACCCGCTCGAACGCCTCGGTGCGGTTCCGGGTGTGCAGCAGGTCGGGCAGGCCACCGACCCGGGCGATCCGGCGGTGTCCGAGGGCGACCAGGTACTCCACCGCCTCGACCAGCGCGGCGGCGTCGTCACACCAGACGCTGGGCAGCGTGCCGGTGTGTCCCGGCCCGCCGATCACCACCGCGGGCAGGCGCAGTTCCTCCAGCACCGGCACCCGCCGGTCGTTCACGCGCAGGTCGCAGACGAGCACCCCGTCGACCCGTCGTTCCGCCCACCAGCGCCGGTAGACCGCGATCTCCGCGTCCTGGTCGGCGACGACCTGGAGGGTCAGCGCGTACGACCGGGCGGAGAGTTCGGCCTCGACGCCGCTGATCAGCTCCATGAAGAACGGTTCGATGCCGAGGATCCGGGCCGGACGGCACAGGGCCAGCCCGACCGCCGCGGCGGTGGCCCCGGAGAGGGCCCGGGCCGCGCTGCTCGGGCTGAAGCCGATCTCCTCGGCGATGGCGAGGATGCGCCGCCGGGTGGCGTCGGAGACCCCGGGCTGTCCGTTGAGCGCGTAGGACACCGCTCCCTTGGAGACTCCGGCCCGTCGGGCGACGTCGGCGATGGTCGGCCGTTTCACCGGCGCGTCCCTCCACTTCCCGGTCGCCCTCGCGGGCGGTTCCCTGCGGGCCCTCGGGCTGATCATGCCCGGCCGGCCCCCGGCGCACCCACGCTACTGCACGCGGTGGGCGTCCGGCGGGAGCGACGGCACTTGCCCGGTTAAGCGGCACCCTTTCCCGGCGGTCAGCCGCTCTCCCCGCCAGGAGTGAGGTGCGTCCAACAGTCATTGGGCGCGTGCCTACGGCATCCTGAAATGTCGATCATGGTCAATCGTTGACATGCCGGAAACCGGCTCGTACGGTGGCCTGACTTATCCGGTTCAGTCGACGTCTCTCGATCCCGGGAGCGTTCCCATGCGGAGGAGTGACATGGCACGGTCCTGGTCTCGATGGGCCCGGCTGGCCTCGGCGGGTGTGGTCAGCCTGGCCATGGTCGCGGCGTGCAGCGGCAACAGCGGTGGCGGCGGAGCCGACTCGGGCGGCACCGTCACGCTCAAGATCAATTTTTGGGGCGACTTCGGCCTCGACGAGCTGAAGTCGACGTACGAGTCGGCCAACCCGAACGTCAGGATCGTGCTGAACACGGGGGAGTACAACGCCCAGCACGAGGACCTCCAGAAGAAGCTGATCGCCGGCAGCGGCGCCCCCGACATCGCCGCCGTCGACGAGGGCTTCGTCGTCCAGTTCCGGGGCCAGGCCGACAAGTTCGTCAACCTGCTGGACAAGGGCGCCGACCAGTACGAGCAGAAGTACCTGCCCTGGAAGTGGCGGCAGACCCTCACCCCCGACGGCAAGACCCAGATCGGCCTCGGCACCGACGTCGGCGGCCTGGCCATGTGCTACCGCACCGACCTCTTCGCCGCCGCCGGCCTGCCCACCCAGCGGGAGCAGGTCTCCGCGCTCTGGCCCACCTGGGACCGGTTCGTCGAGGCCGGTCAGCGGTACACCGCCCGCAGCGGCAAGAAGTTCATCGACTCCGGCACCAACATCTTCAACCCGGTCCTCGGGCAGCAGCCGGTCGGCTTCTACGACGAGAACGAGACGCTGAAGATGGACGGCGGGCCGAAGGTCGCCTTCGACGTCGCCGCGAAGAGCATCGCCACCGGCCTCTCCGCCAACCTCACCGCCTTCTCGCCCGAGTGGAACAGCGGTTTCGTCAAGGGCGACTTCGCCGTGCTGGCCTGCCCGGCCTGGATGCAGGGGCACATCAGGAACACCGCGCCGCAGACCGAGGGCAAGTGGGACGTGGCCGCGATCCCCGGCGGGGGCGGCAACTGGGGCGGCTCCTTCCTGACCATCCCCAAGCAGGGGAAGAACGTCGACGAGGCGTACAAGTTCCTGGAGTGGCTGATCCAGCCGGAGCAGCAGATCGAGATCTTCAAGAAGGTCGGCAACCTGCCGTCCCAGCCGGCGCTCTACCAGGACCCGGCGATCCGGGACTTCGCCAACCCGTTCTTCAACAACGCGCCCGTCGGGCAGATCTTCTCCAAGACGGCCGAGAACCTCACCCCGCAGTACCTGGGCCGCAGGAACGGCCCGACCCGGGTCGCCGTGGAGAACGTGTTGAACCGCCTCGCCACCGGCAACCTCAAGGGCAAGCCCGACCAGGCCTGGACCGAGGCGGTCAAGGAAGCCGAGAAGGCCGCGAACTCCTGACCGTACGCGGACGGTCGGCCGGCGGGACGTACCCACGGGGGTCGTTCCACCGTGCCGGCCGGCCGCCGGTGGCGAACCCGGAGGTCCCCGATGCCCCCCACCCGTGCCGCCGCCACGGCGCCCCGACGTGGCCGTGACGCCCGCCCCGAGCCCGACGCGCGCGTGTCCCGCTGGCGCGACCGGCTGTACCGGTTCGACGTGCGCTACCTGCCGTACCTGCTGATCGCGCCGTTCTTCCTGCTCTTCGCGCTCTTCGGGCTCTTTCCGATCGTCTTCAACGGGGTCGTGGCGCTGCGCACCTGGCGGCTCGACGACCCGACCCGGGACGGCTGGGCCGGCCTGGACAACTTCCGCCGCCTGCTCTCCGACGGCGACTTCTGGAACGCGCTCTACAACACCTTCGGGATCTTCCTGCTCTCCACCGTGCCGCAGCTGCTGCTGGCGCTGGTCGTGGCCGCGCTGCTCAACCGGAAACTGCGGGCGCAGACCTGGTGGCGGGTGGGCGTGCTGCTGCCGTACGTCACCCCGGTGACCGCCTCCACGCTGATCTTCTCGGTGGTGTTCGCCCGGGACACCGGCATCGCGAACTGGGCGTTGTCGCTTCTCGGCATCGGCGACACCGAGCCGATCGACTGGCGCGCGTCGACGTGGGCCTCCTGGATCGCCATCGCCACCATGGTCAACTGGAAGTGGATCGGCTACAACGCGCTGCTCTACCTCGCCGCGATGCAGTCCGTCCCGCGTGACGTCTACGAGGCGGCGGCGGTCGACGGGGCCGGCCCCTGGCGGCAGCTCTGGCGGATCACCGTACCGATGATCCGGCCCGTGGTGATCTTCACGGTGGTGCTCTCCACCATCGGCGGCCTGCAACTGTTCACCGAGCCGATGCTCTTCGACAGCAACCCCGCGCTCGGCAACGGCGGCGACGACCACCAGTGGCAGACCATCGCCCAGCTCATCTACAAGGTCGGCTGGCGCGACCTCAACCTCGGCTACGCGGCGGCGATGTCCTGGGCGCTCTTCCTGGTCATCCTGGTCGTCGCCGCCGTCAACGCCCTGCTCACCAACCGCCTGGGCGGAGGGAAGCGATGAAGAACCGACGGCGGGCCGCGCTGACCGGGCGCGCCCCGCAGCACACCCCCGGCAGCGTCTGGAGCTACCTCTTCCTCAGCGTCGTCATCGCGTTCTCGGCGTTCCCGCTGTACTGGATGTTCGTCATCGCGACGAACACCGACGAGGCGCTGGCGAAGATCCCGCCGCAGGTGCTCCCCGGCGGGCAGCTCGCCACCAACCTGCGCGAGGTCTTCTCGATGCAGGACGTCTTCTTCCTCCAGTCGCTCGGCAACAGCGTCATCGTCTCGTCCGTGGTGACCGCCTCGGTGCTCTTCTTCTGCTCGCTGGCCGGATTCGCCTTCGCCAAGCTGCGGTTCAAGGGACGGAACGCGCTGATGGTGATGGTGATCCTCACCATGACCGTGCCGAACCAGCTCGGCGTGGTCGCCCTCTACATCCTGATGGGGCACATGCCCGGCGAGGGCGGCTGGAACGGCACCCTGCTCGCGGTGATCGCCCCCGGTCTGGTGACCGCGTTCGGGGTGTTCTACATGCGACAGTTCATCCTCGACGCGGTCCCCGACGAACTCGTCGAGGCGGGCCGGATCGACGGCGCGAGCACCATGCGGATCTTCTGGAGCGTGGTGCTGCCGGCGGTGCGACCCGCGCTGGCCGTACTGGGCCTGCTCACCTTCGTGGCCACCTGGAACGAGTTCCAGTGGCCCCTGATCACCCTGGGCGGCACCGACTACCCGACCTCGATGGTCGCCCTCTCCGACCTGGCCAGCGGCAACTACGTGCTGTACCGGCGGGTGCTGGCCGGTGCCCTGGTCGCCACCCTGCCGCTGCTGGTGATGCTGGTCATCGGCGGTCGGCAGATCGTCCGCGGAATCATGGAAGGCGCGGTGAAGTCGTGAACCACACGCACGGGGGCGCTCCGAACCGGCACGCCCTGCACGACGGCTGGACCCTGCGGGCGCTGCCCGCCCCGCCGGCCCCGGCCGAGGCAGACCAGGCCGACCCGGCTGGCGCGGTGACCGTCCCGGCGGGCATCGCCGGCCGGGTGATCCCGGCGACCGTGCCCGGCTGCGTGCACACCGACCTGCTCGCCGCCGGGCTGATCCCCGACCCCTACCTCGACGACAACGAGACCGGGCTCGCCTGGATCGGCCGCACCGACTGGGTGTACGAGACCACCTTCGACCGGCCGCCGGGCGACGCGGACCGGACCGACCTGGTCTGCGCCGGCCTGGACACCGTCGCCACGCTCACCCTCAACGGCGTCGAGCTCGGCCGGACCGAGAACATGCACCGAAGCCACCGGTTCGACGTCGGGGCGCTGCTACGCGACCGGGACAACCACCTCGTCGTCCGGTTCGACTCCGCCTACCGGTACGCCGAGGCACACCGGGACCGGCTCGGCGACCGGCCGAACGCCTACCCGGAGCCGTTCCAGTTCATCCGCAAGACGGCCTGCAACTTCGGCTGGGACTGGGGTCCGACCCTGGTCACCGCCGGGATCTGGCAGGAGATCGGCCTGCACGCCTGGTCGACCGCCCGGCTCGCGGACGTCCGTCCCCTGGTGACCGTCGCCGACGGCGTCGGCACCGTCGCGGTGCACGTCACGGCCGAACGGGCCGCCGACGTCCCGCTCGTCGTCCGCGCCACGGTCGCCCGCGTGACCGCCGAGACGGTGCTGCCGGCCGGGGAGAGCACGGCGGTGCTCGACCTCACCGTCCGCGACCCCCGGCTCTGGTGGCCCCGGGGGTACGGCGACCCGCACCGGTACCCGCTGACCGTCACCCTCGGCGCCCTCGACGGCACCCCGCTGGACGACTGGACCCGGCGGATCGGCTTCCGGTCGGTGCGCCTCGACACCGCCGCCGACCCGCACGGCAGCGCGTTCGCCCTGGTCGTCAACGGGATTCCGGTCTTCGTCCGGGGCGTCAACTGGATCCCCGACGACGTCTTCCCCGACCGGGTGACCCGCGACCGGCTGGCCCACCGCTTCGACCAGGCGATCGGCGCGAACGTCAACCTGCTACGCGTCTGGGGCGGCGGCCGGTACGAGTCGGACGACTTCTACGACCTCGCCGACTCGCTCGGACTCCTCGTCCAGCAGGACTTCCTCTTCGCCTGCGCGGCGTACCCGGAGGAGGAACCGTTCCGCACCGAGGTCGAGGCCGAGGCGCGGGAACAGGTCACCCGGCTGGCCGTCCACCCGTCCCTGGTGCTCTGGACCGGCAACAACGAGAACATCTGGGGCTGGCACGACTGGGACTGGCAGGAGCCGCTCGCCGGGCGGACGTGGGGGCGGGGCTACTACCTCGACCTGCTGCCCCGGATCGTCGCCGAACTCGACCCGACCCGCCCGTACTGGCCGGGCAGCCCGTGGTCGGGCCGCGAGGAGATCCACCCCAACGACCCGGCGCACGGCACCACCCACATCTGGGACGTCTGGAACACCGACGACTACCTGAAGTACCGCGAGTACGTGCCCCGGTTCGTGGCCGAGTTCGGCTACCAGGCCCCGCCCGCGTACGCGACGCTGCGCCGGGCGCTCTCGGACGACCCGCTCGCCCCGGACTCGCCCGGCATGGCCCACCACCAGAAGGCCATCGACGGGAACCGGAAGCTCCAGCGCGGGCTGGAGGCGCACCTGCCCACCCCGGCCGACTTCGACGAGTGGCACCACCTGACCCAGGTCAACCAGGCCCGTGCCATCGCCTGCGGGGTGGAGCACTTCCGGTCGCACCGGGGCGTCTGCATGGGCGCCATCGTCTGGCAGCTCAACGACTGCTGGCCGGTGACCTCCTGGTCGGCGGTGGACGGCGACGGACGCCGCAAGCCGCTCTGGTACGCCCTGCGGCACGCGTACGCCGACCGCCTGCTCACCGTTCAGCCCCGCGACGGTGGCCCGGCCGGCGGAGGTGGCCTGGCCGGCGGTGGCGACCTGGCTGGCGGTGGCCTGGCCGGCGGCGGTGGGCTCGTCCTGGTGGCGGTCAACGACAGCGGGCAGCCGTGGCGGGCCCCGGCCACGGTCACCCGGCTCACCCTGGCCGGCGAACCGCGCGCCAAGACGTCGTACGAGCTGGACGTGCCGCCCGGCGCGGCGGTGACCCTCGCCCTGCCGGCGGACCTGGCCCGTCCCGAGGACGCCCGGCGTGAACTGTTGGTCGTCGAGGCGGGGGAGAGCGCCGAGCGGGCCCTGTGGTTCTTCGCCGAGGACCGGGACATCCCCTGGCCGGCGGCGGCCCACGACGCCACCGTCGAACCGGTCGACGGTGGGGTACGGGTCCACGTCCGCGCCCGCGCCATCCTTCGCGACCTGACCCTCTACCCGGACCGCCTCGACCCGGCCGCCGAGGTCGACCGGGCGCTGGTCACCCTGCTCCCCGGCGAGTCGACCACCTTCACCGTCCACAGCCGACTACCGCTCGACCCCGCCGCCCTCACCACACCCCCGGTGCTGCGCGCGGTCAACGGCTAGCCGGGCGCGGCGCGCGCTGAAGTGTTAGCAGGGGACCCCTGTTACCGCTTTTTGATGAGGAAGGGTCCCCTGCAACCACCCCCGGACGCACCACCACGAGAGCCGGAGCGCCCCCGCTCCGGCTCTTGACATCGCGCAACCTATGGACAAAAGTCGATTGAGTTCGGGGTGCGGCGGCGCGCTCCCTCCCCTCGAAGGCCCGTGCCCGAAAGGCAGCCGCCATGTCGCCTGTGCTCAATCGCCGTCACCTGCTGCGCCTCGGTGGTGCCACCCTGCTCGTCGCCGGCTCCACCGGCATCGGCCTGCCCGCCCTGGCCGCCGACACCGTCACCGCCGACCTGGTCGTCTACGGCGCCACCTCGGCCGGCATCGTGGCCGCCGTGCAGATGCGCCGGATGGGGCGCACCGCGCTGATCCTCGAACCGGGCCAGCACGTCGGCGGACTCACCACCGGCGGACTCGGCTACACCGACAGCGGCACCAGCGCCTCCATCGGCGGCATCGCCGGGGAGTTCTACCGGCGGGTGCACGCGAAGTACCACGGCAACACCGTCACCCCCGACTCGCCGATGCGGCTGGTCTTCGAACCGCACGTCGCCGCCGAGGTCTTCGACGACCTGCTCGCCGAGCACGGGGTGCCGGTCTACCTCAACACCCGGCTCGCCCAGGTGGTTCGCGCCGGTAACCGGATCACCGCGCTCACCACCGACAACGGGCAGACCTTCGCCGGCCCGATGTTCGTCGACGCGACGTACGAGGGCGACCTGATGGCGAAGGCCGGTGTGTCGTACGCCCTCGGCCGCGAGGCCAACGCGGTGTACGGCGAGACGATCAACGGGGTGCAACTGCGTAGCGGCCACCAGTTCACCCGGCCGGTCGACCCGTACGTGGTGCCCGGCAATCCGGCCAGTGGCCTGCTTCCCGGTATCTCCGCCGCGCCCGTCGCGCCCAACGGCACCGGCGACGGGCTGATCCAGGCGTACAACTTCCGCATGTGCCTGACGAAGGCCGCCGACCGGATCCCGTTCCCGAAGCCCGTCGGCTACGACCCGGCCGACTACGAACTCCTGCTCCGCTACGTCCAGGCCGGTTTCACCGGACCGTTCTTCACCACCCAGGGCGTCGGCAACGGCAAGACCGACTCCAACAACCACGGCGCGTTCTCCACCGACTTCATCGGCGCCAACCACACCTACCCGACCGCCAGCCCCGCCGCGCGGGAGAGCATCGTCGCCGACCACCGCACCTACCAGCAGGGCCTGATGTGGTTCCTGGCCAACGACCCCCGGCTGCCCGCGTCGGTCCGGACCTCGACCGCCGCGTGGGGCCTGGCCGCCGACGAGTTCACCGCCACCGGCGGCTGGCCACCCCAGTTGTACGTCCGGGAGGCCCGCCGGATGGTCTCGGCGTACGTGGTGACCGAGCGGGACTGCCGGGGCCGGGTGCGGGTCGCCGACGCGGTCGGACTGGCCAGCTACACCATGGACTCGCACAACTGCCAGCGGGTCGTGGTCGACGGCGTCGTCAAGAACGAGGGCGACGTGCAGGTCGGGGTGCCCGGCCCGTACCCGATCAGCTACCGCGCGATCGTGCCCACCGAGGCGCAGTGCGCCAACCTCCTCGTGCCGGTCTGCCTCTCGGCCAGCCACATCGCGTACGGCTCGATCCGGATGGAACCGGTGTTCATGATCCTCGCCCAGTCCGCCGCCACGGCGGCGAAGCTGGCGATCGACGCGGGGACGCCGGTGCAGCAGGTCGACGTCGCTGCCCTCCAGACCCGGCTACGCCAGGACGGCCAGCACCTCCAGTGGCCGCCGGCGGTCGACGGCGAGATCGTCGTCGACAACGCCTCGGCCGCGGTGACCCGGGCCGGCACCTGGCTGAGCAGCAGCCACGTCAGCGGGTACTGGGGCGTCGACTACGAACACGACGGCAACACCGGCAAGGGCGTCAACCGGCTGCGCTTCACCCCGGCCCTGCCGGCCGCCGGCAGCTACGCGGTCAGCCTGCGCTGGACCGCCGACCCCAACCGGGCCAGCAACGTACCGGTGGACGTGGTGCACGGCGGTGGCGTCACCACCCGTACCGTCGACCAGCGCGGTTCCGGCGGACAGTGGGTGTCCCTCGGGACGTACGCCTTCGCGGCCGGGACGGCCGGCAGCGTCCTGATCCGCACCGACGGCACGGACGGCTACGTCGTCGCCGACGCCGCCCGCTTCCTCCCCGCCTGACGCCGCCCAACCCGGCGTTCGGCTTCCTGTTTGCGGCAAGTCGGGGTGTCCGGACACTCGGACACCCCGACTTGCCGCATGTCGCTGATGCAGGCCGACGTAGGCCGACGTGGGCGGGGCCGCGGTCAGTGGGAGACGACGTGGAGCGGGGAGTCCTGGGCGCGGGCCGGTGACGGGGTGGTGTAGGTGTAGTTCACGATCACCGAGTGCTGGCCGCCGTACCGGTAGGGGCTGAGGACCTTCGTCACCGGGTCGAGGACGGCGAGCCGGAACAGCCAAGCGCGCTGCGCCGACAGGCCCGCCCAGGCGGTGGTGTTGCCGGTGGCCCAGCCGTTGGGCAGGTCGAGGCAGAGCAGTTGCCCCGGCCCGTTCGGGTTGCAGAGCTGGGCGATCACGTTGAAGTGGTTGGAGATCGAGTACGACCAGTAGATCGTGCCGATGGACGACACCGCGGGCGTGCCGGGCAGCGCGTTGACGGTGGAGCTGGAGTACCACCAGTTGGTCTGGTACAGGACGGCGCCGGTCGGGTTGACGACGTAGCCGGCGTCGGCGGCACGGGCGGCGGAGGTGGGTAGCAGGACGGCGATCACGGAGGCGATCACGATGCCGATCCTTCGGACGGTGGTCACAGGTGGACCTCCATTCGTGGGAAGGCCATCAACCTAGCGTTGAGTGTCGATGTGTGTGCAGAGGGTGATCATCCACTGCTCATCATCCGACCGCAGGATGGCGATCGAGGCTGGACTCCCGCCCACCCGGGCCCCGCGCAGGCTCGAAGCCGGCTCGGGGTTCTCTGCCTGATCTGCTTGCGACGACTCGGCGATTGGTCGACATTGATGCCGAATCTTATTCTATTGGCAGTTCGGGTGCGCCATGCTGGGTTGATTGAGGCTTGGGAAAGATATCCCAAGAGTCCGCACCGAGCAGCGCACCCTGGTCCGATTGTCTGATTTTTCCGCCCGAACCCGAGCGTCCGACGTTGGCGTGGTTGACGCCCGGCTCGCTGCTGGCCACGGCAAACGAGGGTGCGGGGATCGTAACTACTTAGTCGAACATCAATATTATGGAGTGTTGTTATGTTCAAATAAAGAGAATCTTGGATTACCTTTCGGGTAGCCATTCAGGGCCGGTCCCAGCCGTGGCGCCTCGCCAGTCGAGAACGGCCACAGTAAGGAGGAATCGGGAAATGTCGCTCCCCCGAAAGCGCAAGGGTCGAACTGCCGCCCTGGGGGTCGTCGCCGTCTCGGCGATGGTCACCGCCATGATCGGCACGCCGGCCGCCGCCGCTCCGACCACCGGCAGGATTCTCAACGCCGGCAGCGCCACCGCCGTCGCCGACAGCTACATCGTCGTCCTCAAGGACAGCGCGGTGGGCGGCACCGCCGGCCGGGCCAAGGCCGCCGTCGCCAGCAAGGCAGCCTCCCTCGCCGAGCGCTACCGCGCCACCGTCCGCGACGTCTGGGGCGACGCCCTCAACGGCTTCTCCGTACGCGCCAGCGAGAAGACCGCCAAGCGGCTCGCGGCCGACCCGGCGGTGGCCTACGTCGAGCAGGACGGCACCGTGCAGACCACGACCACCCAGTCCCCGACCCCGTCCTGGGGCCTGGACCGGATCGACCAGCACCCCCTCCCGCTGGACAACTCCTACAGCTTCACCAGCACCGGCTCCGGCGTCGTCGCGTACATCATCGACACCGGCATCCGGACCACCCACACCGACTTCGGCGGACGGGCCGTCCACGGCTACGACGCGGTCGACGGCGCCCTGCCGGCCGACGACTGCAACGGCCACGGCACCCACGTCGCCGGCACCGTCGGCGGCACCCGCTACGGCGTGGCGAAGAACGTCCGGCTGGTCGCCGTCCGGGTCCTCAACTGCGCCGGCAGCGGCACCCTCGCCGGCGTCATCAACGGCATCAACTGGGTGACCAGCAACCACGTCTCCGGCCCGGCCGTGGCCAACATGAGCCTCGGCAGCACCCTGAACACCTCGGTGAACGCCGCGGTGACCAACTCGATCGCCGACGGCGTGACCTACGCGGTCGCGGCCGGCAACTCCAACGCCGACGCCTGCAACTTCTCGCCGGCCTCGACCCCGAACGCGATCACCGTCGGTGCCACCGACAGCAACGACATCCGCGCCTCCTACTCCAACTGGGGCAACTGCGTCGACATCTACGCGCCGGGCACCGGCATCACCTCGGCGTGGATCACGAGCACCACCGCGAGCAACACCATCAGCGGCACCTCGATGGCCTCCCCGCACGTGGCCGGCGCCGCCGCCCGTGTCCTACAGGTCAACCCGGCCTGGACGCCGGTGCAGGTCCGCAACTACCTGGTGACCTGGTGCACCTGCCCGTTGCCCCCCTGGCCGCCGTGTCCGTGCCCGCCCCCCGTCCTGCTCTACATGGACCCGGCGTACTGACCTGACACCCACCCGATCGGCCCCGGGGCGTCATCGCCCCGGGGCCGATGCCGTCCCATCGAGCCGGTACTCCAGTCGTAGTGATCCAGACAGCAGCCGAGGGTTGGTTCGTCGGCCTCCCGGGCGGTGCCGGTGTGGCTTCGGACGGCGGCGCGCTGGTGAACTCGTCGCTTCTGGGAAGCGTGGCGCTGACGCCGAACGGTCGAAGTGGCGCGCGCGCCAGCAACAGTGGATAGGCTCTGTTCGGCATGGTTCACCTGCGGCCTCCGGGCTGACGCCAGGGCTGCGGCGTTGCCACCACCGGCGTCGAGGAAGGCTCGATCGTGACGGCAGACCCGGTCAGGACCTCGGACGTCCGGATGCCGGCGGCCTTCTTCGGCCACGGCAGCCCGATGAACGCGCTGGAGGTCAACCGCTACACCGCAGCGTGGAAGGCCTTCGGCGAGAGCGTGCCGCGACCCCGGGCGATCCTGGTCGTCAGCGCCCACTGGTACATCAACGCCACCGCCGTGACCGCCATGCCGAGGCCGCGCACCATCCACGACTTCTACGGCTTCCCCCGGGAGCTGTTCGAGGTGCAGTACCCCGCCCCCGGGCTCCCCGAGCTGGCCACCGAGGTCAGCGACGTGGTCCACCCGACGTGGGTGGGCGCGGACGTCGACAGCTGGGGCATCGACCACGGCACCTGGTCGGTGCTCGTGCACGCCTTCCCCGACGCCAGCATCCCGGTCGTCCAGCTCAGCATCAACGCCGCCAAACCCCTGGACTACCACCTGGAGCTGGGCGCGAAGCTGGCTCCCCTGCGCGACCGGGGCGTGCTCGTCGTCACCAGCGGCAACGTGGTGCACAACCTGCGCGGGATGGACTGGAACCTCACCGACGGCGGCTACGACTGGGCGCGGCGCTTCGACGAGGACGCCAAGGCCCGCATGCTCACCGACCCGACCGGGTTCGCGAGCCTCGACGCCCACCGTGACTACGACCTCGCGGTGCCCACCCCGGACCACTTCATCCCGGCGCTGTACCTCGCCGGCCTCGCCGGAGCCGCCGACGTGCCGGAGACCGAGGTCCTCGTGGACGGCTACGCCTATGGTTCGCTGTCGATGACGGCGTACGTGCTCGGTCGTACCGGCCAGGGCGCCCCCGACGGCACCGGCTCCCCGCAACCGCCGGCCGATCTGCCTCCCGACGCGTCCAACATCTGACCGGGTCGCTGATCCCACCGCGCTGGCGGGTCGAGCCCTGACGGTCGACCGCGTAGCGGCTCCTCCGGCATCCCCGCCGGCGGACCGTCAGGGTCGGGCACCATGACGGGTGCTGACGGTACCGGGGTCGACGGTCTCACCGAGGCGCTGCGGCGTCGAGGGTAGCGACCGTGTGTAGGTGTGTGGGGCACCCGCCGTCAGACGGGTGCCCCTTCGCGAACAAGCGTGTCTGGTGACTACCGGAAGGTGACGTCACTTCTGTTGACCTTGCAGTTGGCGTCGTTCCAGCCCTCACCGAGGTAGCTGGGTTCGCTGCCCTTGGGCACGCCCTTGTACTTGCCGCAGATGGTGGCCGAGCCGATCACGACCACGCGAGTGATCGTCGCGGTGTCGTTCCAGTTGCTGTTGATGCCGGCGAGCATGTCGATGTCGTCGACGAGGACGTTGTCGATACGCACGTGGCGGGTGTGCGAGGTGGAGCAGTTGCCGCAGCCGCGGTACAGCTTGCCGGAACCCTTGAGGTAGAAGCCGGAGATGCTGACCGTGCCGTTGCCGTTGTGCTGGAAAGTCTTGTCGCTGCCGTTACGCGCGCCGCCACCGATGATGTAGGAGGTACCGCCGTTGGTCTGCTTGAAGGTGGCGGCGTCCTCGCCGATGTCGTTCCACCACACGTTGCGCAGCGTGCAGGTCCCCTCGCAGTGCACGCCGTCACCTGCGGGCGAGCCGAGGATGACGTTCTGCAGCGTGCCACCGTTGGCGATCTTGAACATCGGGTCCTGCGACTCGCCCTGCCCACCGTCACCGATGCAGCAGTAGGTCTTCATCCCGCCGTCGAAGGTGCCGGAGACGCTGACCGTGCCCGAGATGCTCACGGAGCCGGCCGACGACGGCCATGCGCCAGTCGGCGTGCCCGGGTTGCCGGTCGGGCCGGGCGTCGGACTGCTGGTCGGGCTGGCCGTCGGACCGCTGGTGGGGCTGGAGGTCGGGGTCGGGTTCGACCCGCCGCTGGAGTACGTCTCGAACTCGGCGATCCGAGGAGTGCCGGACCCGCTGGTGATGACGAAGGAGATCTTCTTCAGCGACGTCGAGGAGAAGTTGATGGTGCTCGGGGCGCTGCTGCCGCTGGCCAGGACGGAGCCCGTGTCGTGGTTCTTGAGCTGCCAGCCGCTGATCGAACCGCCGCCCGAGGCCTGCACGATGACAGCCGAGGACACCGTGGTGGCGCTGCCCCACTTGACCGAGACCGTGCCGGTCGAGCCGCTCGGCGACCAGTAGGTGCTGGCGTTGCCGTCGATGACGTTGCCATAGCTGGTACCACTGGCCTTGCTGGAGCCGTCGGCCCCGGCACCGAGGCTCAGGTTCGTGGCGGCCGAGGCGTTGGGAACCTGCAGCGCCAGCGCGACGACGGCACCTGCGACCACAGTGGCACCGCCGGCCAGCCACCGCGTGGCGACTTTGCGTCTCATCCGATGTCACCTTTCAGACATAGAAACCTGGTAGAGGAAAGCGCTTTCCGGCAACGATAGAGAACGGTTGATGATGAGGCAAGGGTCACATCCAGTATGTATATTTATGCCAGTGCAAGTCCGATATGGGCATAAGAAGCACCGCCTCTTGGGTTAGGAACTCGCCCCACTGCGGTTTCCGATCACCGCCGACGAGGTGTCGGCGCTGCTCGTTCGGGCTCAGACGCCGGCGGCCCACGACAGTGTGGGGGTGGCCGACGGCGGACCGGGCATGCCGGTGACCGGCTGGAGCACCACCGGCGGCGACTTGTGTGTCCCGCACTTCGTGGGGATGCACGCCCTCCAGGCGGTGCCCCTGGTCGCCCTGGCCCTGGCCCGGCTCCGTAGGAGTTCTCTGGGTCGCTGAGCGGGGTGGGCGGAACGTGGAGCGGCCCCGGCTCGGTGTGGATGACCGAGCCGGGGCCGCATGACGGGTTAGCGGCTGCCCCGTAGGCGGCGGTGTGCCGCGACGACCATGTCGCTGATGGCGATCAGGGCGACGATGGCGAGCGCGAGCCCGCGTGCCTCCACGGCGGCTGCGGTGGCACCGGCAACGGATCCGGCACTCCGCATGGTGACCCAGGTCAGTTCGTACGGCTGGGGTGGGCGGCGCTGCTCCTCGGGCTTCATTCTCTGCCTCCTCAGGTCGTCTGCGACCCATTAGGAGGCCGGGCGGGCGGCTTTCCGTCCCGGCGGTTCAGGGCTGCCCACAGAACGTCCGTGACCACCGCCAACTCGTGTTGTGTCAGGCAGCGAAGCGGGGGTCGAGGGCGTTCTCGTGCCGGCGGCTGACATTTTCGCGGGAGTCCGCCGAATCGGCCGGATAGTCGGCACGCGAACCGCTACTTTGGATCGTCACATCTGAAGGTGCAGGTCGAAAGGAAGCAATCATGGTCAGCTATGCGCAGGCCGTGCTGCCGCGATGGCACGGGCGGGACGGAAGCGATCTTGCCAGCCTGACCTCGGAGATCGCTGATTGGTCCATGTCGACCGCCATGCGCGACCTGGTCGAGTGCTTCGACGAGAAGTGGCCGTCCGGGGACGTCGTCGAGGTGTTGGCCGGCCTGGAGGAGATCTCGGCCCGCTGTTGGGACTTCCGGGCCGGTGGTGAACGGGCCGCCGCCGTCGCCAGGGACTTCTCCAGAGGCGTCACCGAGCGGGTGCATGCAGCCGCTGCCGCCCTCGGCCTGCGTCACCACAATTTGCCCCGTGAGCGCGCCTACGACCACGTCCTTATCCACGGCGGCCTGCTGCGGGGCTGCCTGATCCGGGCCGGTCACGCAGCCGCCCTGCTCGATGGGGTCATCGACAGTCCCGAGGTCTGCGGGTTGGGCAGCTTCCGCCCGACGACCGAGCCGGAACAGTCGATGGCATCGGAGTTGGCGGTCGGGGAGTGCGGCGACGAGTTCGACGCCATGGACATCGCGCTGCGGTCGGCCTTTCCCGGTGCCGTACGCGATCGTGAGACGGGAGAAAAGTCGCCTGACAAGCCCCATGTCTCCTTTCTGACTCGGGAATATCGAATCCCGATCGGCCCCCGCCTCCGGGTCCTGGCAGCGCCGTCCTCAGATCCGAACCGGCGAGCCAACACCGCGGACACCTGTACGTTCTGGGCGAACTCCGTGGGCCGGCCTGATCCAGGACAGAAGATCCTCCTGGTCACCACCGAACACTTCGTCCCCTTCCAGCACGCGGACGCGATCCGGGTTCTCGGAGTTCCGTACGGCTGCGCGGTGGAGACGGTCGGTGTCGACCCGGCCACCGTTTCGAGCGGACACCTTCGGCAGCGATTGACCACCACCAACTTCCTGCAGGAGACCCGGTCAGCTATTCGGTCCATGCAACTTCTGCTGTCCACTGTGCACACTGGCTGAGTCCCGCCTTTGGGGAGGCCACGTGTCGGGGAAATCCGCAGCCACCGGATCTGACCGGACCGACCTGGTGCTACGCGCCTGGGAAGCGCTGCTTGCGGGGCGCGCCGAGCAGCTTCGACAGGGGTTGCGGGACAATCGCCGGTCCACCGACGGCGTCGACACGGAGGGACTTTTCGCGGCCGTCGGTGGCTACCTCGTCAGCGAGGGGAAGTGGGTTCGGCTGCCGGAACTACGCCGCAGGATCAGGTCGTGGGGTGGTGGATCCGGTGCAGCGGCATCCGGTCAGGGGCCCGTGGTGACCCCGGGGTCGGAGTCGATCGAGGTGCCGTCCCCGGGGTGGGTGGACGACGGGTACTGGTTCAGCACGATCGCCGACACCATGCTGATCCTGCCCGAGGAACGGGCCGCCGTGGCACGCCACCAGCCGGTCGGGGACCTCTTCACGTACTGGAGGGGACATCACCGGCCGCACGAGCGCCCCGCCGCCCGGCCACCCCAGCGGATCGCCGCCGACCGGCGCAGCTTCGTCGAGGCCACCGCCGGTCACCTCCCGGCGCGCCCCGCGAACCCGCCCTCCGAGCCCTACCGGTACGTCGAGGTCCACCCCGACTCGGAACGGACCTTCCACAAGCGGCTGGAGGACCGCCTGAGCGGTCGACAGGACAGGCCGGCTTCCCAGGCCGAGTGGGTCCGGGTGGGCCCCGCCGACGAGGTGCTCCGGCTGCTGGACGATCGGCAGCGACGGGCCCATCTCGCCGAGGCGCTCGCCGAGGACCAGCGTCGAACCCCGAGCTTCGGGGCGCACAGCCGATCGGAGTTCATCGCGCGGCTGCGTCCCGGTGGCGGGCTCCAACCCCACCACCTGCTTACGGTCGGCACGCTCCTGTACCGGGCGTGGAAGCTTGCCATGTACTGCCGGGTCGCCCACTACCTGGACGTGCGGTATCCCGCCTGGCGCGACCCGACGCGCTGGAACGTCCAACTGCCGCTCGGCGACGGCGGTCGGTTGCACGTGGTGACCGCCGAACCGTTGCCCGGACCGGTGCCCGAGGAAGCTCCCCGCCTGCTGAAACGGCTACCGGTACCGGCTCTCTGGTTGGGCCTGTGGGACCAGTGGGTCGAGCCCTTCGACTGCGTGTTCGCGGACCTGGCACCGTTGGCCGAGCGAGGCCCCCGGCTGCGCGGAATGGTCCCGGAGGACAAGGGCAACCTCGGGGTCAGGGCGAAGCTGGCCGCTTTCGTCGAGCTCGCCGCCGCCGACATCCGGCCGCCGCTGGAGGCCACCCCGTTCCGACCCGTCACCCGTTGGACGCCAGCCCAGCGACTGTTCCTGTCTGCGGTGGCCACGATGGTGGACTACGCCGAGGTGGCCGCCGAGGTCCACGCAGCACGCGACCCGCAGCCGTCCTGGACCCCGCCGAGGCAACGTATCGTGCCGGTGACGGAGGTGCCGGGTGCCGCAGAGCGGGACGAGGCGCAGCGGGGGCGCGACGAACGGCAGATCATCGACTTGCAGGCGTCCCTCGAACACCACGAGGTCGATCGCAGGTACGGCCAGTCCGCAGCGGACGCGGCCAGGACGTACTTCAGCGACCCGGACCGGTTGCACGAGTGGGCAGTCGTCCTACGCCGCCACGAGGACCGCGACGTCCGGCTGAGGCTGACCCGGCAGTTGATCGTGCCGTTGACGGCCAGGGTCCGGGACCTCGGCGACGACGACGTCGCGATCGCCGACATCATGAACACCGTCCAGATGCTCTCCTTCGACATCAGCACGCTCGCACCCGAGGAGACCGACCGGGTGTTCCTGCCGTTGATCGCCGCGTTGCCCGCCGGAGTGGGCGGTCCCTTCGTGGCCAACGTGCTACGTTCGATCGCCATCCAGCACAGCAAGGCCCACCGGTACCCGGACGCGCAGCGGTGGATGCTACGGGCGCAACAGTGGCTGAGGGTCAGGCAGGTCAGCGGCCGCTCCCGGCGCTACGACGGCGAGATCCAGCAGTTGCACGAGGCCCGCCAGCAGGTCGCGCTCCAGGCAAACGGCCTGTACGTACGCATCGTGGAGTGGCTGCTCTCCCACCCGAAGTACGCGACCCGGAGTTACGGCGGCAAGAGGGCCTTCGAACGCCTCAGGGAGTTCGCCACCCACGCGCTGCGGTACGCCGGCGACGCCTACGGAGAGTTGGAGCTCATCCAACGCCAGTACACGCTTCCCTCCACCAAGACGAAAGCCCGGGCGGCGACCCTGGCCTGGGTCACCAACACCAGGTGCATGTTCATGCGCGCCCTGCTGCTGCGCGCCATGCTGCACCTGGTCGAGGCCGACAGCGCCTACCTCACCGCCGAGGAACGCCCCGAGGCCAGGAAATCGGCAGCGGTGCTCCTCGACTACGTTCCGATCCTCTACCGGGAGACCACGAGCAGCCCTCTGGCGGCGGCCCACGTCAACGAGTTGACCCGGATCGCCCTGCACTACGGCTTCCTCACCGGACAGCGCTTCCTGCCACCCGGGAACCCCACCATCGTGCCGGAGCACCTGGCCCGATCGCGGCCGGGTAGCGCCCGCGACGGCTCGGTGGGCCGCTTCGACCTGACCGGCGCCTCGAACTACCTCATCAGGCAGGGACACGATGCGGGCATCCTCGCCAGCATCACCTACGAGCCGGCCATAGCAGTGCTACAGCGGCACAGCCTACCCACAACGGACATCCCCGACGGGCCACACGGCCGCCGGGACCGACCGCCGAGCTACCGGGAATGGCTGGGCGAAACCGACCTGGCCCGGAAACTGGCCAGACGGTTCTCGCCCGGGGAGTTCCTGCGGACCAGCGGACTGCTCACTCCGCAGAGCATCCCGGACGTGCCCTTCTGAGCAGTCTGCCGTCAGCCGTGGAAGGGACTCGGGGTGGGCAGTGCGGTTCACTGGCTGGCAGGACACCCGCGACGGCGACCGCCTGGTCCAACAGTCGCTCCGCAGGACGCTCTACATCAAGTTCAAGATTCGCGACAGCGACCTGTTCGAGCGTGCCTTCAGGTACATCCGCGAGTACTACTGACGATCCCTGAGCTGGGTGCGGCGGGCCGTGCAGGCCGCCGCACCCTGAGCCGCGGTCAGCGGGTGCGCTCCACCTGGCCGGTGAATCTGGTCCAGGCGGCGGGGGTGAAGGTGAGAACCGGACCAGTCGGGTCCTTGCTGTCCCGTACGGCGACGAGTCCGGGCAGGTTGTCGGCGACCTCCACACACTCACCGCCGTTGCCGCCGCTTCGGGTGCTCTTGTGCCATCGGGCACCGGTCAGGTCAGCCATGATGAATCTCCCCAAGGATCTTCGTGATCACGTTCTTCGATTGTCCTTCATCGAAGGCGAGCCGCCCCAGGCTCGACCAGACCTTCTCGTAGGCCGCGAACTCCGCCGGCCGGTCGAGGTAGAGCGCGCCCGTCCACGATTCGCAGTAGACGACGGGCGGCTCAGGAGTGCTCCGGTTGCCGGGCGGAAACTCAAGCATCACGAACTCGCCGCCCACCGCGCCGAGATGTGGCCCGGCTGCCAGGGGCAGGATGCGGATGGAGACGTTGGGGAGGTCGGTCACCTCCAACAGGTGACGGAGCTGTTCGGTCATGACGGCAGCGTCGGCGATCGGACGGAGGAGCACCGATTCGCAGAGAGTGACCTGCACCCGTGGTGCGCGGGGCAGGCGGCGGGTGAGCAGCGACTGTCGCTGCAAGCGCAACTCGACCGCCAGCTCCCGATCCTCGTCGGTCATCTCCGGTTGGTCGACCTGGTAGACCCCCAGGGCGTACCGCCTTGTCTGGAGCAGGCCCGGCACCAGCGTGTTCTTGTAGAACCGGAGCCGGGAGGCAGCTGACTCCAAACCCACGTACAGCTCGAACCAGTCGGGGACGGCGTCGCCGTAAGCGTGCCACCAGCCTTTCGCCTTGGTCTCGCTCGCCAGGGCGGCCAGTGCGCCTGTCAGTTCCGGGTTCGCGTCGTAGAGCTGGCACATGGCGCGTACGTCGACCGAACGGACGGACCCGAGGCCGCTCTCGACCCGCCAGACCTTCTGCCGGCTGCACTCCAGCGCTTCGGCCGCCGCGTCGAGGGTGACCCCCGCCTCGGTGCGCAACTGGCGTAGTGCCCGGCCGAGTTGCCGTCGCGGCACCGTCGAGCCCATGTCCTCGGCCAACGATCACGCCTCCATCCGATTTCGAATGCGCCCCTGAAATGACTATCCGCTGATTGCCGCCGAGTCAAGAATCGAAATTGCGGAACGTTGCGTTATTGATATTCCGTCTTGAGGTTCCGTGGTCGTGACGATCGCGAGCGCGTCGATGACGGCGTACGCTCGGCCGTACCGGCCAGGGCGCCCCCGGTGGTGTCGGCTCCCCGCAACCGCCGGCCGACCTGCCTCCCGACGCGTCCAACATCTGACCGGGCCGCTGATCCCGCCGCGCTGGCGGGTCGAGCCCTTGACGGTCGACCGCATAGCGGCCCCGCCACCCTCCAAATTTGCAACATCCCGAACCTCGTCTCTGGAATGCCTGCCCGTTGGTCAGAAATAAATCCGGAACCGGGGCGGGACAAAGTTGTGTTATTGCTGTTCGGGGTCGCATTATGGCCGTGGCGCGGCGGTCTTGCTCTCTCGGTGGGATCGCTGTGCCTCTTCTCGCTTTCCGGTCTGACGGTGGATCCCAGGCCGGTCACCCTGAATTCGGAAAGGAGTGTTGCCCTCGTGCGCGCATTTCTTCGTTGGGCAACGACAATCGGCCGACACGCAATCGTCAAACCACGGGAGTTCCACGCCGGGTCGGTCCGGTCGGGCGGCGGGAGGCCGCGCGGGACGGCGTACCGGAGCAGGGCGGTCGGACCGCTGCGGCCCTGGCAGGTCCGCGACCGGCTCTTCACCCCGCGCGGCCGGCACGGGGTCGACGCCGCCGAGGTGCGGGCCTTCCTCGACCGGGTCGCCGACGACCTGACCGCCCTCTACGCCGAGGTGGCCCGCACCCACGCCGAGGCCGACCGGATCAAGGCGGCCCTGCGCGAGTGGCAGACAGCGGCGGCCCGGCGCGAGCTGGCGGGTGCCCGGTGAGCGGACGGTTCGTGGCACACCTGCCGTTCACCGCCGCCGACCTGCCCGCCGCCCGGCAGTTCGCCGGCACCCTGGCCCGTTCGGTGAGCTTCCTGTCCGAGGTGGACGCCGCCGAGGTCACCGTCAGCTTCGAGGACGAGCAGGGCGTACGCCACCGGGTCTTCTGTGACCTGCCGCTGCCCGACCGCCGCCGCTGTGCGCGCCGGGTCGACCACGACGGAGCCTGCTCGGCGAGGCCGCCGCGATGAGCCCGGCCCCTACGGTCGCCTGCCCGGAGTGCGCCGGCACCGGCTGCCCGCGCTGCCGGTGGCAGGGCCGCCGCCGCGCACAGCTCCTGCTCACCGTCGCCAACCGGGACACCGGCGCGGTCGCGGCCCGCCGGGTGACGCCCTCCGACCTCGACCCCCGCCCGGACCCGGCGGGCGGCTGGACAGCCGAGCTGACTCCCTGGGTACGCGACCTCGCCGCCACCGTCGCCGCTGTGCTCGACCCCGAACCGCTGCTGGTACGCCTCCCGCCGACCTGGCGGCCCGATCTGTCCGCCGCCGACCGGTACACGCTGGCGGCGGAAGCCCTCGCCGGGGCGGCCCGCCACCCGTGGCGGCTCTGGCTGGGCCGGTCGACCGCGACGGCCCCGGTCGACCCGGCCGCCCGGCTGGCCCGGCTCTGCGGGCTCGCCGACCTGCTCCTGCTCGACCTGGTCGTGGCGGTCCGCCGCAACGGCGACCGGGCGCACTGGACGGTCCGGTACGACATCCCCGGCTCGCCCGTGCCGGCCGGCCCGGCCGAGGGAAGTCCTGACCTGGCGACCGCGCTGGTCCGCACCGATGTGCCGGCGGCCCTGGCCGGTCTCGCCGACCGGGGGGCTGACCGCGCCGGCCCGGCTGCTCGATCCTGCCCTACCGCTCACGCGTGAGGTGCCGGACGTGCCGCTCGGGCGTGAGGTGCCGGACGTGCCGCTCGGGCCCAAGGTGCCGGACGTGCCGCCCACCATCCGGCGGCCCCCGCCAGAGACCGGGCCGGTGGACCGGATCGAGCGGAGCATCCTCGCCGAGCTGGTCGAGCCGGCCGAAGGTGATCCACGCGCTGTGCGGCATGTCGGGGTGTCCAGCCCGGCGGACACCCCGACATGCCGCGACTCGCGTCGATCACCGGACGGGGGAGGGCCCGACGGCACCGACCGGCCGGGTGCCGAGGCGATCTGGCGGGACGGCGGCTGGTGGCGCACGGGGCTGCGGTACATCCCCGAAGAGTCACCTGGCCGGTCCGCGCTGCCGGCCGGCGGTCGTCCCCGGCCGTCGCTGCACCGGGTCGTCGAGCCGCCCGACCCGCTCCGGCTCCGCGAACCGGTGCCCGGCCGTCCCTGCCCGGACTGCCGCTCGCGGGAAGCGACGCGGCCCTGCCGGTGTGGAACCGGTGGCGGACCGGCCGGTGACTGTGACCGCTGCGGCGGGACCGGCCGGCGGCGATCGGCGCTGCGCTGCGCCACCTGCGGCGGCACCCGACGGCTGCGCCGGACCGTGCTGGTCACCCTGACCGACCTGCGGCACCGGGTGGTGCACCTGACGTGGCAGGCCGGTGTCCCGGAGGTCACCTGCGAGGTCGCCACCGCACCCGGTGGGCTGACGGTGGTCCAGCTTCCTGAGCGGTACCGGCTTGGTGCCTGGGCGCGCGTGTTCGGCGTACGACCGGAGGACCTGGCGGAGGCCGACGGTGGTCACGCGGTCCCGCGTGAGCTGCGCGACGGGTACGTCACGCTGCCCTGGCCCGGGGCCGACCCGGTGGGGGAGTACGTCCGCGAGGTCGGTCACGGGCTGGCTGCCGGTCGGCTCGTCGTCACCGCCGCACGCCCGGACGTGCCGCCGCTGGTCGAGTTGATCCGGCTCGGGGTCGGCCTGGACCTGGCGCTGCACGTCAGCCTGCTCGACCTGCGGCGGCACACCGGCCACCCGCTGCGGGCCGACGGCCGCTACTGGTCGGTGGAGGTACGGCACCGGGACGCCCCGGTGCACCCGGCCGACCTGCCCACCCGGCCCAGCCTGGCGACGGCGCTCGACGAGTGCCTGACCCACCTCGCCGACGACCTGGCCGGGCTGGTCCCCGCCGACCCGGGTGTGCCGCTGCCGGTGCCCTTGTCGCCGGCCCGTGGACCGGTAGCCGACCCGGTGCCCGCCCTGCTCCGGCTCGCCGCCGAGCACGCCGGCCGGGCGGTGACCCTACGCTTCACCCGTGCCGGCCACACCGCCCACCTGCACGACGGCGACGGCATACGCCAGTTCGACCCGCCGTTCGGGTGAGTGGGCCGTAGTGGCTGGTCAGGTGGCGTCGCGGAGGGCGACGAGGCGGTTGCCGAGTTGGACGAGCATCGCCCGGTGGTACTCGGTGGCCGCGTCCCCCTCCAGCCAGCGCAGGTGGTTGAGCAGGTCGAGCATGACCAGCCCGTGCAGTTGTGCCCAGGCCCCGAGGAACTGGGCCAGCGCGCCGGGGGAGAGGTGCGGCGCCATGGCCTGCGCGGCCCCGGTGAGCTGGGCGGTCAGCGCCGGATCGTCCGCCGGTACGGGCACCGCGGCGATCTGCTCGGCGGTCCAGCCGGCGAAGACCACCTCGGCGAAGACCTCCGCCACCCGGCGACCGGCCATCATGGTCGGCCCGCCCTCGGGAGCGGCGTAGCCGGGCACCGGGTTGCCGTAGAGGAGCAGGAACAGGGGCTTGTTGCCCAGCGCCCATTCCCGGTACGTCAGGCTGACCGCGACGCACCGGTCGACGTAGCCGGCGTCGCGGTGGGCCTCGGCGGTGGCCCGGAGGGCGTCGGCGAGCGTGTTCTGCCCGTGCGCGATCAGTGCGGTGAGCAGCGCGTCGCGACTGTCGAAGTAGTGGTAGAGCGCCTGGACGGTCATGCCGACCTCGCGGGCCACCGCCCGCAGCGACAGCTCGTGGACGCCGTGCTCGGCGAGGTGCCGGAGCGCCACGCCGATGATCTCGTCGATGGTGGCGGCCCGGCGGCGTTCGCGCAGGCTGGCGGACGGCTTCACGACTGACACTGCTCATCCTCCTTGACAGTGTTCAAAAATTCCTCCTAGCCTGACGTTGTTCGTTCTGCCTGACACTATCAGGCAAGGCTTCCCTGGAGGACGTCATGACCCGCCCCGCCTCCCGCTACCAGCTGCACCGACCCCTGATGGCCTTCACCGCCGCGACGGCCGTCCTGGCGGTGATCTGCGCCGTCGGTCTGGTCGTGGACGACCGCACCCTGGTCGGCGCGCCGATCTGGGCCAAGCCGCTCAAGTTCGCCCTCAGCTTCCTGCTGTACGCGCCGACGCTGGCCTGGCTCCTCTCCCTGCTCCGCCGGCACCACACCGCCGGGCGGCGTGCCGGCACGGTCGTCGCCGTCACCGCCGCCGTCGAGATGGTGGTCATCGTGGGGCAGGTGCTCCGGGGCCGGCAGAGCCACTACAACGTGCTCACCGCGTTCGACGCGGCCCTCTGGACGGTCATGGGGGTCAGCATCGGGGTGCTCTGGGCGGCCAACCTCGTGGTCGCCGTCCTCCTGCTCCGGGAGCGGATCGCCGACCGGGCCACCTCGTCGGCCGTCCGCCTCGGGTTGGCCCTGGCGGTGGCCGGGATGGCGCTCGGCTTCCTGATGACCGGTCCCACCCCGGAGCAGGTGACCACCATGCGGGAGGGCGTGGCCACCGTGGTCGGCGCGCACAGCGTCGGCGTCCCGGACGGCGGGCCCGGTCTGCCGCTGCTCGGCTGGAGCACCACCGGTGGTGACCTGCGTATCCCGCACTTCGTCGGAATGCACGGACTCCAGGCGCTGCCCCTGGTCGCCCTGGCGCTGCTCCGGCTCGGCCGTCGCCTGCCCCGGCTGCGCGACGACGCCACCCGCCGGGGCCTGGTCCGCACCGCCGCCGCCGGGTACGCCGGGCTGGTCGCCCTGGTCACCTGGCAGGCGCTGCGCGGGCAGCCGTTGACCGCCCCGGACACCGCCACCCTCGCCGCGGCCGGCGTACTACTGGTGGCGACCGTCGGGTCGGCCGCCGTCGTGCTCGCCACCGCGCGGACGCCGGTGCCCACCGCCACGCCGGCCCTCGTCGGCGGTACGCGGTGACCGGGCGGATCTTCGACCTGACGTTCCCGCTGGTCGTACCGTTCTGGGCCCTGATGATCCTGCTGCCCGGCTGGTCGTGGACCCGGCGGATCGTCGGCTCGCCGTGGGTCGTGGTGCCGCCGCTGGTCGGCTACCTGGTTCTCGCGGTCGTGGAGTTCGACCGGCTCTGGCCGGTGGTGAGCCGACCGTCGCTGACCGGGTTGTCGGAGTTCCTCGGCACCCCGGCCGGCGCGGCGACGCTCTGGGCGCACGTGATCGCCTTCGACCTCTTCGTCGGCCGGTGGATGTACCTGGACGGGCGGGAACGGGGGATGCATCCGCTGCTGACCGGGCCGATCCTCGTGCTGACCATCCTGCTCTCCCCGGTGGGTCTCCTCGCTCACCTGGCGTTGCGGGAGGTGGCCGGGCGCAGGTCGCCGCGATCGGGGACGGCCGGATCCGACCCGGCCCCGCCGGCCGGGGTGGTCCCGACCGGCGGAGCCGTCGGTCAGTCGGGCACGCGGCGGTAGGCGCCGTCGCTGGCCGAGGTGGCCATCGAGGCGTACGCGCGCAGGGCGGCGGAGACCGGCCGCTCCCGGTCCACCGGCGTGTACGGCCTGTCGCGCTTCTCCTGGGCGATCCGCCGGGCCTCCAGCACGTCGGCCGGGACGTTCAGCTCGATCGACCGGTTGGGGATGTCGATGACGATCTCGTCGCCCGGCTCCACCAGGGCGATCAGCCCGCCGGAGGCGGCCTCGGGGGAGGCGTGTCCGATCGACAGGCCGGAGGTGCCACCGGAGAACCGGCCGTCGGTGAGCAGCGCGCAGGACCGCCCGAGGCCGCGTCCCTTCAGGAACGAGGTGGGGTAGAGCATCTCCTGCATGCCGGGGCCGCCCTTCGGGCCCTCGTACCGGATCACCACCACGTCCCCGGCGACGATCTCCTTGGCGAGGATGGCCGTCACCGCGTCGTCCTGGGACTCGTAGACCTTGGCCGGTCCCCGGAAGGTCAGGCACTCCTCGGGCACCCCGGCGGTCTTCACCACGCAGCCGTCCGGGGCGAGGTTGCCGTGCAGGATGGCCAGCCCGCCGTCGGCGGAGTACGCGTGCTCGCCGTCCCGGATGCACCCACCGGCCGCGTCGGTGTCCAGGGTGGACCAGCGGTTGGTGGTGGAGAACGGCTCGGTGGTGCGCACCCCGCCGGGGGCGGCGTGGAACAGTTCGACCGCCTCCGGCGTCGGCGAGCCGCCCCGGACGTCCCAGTCGGCCAGCCACCGGTCCAGCGAGGGGGAGTGCACCGAGGAGACGTCGCGGTGCAGCAGCCCGGCCCGGTCCAGTTCGCCGAGGATGGCCGGGATGCCGCCGGCCCGGTGCACGTCCTCCATGTGGTACTGCGGCGAGTTCGGGGCGACCTTGGCGAGGCAGGGCACCCGCCGGGAGATGGCGTCGATGTCGGCGACGTCGAAGTCCAGCTCCGCCTCGCGGGCGGCGGCGAGCAGGTGCAGGATCGTGTTGGTCGAGCCGCCCATCGCCACGTCCAGCGCGACGGCGTTCTCGAACGCGGACCGGTTGGCGATCGCCCGGGGCAGCACCGAGGCGTCGTCGCGCTCGTACCAGCGCTTGGCGATCTCGACGACGGTGCGGCCGGCCTCGACGAAGAGCGACCGGCGCGCGGCGTGGGTCGCCAGGGTCGAACCGTTGCCCGGCAGGGCCAGCCCGATCGCCTCGGTGAGGCAGTTCATCGAGTTGGCGGTGAACATGCCGGAGCAGGAGCCGCAGGTCGGGCAGGCGGAGCGCTCGATCTCGCCGAGCTGGTCGTCGGTGACCGCCTCGTTGGAGGACGCGATCATCGCGTCGATCAGGTCGATCTTGGAGTGCACGATCCCCTCGATCGCCACCGTCTTGCCGGCCTCCATCGGGCCGCCGGAGACGAAGACGGTCGGGATGTTCAGCCGGAGCGCGGCCAGCAGCATGCCCGGTGTGATCTTGTCGCAGTTGGAGATGCAGACCAGGGCGTCCGCGCAGTGCGCGTTGACCATGTACTCGACCGCGTCGGCGATCAGCTCGCGGCTGGGCAGCGAGTAGAGCATCCCGCCGTGCCCCATGGCGATGCCGTCGTCCACCGCGATGGTGTTGAACTCCCGCCCCACCCCGCCGGCCTCGGCCACCGCGTCGGCGACCAGGCCGCCGAGGTCCTTGAGGTGGACGTGACCCGGTACGAACTGGGTGAAACTGTTGGCGATGGCGACGATCGGCTTGCCGAAGTCGTCGTCGGTCATCCCGGTGGCCCGCCAGAGGGCCCGGGCGCCGGCCATCGTCCGACCGTGCGTGGAGGTCTTCGACCGCAGCTCAGGCATAGGGTCAAGTGTGGCACCACCGGCGCGGACGGCCAGTGGCGATCGCGCCGTGTCCCAACAGATGCACACCCGGCCCCCCGCGACCGTGCGCCGTCCGGCAGAGTTGACGCTGTGCAGTTCTCCCCGGTCATGATCGTAGTCGCGGTGCTGAGCGGGCTCGGGGCGACGGTGGCCACCGGTCTGCTGGTCGCCTCGGTCCGGCACCGGAGCGGCGCATACCGGCAGGCCCACCTGCTGCTGGCCGCCGGTGCCACGGTCGCGACGCTCAGCCTGGCCACCGGGCTGGCCGCCGTCGCCGTCGCCGGAGACGACCAGGGGGAGCGAACACGGTGGGCCACCGCGGTCGCGATCGGCATCGCGGTCAGCGGCTTCCTCGGGTGCGCCGGGCTGCTCCGGATGCCCGGGGTCGTCGGGTCGCCGTCCGGCGCGGTCCGGCTGCTGCTCGACGGGGTGAGCGTGGCGGCGGCGCTCTGGTTCGTCGGCTGGGTGCTGTTCTCCGAGCCCACCCGGCTGCTCGGGGAGACCTCCCACCTGTCCTGTCCGCCGATCCTGCTCGCCACGGTCAGCGCGGCCCTGGCCGCCGGGCTGAACGCGGTCGTCGCCGCCCGGGCGCCCCGCCCCCGTGCCCGTCTGGCCGGGCTCTGCTGCGGCGTCACCAACATGGTCTGCGGCGGGCTCGGGGTGGCGGCCGGACTCTTCGAGGGGCTTGCGTGGCTGGCCTCTGCCGGCGGGGCGGTGCTCGCCGTCGGGCTGCTCTCCGCCGGGCTCGCCGTGCACACCACCAAGCCGCCCGGCCAGGTCGACGCCGACCTGATCCGGCGGGACAGCGAGTACGCCTTCATCCCGATGGTCGCCATGGCCGCCTCAGCGGCGTACCACCTCCTCCAGGACGGCCGCTTCGACGCCCTCGCCATCACCGCCGGCAGCATCGAGGGGTTCGCGCTGGTGACCCGGCAGTACCTCACCCTCCACGACATGCGCGGGTACGCTGCCCGGCTGGCCGAGCGGGAGGCGCACTTCCGTGAGCTGGCCCACACCGACCCGCTGACCGGGCTGGCGAACCGGCGGGGGCTGATGCGCGCACTGGCGTCCGGGGTCGCCGGCCGTGAGCCGGTGGTGCTGCTCGGTCTCGACCTGGACGGCTTCAAGCACGTCAACGACATGCGGGGGCATGACGTCGGCGATGCGGTGCTGGCCGAGGTGGGGCGGCGGCTACGTGCCCGGCAGGGCCCCGACGATCTTCCTGCCCGCCTCGGCGGGGACGAGTTCGCGGTGCTGACCCACCGTGGTCCGGAGGACGCCGAGCGGCTCGCCCAGGAGTTGCTGCGTGCGCTCGGCGAGGCGTACCAGCAGCCGGACGGGCCGGTCTTCCTCTCGGTCAGCGTCGGGGTCGCCGGTCAGGGCGATCCCGACGGCGCGGCCGTGTCCCAGGACGCGGCCGGGAGCGGCCCGGGCGTCGACGAGTCGGATGTCGAGGTGCTGCTGCGCCACGCCGACCTGGCCCTGCGCCACGCCAAGCAGCAGGGCAAGAACCGGGTCGAGCGGTACGACGCCACCTACGAACGGATGCTCCGCCGCCGGACGACCGTGGAGCACGAACTGCGCGGGGCGATCGGGCGCGGCGAACTGCGGCTGGCGTTCCAGCCGGTGGCCTCCCTGCCGTCGGTGCGCCCGGTCGGGGCGGAGGCGCTCCTGCGCTGGCGTCACCCGGAGCTGGGCAACGTCCGGCCGGACGAGTTCATCCCGCTCGCCGAGGAGTGCGGCATGATCGCCGCACTCGGCGCGTGGGTGCTCGACCAGGCCTGCCTCCAGCTCTCCCGCTGGCTGGCCGACGGCCACGACGTCTGGGTGTCGGTGAACGTCTCGCCCCGGGAACTGCACGCCGAGGAGTACGTCGGCCAGGTCGCCGAGGCGCTGCGGGCGCACCGGGTGCCGCCGCAGCGGCTGGTGCTGGAGGTGACCGAGCACACCGTGGCAACCGACGTCGACGAGCTGATCCGGCGGTTGACCGCGTTGCGCCGTACCGGGGTGCGGATCGCCCTGGACGACTTCGGGGCCGGGTACTCCTCCCTGGGACAGCTCCGCCGGCTGCCGATCGACATTCTCAAGATCGACCACAGTCTGGTCGCCGAGCACGAGCCGGTCCGTCCGGTGGACCGGGACGGGCCGCCGTTCGCCCCGATGGTCGACATCGTGATGCGGCTGGGTCACCAGCTCGGGCTGGAGGTCATCGCCGAGGGGGTCACCTCGCCGACCGAGCTGGCCGCGGTGGTCGCCGCCGGCTGCCGGTTCGGGCAGGGGGCGCTCTTCGGCTGGGGCGTACCGGCGGAGCACCTGGAGGCGATGCTCGACGCCGCGACCCCGGTGGGCCCGCGACCGGCCCCGGTCGCCGAGGGTGACCCGGCGGAGAGCGGGCCGCCCGCGCCGGCCCCGCGGACCGCCCCGGAGTCGCTGCGGGCCGAGCGGGAGAACGCGTCCGACCTGGTTGCCGAGGACGCGGTATCGACGCAGGTCAGGCCCGGTGTCGGGCGGGACGTGCACGGTGGTGCGATACGCCGTTGACCAACATGTGGGATCAGTTGACTCATCGCGTGAGATGCGTCAGGCTGTCCCCATGTCGTCGTTCCGCTTCCCGCGAGTACTTACCTGAGCGCACTCTCCCCTCGTGAGAGTGCGCTGGCCCCGTGCGTCTGCACGAGGGCCGTTTTTATTGCCGTTGGACCCATCGGGGCGGGCCCCGCCCGCGTTGCACTGCTTGACGAGCCACTCACCCGAGCCGAAGGCCAGAACCGTCATGACGAGACCCACGCCAGAGACCCTCGCCCACTCCGCCCGGCGAGCCCGGACGACCGCCGAGCCCGCCGCCGACCGCGCCGCCGTCCCGGCGGTACCCGCCCCGGCCACCCCGCTCCAGGTCTCCGGTGCCGGCTCGCTGGTGCGCTCGCTCGAGGCGCTCGGCGTCGACGTGGTGTTCGGCATCCCCGGCGGCGCGATCCTGCCGGCGTACGACCCGCTCTACGACTCCCGGGTCCGGCACATCCTGGTCCGGCACGAGCAGGGCGCGGGGCACGCCGCGACCGGCTACGCGCAGGCCACCGGCCGGGTCGGGGTCTGCATGGCCACCTCCGGCCCCGGCGCGACGAACCTGGTCACCCCGATCGCCGACGCGTACATGGACTCGGTGCCGATGGTGGCGATCACCGGTCAGGTGCCGCGCCCCGCGATCGGCACGGACGCCTTCCAGGAGGCGGACATCCAGGGCATCACGCTGCCGATCACCAAGCACAACTTCCTGGTGCAGACCCCCGAGGAGATCCCGCGGGTGCTGGCCGAGGCGTTCCACCTGGCCGCCACCGGGCGTCCCGGTCCGGTGCTGGTCGACATCCCCAAGGACGTCCTCCAGGCGCAGACCACCTTCACCTGGCCGCCCACCCTCGACCTGCCCGGGTACCGGCCCACCCTGCACCCGCACGGCAAGCAGATCCGCGAGGCGGCCCGGCTGATGACCGGCGCCCGCCGGCCAGTGCTCTACGTCGGCGGCGGCGTGCTCAAGGCCGGGGCCACCGAGGGGCTGCGCCGCCTGGCCGAGCTGACCGGCATCCCGGTGGTCACCACGCTGATGGCGCGTGGGGCGTTCCCCGACTCGCACGAGCAGCACCTGGGCATGCCCGGCATGCACGGCACGGTCGCCGCGGTGTACGCGTTGCAGAAGTCGGACCTGATCGTGGCGCTGGGGGCGCGCTTCGACGACCGGGTGACCGGCCGGCTGGACTCCTTCGCCCCCGGCGCGGCCGTGGTGCACGCCGACATCGACCCGGCCGAGATCGGCAAGAACCGGGCGGCGGACGTGCCGATCGTCGGGGACGCCCGGCACGTGATCGACGAGCTGATCGGCGCGGTCACCGTCGAGCACGCCGCCGGCCGGACGGCCGAGCTGACCGACTGGTGGGCGCAGCTCGACGACCTGCGCGGGCGTTACCCGCTCGGCTACGACGAGCCCGCCGACGGCACCCTCGCCCCGCAGTACGTGATCAAGCGGCTCGGCGAGATCGTCGGCCCGGACGCGATCTACGTGGCCGGTGTCGGGCAGCACCAGATGTGGGCGGCGCAGTTCATCTCGTACGAGAAGCCGTACACCTGGCTGAACTCCGGCGGCGCCGGCACGATGGGCTACGCCGTCCCGGCCGCGATGGGCGCGAAGGTCGGCCAGCCGGACACGGTGGTCTGGGCGGTGGACGGCGACGGCTGCTTCCAGATGACCAACCAGGAACTGGCCACCTGTGCCCTGGAGGGCATCCCGGTCAAGATCGCCATCATCAACAACGGCAACCTGGGCATGGTCCGGCAGTGGCAGACCCTCTTCTACGGGGAGCGGTACTCCAACACCGAGCTGGGCACCCACAAGCACCGCATCCCGGACTTCGTCAAGCTGGCCGAGGCGCTCGGCTGCGTCGGCCTGCGCTGCGAGAACGCCGCCGACGTGGACAAGACCATCGAGGCCGCGATGGCGATCGACGACGCGCCGGTCGTGATCGACTTCGTGGTCGGCAAGGACGCGATGGTCTGGCCGATGGTCGCCGCCGGCACCAGCAACGACGAGATCATGTTCGCCCGCGGCGTCCGGCCGGTCTTCGACGAGGACGACGTTTAGTCATGATCGATCGCACCGAGCGTAGCGAGGGCCGTGAGGGCATGACGAGGAAGGCACTGCCATGACCATGGACGGACGGAGCGAACGAACCAGCAGGCGTAGTCCCCTGTCGCGCGTCGGCGCGACCGAACGAAGCGAGGCCGTGGCATGAACCTGCACACGCTGTCGGTTCTGGTGGAGAACAAGCCGGGCGTCCTGGCCCGGGTCTCCGGACTCTTCTCCCGGCGCGGGTTCAACATCGACAGCCTCGCCGTCGGCGAGACCGAGAACCCGGACGTCTCCCGGATCACCATCGTGGTCAACGCCGAGTCGTCCCCGCTGGAGCAGGTCACCAAGCAGCTCAACAAGCTGGTCAACGTACTCAAGATCGTCGAGCTGGACCCGCAGGTCTCGGTCGCCCGGGAACTCCTGCTGGTCAAGGTCCGCGCCGACCGGGCCGCCCGGAGCCAGGTGCTGGAGACGGTGAACCTCTTCCGCGCCCGGGTGGTCGACGTCGCCCCCGACACGCTGACCATCGAGGCGACCGGCACCCCCGACAAGCTGGACGCACTTCTGCGTGACCTGGAGCCCTTCGGCATCAAGGAGATGGTCCAGTCGGGCACCGTGGCGATCGGGCGCGGCTCGCGCTCGATCACCGCCGGCCCGTCGCTGCGGGCCGCCTGACCCCCCCCGACCAGAAGGGCGCGCGCCGCCGCAACCCGGTGGGACCGGGGCGCTCGCCGCCGGAAATTCAGCCGCACCGACCACGACGGGCCGCCCGGGCCGTCGTACGAAAGGGAAGTTCTCATGAGCGTTGAGGTGTTCTACGACGACGACGCCGACCTGGGCCTGATCCAGGGCCGGAAGGTCGCGGTCATCGGCTACGGCAGCCAGGGCCACGCCCACGCGCTGTCGCTGCGCGACTCCGGCGTCGACGTGGTGATCGGTCTGCCCGAGGGCTCGAAGAGCCGGGCCAAGGCCGAGGAGCAGGGGCTGCGGGTGCTGACCCCGGCCGAGGCGTCCGCCGAGGCTGACGTGATCATGATCCTGGCCCCGGACACCGCGCAGCGCAAGCTCTACGCCGAGTCGATCGCCCCGCACCTGAGCGCCGGCAAGGCGCTCTTCTTCGGGCACGGTTTCAACATCCGGTACGGGCTGATCAAGCCCCCGGCCGACGTGGACGTGGCGATGGTCGCCCCGAAGGGCCCGGGTCACCTGGTCCGTCGCCAGTACGTCGACGGCAAGGGCGTGCCCTGCCTCGTCGCCGTCGAGCAGGACCCCTCGGGCAACGCGCTCGCCCTGGCCCTGTCGTACGCGAAGGGCATCGGCGGCAGCCGGGCCGGCGTGATCAAGACCACCTTCAAGGAGGAGACCGAGACCGACCTCTTCGGTGAGCAGGCGGTCCTCTGCGGTGGCGCGTCCGCGCTGGTGCAGACCGGCTTCGAGGTGCTCACCGAGGCCGGGTACGCGCCCGAGGTGGCCTACTTCGAGTGCCTGCACGAGCTGAAGCTGATCGTCGACCTGATGTACGAGGGCGGCATCGCCCGGATGCGCTACAGCATCTCCGACACCGCCGAGTACGGCGACCTGTCCCGGGGCCCGCGCGTCGTCGACGCCCGGGTCAAGGAGGAGATGCGCAAGATCCTGTCCGAGGTCCAGTCCGGCGAGTTCGCCCGCGAGTGGATCGCCGAGGACGAGGCGGGCCGACCGAACTACCGCAAGTGGCAGGCCGAGGGCGCGGCGCACCCGATCGAGGAGACCGGTCAGAAGCTGCGCGGCATGATGAGCTGGGTCGACCGGCCCATCACCGAGACCGCCTGACCCCGGTCGGATCGTTCACCCGGGCCGCCTTGCGGCAGTCCGCTCCCGACGCGGCCCGTGGCCCGACGCCCACCCGGCGTCCGGACCACGGGCCGCCGTCACGTGATGCCCTGTTCCAGGTTCTCGGCCTCGGTGGCGAGCCGGAGGGCCTCGTCGGTGCGGTCGAGCCGGGCCAGCGTGCGGGCCAGGTTGCGCAGCGGCGTGACGGCCTCCTGCGGTGGGAGGCCGGAGTCGTCCGCCCGGATGACGGCGAGACAGTCCCGGTGCGCCTGCACGGCCTCGTCCAGCCGGTCGAGGACGTGTAGCCGGTTGCCCAGGTTGCCGAGCGCCCGGGCCAGCTCCCGCCGCTGGTCCGGACCATCGGCGGACAGCTCCCGCCGGATCGCCACACACTCGCGGAGCAGGTCGGCCGCCTCGTCGGGGTCACCGGCCCGGTTGACCGCCTGGTCCAGGCCGAACAGCGCGTGGCCCAGCAGCGCGCGATGCCGTGGATCCGCCCCGGCCAGCTTTCGGGCCAGGGCCACCGCCTCCCGGCCCGCGGTCACCGCGTCCAACCCCGCCACCCGGTCCATCGGCGGCTGGCCGGGGCGCCCGTCCCGGCTCGGCGCGTCGAACGCTGTCAGCGTCACCACCAGACCCAACGCCTGGACCAGCAGCGGCCGGAACACCTCCGGCAGGTCGTCGGCCCGTCGCCGGCAGACCGGGACGGCCTCGGTCAGCAGCGGCTCGACGGCCCTCCACTCCCCGTCCGTGATCCGGGCCACCGCGAGCGCGATCAGGGCGCTGCCGAGTTCCGTGTCGTCGACGTCCCGGGCCGCCTCGACCGCCTCGCCGAGGCGGGCGGTGCCGGCCGGCCGGTCCCCGGTGCTCAGCAGCAGTGCACCGTGTACGCGCAGCGCGCCGGCCAGCGCGCCCCCGTACGCGCCTGGCGGATGGTCGGCGGCCAGCCGCCGCAGGAGGTCGACGGCTTGCCCGGCGGCCCGCAGCGCGGCCTCGGTCTCACCCGGTTCCGCCCGGCACTCCGCCTCGACCAGCAGCGAGCGGGCCCGCAGCGACCGGCCGAACGGTGGGTACACGCGGCACCAGAACCTCAGGTCGGCACGGAACTCGTCGATCAGGGCGAGCGCCTCCCCGGCCCGACCGGTCGCGGCCAGGCTCTGCGCCAGGTCGACCGCCGTGGACAGACCGACCGAGATCCACCGGGTCTGCCGGTACGCGGAGAGCGGCCGGTAGAGGTCCATCGCCTGCTGCCGGACGGCGCACGCCTCCTCCGGCCGGCCCAGCGCCTGGTGGCAGTCTCCGATCGTTAGCAGCGTCCTGGCCAGCCGCATCCGTTCTGGCACGGTCAGCGGAGCGCACGCGTCCCAGGCCGCCCGGGCGCGTAGCGCGAGCAACAACGCGCGGCGAGGTTCGCCGAGCACGTTCAGGTTGGCGGCGAGGAGCTGCCGGGCGGTGGCGAGCACCACCAGCGCGGCCCGGTCGGCCGGGTCGTCGACGTACCCGATGGCCTCCTCGAGCTGGTCGATCGCCTCGCCGACCGGCTGCTGGTCGGGGATGCCGACCCGGGCGACCAGGGCACGCGCCAGGTCGACGCGGTGCCGGTCCGGTCGGGCGGCCGCCAGCCGACGGCACAGCGCCAACGCCTCCTGGGCTGCCGCCGCGCGCCGGGCGGTCGAGCCGGGCAGGCCGTTCAGGTACTGGGACCGGGTGATCAACGCCTCGGCCAGTCGGGGACCCCACCCGAGGGGGCGGCGGCGGGCCAGTGGGCGGAGCAGCGCGATCCGGACGACGAGCGACATCGGTGACTTCCCTCCCCGCATGGGTGCGCTTTCCCCTTGTAGCAGGGCGCAGCCAGCGGTTGAACGGACGATGACGTGCCGGTGACCGGTCCGGTCCTCGTGCCGGAACGGCACGTTCGGTCGAGGACCGTCCCATGTCCGGCTGGTGTGTGAGGGCCCTCACCCCGGTCCTTGGGACAGCGGCGGTGGGCAGCGGCCTACCATCGCGGGTAGGTGTTCCCGGTGCCCCGCACACCCTCGCGGTAGGCGCTCGCGGCACCCGCACGGCCCATGGCCCGGTCAAGCAAACAGGGCGCAGCGCGGCGTCCGTCGACGCCGCCGATCCGCTCTGACGATATCTACGAGGACCGATGAATCCTGTCGTACTGATCGCCGAAGAACTCGCTCCCGCCGCCATCGAGGTGCTCGCCCACGACTTCGACGTACGCCACGTCGACGGCACCGACCGTCCGGCGCTGCTCTCCGCCCTCGCCGAGGCCGACGCGGTGATCGTGCGCAGTGCCACCCAGATCGACGCGGAGGCCGTCGCCGCCGCGCCCCGTCTCAAGGTGGTCGCCCGCGCGGGCGTCGGTCTGGACAACGTCGAGGTGCCCGCCGCCACCGCCCGGGGCGTGATGGTGGTCAACGCGCCCACCTCGAACATCGTCTCCGCCGCCGAGCAGGCCGTCGCCCTGCTGCTCGCCGTGGCGCGCAACACCGCCAGCGCCAGCGCGGCGCTCAAGGCGGGGGAGTGGAAGCGGTCCAAGTACACCGGCGTCGAGATCCAGGGCAAGACCGTGGGCGTGGTCGGCCTCGGCCGGATCGGCGTGCTCTTCGCGTCTCGGATCGCCGCCTTCGGCACCCGGCTGATCGCGTACGACCCCTACATCCAGCCGGCCCGCGCGGCCCAGCTCGGAGTCCGCCTGGTCGGGCTGGAGGAGCTGCTGCGGGAGAGCGACTTCATCTCGATCCACCTGCCGAAGACCCCGGAGACGGTCGGCCTGATCGGCGAGAAGGAACTGGCGATCGTCAAGCCGGGCGTACGGATCGTCAACGCCGCCCGGGGCGGCCTGGTCGACGAGCAGGCGCTCGCCGACGCCATCGCCGAGGGCCGGGTCGCCGGCGCCGGCGTGGACGTGTACGCCAAGGAGCCCTGCACCTCCTCGCCGCTGTTCGCCTTCGACAACGTGGTGGCCACCCCGCACCTGGGCGCCTCCACGCACGAGGCGCAGGACAAGGCCGGCCTCGCCGTGGCGAAGAGCGTCAAGCTGGCCCTCCAGGGCGAGTTCGTGCCGGACGCGGTGAACGTCCAGGCCGGCGGCGTGGTCGCCGAGGACGTCCGGCCGCTGCTGCCGCTGGCCGAGAAGCTCGGTCGGGCCTTCACCGCCGTGGCCGGTGGGGTGGCCGCCAGCGTCACCGTCGAGGTGCGCGGCGAGATCGCCAACCACGACGTCTCGGTGCTCAAGCTCGCCGCGACCAAGGGGCTGTTCAGCTCGGTCGTCGAGGAGCAGGTCACCTACGTCAACGCCCCGCACCTCGCCGCCGAGCGCGGTGTCGAGGTGACGCTGACCAGCCAGCCCGAGTCGGACCAGCCGAGCCTGGTCTCCGTCCGGGGCGCGCTGCCGGACGGCCGGACGGTCAGCGTCTCGGGCACCGTCGTCGGCGCTCCCGGCCGGGAGGTCCGCAAGCTGACCGAGGTCGACGGCTTCGACGTGGAGATCGGGGCGGAGGGCATCCTGCTCTTCCTCCGCTACGTCGACCGTCCCGGTGTGGTCGGCACCGTCGGCACGCTGCTCGGCGAGGCCGGCATCAACATCGCGGCCATGCAGGTGGCCCGTCGCGAGGCCGGCGGCGAGACGCTGATGACGCTCACCGTCGACCAGGCCCTCGGCGCGGACCTGCTCACCTCGGCCGCCGAGTCGATCGGCGCGACCGCCGCCTCCGCCGCCGACCTGCGCGACGAGTAGATCCCCGTCCCCGCACGACGCAGGGGCCCGGCCAGTGGTGGCCGGGCCCCTGCTCGCTGTCGGGCCCGCGTTGGTCGTGCGGCGTTCGTCGTCCGGCCGCCCGGCACGTGCTCCCGGGCGGTTCCGGGTTCGAGGCGGTCTGCCGGACGGGGGACCGTCGCCGGTGGCCGGTCCTAGCGGGTGTGGGCGGTGGAGTGGGGGACGGGAAAGGTCGCGTGGTGGGCGGGGGCGGGGGCTGCCGTCGGGGGCGGGTAGACGGAACCGTCCTGGGGGTCGAAGAGCATCAGACCGTTCTCGGCGGCGAGCCGTTCGATGTCCAGGAGCACCTGGTCCTCACAGGTCGCATAGAGACTCATCGCCACGTGGTCCGCGGTGGCGTGCAACGGCGTCACCTCCCACGGCGATCCCGGCCCGGGACGGTCCGGGTAGCTGGCGGTGATCGCCCGGTAGAAGGCGACCACCCGGGGGTCGGGGTAGCTATCGACGTGCTGTCCCTGTCGGCACCGTTGCACGGCCGCCCGCACGTCCGTGGGGGAGGCCCCTTCCGGTAGGGCCCACACGCTCAGATCGAAACTCACGGCGGACAGCGTGCCATCCGGTCGACCCGTCGCGTCACCGGACCCCGTGGACCGTCCGGAGAGGAACCCGCAGCGTCAAACCGGGACGGTCGGTTGTGGAGACCCTTGCGGCGACATACGACGGTTCGCTAGCGTATCCGTGCGGTTACTGACCGAACTCACGGTGTCGACCCGTCTTCGGGTGGCGGTGTCCGGCGTCCGGCCGGTCGGTTCCGCACCCCTCGGATGCGCGAGCCACGCGCACTCGTCGCTGACCGGCTCCCACGGTCGTTGCCGCGACCGTGGGAGCCGATCGCGGTCGTCCCCACTCTGCCCAGCCGGTCCGCACCCGGTGGGGTCAGCGCCGGTGGGCGAAGAGCGGCCGGTACTTCGACCCGTCGCCGAACCAGGCCAGTCCCGCCGGGCCGGCGGCGTAGAGAGCGGTGGCGTAGGCGTCGGCGACGGCCAGGTCCGGCCCCACCACGGTGGCGGCGTTCATCTGGCGGGCCGGTTCCCCGGTGTGCGGGTCCACCACGTGGTCACGTCGTCCGCTGACCCCGGAGGTGCCGATCGCGCCGGCCGTCATCTCCAGCACCAGCGGGGCGCGGTCGCCGTCCGGGTGGTGCACGGCGACCCGCCACGGCCCGCCGTGCGGGGCGTGCCCCCGGACGACCAGGTCCGCGCCGGCGACCACGGCGTAGTCGTCCACGCCGGCGGCCCGCAGCCGGGCGGCGGCGCGCTCCACCGCCCATCCGCCGAGCAGGCCGCCCGGGTCGAAGCCGCCGGGCACCGCCCAGGCGTCGAACCAGCCGTCGGTGGCCGCCCGCATCGCGGCGCAGCGGTCGACCAGGTCGGCCAGGGGGGCGTACGACTCGGGGCTGATCTCGCCCCGGCGCAGCCGGGAGACGAGGCTGTGCGGTCGGGCGGGGCCGTAGGTCAGGTCGATGGCCCGTAGTTCGGCGACGGCGTCGCGCAGCGCGTCGCCGACCCCGCGCCGTCCGAGCCACTCCGGGGCGTTCAGTACGAGGGCGTACTCGGCGGTGGAGGTGCGCACGGTGTGCGTGACGGTGAGCCGGTCGGTGGCGACCCCACCCCAGCGGTCGAGCAGGCCACGACCACCGAGCCGCAGGTCGGGGCGGCGGCTGACGTGGGCGGGCTGGTCCACCCACCGGCTCCGGGCCTGTTCCTCGATCCGCATGTGCCTGCTCCCTCCGGATGGTGCCGCGCCGTCGCCGACCCTCCGTCACGGGCCCCCGTGACCCGTGCGAACTCCACCCTAGGTGGCCGAGTTGACCGGATCATGAATGTCACCTGGAAAGCTGCTGTGCATTCCAGATTCCCATAATCTGGGCGCAACGTACCGGGAGGCGGGACGGCGTCGTAACGTACGAGTTCAACGGTGAGCTGAGGAGTGGAACGTGACGCGGATCGCGGTGGTGGCCGGGGACGGGATCGGACCCGAGGTGGTCGCGCAGGCCCGTAAGGTCGTCGACGCGGTCCTTCCCGGCGTGGAGGCCACCGAGTACGACCTCGGCGCCGCCCGCTACCACCGCACCGGCGAGGTGCTGCCGGACTCGGTCCTGACCGAGCTGGCCGGGCACGACGCGATCCTGCTCGGCGCGGTCGGCGATCCCACCGTCCCGCCGGGCGTGCTGGAGCGCGGCCTGCTGCTCAAGCTCCGTTTCGCCTTCGACCAGTACGTCAACCTCCGCCCGTCCCGGCTCTGGCCGGGCGTGGCCGGGCCGCTCGCCACCGTCAAGCCGGGCGAGGTCGACCTGGTGGTGGTCCGCGAGGGCACCGAGGGGCTCTACGCCGGCGCGGGCGGCTCGCTGCACCGGGACACCCCCGCCGAGGTGGCCACCGAGGAGAGCCTGAACACCCGGCACGGCGTGGAGCGGGTGATCCGGGACGCCTTCGCCCGGGCGGGTCGCCGGGAGCGCCGCAAGGTGACCCTGGTGCACAAGACCAACGTGCTCACCCACGCCGGCTCGCTCTGGGCCCGCGCCTTCGCGGCGGTCGCCGCCGAGCACCCCGACGTGACCACCGAGTACCAGCACGTCGACGCCGCCGCGATGTTCCTGGTCACCCAGCCGCAGCGGTACGACGTGGTGGTCACCGACAACCTCTTCGGCGACATCCTGACCGACATCGCCGCCGCCGTCACCGGCGGCATCGGGCTGGCCGCCAGCGGCTGCATCAACCCCGAGGGGCGCTACCCCTCGATGTTCGAGCCGGTGCACGGCTCGGCCCCGGACATCGCCGGCAAGGGGCTCGCCGACCCGGTGGCCGCCGTGCTCTCCGCCGCGCTGCTGCTGGAGCAGCTCGGCCACCCCGACGCGGCCAACCGGGTGACCGAGGCGGTCGCCAACGAGCTGGCGAACCGGGCGCCGGGCGTACCGCTGCGCACCGACGAGGTCGGCGACCGTCTGGCCGAGTACGCCGCGGGCTGACCGCCCGCTCAGCCCGCCACCCGGACGGCCCGGCGTCACGGTACGTAGCGCCGGCCCGTTGGCCGGCCCTCCCGCGCAACGGCCGTTCGGGGTAAGTTCCACTGCACCAGTCCTTCGGCGTGCGCTCCGGCATGCCGTGCCGTCCCAGGGAGGTCAGCGCGATGAGCGGTGGTGACAAGCTCGAATTCGAGATCCGTCGGAACCCCGCGCCCGTATCCGCCGCCGACCGGGCCGCCCTGCTGGTCGACCCCGGGTTCGGCCGGGTCTTCACCGACCACATGGTCACGATCCGCTATGCGGAGGACAAGGGCTGGTACGACGCCCGCGTCGAGGCCCGCGCGCCGATCCCGATGGACCCGGCCAGCGCCGTCCTGCACTACGCGCAGGAGATCTTCGAGGGGCTCAAGGCGTACCGCACCGCCGACGGCGGGGTGACGCTCTTCCGGCCGGAGGCCAACGCCGACCGGTTCGTCACCTCGGCCGAGCGGCTGGCCATGCCCCCGCTGCCGCCGGAGGCGTTCCTCGACTCGCTGCACCGGCTGATCGAGATCGACCGGGAGTGGATCCCGTCCGGTGAGGACGGCAGCCTCTACCTGCGGCCGTTCATGTTCGCCAGTGAGGTCTTCCTCGGGGTCCGGCCGGCCCGGGAATACCTCTACGTCCTGATCGCCGCCCCGGTCGGGGCGTACTTCGCCGGCGGGGTCAAGCCGGTCAAGGTCTGGATCTCCCCGGACTACACCCGGGCGGCGCCGGGCGGCACCGGCGCGGCGAAGTGCGGCGGGAACTACGCGGCCTCGTTGGCCGCGCAGGCCGAGGCGATCGAGCACGGCTGTGAGCAGGTGGTCTTCCTGGACGCGGTCGAGCGGCGCTTCGTCGACGAACTGGGCGGCATGAACGTCTTCTTCGTCTACGACGACGGCACCCTGGTCACCCCGCCGCTGACCGGCACCATACTGCCGGGCATCACCCGCGAGTCGGTGCTGACCCTGGCCACCGAGGCCGGGCTGACCGTGCAGGAGCGGCCGGTCAGCTTCGCCGACTGGCAGGCCGACGCGGCGAGCGGGCGGCTGCGCGAGGTCTTCGCCTGTGGCACGGCCGCCGTGATCACGCCGATCGGGCACGTCCGCTTCCCGGACGGCGAGTTCGTCATCGGGGCGGGGGAGCCCGGCCGGGTCACCATGGGGCTGCGCCAGCAGCTCGTCGACCTTCAGCGCGGCCTCGCCGCCGACCCGCACGGCTGGGTCCGCCGGGTGCTCTGACCTGTCGGCGGGATCGCGGTCCCGCCCGCTGTGGCGTCCCGGGAGTGATGTCCGATATCGGACTCACCCCCGGGATGTCGCTGTTTCAGCCGGTAGCGGCTCTGTTCACTTTCCGTGACCGGTGCGTCGGACTACCGGGCATCATCCATGGTGACCTATCTTGCTGACGCAGAACCGTTTGCGTCATAGGGAGTCAGCATGTCGGCAGTTCTCGGTCACCGCGTGAGCCACCTCCGGTCCTGGGCAGGCCCCCGGGGACGGCTCCGTCCGGCGGGTCACTCCAGCAGGTGAGCCCGGAGAGCGTCGAACTGCGCGTCGGCCAGTCCGGCGTGGCGGAGGTACCCCTCGACGGACCCGTGCCGGTCGCGCAGCTCGTCGAGGAAGAGCGGCATCGCCTCGGCCGGTGAGGCGAGGAAGGGCGCGGGTGGATCCGCCGCCTCGGGCATGCTGGCCGCGAGCCAGGCGCTGAACCGGGCCGACGCCTCGGTGCTCAGCGCGTAGTCGGCGGCGATGTCCGTGTCGCTGACCCCGAGCAACGCCAGGGTCAGCGCGCAGACGATGCCGGTGCGGTCCTTGCCGGCCACGCAGTGCACCACCACCGGGGCGTTCCCGGCGTCGGCGATCAGCCCGACCGCCTCGGCCAGCCCGGCCGCGCCGGTGGTGGCCAGGGCGACGTACCGGTCCACCAGGAAGCCGGCGAGGCTGGTCGCCGGGTCGTACATCTGCTCGGCCCAGGAGCGGTGTTCCGGGTGGATGTTGTGGTAGGCGAGGCCGTCGTACGCCGGCACCCGGCCGTCACGGGTCACCTCGGACGGTCGACGCAGGTCGATCACCGTCCGGACACCGAGCGCGGCGAACGCCGCCCGGTCGGTCTCGTCGACGCGGTGCAGGGAGTCGGAGCGGTAGAGCCGTCCCCACCGTACGGCGCGTCCGTCGTGGCCCCGGTAACCGCCGACGTCACGGAAGTTGAACATCGCGGAGAACGGGATTCGTCGATTAACTCCAGGGGTGTCCACCCCGACACGGTAACGGCCGGTGGGGCGGAACCCCACCGGCCGTGACGTCGTGGTCGCCTACCGGGCGGTGCCCGGCGGCACCGGCGCGTACGTGTCGTCGTAGTAGCCGCCCAGCCGGTCCCGGTACGCCGGGTCGGTGTCGGTCTCGTCGTACTCCGGAGCGGCCCGGACCTGGTCGCGGGTCCGGTCGACGAAGACCGTGCGGACGTCGTGGTCGACGTGGTTGACCGTGCCGGCCGGGAGCATCACCTTCCGGCCGAAGATCCAGCGGCCGGTGTCCACCACCAGGTAGCTGGCGTTGACGTCGTGACTCGCCTCGTCGATCTTCCCGATCGACCCGTCGGTCGCCTCGACCTGGTAGCCGGTCAGGTCGGTGTCGGTGACCCCGGCCTCGTCCCGGTAACGCCAGGGGTCGAAGGCGCCGGCGGGCGCGCCGCCCACGAAGGCACCCTGCCCGTCGTCGGTCACCGGCCTCGGCGAGGCGTGCGCCGCGCCCGGATCGAGCCTGTCCATTCCACGGCCCTCCTGCCTCGACTGCGTCGTATCGGGGATGCTGTCCGGTCAGGACTTCTCGTACCCCCTGGTCGCGGTCGCACACCTGGCCGCCGGGACCGGCGACGTGGTCACCGGTCCGTGCGGCGACGGAATCGGCGTGCCCGGAGGCGGTTACCCGGTCGCCGGGGCCGCCGGAGACGACGCGACTGTGGCTGGCGGAGACGACACGCCCGGGGCCGCCGGAGACGACACGCCCGGGGCCGGCGGAGACGCCGCGACCGGGGCCGTCCGTCGGTCGGACGGCCCCGGTCGGAGTGCCGGTGGACGCGGGCGTCAGCCCAGGGCGGCCTCGGCGTCCAGCGCCACTGCGGCGGCGTGCACCACGGCGGCGATCCGCAGCCCCTCGTGCACCTGCTCCCGGGTGAATCCGGCCCCGCGCAGGGTCTTCTCGTGCGACTCCAGGCACACCCCGCACCCGGTGATCGCCGACACCGCCAGGCACCAGAGCTCGAAGTCGCCCTTGTCCACGCCGGGCCGGGCGATGATCTGCATCCGCAGCCGGGCCGGGATCGAGCCGTACGACTCGTCGCCGATCAGGTGCTTGGACCGGTAGTAGACGTTGTTCATCGCCATGATCGTGGCCGCGCCCTTGGCCGCCTCGACCGCCTCCGGCTTGAGGTGGTCGGCCGCCTCGGCCGCGATCTCGCGCAGCACCACCGGGTTACGGGCGGCCACCGCGCAGGCCAGCGCGGTGCCCCAGGCCTGGAGCGGGCTCAGGGTCGAGGTGCCGACGGTGGACCCGAGGTTGAGCTTGATGTCCTTGGCGTACTCCGGCAGAGCCGCCTTGATCGCGTCGAGGCCCATCGGTCAGGCCCCGGCCATCAGCTTCGTGGCGTCCAGGGTGTCGGCGCCCTTGTTCCAGTTGCACGGGCACAGCTCGTCGGTCTGGAGGGCGTCGAGCACCCGCAGTACCTCGGAGACGTTCCGGCCGACCGAGCCGGCGGTGACCATGGCGAACTGGATCTCGTTGTTCGGGTCGACGATGAAGGTGGCACGCTGGGCCACGCCGTCCTCGCCGAGTACGCCGCAGGCCTCGGTCAGCTCGCGCTTGATGTCGCTGAGCATCGGGAAGGGCAGCTCCCGCAGGTCCGGGTGGTCCTTGCGCCAGGCGTAGTGGACGAACTCGTTGTCGACGGAGACGCCGAGGACCTGGGCGTCGCGGTCGGCGAACTCGCCGTTGAGCCGGCCGAACTCGGCGATCTCGGTGGGGCAGATGAAGGTGAAGTCCTTCGGCCAGAAGAAGACGACCCGCCACTGACCCTGGTACGACTTGTGGTGGATCGTCTCGAACGCCTTGTCCGCCTCCAGGGAGACGCAGGCGGTGAGTTCGTACTCCGGGAAGCTGTCACCGACGGTGAGCACAGGTCCTCCTTGACGAGTGGCACGGGGCCGTAACTGGACTGGTTCCAGATATTGCCCCAGCCCCGTAACGCCCAGGTGGCGGCCGGGTTACTTGTGAAGTCGATCACCGATCAGGGATTCCGGCGATGCGTTGGCCTGCGGTTCGCCAAGGCAACCCTCTGCCACCGGCCGTCCCGGGATGTGGATTTCGCCTCCCAGATTCGGGCTGCGGGTGGCAGAGTACGGAACGTGACCAGCACCGCCCTGATTATTGGCACCTAGCGCGCCGGCAACCCTCCGCCGAGCGCGCAGACCTCCCGCACCCCGCGGGGGGTCTTTTTGTTGGTTCCAGAAAGGTCTCCCATGACGTACCAGGTCTACGACACGACGTTGCGCGATGGTGCCCAGCGCGAGGGAATCAGCTACTCCGTGGTCGACAAGCTCGCCGTGGCCCGGCTGCTCGACGAGTTCGGCGTCGGCTTCATCGAGGGCGGCTGGCCGGGCGCGGTGCCCAAGGACACCGAGTTCTTCCGCCGGGCCCGTACCGAGCTCGACCTGCGTCACGCGCTGCTGGTCGCGTTCGGTGCCACCCGCAAGGCCGGGGTCGCGGTCGCCGACGACCCGCAGGTGCGTGCCCTGCTCGACGCCGAGACCCCGGCGATCGCGCTGGTCGCCAAGGCGGACCTGCGGCACGTCGAGCGGGCGCTGCGGACCACCCCGGCCGAGAACCTCGCCATGATCCGGGACACCGTGGCCCACCTGGTCGCCGGGGGACGCCGGGTCTTCGTCGACGGGGAGCACTTCTTCGACGGCTACCGCGCCGACCCGGCGTACGGGGCGGCGGTCGTGGAGACCGCGCTCGACGCCGGGGCCGAGGTGATGGTGCTCTGCGACACCAACGGCGGCATGCTGCCCTCCCAGGTGACCGCCGCCATCGCCGACCTGGCCGCCCGTACCGGCGTCGGACCGGACCGGCTCGGCATCCACTGCCAGAACGACACCGCCTGCGCGGTCGCCAACACCATCGCCGCCGTCGAGGCCGGAGTCCGGCACTTCCAGGGCACCGCCAACGGCTACGGCGAACGCCCCGGCAACGCCGACCTCTTCGCCGTCGTCGCCAACCTCCAGCTCAAGCTCGGGATCCCGGTCCTACCGGACGGGTGCCTCGAGCAGATGGTGCGCGTCTCGCACGCCATCGCCGAGATCGCCAACATCGCCCCCGACACCCACCAGGCGTACGTCGGGGCCGCGGCCTTCGCCCACAAGGCGGGGCTGCACGCGAGCGCGATCAAGGTGGATCCGCTGCTCTACAACCACGTGGACCCCGCCGTGGTGGGGAACGACATGCGGATCCTCGTCACCGAGATGGCCGGCCGGGCCAGCATCGAACTCAAGAGCCGCGAGCTCGGGCTCGACCTGGCCGGCCGTCCGGAGACGCTGTCCCGGGTCACCAACCGGGTCAAGGAACTGGAGGCCGGCGGGTGGTCGTTCGAGGCCGCGGACGCCTCCTTCGAACTGCTGGTCCGGTCCGAACTGCCCGACCGCGCCCCGGCGAAGCCGTTCACCCTGGAGTCGTACCGGGTGATCGTCGAGCACCGGGAGGACGGCGCGGTGGTCTCCGAGGCGACCGTGAAGATCCGGGTACGCGGGGAGCGGGTGATCGCCACCGCCGAGGGGAACGGTCCGGTCAACGCCCTGGACGAGGCGCTGCGGGCCGGGCTGGCCCGGCACTACCCGGAACTGCGTGACTTCGGGCTGGCCGACTACAAGGTCCGCATCCTGGAGGGGAGCCAGGGCACCGGCGCGGTCACCCGGGTCCTGGTCGAGACCACCGGCGCCGGTCGGGACTGGACCACCGTGGGCGTGCATCCCAACGTGGTCGAGGCGAGCTGGCACGCCCTGGTCGACGCGCTCACCTACGGCCTCGACCGCGCCCACGTCTGATCCCGCCCGCCGCCCGCCGCCCGCCGCCCGCCGCCCGCCGCCCGCCGCCCGCCGCCCGCCGCCCGCCGCCTGGCGGGTGGACGGGGCCGGGGTGGTAGCAGGGGTCCCCTGCACGACAAAAAGCGGTAACAGGGGACCCCTGCTACCACCCGAGCCGGGCCCGCTTCAGATGGTGCGGCGGGGCAGGCGGAGTTCGGCCAGGACGGTGCGGTGGTCGCTGCCCGGCAGCGCGCGCACCGTCACGGCGTGGACCGCGATCCGCCGGTCGACCAGCACGTGGTCGATGGTGACCGGCGGGATCGGGTCGCCGTCGTACGGTCCCCAGGTGCCGGTCAGCCCGGCCCCGACCGCGTCCGCCGCGTCGACGTACCCGGTGGCGAGCAGGTCCCGCAGGAGCGCGTGGTCCAGGGTGGCGTTGAAGTCCCCGGCGAGGATGGACAACTGCCCGTCCGGCGTCGCCGGGGGCTGGGCCGCGAGGTCGGTCCGCCAGTCCGGCACCACCGACGGGGAGTGCGGGGCGGCCGGGTGCGCCGACTCGATCCGTACCGGGGGCGCGCCGGGCACGGCGAGGGTGCCGTACGCCTGGCTGAAGCCGAACCCGACGTTGCGCCGGATGCCGACCGCGGTGAGCGGGAAGCGCGCGTAGAGCCCGGATCCGGTGGTGCCCACCTCGGGGTTGAGCTCGTGGTACGGCAGCAGCCCGGCCAGGCCGAGCCGGTCGAGTTCGGCCTGTGCGTCGGGGGTGAACTCCTGCACCGCCAGCACGTCCACGCCCCCGGCCCGGACCAGGTCCACCAGGCGTCCGGTGTCGCCCGCGCCGGCCAACAGGTTGGCGGTGAGCACCCGCAGGTTCGGCCCGTCGGCGGCCGGCTGGTCGGTGGGCAGGGCCCGGGGCGCGACCACGGCCACCAGGGCCAGCGCGGTCAGGGCCGCGACCAGGGCGGGGCCCCACCGCCGCAGGGCGAGTGCCAGCACCAGGGGCAGCAGGGTCCCGGCCGCCACGTACGGCGTGAAGGCCACCGCCTGCACCAGCGCGCCCCGCTCCAGGCCGGGTAGGCGGACGGCCGCGAAGGCCAGCCCCGGCGCGACGGCGAGCCAGCAGAGCACGGTGCCGTGGCGTCGCGCCCTGGTCGTCGGTCGGTCCTCGGCGCGTACGGTCACCCCGACACGCTATCCGCCCCGGTGTCGTCCTCGGCCGCCGCCCGGTTCCGTGAACGATTATTTGTTTCGCTCTCCGTTTTTCGTGGGCTTGTCGGGCAAGGTGTCTGAAGTCGTGGTCGGGCATTGACTCTGCGCTTTTTGCGGTGCTACTTTCCTGTGTGGCTACCGCCGGAACTCTCCGTAGTTTTACCAGCTCAGGCGCGGTGTAAATCCGAGGAATCTTGCTCGGTCGGGATTGCCTGACGCTATTTTTCCCGGCCTTCTGATCCGGTAACAATCCGTTCCGTAAATGGCGGGACGGTTCCATTCACCTCGCTCGAAAATCGAAGCAAGGGAGATCTGTCATGGCCAGATTGTTCTCACGCAAGGCGGTCGCGGTGACCGTCGCCGTGTTGGGGCTGACCCTCGCCGGAGGGGGGATCGCCGCCGCCCAGCCGACCGAGAGCAACGGCACCCAGCCGGTGGCCCAGCAGGGTCAGCAGCAGCCGCCGCTGACGCCGGAGTCGACCCGGAAGGCGCGGGAGGCCCTGAAGCAGGACGCGGGCACGCTCGCCACCACCGTCTCCTTCGCCGTCGTCGCCTCGAACGGCACCCTGGCTCGGGGGCAGGACGCCGTCTCGGTGATCAAGTACGGCCCCGGTCAGTACGAGGTCATCTTCAACCGGGTCGTCTCCCGCGGTGCCTACGTGGCCACCATCGGCGAGGCCACCGACTGCTGCATCCCGAGCGGTGGCGAGGTCTCCGTGGCGCCCCGGCTGAGCACCCCGAACGCGGTCTTCGTCCAGACCCGCAACTACAACGGCACCGCCTACGACCGGCCCTTCCACCTGTACGTGGCGGGCTGACCGCGGCACGCCGGTCGGGTGGCCGGGAAGCCGGCCACCCGACCGGCGTCGGCCTCCGCGCGCCACGGGGCCGACGCCGCCGGCCGTCGGGCAGCGGTCGACGGATTGCGTCCCGTTAGAGGGGAAAAAGGCAGGTTAGCGGCTGAAATTCCGACGTTTGTCGTAGCGGTGCCCCGGGAAGCAAGCACCGTGACGGACATCTCGGACACCCTGGCCAGCGTGCCCACCCCGGACGTTCCCGCCGCGCCCGGCGTCGAGTTGGAACAGATCCTCCACGAGGTCAAACGTGTGATCGTCGGGCAGGACCGACTCGTCGAGCGCCTGCTCACCGCTCTCGTGGCGGACGGACACTGCCTCCTCGAAGGCGTACCCGGAGTGGCCAAGACCCTGGCCGCGCAAACCCTCGCCACCGTGGTCGGCGGCACCTTCTCCCGGATCCAGTTCACGCCCGACCTGGTTCCCTCGGACATCGTCGGCACCCGGATCTACCGGGCCTCCCAGGAGACCTTCGACGTCGAACTCGGCCCGGTCATGGCCAACCTGGTCCTCGCCGACGAGATCAACCGCGCGCCGGCCAAGGTGCAGTCGGCGCTGCTGGAGGCGATGGCCGAACGGCAGGTCTCCATCGGCGGACGCAGCTTCGGCGTACCCGAACCGTTCCTGGTGCTCGCCACCCAGAACCCGATCGAGTCCGAGGGCGTCTACCCGCTGCCCGAGGCGCAGCGGGACCGCTTCCTGATGAAGGTGGTCGTCGACTACCCGGACGACGCCGACGAACTGGCCATCCTCTACCGGATGAGCACCGACCGGCCGCGCCCCGGCCGGATTCTCGACCCCCTGCGGCTGCGCGCCCTCCAGACCCGGGCCCGGGACGTCTTCGTGCACCACGCCCTCGCCGAGTACGTCGTCCGACTCATCCTCGCCACCCGCGACCCGGGACGCTTCGGCCTGCCCGGGCTCGCTCCCATGCTCGCCTACGGCGCGAGCCCCCGCGCCACCCTCGGCCTGGTCGCCGCCGCCCGCGCCCATGCCCTGCTGCGCGGTCGCGACCACGTCCTCCCCGAGGACGTCCGCGAACTGGCGGTGGACGTGCTCGCCCACCGGCTGGTGCTCTCCTTCGACGCAGTCGCCGACGGGGTGTCCGCCGAGGCGCTGGTCCACCGGCTCGTCGAGGCCGTACCCCCGCCCCGGATCGCCCCCGGCCACCGGCCGGTCACCCCCGACCTGGCAGCGGCATGAGGGTCCGCCGCCCCCCGAATCGGGTGGCCTCCCCGCAACGTGACCCGGGACTGGCCGAACTGACCCCGGACCAGCGACTGCGCCGGCTGGAACTGACCGTCACCCGCAGGCTGGACGGACTGCTGCACGGCCAGTACCGGGGCCTGTTCCCCGGGCCGGGCAGCGAGGCCGCCGGCAGCCGGGAGTACCGACCCGGCGAGGACGAGGTACGCCGGATGGACTGGGCGGTCACCGCCCGCACCGCCGTGCCGCACGTCCGGCAGGTCGACGCCGACCGGGAACTGACCACCTGGCTGCTGGTGGACGCCAGTCCGAGCATGGAGTTCGGCACCGCCGACCTGGACAAGCGGGAACTGGCGGTGGCCGCCGTCGCGGCGGTCGGCTTCCTCACCGCCGGTGCCGGCAACCGACTCGGCGCCCAGGTGCTCACCCGGGACGGGGTGCGCCGGTTCCCCGCCCGGGGCGGACGCCAACACCTGGTCAACCTGCTCCGGGCCCTGCTCACCGCCCCGCGCGGCGACCGGACCGCCGGTGCGCCGGCTGACGGGCCGGCGGACGCGGCGTCGTCGCTGGCCGGGGCGCTGGCCTCGGTGCACCGCCTCGCGTCCCGCCGAGGGCTGGTCGTGGTGGTCTCCGACTTCCTCGACGCCCTGCCCGACCACCCGTGGGCCGAGGCCGGGTGGGAACCGCAGCTGCGCCGACTCGCCGCTCGGCACCAGGTGCTCGCCGTCGAGGTGACCGACCCGCGCGAGCTGGAGCTTCCGGACGTCGGACTGATCACCCTGATCGACCCGGAGACCGGACGGCGCCGCGAGGTGTGGACCGGCGACCCGGTGCTGCGGGACCGGTTCGCCCGGGCGGCGGTGGCCCAGCGGGAACAGGTACGTCAGGCGCTGCGCCGGAGCGGGGCGACGCACCTGGCGCTCCGGACCGACCGGGACTGGGGCGCGGACATCGTCCGGCACGTGCACGCCCAGCGTCGGCTGGCCCTCGTCCCGGCCGGTCGCGGCGCCCGGACCGGGGGAGGTGGCGCATGATCTGGCAGTCCCCGATCCGGCTCTGGCTGCTGCTCGGTGTGCTCGCGCTGCTCGTGGCGTACGTGCTGGCCCAGCGTCGGCACAGCCGCTACGCCGTACGGTTCACCAACCTGCGACTGCTCGACCGGGTCGCGCCGCAGCGGCCGACCTGGCGGCGGCACCTGCCGGCCGGACTCTTCCTGGCCATGCTGGCGCTGCTGGTGGTCGGGTTCGCCCGCCCGACCGACGAGGTCCGGGTGCCCCGGGAACGGGCCACCGTGATGGTGGCGGTGGACGTCTCCACCTCGATGCTCGCCACCGACGTCGACCCGGACCGGTTGACCGCCGCGAAGCAGGCGGCCCGGCGCTTCGTCGACGGCCTGCCCGAGGAGTTCAACGTCGGGCTGGTCGCCTTCGCCGGCAGCGCCGCCGTGCTGGTCCCACCGGGCACCGACCGGGAGGCGCTGCACGAGGGGATCGAACGGCTGGTCGAGGGGGCCACCGGGGTCCAGGGCACCGCGATCGGCGAAGCGATCAACACCTCTCTCGGTGCGGTCCGGGCGCTGGACAGCCGGGCGGCGACGGATCCGCCGCCGGCCCGGATCATCCTCCTCTCCGACGGGGCGAACACGTCGGGCAAGGACCCGATCGAGGCGGCCGGGGACGCGGTGTCGGCGAAGGTGCCGGTGCACGCCATCTCGTTCGGCACCCCGAGCGGGTTCGTGGACCGGGGCGGGCGGCCGATCCAGGTGCCGGTCGACGGGCAGACCCTGCGCGCGGTCGCCGAGGAGACCGGGGGCGGCTTCCACGAGGCGACCACGAGCGAGGAACTGCGGGCCGTCTACGAGGACATCGGCACCTCGGTCGGGTACCGGACGGTGCGGCAGGACGTGTCGGCCCGCTTCATCGGGCTCGGTCTGATCCTCGCCATGGGCGCGGCGGCCGGCTCGATGCGCTGGTTCTCCCGCCTGCCCTGACCAGCCGGACGACGGCACAAGCGGACTTCACGTGAGGAGCGGACGTATGGCGGTGCAGACCGGACTCGGCGAGCCGCGCGGACCCTGGTTCGTCTCACCCGAACTGGACCCGGACGGGCGTACCCGGAACGGCGTACCCGCGACCGGGTCGCGACCCGGTCCGCACGGCCCGGGACGGCTGCTCGTCGCCGCGGCGGCGGTGGTGGCCCTCTCCACCGCCTCCGGCGCGGTGGCCGGTGCCTGGGTGGCCAACCTGGACGAGCTGACCGACCCGCCGGCGGCCTCGGCCGCGCCGGTACCGGCGGAACTGATCACCGCCGCCGAGCGGACCGTGCCCGGGGTGGTGTCGGTGCTGGCCGGCGACGGCCGGGGCCGGGGGGCGACCGGCTCCGGGTTCGCGGTGGACGACCAGCAGCACATCGTCACCAACGACCACATCCTGTCCAAGGGCGGCGGGACGGTGGCCGTGGAACTGCCCGACGGCCGACGTGTCCCGGCCCAGGTGGTCGGCCGTGAGCCACGCAGCGACCTGGCCGTACTGCGGGTGCCGGCGTCCGCCGGACTGGCCCCGCTGCCGCTGGCGAAACCGGGCTCGACCCGGGTGGGCGAGCCGGTGCTGGCCGTCGGCTCCCCACTCGGCCTCTCCGGCACCGTGACCGCCGGCATCGTCAGCGCCCTGGACCGGGAGGTACGGCTCGGCGACAACCGGCACACGGCGGTGCAGACCGACGCCTCGATCAATCCCGGGAACTCCGGCGGGCCGCTGGTCAACGCCCGGGGCGAGGTGGTCGGGGTGAACACCGCGATCGCCACCATCGACGGCAACGGCTCGATCGGCATCGGTTTCGCCATCCCCATCGACCAGGTCCAGCAGACCGCCGACACGATCATCGGCCGGGGCGGCTGACCACGGCCGGCCGGACCGGGCCGGGCCGAATTGGGCAGGCGCACCCGCCGGGCCGGGCACTAGCCTCGGGACATGGACGACGGACTGCGGGTGACGGACCGACTGGTGGTGCCCGGCGCGGAACTGCGGGAGCGGTTCTCCCGGTCGTCCGGGCCGGGCGGGCAGGGCGTCAACACCACCGACTCCCGGGTCGAGTTGAGCTTCGACCTCGCCGCCTCGCCGAGTCTCCCGCCGCACCTGCGCGACCGGGCCCTCCAACGGCTCGCCGGACGGCTGGTCGACGGGGTCCTGACCGTGGCCGCCAGCGAACACCGGGCGCAACTGGCCAACCGCGAGGCGGCCCGCGAACGGCTGGCCGCGCTCCTGCGCGAGGCGGTCGCCGCCCCGCCACCGCCCCGCCGGCCGACCCGCCCGTCCCGGGCCGCCAAGCAGCGTCGCCTGGACGAGAAGAAGCGCCGTTCCCAGGTCAAACGCAACCGCCGGATAGACGGCGACTGACCGGGAAATCCGGTTGGCCGGCGGTACGGCGACGGCGAGGATCGGCGGATGCACACCGAGCCGGCGTCCAGCGCGTCCCACCGCGTCCCCGACTTCGCGGAGAAGCCCACGCTGGCCGGGGAACGGGTGCTGCTGCGTCCCTTCCGCGACGACGACCTGCCCGCGCTGCGCGCGGCCCTGGCCGATCCGGAGGTGATCCGGCTGACCGGCAGCGTCGGCGTCGCGCAGGACGAGGAGCACCTGCGCCGGTGGTACGCCAGCCGTAACGCGCAGACCGACCGGCTCGACCTGGCGGTGGTGGACCGCGCGACCGGAACGTGTGTCGGCGAGGTGGTGCTCAACCAGTGGGACGCGCACAACCGCAGCTGCAACTTCCGCACCCTGATCGGTCCCGCCGGGCGCGACCGTGGTCTCGGCACCGAGGCGGTACGCCTCGTCGTCGGTCATGGCTTCGAGCGGCTCGGCCTGCACCGGATCTCGCTGGAGGTCTACCACCTCAACCCCCGGGCCCGCCGGGTCTACGAGAAGGTCGGCTTCGTCGCCGAGGGCGTGCTGCGGGACGCGTTGCGGGACGGCGACCACTGGGTGGACGCGACGGTCATGTCCGTCCTGGCTCCCGAGTGGGCGGCGCACCGGGGCCGCCCGGAGCACTGACGAAGTCGGCGCCGAAGTGGTAGCAGGGGTCCCCTGTTACCGCTTTTTGCCGAGCAGGGGGCCCCTGCAAACACCCCGGCAAGCAGGGGGAGGGCGTTGAGCGTGGGCCGGCTTTCTGGTGGAATCTCTTCGGGAGCACAAGGGCCGTCACCGTACGTTCACGTCACGTGACAGGAGTCCCTCCACCATGCTCCGAAGGCCATTCCTTCCTGCCCTGCTCGCGGCCCTCGCCGCCGTTCCGCTCGCCCTGGTGCTCGGCCTGGTCGCCGGGTCGCCCGCCCGACCGGCCGTCGCCGCGTCACCGGTGCGGGTCATGCCGCTCGGCGACTCGATCACCGGTTCGCCCGGCTGCTGGCGGTCGATCCTCTGGAACCGCCTCCAGTCCACCGGCCACACCGACGTGGACTTCGTCGGCACCCTCGGCCCGCAGGGCTGCGGCCAGCCGCACGACGGCGACAACGAGGGCCACGGCGGCTACCTGGTGACCAACGTCGCCAACCAGAACCTGCTGCCCGGGTGGCTCGCCGCCACCCGCCCCGACATCGTGCTGATGCACTTCGGCACCAACGACGTGTGGAGCAACATCCCGCCGGCGACCATCCTGGCCGCGTACTCCAAGCTGGTGGACCAGATGCGGGAGAGCAACCCGGCGATGCGGGTGCTGGTCGCGAAGATCATCCCGATGGCTCCGCCGACCTGCGCCGAGTGTGGGCAGCGGGTGGTGGCCCTCAACGCCGCGATCGACGGCTGGGCGGCGGGGAAGAGCACCACGCGTTCCCCGGTCGTGGTGGTCGACCAGTGGACGGGCTTCAGCACCGCCACGGACACCTACGACGGGGTGCACCCCAACGCGGACGGTGACCAGAAGATGTCCGACCGCTGGTTCCCGCCGCTGGCCGCCGCCCTCGCCGACGTCACCCCCGGCCCGACCGCGACCCCGACGGCGAGCCCGACCGGCACCCCGACCCCGACCCCGACCCCGACCGTCAGCCCCACCGGCACGCCGCCGCCGACCCCGACCGCCACGCCGACCCTGCCCCCGGGCACCGGGTGCACGGCGGGCTACCGGATCGTCGGGCAGTGGCCGGGCGGTTTCCAGGGCGAGGTGACCGTCCGCAACACCGGATCCGCCGCCACCAGAAAGTGGACGGTGACCTTCGCCCTGCCCGACGGCCAACGGATCAGCCAGGCGTGGAACGCCGACCTGACCCAGGCCGGCGCGACGGTGACCGCCCGCGACGTGGGCTGGAACGGCGCTCTCGCCCCCGGCGCGGAGGCGACCTTCGGTTTCCTGGGCGGTGCCACCGGCACCCCGGCCGCACCTGCGGTGACCTGCACAGCGGACTGAGCACAGTGGGCCCCGTCGACGGTGACGGGGCCCTCCCGCACCCGGCGGGATCCCCGCTCAGCCGAGGGCGGTGAGCAGCCGGGCGCGGAGCCCGGCGGCGCGCTCGGCGAAGCCACGCTGGGCGGCGACGTACTCGGCCCGGCCCTCCGGCGTCTCGACCCGTACCGGCGGGTGTCCGAGGGCGGCCAGATCGTACGGACTGGCCCGCATGTCCAGGGTGCGGATCTCCCGGGCCAACGCGAAACAGTCCGCGACGAGTTCGGCGGGCACCAGCGGGGAGAGTTTGTACGACCACTTGTAGAGGTCCATGTTGGCGTGCAGACAGCCCGGCTGCTCCAGGGCGTGCTGGCTCTCCCGGGTGGGGGTGAGCACGTTCAGCGGCCGGGCCGGCGCGGTGAAGAAGCGGTAGGCGTCGAAGTGGCTGCACCGGACGCCGCGCTCGTCGACGACCGCGGCGGTCCGCTCCGGACCGAGCCGCAGCGGCCAGAGGTTGTGGCGCAGCTCGTCCTGGGTCTGCCGGTAGACCATCGCCCACTCGTGCATGCCGAAGCAGCCGAGGTGCGCCGGCCGTCCGGCGGTGGCGACCAGCAGGCCCCGGATCCAGTCGAGGGAGTCGGCGCGGCGGGCGCGTACCGCGTCGTGGTCGAGGATGACGCCGGCGGCGGTGGCGCGGTAGTCCGGGCCGAACTCCGCCGGGTCGGCGTCCCGCAGCTCCACCCCGGCTCCCGGATGCCAGCGGCGTAGCTGGGCCGGGCGGTACGAGTAGTAGGTGAAGAGGAAGTCCTCCACCGGGTGCCGGACACCGCCGCGCCGCCGGGCGAGGTGCGGGGCCAGCCAGGCGTCGACCCGCTCCTCGTGTGCCTGACGGCGGGCCCGCCAGGTCGGCGCGTCGAGCACGGTGGCGAGGGCGGCGGTCACGGATCCCAGGGTACGACCGCCGCCCCGCGTCGCGGTCAGGGCACGTCCACCCGCACCCCGGCGGAGAACACCCCGCTGCGCAGTTCCACCTGGTTCGGCGGCTCCGGTCCAGCGACCGTGAAGACCAACGGCACCAGCATCCGCCCGTCGGCCGCCACCGGCTCGGCGAAGACGTCCCGCCCCTGGTTGGCCGCCCGGGTGGCCGGCTCGTCGGCGTTGACCCACCGGCCGTCCGGCAGGTAGGCGCGTTGGAGTTCCCCGTGCCAGACCTGCTGCTGCGGGGTGAGGTTGCGCACCCCGACCGTCGCCTGGCAGCGTCGGCGGGCCGTCGCCGGGTCGCAGGCCATCCGGTAGACGGTGAACTCGAACGCGGCCTCCCGCAGGGGCACCCCGAGCGGCCCGGCGTGTCCCGGTCCGGTCCACGCGCCGCTGGTGGGCTGCGCGCCGGTGTCGATCGCGGCGACCCGCGTGGTCGCGGTCCAGGCCGCCGCGCCGACCACCCCCGCCAGGATCGCCAGGGCCATCCCGACCACCAGCCAGACCGGTGGCCGGCGGCGGCGGTACGCGGGCGACGGCACCGCCGGGCGCGGGTACACCGTGCCCCGGCTGTCCGGGCGGCCGGTGACGCCGGGATCGGCGCCGAAGCGACCGGTTGTCGCGCCGGTCACCCGGCGGCGTCGGCGCAGCAGCCACCAGCCGGTGGCGGCCAGCACCGCCAGCAGCAGCGCGCCGGCCGCCAGGAGGGTGGTGGGGCGTTGCCAGAACGGCGTCGGCCCGGCGTCGGCCTCAGGCTTCGCGGCCTGGTGCCAGGTCGCCGTCGCGCAGTCGTACGGCCGGTTGCCGGAACCGTCGAAGGCGCAGGCCGGCGCGGTCAGCGGTCGGTCCACGGCGGCGGTCAGCGCGGTGTTCAGGGTCGTGGTGCTCCGGGCCGGCAGGGTGAGCCGCCAGGTGACCTCGGCCGAGTCGGCCCGGCCGGCGGACCGGGTCGTCCGCCCCCCGGCGCTGACCGTGGTCGCCGACGAGCCCGGCGGCAGTTCCTGGCGGACCGTGGTGGCGACCGGGGCGTTGCCGTCGTTGCGTACCTCGATCCGGTAGGCCGGGGCCGGCGTGCCGGCGGGGGCGACCCTGACCCGGACCGCGGGTGGCGTTCCCCGGTCCGCTCCGGGGCGCGTCGACGGGCTCCCGGCGCCCGGCGTGGTCCGGGTGCCCGGACCGGCGGTGGCCGCAGCGGGCCGAGCCGGTTCCGCGCGCGCCGTGCGGGCCGGCGGTGACGCGGATGCGACCACGGGAGCCGAGGGCGACGCGGATGCGACCACGGGGGCCGGTGACGCCGAGGCGACCACGGCCGATGGTGACGCGGGTGCGACCACCGGGGTCACCGCCGCCCGTGGTGGATCGGGTGTCGGCAGCGCCGGCAGCGCGGTGAGGACACCGAGGCAGTGGACGAGCACCGCCAGGGTCCGGTGGGGTCGTGTCGATGCAGGCATACGAACGCACCTCCCGGGCCGACGCTAGGGGGACGGCCGTATCGCCCGGATGGAAAGTGCCGAACCCGGCCCGCCCGGGCAGCGGCGCCGGTACGCTGCGCCGACCGGTGGCGGGGCCGTGGCGAGGTGCCCGTGGCCTGGGCGGCGGGGCTAGATTGGCTGCGTGCGTATCGCTCGTTTCGCTCATGCCAAGGGAATGTCGTTCGGGGCCGTCGAGGGGGAGCCGGGGGCGGGGCCGCAGGGTCTCACCATCGCCGAGATCGAGGGGCACCCGTTCGGGCAGATCCAGTTCAGCGGGGCCCGGTGGGCCCTGTCGGACGTCCGCCTGCTCTCGCCGATCCTGCCGAGCAAGGTGGTCTGCGTCGGCCGCAACTACGCCGAGCACGCCGCCGAGCACGGCAGCGAGGTGCCGAAGGAGCCGCTGCTCTTCCTCAAACCCTCCACCAGCGTCATCGGACCGCGGGACGCGATCCGGCTGCCGATCTTCTCCAGGCAGGTCGAGCACGAGGCGGAGCTGGCCGTGGTGATCGGGCCGCCCGGCGCCCGGCGGGCCGACCGGGCCGCCGCCGAGCGGGCCATCTTCGGCTACACCTGCGCCAACGACGTCACCGCGCGGGACCTGCAACGCACCGACGGGCAGTGGACCAGGGCGAAGGGCTTCGACTCGTTCTGTCCGCTCGGGCCCTGGATCACCACCGGACTGGACGTCGGCGACCTGGAGATCCGCTGTGAGGTCGGTCGCGATCCGGAGGAGATGGAGGTCCGTCAGCTGGGCCGGACCAAGGACATGGTCTTCGACGTGCCGTCCCTGGTGTCGTACGTCTCGCACGTGATGACGCTGTTGCCCGGGGACGTCGTGCTGACCGGCACCCCGGCCGGGGTTAGTCCGCTCCTGGACGGGGATACCGTCACGGTACGTATCGACGGGATCGGGGAACTCTCGAACCCGGTGGTCTCGCTCTGACGGCGGGTGTGGTGGGTGAAACCGCAGCTCAGGGGCGGTTTCGGTAACCCGATTTGGCCTGTCGGCACCGGTGGAGTAAAGTTTCTCCCCGGTGCCGGAAGGTGCCGATCCGGTGCCGCAAGGCACCAATGGGGTATGGGGTAATTGGCAGCCCGACTGATTCTGGTTCAGTTAGTCTAGGTTCGAGTCCTGGTACCCCAGCGCAACCGAGGTTCGAGAGAGCCTCGGACGCTGGATTCTGACGGAGTTCACCTGCCGCCTCCGCGCGGAGACGGGAATTCGATCTCTGTTAGAGTGCAGCATCACCGCCCGCGAGGGTGGTGGTGCAGGAGAAGTTCTGGCCCCGTCGTCTAGCGGCCCAGGACGCCGCCCTCTCAAGGCGGTAGCGCCGGTTCGAATCCGGTCGGGGCTACAGCGTCACCGGTCCGTCCCGTGTCAGTCAGCGGGGCGGGCTGTTTCGCTTCTGCCGGGTCTACCCGGTCCCACCCGGTCGACACCCGACCCGGGGGACATGGTTAGACTACGGCGGCACCGCCCGGCAGGGTGGTGAAGCAGGAAAAGTCTTGGCCCCGTCGTCTAGCGGCCCAGGACGCCGCCCTCTCAAGGCGGTAGCGCCGGTTCGAATCCGGTCGGGGCTACCAACATCGGCCCGTCTCCCGCTCCGGGGGGCGGGCCGTTTCCGTCCGCGCCCTTCCGCGCCGGCTCCTCCTCCACCGGGTCGTGAAGGTGACGACGGTCCTCCACCGGTCGTGAAGGTGACGACGGTGTCGATCTCCACCGTCACCTTCACGACCGCGTGCGCGAGCGGAGCGGGCCGCGCGGGCACGCCGGTGGGTCAGAGGCCGGAGAGGCGCTGGCCGGCCCGGACGACGGCCATGGCGTGACGTTCGCCGGGGCGGCGGCCGAGGCGTTCGATCGGGCCGGAGATGCTGATCGCGGCGATCACCCGTCCGGTGCGGTCCCGGATCGGAGCCGAGACGCTCGCCACACCGGCCTCCCGTTCGGCGACGCTCTGCGCCCAGCCGCGGCGGCGGACCTCGGCGAGCGTGCGGCCGGTGAACTTCGACCGGGGCAGGAGCGGCATCACCGCCTCCGGCGGCTCCCAGGCCAGCAGGATCTGCGCGGCCGACCCGGCGGTCATCGGCAGCACCGAGCCGACCGGCACGGTGTCCCGCAGCCCGCTGGCCCGCTCGGCGGCGGCCACGCAGACCCGCTCGTCGGCCCGCCTGAGGTAGAGCTGGGCGCTCTCCCCGGTGGCGTCGCGCAGGGCGGCCAGCAGCGGCTCCGCCGCGGTCAGCAGCACGTCCGGAGCGGCGTTGGCCAGCTCACCGAGACGCGGGCCGGGTCGCCACCGCCCCTGTGTGTCCCGGACGAGCATCCGGTGGATCTCCAGCGCCTGCGCGAGCCGATGGGCCGTGGCCCTCGGCAGCTTGGTGCGATCAACGAGTTCGGCCAGGCTGGCGCCGTCGACACAGGCGGCCAGGATGACCACCGCCTTGTCGAGAACGCCGACACCGCTCATACTGTGTCCCACAAGCCGAAATTTACCTCCCAGAATTTAGGATGTCCAGATGGTGGGAGTCACTCCGAAGCCAAAGACCTTGGCCGAGAAGGTCTGGGACGCGCACGTCGTGCGATCCGCCGAGGGCGAGCCCGACCTGCTCTACATCGACCTGCACCTGCTGCACGAGGTCACCAGCCCACAGGCGTTCGACGGCCTCCGTCTGGCCGGTCGCCCCGTGCGGCGGACCGATCTGACCATCGCGACCGAGGACCACAACACCCCGACCGGGTACGCCGACCCGGCGTTCCGTCAGCGTCGGGGCGACCTGCTCACGATCGCCGACCCGACCTCCCGCACCCAGATCGAGACGTTGCGCCGCAACTGCGCCGAGTTCGGCGTCCGGCTGCACCCGCTGGGTGACGAGAACCAGGGCATCGTGCACGTCATCGGTCCCCAGCTCGGCCTGACCCAGCCCGGCATGACCATCGTCTGTGGCGACTCGCACACCGCCACCCATGGCGCGTTCGGGGCGCTCGCCTTCGGCATCGGCACCAGTGAGGTCGAACACGTCCTGGCCACCCAGACGCTGCCGCAGGCCCGCCCGAAGACCATGGCGGTGAACGTGACCGGCCAGCTCGGCCCGGGTGTCACCGCCAAGGACCTGGTGCTCGCGCTGATCACGCAGGTCGGCACCGGCGGTGGTCGCGGTCATATCGTGGAGTACCGGGGGGAGGCGATCCGGTCGCTGTCCATGGAGGGGCGGATGACCATCGCCAACATGTCCATCGAGTGGGGCGCGAAGGCCGGCATGATCGCCCCGGACGAGACGACCTTCGCCTACCTCGCGGGACGGCCGAACGCGCCGCAGGGCGCCGACTGGGACGCCGCGGTGGCGTACTGGCGGACGCTCCCCACCGACGAGGGGGCCGTCTTCGACGCCGAGGTCACCCTGGACGCCTCCCGGGTGACGCCCTTCGTCACCTGGGGCACCAACCCGGGCCAGGGCGCGCCGCTGGCCGAGCGGGTGCCCGACCCGGACGAGTTCGACCACGAGGCCGAACGGACCGCCGCCCGTCGCGCGCTGGAGTACATGGACCTGCGTCCCGGCACGCCGCTGCGCGACCTCGCCGTGGACGTGGTCTTCGTCGGCTCCTGCACCAACGGCCGGCTGGAGGACCTCCGCGCCGCGGCCGACGTGCTGCGCGGCCGACAGGTGGCCGACGGGGTGCGGATGCTGGTGGTGCCCGGCTCCGCCGCGGTCCGGCAGGCCGCCGAGGAGGAAGGGCTGGACAAGGTCTTCACCGACGCCGGGGCGGAGTGGCGTTTCGCCGGCTGTTCCATGTGTCTGGGCATGAACCCGGACACCCTCTCGCCGGGGCAGCGGTCCGCCTCCACCTCCAACCGCAACTTCGAGGGCCGGCAGGGCCGGGGCGGGCGTACCCATCTGGTGTCGCCCCCGGTCGCCGCCGCCACCGCCGTGGTCGGCCGGCTGGCCGCGCCGGCCGATCTGTGAAGGGATGACTGGGACGATGGACAGGTTCACCACACACACCGGCACCGCCGTGCCATTGCGGCGCTCCAATGTGGACACCGATCAGATCATTCCTGCGGTGTACCTCAAGCGGGTGACCCGGACCGGTTTCGCCGACGGTCTCTTCAGCGCGTGGCGGGAGGACCCGGGATTCGTGTTGAACGATTCCTCGTATTCCGGGGCATCGATTCTCGTCGCCGGCCCGGAGTTCGGCACCGGGTCATCCCGCGAACACGCGGTGTGGGCCCTTCGGGACTGGGGCTTCCGGGCGGTGATCTCGCCTCGCTTCGGTGACATCTTCCGCGGCAACGCGTTGAAGGAGGGGCTCCTGCCGGTCGAGCTTGAATTGAGGACGGTCGAAGAAATCTGGGATCGGCTGGACGCCGATCCGACCACCCCGGTCACCGTCGACCTGGCCGCGCGGGAGGTTCGGGTCGGGGCGGACACCTGGTCCTTCCCCATGGACGACTTCAGCCGTTGGCGGCTCATGGAAGGCTTGGACGACATTGGACTGACCCTCCGTCAGGAGGCGGAGATCAGCGCCTACGAGGCGCGTCGGCTGCCGTTCCTGCCCGTCCTCAGCTAGCCGGAAGGCCCACCCGCGCCTTGGGTTTTCGCCCCCGTCGGTCCACCGGCGGGGGCGAATCCGTTACGACACAAGGGCTTTTTTCCACCGAATGTTTGTGTCCAGGCAGCAGAGGGCATACCGTGCGCGCAGAATGGCTCGCGTCGAGTCAGTTGCACAATCGGGAGGAAGTCGTGAACAAGGCCGAGCTCATCGAGGCGCTCGCCGCTCGCCTGGGGGACAGGAAGTCGGCGACTGCGGCGCTCGACGCAGTCCTCGCTGAGGTCCAGGCGGCGGTGGCGAAGGGCGAGAAGGTGTCCATCACCGGATTCGGAGCGTTCGAGAAGCGCGTACGCGCGGCCCGAACAGCCCGCAACCCGCGCACCGGAGAGGCGGTGAAGGTCAAGAAGACATCCGTGCCGACCTTCCGTCCGGGCGCCGGGTTCAAGGAGATGGTGGCCAGCGGCAAGGCGCCGAAGGCCACGACCGCCGCGAAGAAGACCACGACCGCCGCGAAGACCACGGCGGCGGCCAAGGCGACCGGGGCGAAGGCCACCGGCACCAAGGCCACCGGCACCAAGGCCACCACGGCCAAGGCAGCCGGAACGAAGGCCACCACGGCCAAGGCGGCCGGCACCAGGGCCACCGGCACGAAGAAGACCACCGCCGCGGCCAAGGCCGCCCCGGCGACGGCCACCAAGGCCGCGACGAAGGCGACCACCAAGGCCACCGGCACCAAGGCGGCCGGCGCGAAGGCCGCGCCGGCGAAGAAGAGCGCCACCACCAAGGCCACGGCGGCGAAGAAGACGACCACGGCCACGAAGACGGCTGCCGCGAAGAAGGCCGGCACCACGACGGCCAAGAGCACGACGGCCAAGAGCACGACGGCGAAGAAGTCGCCGGCCCGTAAGGCTCCGGCGAAGAAGACCGCCACCCGCTAGATTCCGCACCGGCCGAGGGCGTCCACCGTCGAGGTGGGCGCCCTTCGTCGTTCCCGTCCCGCCGACCAGGCCGGCCGGGGGCGGAGGGCGTCGCGAACGTCCGTCAACCGTCGGACGGCTGACGAACGAGGCGGCCGGATGGGCCGCCGGCCCCGGCCGGTGGACGCCCGGGGCCGGGCCGGCCTCAGAGAGTGTTGTGATACCTCGGTGTGATCTTCGCTGACTGTGTCAGCGAAGATCACGTCTGTGTCGCTGTGTCTGTAAACCGGCGTACGAGTCGTCGCTGACGGACGGGCAGTGGGCGGTGAT
>NZ_BSTB01000015.1:0-197041 GCF_030269285.1 Micromonospora sp. NBRC 101691
GGATGTGGGTGGGCGGTTGACGGTGACGGAGATGTTGCCGACGCCGGAGCAGGTGTGGTTGACCGATGACGTGGGCAACCGGTACACGTCGGAACTGCGGTTCGTGGCGGTGGACCAGACCCGGACGGACAGGGCGTGTGCGTAGTCGGTCAGCGGGCAGCGGCCGCCGGGGCGGAAGCGGACTGCGGCCCGGTGGTCACCGCCGAGGGCAGGGCCGGGGCGTGGCGTACCGATGGGCTGACCGTGGCCACCACGGCGAGTGCCAGCATCCAGGCAGCCAGCAGCCACAGGCTGGTGGTCGCTCCGACCTGTTCCAGTAGGAAGCCGCCAGCCAGAGGGCCGATCGGGACGCCGCCCATAGCGATCATCCCGCTGGCGCCGAGCACCCGGCCCTGGATCCGGTCGGGGGTGATGGCCAGCTGGTACGAGGAGATGGCGATGTTCCAGATGGGCCCGATGAAGGACATGAGCGTGAAGATCGCGCCGATCCAGTACGGGCCGGGCGCCAGCAGGAGCAACGGCAGCAGTAGAGCCCATGCCCAGTTCGCGCCAACGACGATGACCCTCATCGACAGGTGGCTTTTGATGGCGGGGGCGAGCAACGACCCGAGCACCCCGCCGACGGCACCGATGCCCAGCATCACCCCCACTGCGGACGGGGACGCGCCAAGATCGTCGGCGATCACGATGAGCACCAGGAAGAGTGCCCCGAACAGCAGGTTGCTGCCAGCGACCACCAGCGTGGTGGTGCGCAGGAACGGCTGACGCCACAGCCAGGCCAGACCCTCGGTGAACCCGCCTTGCCGCCGTGTGCCGCCGCGGTCGCTCTGGAGATCCTTGCGGATGAGCAGCAGCGTGACCAGTGACAGGGCGTAGGTGAGGATGTCGAAGAGGAAGGGCACCGCCCGACCGAGCCCGAACAGCAGGCCGCCCAACGGCTGGCCGAGCATCGCGCTGCCCCGTACCCGGATCTCGCTGCGTGACATCGCCGCAGTCAGCTGGGAGGAGTGCACTACGTTGGGGATCGCCGCGGCGGCGGCGATCCGGTAGCACACCGCTAGGCTTCCCTCGATGAAGCCGACCGCGAGGATGTGCGGCAGGGACAGCCGGCCGGCCAGCAACGCCAGCACCAGGCTGCCCAGGGCCAGCGCTCGCAACACGTCAGCCCAGATCATCACCTGCTTGCGGTTGCACCGGTCGACCAGAACACCGGCCGGCAGTTGGAGCAGCAGCTGAGGCAACAGGGCCACGAATCCGGTGAGCCCGGCGTCCGCGGGGGAGCCGGTGAGGGCGAGCACCAGCAGCGGATAGGCGACGGCTGAGGCGTGGGAGCCGAGGTTCGACAACGCGGTTCCCGTCCAGAGCAACAGGAAATCCTGATTACGACGAAGAGGCGGCACCTGTGTCGACATGGGTTGATGCTGCGGGCATCGAAGTGGTCTCGGATGAGAAAAGGCGGTGGCATCGGAGGCAGACCTAGGTGCGAGCGGATCTGCCGGCCTGACCCTCACCGTCGGGTCGCGGGCACGGCCACGCTGGGTCCGGCCGTCGCCGGCATCGGTGGCCCGCAACGGTACGGGCGGCGGTCACGATCGGGACCGCAGGGCTGCCCGGCTCCGGGGTCGACCGACTGCCACCAGAGAAAGGCTACCGATGAGCACGAGCTCGGTTTCCCGCGAGGAACTGCTCCAACGCCGGCTGCGCGGACTGGCGACCAGGGCGGACGCCGGCATCAGCCGGGTGCGCCGCGACGGTGCCCTGCCGGTGTCGTTCGCCCAGCGCCGGCTCTGGCTGTTCGACCAGATGCAGCCCGGCAGTACCGAGTACCTGATGCCGGTGCGGCTGCGGCTGCGCGGCACGCTGGACACGGTTGCGCTACGCCGTGCGCTGGACGAGATCGTGGCCCGGCACGAGGTGCTGCGGACCCGCTACACGACCACCGACGGGGAACCGGTCCAACTCGTTGACCCGCCCGCGTCGATCCCCTGGGAACACACCGACCTGTCCGGGACCGACCGGGACACCGCCGAGCGGCTGCTGGCCGATCTGGTCGAGAGGGATGCCGACCGTCCCTTCGACCTGGCCGCGGAGTGGCCGGTGCGGGCAGCGCTGGTCCGGCTGGCCGACGACGAGCATGTCCTGCTGATGACGCTGCACCACATCGCCGCCGACGGCTGGTCCGAGTCGATTCTGCTCGCCGAGCTGGACGCCCTGTACGCCGCGTTCGCCGCCGGGCTGCCCGCGCCGCTGGCGCCGCTGCCCGTCCAGTACGCCGACTTCGCCGCATGGCAGGTCGACCGGCTCTCCGGCACGTACCTGACCGCGCAGCTCGACCACTGGCGTACGGCGTTGGCCGGACTGACGCCGTTGGCGCTGCCGACCGACCGTCCCCGACCGGCCGTGCGCAGCAACGTGGGTGCGGCGGAGTCGTTCACCATGCCGTCCGACCTGGCCGCCTCTCTCGTCCGTCTCGGACGGACGCACGGGGCGACCCCGTTCATGGTGCTGCTGGCTGCCTTCCAGGTGCTGCTCGCCCGCCATTGCGGTCAGTCCGACGTGGTGGTCGGCAGTCCCGTGGCCGGCCGGGACCGGACCGACGTCCACGGCCTGATCGGCCCGTTCGTCAACATGGTGACCCTGCGCACCGAGGTGGACCGCAGGTTGGCCTTCGTGGATCTGGTGACGCGCGTCCGGGAGACCGTGCTGGAGGCGTACGCCCATCAGCACATTCCTTTCGAACGGCTGGTCGACGACCTGGACCCGGTCCGGGACCCGGCACGTACGCCGCTGTTCCAGGTGGTGTTCCAGGTCGAGGACGCCCCCACGGGGCCGGCTGCGCCGGCGGGGAACACCGCCGTGCGCGCCGAGCGGGAGCCCGTCGGCTGGGAGGTGGCCAAGTATGACCTGAGCCTCAACCTCGCCTCCCGCCCGGACGGGACGATGGTCGGCAAACTGGAGTACGCCACCGCCCTGTTCGACGCGACCACGGTGCGCCGGATGGTGGGCCACTACCTGCGCCTGTTGCGGAGTGTGGTCGCCGACCCCGACCGTCCAGTCGGCCGGCTCGCGATGCTCACCGACGCCGAGCGCCGTCACCTGCTCGCCGAGCGCAGCGGTACCGGGGAGTCCTTCCCCGTGACGCGAACCCTGCCGGAGCTGTTCAGCGAGCAGGCGCGGCGCACCCCGGACGCGGTCGCGGTCACCGGCCCCGGCGGCACGCTGACCTACGCGGAACTGGACGAGCGGGTCGACCGGTTCGCGCGCCACCTGCGTGCGGTCGGTGCCGGTCCGCAGACTCTGGTCGGGGTCTGTCTGGACCGCCGGGTGGAGCTGGTCGTGGCCCTGCTCGGCGTGCTGCGGGCCGGCGCCGGCTACCTCCCGCTGGACCCTGGGCAGCCTGCCGACCGGCTGCGGTACATCCTCGACGACGCCGGTGCGTGCGTTGTCGTCACCCACAGCGACCTGGTCGGGCGGCTACCGGCGGGTGACGTGCCGGTGGCGCTGGTCGACCAGGACGTGCCGCGGCACCCCGACGTGCCGCCGCTGCCCGCCGGCCGGCCCGACGACGTCGCCTACGTCATCTACACCTCCGGCTCCACGGGACGGCCGAAGGGAGTGCCGGTCAGCCATGCGAACGTCGTGCGCCTCTTCGACTCCTGCCGCGCCGCCTTCCGGTTCGGCCCCGGCGACGTGTGGACGTTGTTCCACTCGTACGCGTTCGACTTCTCGGTCTGGGAGCTGTGGGGGCCGCTGCTGCACGGAGGACGTCTCGTCGTCGTGCCGTTCGAGGTGTCCCGCTCTCCGCATGACTTCCTGGAGCTGCTGGTCGCCGAGCGGGTCACCGTGCTCAACCAGACGCCGTCAGCCTTCCGCACCCTGGTCGAGGCGGTTACCGAGACGGACACGGCGCCCGGGGAACTGGCGCTGCGGACGGTCGTCTTCGGTGGCGAGGCCCTCGACGTCGCGGACCTCGCCCCGTGGTTCGCCCGGTTCGGTGCGGACAGTCCTGAGCTGGTGAACATGTATGGGATCACCGAAACGACGGTGCATGTGACGTACCGGCCGATCCGGCCGGAGGAGATCGTCGGCGGGACACGTAGCCCGATCGGGCGTCCCCTGCCGGACCTGCGGATCTACCTGCTCGACGACGACCTGGAACCGGTTCCGGTCGGTGTGCCCGGGCAGATCTTCGTCGCCGGAGCTGGACTGGCCCGGGGCTACCTCAACCGGCCGGCGCTGACCGCCGACCGGTTCGGCCCCGACCCGTTCGGCCCGACGCCGGGCGGGCGCATGTACCGCACGGGCGACCTCGCCCGGTGGACCCCGGACGGGGAGCTGGAGTTCCTCGGCCGCGCGGACGATCAGATCAAGATCCGGGGACACCGGATCGAACCGGGTGAGGTCGAAGCGGCCATCCGCACGCACCCGGACGTCGACGGCAGCGTGGTCATCGCCCACCGCGGGGCCGGGGACCAGGAAAATCGACTCGTCGCCTACGTCGTCGGGGCCGAGGGCCGGACGGTCGACCTCACGGTGCTGCGCGAACATCTCGGCGCGCGTCTGCCGTCGTACATGGTGCCGGCGGTCTTCGTGCCGCTGGACGCGATCCCGATCACCGGCAACGGCAAGGTCGACCGACGCGCTCTGCCCGACCCGGGTACGGCCCGGGGACTCGGTCCGACCGGTCTGGTGGCTCCGCGCAATCCCGTCGAGCAGATCATGGCCGAGGCGTGGACCGCGGCGCTCGGCGTCGACGCGGTGGGTGTGCACGACAACTTCTTCGTCCGTGGCGGAGACTCCATCCGCGCCATCCGCGTGGTCGGCGCACTGCGCCGACACGGCATCGACGTGACGGTGCGGGACCTGTTGTTGCACCAGAGCATCGACAGCCTCAGCCGCCTGGTCGCCTCGGCGTCCGGCTCGGCGTCGGCCGGGACCGAGGAACAGCGGGTCGCCCCCTTCGCGCTGCTTCCTGAGACCGAGCGAGCGGCGCTGCCGCCGGACGTGGTGGACGCCTACCCGCTGTCCATGGTGCAGGCCGCCATGGTCTACCAGATGCTCGCCGACGACGACAGCCCTTACCACAACATCACGCTGTTCCCGATTGTCGACGACGCGCCGTTCTCGCTGTCCGCGCTGCGTGAGGCGGCCGCGCTGCTGGCCAGCCGGCACGAGATCCTGCGGACCAGTTTCCGCCTGGACGCCTACCCGCAGCCGCTGCAACTGGTCCACGCGAGGGGCGACGTGGAGGTGGGCTACGAAGACCTGCGTGGGCGCTCGGAGCAGGCGGTCGAGCAGACGCTGCGGAAGTTCACCGCTCGGGTTCGGCGCGAACTGTTCGACACCGCCCGGGCACCGATGCTGCGCTTCCACGTCCACCAGACGGCGGCAGACCGGTGGACGTTCTCCTTCATCGAGTGCCACGCCATCCTGGACGGCTGGAGCCACCATTCCCTGATGGCCGAGTTGCTCGCCGACTACCGGAGCATCCGCGACGGCCGTGGCCTCGACCGCCGGCCGGTCCACTCGGTCCGGTACGCCGACTTCATCGCACTGGAGCAGCGGTCCCTAGCCTCAGCGGCGGACCAGACGTTCTGGGCCGACCGGCTGGCCCGGTTCGAACCCGTCGCGCTGCCGGCGGGCTGGGCTGCCGATCCCGGTGCGGGCGAGCGGCCGTACAAGATCGGGTTGTCCTTCGCCGATCTGGAGCCGGGCCTGCGACGGCTGGCCGCAACCGCGGGAGTGCCGCTGAAGAGTGTGTTGTTCGGCGCGCATCTGGCGGTGCTGCGCGCCGTGGGCGGGTCTCACCGGTTCCACAGTGGTCTGGTCTGTAACGGACGGCTGGAGACTGAGGGTGGCGAGGCGGTCCGCGGCATGCACCTGAACACGCTTCCGGCCGGCGTCGAGCTGACCGGAGCGACCTGGACCGACCTCGTGCGGCAGGCCTTCGCGGAGGAGGTGGCGATCTGGCCCCACCGGCGTTTCCCGCTGCCGGAGATCCAACGGCGGTGGGGCGACGGCACCCCCCTGGTCGAGGTTAGCTTCACCTATCTGGATTTCCATGTGCTCGACGGGGACGCCATCGACTCGGCCGGGGTGGTCGACGTGAGCCCGAACGAATTCGCCCTGGACACGTGGACCTTCCCCGGTGCGCTGTTCTTCACCGCCCGCCCGGAGCGGATCAGCCGGGCCAACGGGCAGCAGTTGGCCCGGATGTACCGTCGGGTGCTGGAGTCGATGGCGGCCGATCCGGGCGGGGACGCCCGGGGCGCCGCCCTCGACGAGGCGCAGCTCGACCTGCTGACCGGGTTTGTCACCGGTCCTGAGGTCGCCCATCCCGACCTGTGCGTGCACGAGCTGTTCGAGCAGCAGGTGGCCCGAACCCCTCAGGCGGTGGCGATGCGCTGCGCCGACGGGGAGAGGGTCAGCTACGCCGAGCTCGACGCGCGGGCCAACCAGCTCGCCCACCACCTACGTGCCCGGGGTGTGGGTCCGGAGGACCGGGTCGGACTGCTGCTGCGTCGCGGACCGGAGCTGATCGTCGCGCTCCTCGCCGTCAACAAGGCCGGCGCGGCGTACCTGCCCGTCGACCCGAACCACCCTGCGGATCGGATCCGAATGCTGCTCGAGGAGGCTCGGGTCGTCATGATGGTCACCGAGTCGGCCGTGGCCGACCGGCTCGACGGGGCACCCGTGCCGGCGGTCGTGGTCGACACCGACCCGGCAGTCGCCCGGTGCCCGGTCACCGGGCTGGGTCGCACCGCGACACCCGACGCCCTGGCCTACATCATCTACACCTCCGGTTCCACCGGGGTGCCGAAGGGCGTGATGATCGAGCATCGGAACCTGGTCAACTACGTCCAGTGGGCGATCGAGGCGTACACCCCCCTCGGTGGCACCGGCGCTGCCCTCTACTCGTCGGTGGCCTTCGACCTGCCGCTGACAGCGATCTACCCGGCCCTGCTCACCGGCCAGTCGGTGACGCTGACGGCGGACGACGGCACCCCCGGCCTGGACGGTCTGGTCGAGGCCATGCGCGGCGGCGGCTTCGGGCTGCTCAAGGCGACCCCGACGCATGTGGCCATCCTCAACGGGACGCTGTCACCAGACGAGATCAGGGGCGCGACCGGGAGGATCGTGGCCGGGGGTGAGGAGCTGACCCGGGAGATGGTCTCCGCCTGGGCTCGGTACGCCCCGGACACCGTCATCGACAACGAGTACGGGCCGACCGAGACCACCGTCGGCTGTTCCTACACCGAGAACACCGCCGACAAGCTGGCCTCTGGCGTGTTGTCGATCGGCCGACCGATCCACAACACCGTGATGCGTGTCCTCGACGCCGACATGTGCCCAACCCCCGTCGGGGTAGGCGGCGAGCTGTACGTCGGCGGTGCGCAGGTCGCCCGGGGCTACGTGGAGCGGCCCGAGCTGACCGCCGAGCGATTCGTCCCCGACCCGTACCCACCGCGGCCCGGCGCCCGCCTGTACCGCACCGGGGACCTGGCCCGCTGGTGCGAGGACGGGACGCTGGAGTTCCTCGGCCGCGCCGACCACCAGGTCAAGGTCCGTGGGTACCGGATCGAGCTGGGTGAGGTGGAGGCGGCCCTGCGGCGGCACGCCGACCTGCGTGACGTCGCGGTGCGCGTGCACACCCGCCCCGACGGGGAGCGAAGTCTGGTGGCCTACCTGGTGCCGACCGGTGAGCTCGACGGCGAGGCGGTGGCCGAGCGGATGTCCCGCACGATGCCCGAGTACCTCGTTCCCTCGGCGTACGTGGTGCTCGACGTGTTGCCCATGACCGCCAGCGGCAAGGTGGACGCCAAGGCGTTGCCCGCCCCCGGTCCGGTCCCGGCGACCCGTCCGTACCTGGCCCCGCGCACCGCCGTGGAAAGCATCCTGGCCGGCGCGCTGGCCACAGTCCTCGGCCTGCCCAAGGTCGGTGTGGACGAGTCCTTCACCGCCCTCGGAGTGCATTCCATGACGGTCATGCGTCTGGTGGTGGAGTTGCGTGAGAAGCACGGGCTCGGAGTGGCGTTCCGGGAGTTCTACCAACACCGCACCGTGCGGGAGCTGGCCCAGGCGGTCGACCCGGGGCTGCGCGACGGGTTACGTCCCGTCGCCGCCGCGAACCCGGACGACCCCTCCGACTGGGAGGCCGACGCGTTGCTGTGGTTCCGCCGCGAGGGCGACCTGCCACCGCTGTTCTGCGTCTATCCGGGCGGCGGGCAGTGGTACGTGCATCTCGCCGAGTACCTGCCCCCCGGCCGTCCCGTGGCCGCCCTGGAGTGGCCGGGCATGCACCGGCAGGTGCCCTCGCCGCAGAGCATCGGGCAGGTCGCCGAGATCTTCCTGCGGCAGATCCGGACGGTGCGCCCCACCGGCCCGTACCACCTGCTCGGCTGGTGCGGGTCGGGGCCGGTCACCGGCGAGATGGCCGCGCGCCTGCTGCGTGAGGGCGAGCGGGTCACCTACGTGCTGCTTGACCCGTCTCAGGACAGTCACACCCGGCAGACCCTGTGGGAAGCCTGTGCGGCATTCGCCGAGGGCGAGGATCTGCTGGTCGAACTGGACCTCTGCACCGATCCGGAGCGGATCGCCGAACTGCAGCGGCGGTTCGTGGCGGTGCTCGACCGGGTCATCGACGAGGGCGCGAAGGAACCGCCCGAGCCGGGCGACACGTTCTGGGCCAGACGACTGAAGGTGTGGCGGGAGTTGCATCAGGCGACCCTGGGCCACCGGCAGCGTCCCTATCCGGGACAGTTGCATCTGCTGGTCGGCGACGAGCTCGCCGAAGGGTTGCATGTGGTCGCTTGGGGACAGTCCTACGAGCAGTACCGGCAGCGGTGGAGCGACTTGACACCCGGCGGCCTGCGGATCCAGCGGGTGGGTGGGGACCACCTGGGGGTTCTCAAGCCGCCGCACGTGGCCGACCTGGCCGGCACACTCGACGACCTCATGCGACGGACCGAGCGGATGGCCGCGACGGGAGAGGACGTGCAGCCGGTGGACTGACCGACGCAGCGAGGGAGGTGGGTATCCGGCGTGGTCACCATGCCGGATACCGCCGTTTCCGGAGCTGCCGCGCTGCGGGTCCCCCCCCCGTAGATTCTCGTGCGTTCGCCTCGCCGGTACTCCTCGCACGGCTGCTCGGCAATGCACCGCATCGCATAGACACAGGTCGCGGCGGCGAGGGAATCTGCGGGATTGTTCCCGATGCCGACCGTGAGGAGCGTCGGCGACGCTGATCGGGCCGAGAAAGACCCTTTGCCCCGCACTGGAGGAACCGGTGGTTGATCCCGTTCACGTCAGCGTCATCGCCTCGGATCCGGTGTTGGAGGCCGGCGCGACAAGCGCGCTTCGGAACAGCTCCCACCTGATTCCGGTGTCGTCGCAGGAGCCGGCCGATGTGACGGTGGTGATCGTCGACGAGGTGGGCCCGCGGGCACTGGACGTGGTGCGCGGCCTGCGCAACGCGACGCACCGGCCGGAGGTGGTGCTCGTGGCGACCGAACTGATCGCCGCCGACGTGCTGCACGCGATCGCCGCCGGCGCCCGCGGCCTGCTGCGACGCCGGGAGGCCGACTCGGCCAGGCTCACCCGTACAGTCCTGGCCGCTGCCCAGGGCGACTGCGCCATGCCCCCCGACATGCTCACCTGGCTGCTGGAAGAGAGCCCGGGCAACCGGGCCGCCGCTGCGGCAGCGAAGCATCACGCCGGTGCGGGCCTGAGCGAGCGGGAACGCGCCGTGCTCAAACTGGTGGCCGAGGGGCGGGAGACCCATGAGATCGCGCGGGAGTTGTGCTATTCGACGCGCACCGTGGTCAGCGTGGTGCACGACATCACGCACCGGTTCCGGCTGCGCAACCGGGCGCATGCCGTCGCGTATGCCCTGCGGGCGGGGCTGCTGTGAGCGACGCCGGTGACATGCTGCGGGTGCGTCTCGTGGTGGCCGATCCGCGCGGGCGGCAGGATCTGCTGGCGATGCTGGCCGGTGGCGGGGTCACCGTGGTGCCCGAGGCGGACGTCTGTGCGGACGTGCTCCTGGCCGCGGCCGGCACGCTCGACGAGGCGCTGGCGCTGTACCGTTCCCCCCACCGGGGTGGCGGCACCCGCGGGGTGGTCTCTCCGGCGCTGGCCATGGCCGAGGCGTTCTCCTCGAATGCGGTGCGACGGGCCATGGCCGCAGGGGTACGGACGATGCTGCGGCGCGCAGACGTGACCAGCGCCGGTCTGGTCGCGGCGCTGCACTCCGCTCGGCACGGCGACGGGCGGCTGCCGTACGCCGTTCTGGTACGGCTTCTCGGGGCCGAGCCGCGGCCGGCGTCCGCGTCACCACTGACCGTGCGGCAGACGGAGGTGCTGGCCTTGATGGCCGAGGGGCACGGCAACGCGGCGATCGCCCGGATGCTGCGCTGCTCCGAGCACACCGTCAAGAACGTGGGCTACGAGCTGATGGCCCGGCTGCAGGTGCGCAACCGGGCCCAGGCGGTGGCTCGCGCGGTACGCGCCGGCCTGATCTGACCCAGGCGGCGCCCCGTGACGCCTGGGTCAGCCGGTCACCCCGTCTGCTCCGGCGGGAGGAAGTCGGGCAGTTCCACGCCGAGCCCTCGGCGCCGGGCGTCGCGCAGCACGAGGTCGGCGACGGCCAGGTCGAGGACACCCAGCCCGAACGGGGAGAAGAGGGTGACCCGGTGCGGGTCACGCGGGTGCTGTGCTCCGTCACGCAGCAGGTCGCCGAGGGCGGCGCGAATGAAACCCCGGTTCCCCGTCCGCTGCTCGGCCAAGTGCAGCGACGTGCCGGCGCAGCAGACGTGGTCGGCGTCGTCGACGATGTTGTCCGCCGCGAGGACCGCGTCCACCGGCACGTCCCGCAGCGACAGGTGCAGCACCAGAGACCCGGGCCGGCAGGCGGCCAGATCCAGGTGCGGGCTGGTGGCGGTGGTGGCCACACTGATCAGCGGGTGGGCGGCCAGGGCCGCCTCCGCTGTATCGGCCACTGTCACGTCCAGCTCCCCGGCCCAGCGCCGGGCGAACGCCGCAGCCCGGTCTCGGTCCGGATCGAACAAGGCCGCCTTGCGTATGCCTGGATGCACGGTCCGTAGAAAACGCAGCACCTCGGTGTTGATGAAGCCGCAGCCGAGCAGGGACACCCCGGTCGCGGGTTGCGCCGCAGGCAGGACCGCCGCCGCCAATGCGGCGCCAGCCGCGGTCCGCCATGCGGAGATCGTCGAACCCTCGATCAGGGCGACCGGCTGGCCGGTCCGCATCGAGTTGAGGACGATCACGGCGGAGGCGCGCTGCAGGCCCTGTCGGACGTTGCCCGGGAAGGACGCGATCCACTTCATCCCGGCAACCGCTTCGCGCCCGCCGAGGTAGGCCGGCAGCCCGATGATGCGGTTGCGGTCGTCGTCGGGGAAGCGCAGGAACACGGAGTGCGGCAGGGCGCTGTCGCCTGCCGCGTGCCGCAGGTACGCCTGCCGCACTGCCGTGATCACCTCCGATTCGCGTCCGACCAGTACCTCCTGGACAGCCTTGTTACTGATGATCAGCAAGTGCCACCTCCACTGGATCGTCCTTCCACAGCTGCGTGACGTCGCCGAAGTGCTGCGCGACCCAGGCGTCGTCGTAGACGCTGTCCAGGTACCGCTCGCCACGGTCGGGCAGGACCAGCGCACAGATCGACCCGGCGGGAATCCGGTGCCGGATCCGGTCCAACGCGCTGACCACCGCTCCGGAGGAGCCACCGGCGAGGATCGCCTCGCGGGCGGCGAGCCGGCGGCAGCCCACCACGGACTCCAGATCACTGACGTGGACGACCTCGTCGGCAAGTCCCGGTCGGTGCAGCGCGGGACGTACGGCCGCGCCGTGACCGGGGATGAGTCGCTGCCCGGTCGGTGTATGGAAGATCGCGCTGCCCTCCGCGTCGACCGCCACGATCCGGGTCGGCAGTCCGCACTCCCGTACGAACTCCGCGCAGCCCCGCAGCGTGCCGCAGGAGCTGGTGGCGCAGAAGACGTAGTCCACCTGCCCGTCGAGCGCCTCGACGATCTCCCGCATCGTGGCCCGGTGCGCCAGCGCGTTGCGGGGGTTCGCGTACTGGTTCGGGCACCAGGCACCGGGCAGTGTGGCGACAAGCTCCTGTACCCGCCGGATCCGCACCGGAAGGTACTCGCCTGTGGCCGGGTCCCGGGTGGTGACGGTTTCCACCTGAGCACCGAAGGCGCGCATGATCGCGATGCTCTGGGCGTTGGTACGGGGGTCCACCACGCAGATGAACCGTACGTCGAAGTACCGGCACGCCTGCGCCAGCCCGATGCCGAGGTTGCCCGAGCTGGATTCCACTATCACGGACCGGCCGGGTACCACCTGGCCGGCGCGGATCGCGCCGGCCAGCATCACGTACGCCGAGCGGTCCTTGATGCTGCCTCCCGGATTGGCCAACTCCAGTTTGGCGTACGTACGCACGGAGTTGTCCGGGAAGATCCGCGTGAGCTGCACCAGCGGCGTCGCACCGATGGTGGAGAGCACCCCGGTCGTCAGCTCGGGATACCCGCCCATCAGGGTCTCTTTCCCGGCCGGTGGGCGCGGCCGGTGAACAGCGCGATCACGCTGCCCCCGCTCCGGCCTCGGCCATGCGTCGACGGAGGCTGGCGGGGCGCATGTCGGTCCAGACGCGTCCGATGTGGTCGAGGCACTGCTGGCGGGTGCCGGTGGTACCTTCGGCCTCCCAGCCGGGCGGCAGGTCACGGTCGGCCCACCAGATCGAGTACTGTTCCTCGTCGTTGCGGACGACTCGGTAGAGGCTGTCATCGGTCATGCTGGGTCTCCTGCCGGCTCGTCGAGTCTGCTCTGGCCTGCCAGCGTGCCGCCGCCGAGGTGCGGAACGTAGGGACAAACACGCAGACAGGCCGACGTGGCCACTCTGCCGCTATGTCCCTGTCTCGGACCGCTGGACGGGCGGCAGGCTTGACCGGCAGTCGGGCGCAGGCCGGTCGGAGCCGGCGCAGGTGGCACGCCCGCGGCCCCTGGGAGGATCGATGCTCCATGCACCACGTCACGACGCGCCGCCGGGCGGGGACGTGCTCGGCGGCGCATCGTGGTCCGGGGCCCTGCGTCGGACGCAGCCGGCGGCGCTCCTGGCTCAGCAGGGCCGACCGGTGCGGCCGCCCCCGGTGGCCAGCCTGATGCGCGACGCGACGAGCGCCGTGATCACCATCGCGGGGCTCGTGGATCCCGTGGCATGCCCGGGTGACCTGTTGCGGCTGGTCGCCGGGACCGGTACGACGGTGGAGATGGTGACCGTCCTGCCCGCCTTCGGCGACCTCGCCGACCTGATCTTCGTGGTGCCGTCACGATGGTGCGCGACGGTCACCGGCATCCTGGCCGCAGCCCAGCCGGCGATCGCGTTCCGGCAGGTACGCTGCGAGCACGTGCTGTTCCGGCTGACACTGGCGGGGCCTGGTGTGGGCTGCCCGGCCGGCCGGTGGTCGGACACGCTGCGTCGGGCGAGAGTGCCCCTGCTCACCTCGGCGGTCGTTCCGGACCGCGTGGAGGCGATGTGTCGGGGGGTTGGCATGTCCGTCAGGGCGCTCTCCCGGCTGCGTGCTGCCTTCGATGCCCCAGGCGCCGGGTAGAGCACCGGGCGGCGGGTCGTTCAGTGCGACGAGAGGAACATTCAGCTGCGGTATCCGCGGGAGGCGAACTCGCTCAGGGCGATCCGGTTGGGTAGCCCGGTCTTGACGATCAGGTTGGAGATGTGCCGTTCCACGGTCCGGGCGGAGAGGTAGAGCCGTTCGGCGATCTCCCGGTTGCTGAGCCGCTCGACGAGGAGTTGCAGCACCTCGAACTCCCTGACGGTGACCCCGGCCGAGCGGAGCGAGCCCGGCACCTGACGGAAGCCGGCACGTCGCTGCGAGACCCGGACTCCCGCGGTGCGTAGCAGGGCACGGCAGGCTCCGGCGACGGCGCTCACGTCGGCTGAGTGGAAGTACTCCTCGGCGGTGCGCAGCCAGTCGACCGGGGTGCCCCACCCGTCGGCCAGAGCGGCCTCGGCGACCAACCGAAGCCCAAGATGGCGGCCCATCGGGTATGGCTGTCCGACCCGCGATGCCTCGGCGACGGCGGCGCAGGCGCGGTACTCGTCGCCGGCCCGCCCGGCGAGGACGGCCCGGGCGAAGAGCGCGAACTGACGGTCCCAGCGGAACGGCGTCAGTGGAGCGGCCACGGCCGGCTCCGTCTCGTTGGTCCCGCCGTGCAGCGCGCTGAGCAGTAGGTGTAGCCCGTACCGCCCGATGAGCTGGATCGTCGTCGGGTTCCGCGTGTCCGCCGTGAGCGCCTGGGACATATCCGCGACAGCTCGGAAGCGGTTCTCCTCGAGCAGGGCGCAGAACGTCCGGGCCAGCCCGTGGATCCGCGGGCTGTTGCGAGTTTGATCGCCGTGCGCGTCCACCAGTTGAGCGAGGGCGTCGTCCATGTCCCGGCGCCGACCCCGGTGGGCGGCGAGGACCACCCGCAGCAGCATGACGTACTCGGTCGTCTCCAGCAGCTTCAGCCTGCTGGTGGCTGTCCGCACGTCGTCGATTAACGCCGCGGCCCGCTCGAAGTCGCCGCGCAGGATGGCTTGCAGGGCGATGCTCGCCTCCGCCTGGTATCGGGCAGTTACCGCGCCGATCCGGGTGGCCTGCGTCCGAGCCTGTTCGAGCCGCTCCGTGTCTGCTTTGCGTAGCGCGTCGTCGTTGCCGAGCCGGACCAGTGCGTGGATCTCCCATATCGGCTGGTCGTGCTCCACCGCGATCGTGCGGCTGCGTTCCAGGTAGGCCGTGGCCTCAGCCGGGTCGCGGTGCCGGACCAAGGCGCCGAGCAGCTGCCAGGCCTGGCAGGCGACCACCGGCAGGGGCACCGTCTCCGCCACGGTCGCCGCGCGTCGGGTCATCGCCTCCACCTGGTCCAGGCGATCCGGGCCGGGTCGGTCGAGTTCGAGGTGGGCGGCCACCACGTCGACTGCGGCAACATCGGCCGGCAACGCGTCTGGTCCGAGCAGGGCCCGGGCCGCCCGTACCCGGTTCAGTCCCTCGGACAACTCGCCCGCCAGCATCGCGGCCCACGCCAGCCGGGTGTGCAGCCGGGCCAGTCGTCGCTCGTCGAGTGCGCCGGCCACCTGCTCGACGAGTTCTACGGAGGCCAGCGCCCGGTCGATCCGGCCCGCCTCGGCCAGCGCGTAGATCAACGGCTCCAGTGCGTCGGCGCGGACCGACAGGTCGTCGTCGACCAGCAGTTCCCAGGCCCGTTCCAGCAGCGCTACAGCGGAGTTGGCGGCCCCTTCGGCCAGACATCGCCGTCCCGCCTCGGCGAAGAGGCGACCTGCGGCAACCCGCTCGCCCCCGGCGAGGCGTAGGGCGGCGGTGATCTGGCACCACTCACCGGGCAGGCCGGGGTGGACGGACGCGACCGCGTCGGCGGTCCGGCGGGCCAGTCGGGTCCGCTCTGCGGGCTCCAGCAGGCTCAGCAGTGCCTCCTGCACCAGTGGGTGCTGGAACCGGTACCAGTCCGGCGTTTGGTCGTCGGCGGCCACGAGCTGTGCAGTGAGCGGACCCTGCAGGTGGGTGAGTAACTCTCGGTCGGGCATCCCGGTCACCGCCTGCGCCACGGCGAGCGGAAAACGGGAGCCTACCAGCGCACTCGCCATGATCAGGTCCCGGGTGCGGTCGGGGAGCTGCTCGATTCTGCGCCGGACGCTGCGAACGAACGTGTCCGGCCGGCTGGCCAGGGCGCCCTCGTGGATCTGCCAGCCGGTCTCCGTCTCGACCAGCATGTCGCTGTCGCATACCCCGGCCAGTAGGTCCTCGACCAGGAAGGGGTTTCCGGTGCTGCCGGCCCAGACCAACTCGGTGACGGTCGCCGGCACGTCCTGCGGGCTGGTCTCCAGGTAGGAAGCGATCATCTCAAGCACCTGCGACCGGTCCAGCCGGTGCAGTTCGATCAGCACGCCGTGGCCGCGCTGCGCGACCGAGCGCACGAGGTCCAGTGCGGGGCACGGCTCCGGACGGAGCGTACCGAGCAGGAGTGCGGGCTGCCGGGACAGGTTGTCGACCAGATACTCCGCCACCCCGAGGGTTTCCGAGTCGGCGTCGTGCAGGTCCTCCAGCGTCAATAGGCAACCGGATTCCCGTCCGGCAAGCGCCGTGAGCCGGAGCATCGCCTCAGCCAGGATGATCAGTGAGGTGTCGCCGTGTTCTGCGGACACCGGACGCAGATCTGGCACCAGCCGCCCGAGCACCGGACGGTACGGGCCAAGTGCGTCAATGTCCACCAGTTCGCCGGCCCTCAACAGCGAAAGGACCGCCTCGGTTAGCGACCGGTATGGCACCAGCGGCCCGGTGGTGCTGCTGCGCCCCTGCATCAGCCGCATACCGGAGCCGTAGGCGCGATCTGCGGCGGTGGCGGCGAGACGAGACTTTCCGATGCCGCCCTCGCCGATGAGAAAGATGGCGCCTCCGCTGCCCGACCGTGCGGCGGCCAGTCCTTCCTCGATCACACGTCGCTCATGGTCACGACCGACGATTACCGATGAACGAAGCCCCACAGTTGACGGACTTTACCGTTATTTCGCATGCCGTGTCTACGTGAGACACGGATCTCTGATCTCGGCTTCTGGGAGAACCGACTGATGGTTGATTCGGGTCATTCCAATAGGCGTTGGTCACTAGCCTTCAGTCGGGGGGCAGCAGGTCGTGCTGGTGCCGGAAACAATGCGTACGGGGTCGTCGACGACACCCTGGACGGGGACACCGCCGCCGGTGGTCGCGACAATCAGGCCAGCGAGGATCGCCGCGCGGAGCCTGACGGGAGAGGGATGGCGGTGGTCGCTCCGCTGCGTCGGCTCGCCGGTGTGCTCGTCGTATCCGGTCCGGGCGTCGCTGGTGCTAGACATTTGACCTCCTGTTACATTAATACGGGCGTTTTTGAATAGAAGGTATTGGTCGAAAAAAGGGGTCATCGGCTCATCTATCGCGGCCCCGATGGTTCGAGCAGCAGTACGGAGGGCACCTGCGTGGCGAAGCCGAGGCGCAGCAGTCCGTAGCCGATGCCGGCCAGCCCGGTGAGCAGCCCCGGCGTGACCACCTCGTCGGGGGTCCCACAGACCGGTCCGTGTCGACGAAGCGCGTCCAGGACGAGGCCCGCGCGACGCTGACACGCCTGAGCGGCCCTGCGATGGCAGCCTGTCCCCGCAAGCACGGTCAACGCCTCGGTCACTCCCAGTTCGCCGTGGCAGAGGCTCAGATCCCGCAGCACTGCCCGATTGGACAGAACCCGGACACCCCGGTCGACATCGTCAACGACGGTCGTGACTGCCGTGGCCACCAGACGTCCCGCGTGCCCCGAACACCAGCCTCGGTTGCCGTCCGATGCCTCCGGTACGGCCGACACCAGTGCCATCGCCCGCGCGGTGACGGACCGGTAGCGGGGCAGAGGTGCGGCCATCCGGTGCAGGGCGTAACCGATGCCGGCCCATCCGGTGCCGAAGGCGTCCGACCTGTCGTCCGGCGCTGCCTGCCGCACGATGGGAACCAGCAGGTCGGCACAGCGCTGAGCCAGCCGCCATGCGGAGGTCAGTCCGAGTTCGCGGTGCACGGCGAGCATCGCGGCCAGACATCCGGCCACACCGTCCGTCCAACCGGGCAGGGCCGGGTCCGTCGCGGTAGCAGCGAGATCGACGGTATCCGCAGCGAGCGCGGCGAGATCCGGATCGGCGAGCAGCACTGCCAGCCTGGCCAACGCGTAGGCCATGCCACCCAACCCGGACATGCCGCCGCAGCCGACCGCAGCCACGAATTGCGGCTGTCCGGCCAGCATTCGACATAGTTCCGGGTAGGAGTGAGTGGCGCGGCGGGCGACGTCGGCGTAGCGGGGTATCCTGGTCAACCGGGCTACCTGGGCCAGGAAGAGAGCCACACCGAGATGTCCGTGGGCCAGGCTAGCTCCGGCCGGCAGGAGCAGCCACTCATGGTCGTCAGTCGGCTCCACCCCCAACCAGTTGACCCTGTCGCCGTCAGAGATGCCGGCTGCCACGATCCGGTCGGCAACCTCGCACGCGGCGGCAAGCAGGCGCTGCGGTGGAGCGGCGACCGTGTTCAGGTGCCGGAACGGCCGGCCCGCGGGCTGGTGAACCGGGGAGGGTCGCCGGGTGGCCATGGTCGCCGTGATGATCCATTCCTGGTCCTGTCGATCCACCTCACCGAGCCGGGTGATGGTCTCCTCCACCCGCTCGTTCTCAGGCCGGTCCAAGAGGTTCGGCAGCCGACGTCCATCCGAGGTCCACAGATCGCGACTGCCTGGACGGGTCTGAAACAGCGGAACGTCACCGGCCCACAGGTCAACCGCCTCATCCGCCGCGACGGTTCGCCGAAGCCGGTCGTTCGCCTCCAGCCACAGCGGGGCGAGCACCTGGTCCCGGTCCAGCCCGTCGCGCAGCACCGCAGGGTAGCCCGCTTCTTCGAGCAGTGCCCGGTACCGGCGGGTGGGCCGGACCACCACCCGGACGTCGAGGTCGGCGCAGTGACGCACGATGTCCAAGAGCCTGTTCCGGTCCCGAGCCGCCGCGTCGTAGGCCAGCCGGAACCCACGCAGAAAATCCCTTCGGTAAACGGCGGGCTCCAATGCCTGGCCAGCCAGGACAGGCCGACTGTGCCCGTCGGCCACGTGCGGCGCACGCCCGCTGGGCTGCATCTGGTCGGTGCCGGCCACCTCCCAGCGCAGGACCGTCGAGCACACCGAACCGGCCAGAGCTGACATGTCCGTCCCACTGCCGACCTCGGCCCAGGGCAGCAGCGCGGTGCGGGCCACCGAGTGGGCGAGTACCCGCGCGGCCGGGTCGGCGGTGCCGTAGGCCGCCGGCATGGCCGGGTGGAACAGCGTCTCGGCGTCGACCACCAAGGGCTGGCTACCGGCGGCGATGACATTCTCGCAGTGCATATCGGTGGCGTGCACGATGTGCAAGAGGGCGAGTAACGCCCCGAGGCGCCGGTAGTAGGCCGAGGCGGCATCGGAATCGGCCAGTGGAGCGCGAGCGACGAACTCCATCCAGCCGTGGCCGCCGCTGGCGAGGACGGCCGGCGTGCGCAGGCCGAGCTCGGGAACAGCAGCGTTCAACCAGTCGACCAGCTCGGTCAGACGCAGTTGGGCCTTTGTGCCCCGAGGTTTGTAGACAACTCTGGAGCCGTTGCTGAAAGAGAGAACCCGGACCCTCCGGCCCCGTTGATGGGGATCACTCTGCTCGGTGCCGACCGTCTGCACCATCCCAGGGTCGGCACCGTCGAGCACGACGCGGACGACGGCCGGCCGGTCTTCGACGAAGCGAATCAGCGCCTCGGTCAGCGCATCGGCCTCGAACTGGCTGGATTCCGCGAGAAGCCGGGCCAGCACCGGGTACCTGGCGAAGATCTCGCCCAGTCCGGCTGGCGTGCTCAGCTGCCGGACGAAGTCGGCAAACCGTTGCCGCCCGTCGGCTCCGCGTAGACGCCCCGCATCCCGCCAGGCGTGCAGCTCGACGACGAAGGTGCGGGCGGCGACATCCACCAGCCGTCGGCTCAGGTCGGCATCGAAATCGGCTACTATCCCGGGCACGTCGAGCCGGCCAGCGGCCTGATACGGCGTGAGCCGGGTGACGACCTCCGCCACCGTGGCTGTCACCAGCTGCCGCAATGGCCAGGCGAACGCCTCCTGCCACCGGCTGGGCACCGGCGTGTCCGCAGGTGGCGGAACCGCCGACCGAACCGCCCCCTCGACAGTCCGCGCCCAGCGAGGGCGGCCAGTCCGGGCGGCCAACGCGGCAGGCGGTTCGGCAAGCAATCGCAGCAGGTCCGCTTCGTCGAGGCCAACCTCCGCCAGCCACTGCTGAAACGCCTGCTCGCCGTGTGGGCTGTACCGGGCCCGCCACCGGTCGAGCCGGGCCCGCGACGATCCGTCCAACGGATCGTCGAGCCGGTCGATCCCGCAGGTCCGCTCGTGCAACGCCAGGGCAGGCGCCCACCAGCCGTCGCCGAGGACATCGGAAGCGGTGGTGCTTCCGATTCGCTGGGTGGGCTCCGTGTTCATGCGCCTACAGTGCCGGGCTCGGCCACTTACAATCATGGGTGCAAGACACGCACATTCTCCTTCGCCGTCAGGCGGCCCTGGCGGGTGCGCTGGGTCACGTCCGGGCAGGTGGTGTAGGAGAGGGCTCAGGCGCGGCGGGTACGGGTTGCCTGCCGAGCCGTAGTAGGACGACGCGGCAGCGAACAGCGGCACGCTCGCCGTGAGCCACCCCCGCTTTCATGGAGCTTCTTGATCATGGTCTGATGGCCGTGGGGAGGAAGTCGTCCGTGGCAGCACCGAAGAAGTACCCCGATGAGCTACGCCAGCGCGCTGTGCGCTTGTACCGCGAGTCGGACCCGAAGCCGGTGATCCGGCGCCTGGCCGAGCAGCTCGGCGTGCATCACGAGGCGTTGCGGAACTGGATCCGTCAGGCCGAGGCAGACGCGGGTGAGCGCGCTGAACGGCCCACCAGTGAGATGGCCGAGGAGAACCGCCGGCTGCGCAGGGAAGTCGCCGAGCTGCGTCGGGCGAACGAGATCCTGAAGGCGGCGAGCGCGTATTTCGCGGCGGAGCTCGACCCGACCCGGCGACGGTCATGAGGTTCATCCACGAACACCGTGACCAGTTCGCGGTCGCGCTCCTGCTACGGGTCCTCAACGTCGGCGCCTCGACCTACTACGCGTGGGTGAAGCGGGCCGAGCAGCCCTGTGACCGGGACGTGGTCGACCGGGGGCTGATCTCCAACATCCACGAGATCTGGGAGACATCGGGGCGCACCTACGGCGCGGACCGGGTCCACCGGCAGCTACGCCGCGACGGCATCCGCGTGGGCCGCAAGCGCGTCGAGCGGCTGATGGCCGCCCATGGCTGGCAGGGCGCGTTCCTGCGTCGAGGCTGGCGCGGCGGCTGCACCCGGCAGGATCCACGGGCGACGCCAGCACCGGATCTGGTCAACCGGCAGTTCACCGCCGACAGGCCGAACCGGCTCTGGGTCGCCGACGCCACCCGCATCCCGTGAGGTGAAGGCGCGTTCTGGCTGGCCGCGGTCCGTGATGTGTTCTCCCGACGGATTGTCGGGTGGAAGACCTCCGACCGCTGCGACACCGACCTGATCCTCGCCGCCCTCGAATACGGCATCTGGTCGCGTGATGTCCGCGACGGCCAGTTGATCCACCACTCGGACAGGGGGTCGAACTACACGTCTGTCCGCTTCGCGGAACGCTTGCAGGACAACGTGATCCTGCCCTCGATGGGCTCCGTCGGCGACTCGTTCGACAACGCGCTGATGGAGAATTTCTGGTCGACGTTGAAGATCGAACTCGTCTACCGCACGTCCTGGCGGACCCGCGACGAGGCCGAGAACGCGATCTTCGCCTACATCGACGGCTGGTACAACACCCGCCGCATCCAGAAGGAGCTGGACTACCTCAGCCCGAACGAGTACGAGGCCGCCTGGCACAGCCGCCAGACGGAACCAGCCGAGCCAACTACCGCCACCCCTGCGCCAGCCGGCAGCAGGTAACCACCGCTCCGTCAAAGCGGGGGGAACTCAACGTCTGCCGGGGACAGCTGTCAGGTCGGTGCGGACTGGAGGGTGTCCACGACCGGGCGTCGGGTGGCGACCACTGCGGGGACGGCGGTGAGCGCGGCGATGGCGAGCAGGACTCCGAGTGCGGTGGCGAGCAGCCAGGAGGTGGGTGGGTACTGGACCTCGCGGATACTGAGGAACGCGACAAGCCCGAGGCCGGCCGGGATGCCCGCAGCGACGCCGGGTACGGCGGGAAGCAGTTGCGCCAGCGCCAGGCCCACGCCGGCCTGCGTGGGCGTGGTGCCGAGCGTCCGCGCGACGGCCAGCGGCTGCCGGGCGTCGAGGACCGCGGTACCGGCGCTCACGACGGCGTTGACGAGCGCAAGAACGCAGAGCACGACGGCGAGCACGAGCATGGCCTGCTCGCCCCGTTCCACCCGGGGATTGGCGAGCTCCGTGTGGCCGAGGTCGAAGTGCACCACCTGGGTGCCGACCGTGAGCATCGCGACGAGCGCGGTCGTGGTGATCAGGGTGTTCACCGTGACCAGCCGGGCGCGGTGCGGCCGGCGCGCGTTGAGGCGTACCCCGATCAGCAGGGCGGTGGGCAGCCGCCGCGACAGCCAGATGCGCCACCGCCGGCGCCGCGGTGGCGTCGCGGCGTCGGCCAGCGCGTGGACGGTGCTGGTGGTGGCGGCGCGTACCACCGGTACGAGAGTCGCCGCCACAGCGATCGTGAGGGCGAGGGCCGCGCCGGCGATCACCGTGGGCAGCGCGGGTGGCTGGGCGTCGACGGTGCCGATGAGTCCGGCGCTGGGGCGGATCAGCACGGGTGCGGCGAACCAGCCCGCGGCCAGGCCGGTGGCGGCGGCGACAAGCCCGATCACGAGGTACTCGGCGAGGTGGACGGCGGCGATCATGGCCGGTCCGGCGCCGACGGCCTTGAGTAGTCCCACCCGACGGCGCTGGCCGATGACCCGGCCCGCGACGATGCCGGCGACGCCGGCCAGCGCAAGGCCGTTGAGCAGCCAGCTGCCGACCAGCAGCGTGACCCGCGCGTCGCTGTACAGCCGACCGTTGAGATGGCTGATCGCCTGCCAGGTGGCGAGGTGGGGGCCGAGGGTGTACGTGCTGCTGGCCGCCGGGTCGGCGAGTTTGAGCTTGAGGGTGTACGACAGCGGTTGGCTGCCCGCGAGCGTGGCGACGTCGCTGCGGTCGACCCAGACCAGACCCCCGCGCTCGACCAGGACACTGTTCGGGTAGTGCCACCCGGCGTACGGATACGTCGCTCTCGCGGCGGTGACCGCGGTCCCGACCACGCGCAGCGGATGGCCGTCGACGCTGACCGTGTCGCCGGTGCGGATGCCGAGGGCGTCGGCGAAGAAGCGCTCGACGACCACGCCGCCGGGGCGTACCCAGGTGCCGTCGGTCACGGCGGGCCGGTCGACCGACACGGGTGCGTCGTCCCGACCCTCGACGACGGCGTGCGCGGACCTGCCGTGGGCGGTCATCGTCCGGTAGGCGATCGGGAAGGGGCCGCTGTGATCGGTGACGCCGGCCGCGGTGGTCATCGAGGCGAGCTCGTCCAGCGCGGCCTGCCCGGTGGCCAGGGGTGTCACGACCACGTCCGGGCCGGCGGTGGCGGTGCGGGTCTGCTGGTATGACTGCTCGGCGATGTCGTTGAGGGCCAGGCCGAGGGTCAGCGTGGCGGTGGCGGCGGTGATGGCGACCACCAGCAGCACCGTCTCCGACCGGCGGCGGAGCAGGTCGCGTACCAGCAGCCGGCAGACGAGCAGGAGGCGGCCGGACACGTCAGCGCCGCCCGTCGTAGAGCGTGCCGGTGGCGGCGCCGGCGAATCGGTTGTCGTCGGCGAACGCCCCGTCGCGCATGGAGATCACCCGGTCCGCGACCGCGGCGATGCGGGCGTCGTGGGTGACCACCACGAGGGTCTGTCCCGCGACGTGCAACTGCTCGAACAGCCGCAGCACCTCCAGGGTGGCGGCGCTGTCCAGGTTGCCGGTGGGTTCGTCGGCCAGCAAGACCAGCGGCTCGTTGCTCAACGCGCGGGCGATGGCGACCCGCTGGCGTTGCCCACCGGACAGCGCCGAGGGCAGGTGCGCGGCGCGGTCGGCCAGCCCGACCCGGTCCAGCAGGTACATCGCCCGCTTACGGGCCCGCCCCGGCGACCGGCCGGCCAGCAGCGCGGCCAGCTCGACGTTCTCCACCGCGGTGAGCTCGTCCATGAGCTGGAACGACTGGAAGACGAACCCGACGCTGTCGCGCCGAAGCCGGGCCAGGGCCCGTTCGCTCATCGTGTCGATCCGGTGTTCGGCCAGCCACACCTGCCCGCCGGTCGGGCGTTGCAGCCCGCCGAGCAGGTGCAGCAGGGTGGACTTGCCGCAGCCGCTCGGGCCCATGATCGCCAACGTCTCTCCGGTGGGCACGTCCAGGTCGACCTCGTCGACCGCGCGTACCAGCGTGTCGTTCGAGCCGTACCGCTTGGTCAGTCCGCGGGCCCGCAGCGCCATCGATCCGGTCATGCCTCCGCCTTCCGCCCAGTCCGATCACGCCCGGCCCACATGCGCTCGCATGCCTCCAACCACTCCAGGTCGGCCCGCAGCCGCAGCACGACGCCCTCCAGCAGCAACCCGGCAACCGGATCCACCGACCGGTCCAGCGCCGCGCGCTGGGCGTCGCGCAGCCGGCGCAGCACCTCGCGCCGCTGCGCGTCGACCAGCGCCACGGGATCAGCAAGCCGGCCGGCCGCGGCGGCCACCAGCTTCAGGTGAAACTCCGCGAGGTCCGGCTTCGGCCAGCTCACCTCGGCCAGCCAGCCCGCCACCCGCTCCTGTCCGGCCGGGGTCAGCGCGTACACCCGGCGGTCCGGCCGGTCCGGCAGCCCCTCGGCCCGCTCCGAGGTCACCAGCCCGGCCTTGCCCAGCCTGGCCAGCGCCACGTAGATCTGCCCGGCGTTCATCGTGTCGCCGATCGGGCCCAGCGCGGCACGCATCCGGCCGCGCAGCTCGTACCCATGCGCCGGCTCCTTCGCCAGCATGGCCAGCACCACGTCCTGCATCCAGGCACTCCCCATTCGCTCCGGACCGCTAATAGATAGCCGGTAGCTATAGCGCTGTCAAACCGATGGCGGGATGTACGGGCGCAGCCGCCAACAACCTGAGGGGTGTTCTGCGTTCAGTGCCAGGATCCCTGGCCCCCAGACATTCCTTGCCCACATGGGCGAAGGTCCGGCGGGCTGGACAGCTGCCACGTCCAAGCGCCAGGCCTATGAAGATCAGGTCCAGCGAGAAGCCCGATCTTCTCGAGTCAGAGGATCTTCTCGCCAGATCACAGTGGCGAGGACCGTGCCGGGCTCACACCGGCTTCCCTCATGCATCGCGGGGCCGACCCTAGCAAGGGCCGCCGTCCAACCACATAGGACCTTGCGCCGTGTCCTGCGCCACACCCATCAAAGCCCTGAAGCCGGCGGCGCGGATGCGTGCCGACCGCCAGAACCGCCGGCATTGACAGCTGCCGTGGTGAAGCAGAAACTGTGGGCCATAACTCAAGACGTGAACACGCGTGGGGGAAGTCCGGTCGAATTCCGGCGCTGGCCCGCAACGGTAGGCCGTCCAGGGTGTCCACCCTGGCGGCGAGCCCGAATACCCGCCGTGTCCGCGTATCCCGCTCCTCAACCCGTCGTGGCCCACGGGTCGGAGTCTCGACGGCTGCCCTCGTTCGGCGACCGGTCGAGATCTGACGACCACCGGGCCGGAAAGGCGCGTGACGATGGTCGTCCGCCTGAGCCGGCACCGCCTGCTCACCCTCCTTTGCGGTGTCCTCACCGTTCTCACGCTCGTCACACCCGTCCTCATCACGCCCGTGCAGGCCGTGGCCAACCGGTCCGACGCCGCAGCCGGCTGGCTGGCCCGGCAACTCGTCGACGGTGAACGGTTCGAGGTCGTCTTCGATGGTGTCGCCTACCCCGACCCCGGACTGACCCTGGACGCGGTGTTCGCCTTCGCCGCGGCCGGCGTCGCCGACGACCCGGCAGCCCGGGCGCTGGCCTGGGTCACCCGCCCCGACATCCGCGACGGCTACCTCGGCGACGGCACCACCGAGGCGTACGCGGGAGCGACCGCCAAGCTAACCCTCGCCGTGCAGGTGCGCGGCGGCGACCCGACCGCCGTGGGCGGACTCGACCTGGTCACCCGGCTGCGGTCGCTCCAGGCACCGAACGGCCGGTTCACCGACCGGTCCGCGTACGGCGACTACAGCAACGCGTTCAGCCAGTCCTTCGCGATCCTCGCGCTGGCCCGGACCACCGCCGGCCTCCCACCCACCGCAGGCGAGTGGCTCGCCGGCACCCGATGCCCCGACGGCGGCTACCCGGTGCTGCCGGGCCAACCGACGTGCGTGTCCGACGTGGACGCCACCGCCCTGGCGGTGCAGGCCCTGCGGGTCGCCGGCCGACCGGCCGACGCCACCGCCGGACTCCACTGGCTGGTCTCCGTGCAGCGCACCGACGGGGGCTTCACCAACGCGTCCGGCACCGCGAACGCGAACAGCACCGGGCTGGCCGCCCAGGCGCTGCGCGACGGCGGCCGACCCCTGGCCTGGGCCCGGGCCCGGGGGTTCCTGGTCGGACTCCTGGTCGGCTGCGCCGGTGCGCCCGCCGACCGGGGGGCGGTCGACTTCGACGGCGGCGCCCTCGACCGGGAGACCCTCAACCGGGCGACCACCCAGGCCGTCCTCGGACTGACCGGGGTCGGATACCCACGGCTCGCCGCCGTCGGTGCCGACCTGGACGCCCCCACCCTGCTCTGCCGCTGAACCCCGGAACAACCGTCCCGATCGAAGGAGCATCCGTGTCCCGTTTTCGTCCCTCCCGTCGTGGCTGGCTCGTCGGCCTGATGGCCGCAGTCCTCGCCGCCGGCCTGACCGCCGCCGAACCCGCACCACGCCCGGCCCAGGCCGCCGCCTGCACCGGCACCTCCGGCGTCACCGTCGTGGTGGACTTCACCGCCCTCGGCGGGGGAGTGCAGGTCGCCTGCGCACCCGGCGACCCGGCCACCGGGCTGGCCGCCCTGCAGGGCGCGGGCTTCACCGTCACCGGCACCCAGCGCTGGGGGCTGGCTTTCGTCTGCCGGATCAACGGCCTGCCGACCTCCGCGACGGACCCGTGCGTCAACACCCCGCCGGTCACGGCGTACTGGTCGTACTGGCACGCGCCGAGCGGCGGCGCCTGGTCCTACAGCAGCTCGGGGGCAGGCAGCTACAACCCCGCACCCGGTAGCGTCGAGGGCTGGTCCTTCGGATCGGGATCGGCGCCGAGCATCCCCGCCCCGTGACCGGCCAGCCGCGCTGACCCTCGACGGCATCGGGCGCCGGCACCACCGTCTAGCGTCGCGTGACGGTCGGGCGGTATCGTGTCGGCGCCCGGTCCATCCGGGCCACAACTGCATACGTCCTGTGTGGGGGGAAGCCGGTAGAAGCCGGCGCTGACCCGCAACCGTGAGCGAGGCCCACCTCGCGAGCCGGAATGCCCCGCCCGGGACGAGCGGCTTCCACTGTCGAGGTTCACAGGGTGAAGTCCGGCCACCGCCGAGGCCCGTCACCCCGCTCACGATGCACGCGAGCGGGTTTTTCGTGTCCGAGGTGCCCTCCGGAGCTCACCGACCGCTCCGCGAAAGGCACCCACCATGCCCCTGGCCCGGCTCCGACGTCCCGGTCTCGGCGTCGCCACGACGACCGCGCTCGTCGCGCTCGCCGCCACCGCACCCAGCCTCGCGGCCCCGTCCGCCACGGCCGAACCGGCCGCCGCCCGCGACGCCGCGACCTGGCTGGCCGACGAGTTCACCGATGGCGCACTGCCCGGCCCCTTCGGCGGCCAGGACTGGGGCCTGACCATCGACGGTCTGCTCGCCCTGACCGCCGCCGGCACGGCCGAGCCGACCCGCCGCGCGGCGACCGGGCAGGTGGCGGCCCACGTCCGGTCGTACAACAGCTACGACGACTGGGGCATCGAGGGCTTCACCGACGGCGGCGCGACGGCGAAACTCCTCTACGCCGCCACCGCCGCCGGCGCGAACCCGACCGACTTCGGCGGCTTCGACCTGCGCACGGAGACCCTGGCCCTGGTCGCCGGGGCGGACAGCGGCGACCAGCGGGGCCGCATCACCAGCCGCACCACCGCCACCAGCGGCCCCGACGCCAGCAACACCTTCGACCAGGCGTTCACCGTGCTCGGACTGGCCCGCAGCGGTGACCTACCACAGGACACCGTGGACTTCCTCGTCCGCCAGCAGTGCGCGGCGGGTGGCTTCCGGCTGTACCCCGACGCCGACGACACGCCGACCTGCGACGCGCAGACCGCCCCGACCCTCGACGTCGACTCGACCGCCATGGCGGTGCAGGCCCTGCTGACCGCAGCCGAGAGCGGCGCCACCGGTGCCGCCGACGCGGCCCGGCGCGGCGCCGACTGGCTGCAGACCCAGCAGCAGGCCGACGGGTCGTTCGGCGGTTCCGGCCCGACCAGCGGCACGAACGCCAACAGCACCGGCCTGGCCGGGCAGGCCCTCGCCGCCGCCGGACGCGACACCGCCGCCGCGCGGGCCGCCGCCGCCCTGGTCGCGCTGCAACTGACCACGACGACCGGCGGGTCGGCCGCCGCCGACGCCGGCGCGATCGCCTACAACGCCGAGACCCTGACGGCGGCCCGTACGTCGGGCCTGGGGGAGAACGACCGTGACCAGTGGCGTCGAGCCACCGCGCAGGCGCTGCTCGGCCTGGCGCAGGTGCCCCTCGGCCGGATCGGCCTCGACCCGCCCTCCTCGCCCAGCCCCTCACCGAGCATCACCGCCTCACCGACCCCCAGCGGTTCACCGTCACCGTCCGGCTCCGCCACCCCGACACCGACACCGAGCCACTCCGACAGCCCCACCCCACCGCCCCCGACGCCGACCGCGACGACCCCTTCCGCCGCCCCGAGCACCACACCGGTCGGCGGCGGCCTGCCCACCACCGGCGCCTCCGTCATCACCTACCTCCTGGTGGCGCTGCTGCTCATCGGCGGCGGAACGGCCCTGTTACTGCTCACCCGTCGGCGCGCGACATGACCGCCGGGGTCCGATTCGCGGCAGCCACCGTGGTCATGGCCGCGACACTGCTGGTACCCGGTCCGGCTCGCGCCGCCGGAACCGCCGGTCACTGCCCGGACGCCTCCGGAGTCACCGTCGTGGTGGATTTCCACGAACTCGGCGGCGGGACGGTAGTCCGTTGCGCCCCGGGGGCTCAGGCGACCGGCCTGGCGGCGCTGAAAAACGCCGGCTTCCAGGTCACCGGCACCCTGCGGTGGGGTGAGGGCTTCATCTGCCGTATCGAGGGCAAGCCGTCGGCGGCGACCGAGAAGTGCGTGGACACGCCGCCGGCCAACGCCTACTGGTCCTACTGGCACGCGGACAACGGCGGCAGTTGGCGCTACAGCGACAAGGGTGTGCTGAACCGCAGGCCGCCGGCCGGCAGCTTCGAGGGCTGGTCGTTCTCCCGCGACCGCAGCCCCGACGACGCGCCCCGCCCCGGCGTGGCCCCGACGCGACCGGCACCGCCCCGACCGTCGCCATCCCAGCCGGCTCCGCCCGGCGCAGCGACCCCACCGGCACCCGCCGCCCCCTCCCGCACCGAAAGGCCCGTGCCGGCGGGAGCACCCACCACTCTGTCGGCCGCCACCGCGTCGGCATCGGCGGCACCGACCACCGCGGCCCCCACGGGCCTGCCGGCCACCCCAGGAACCGGCGGCCCCACCGCCGCCCCGCCGGCCACACCCGCCGACGGGCCGGTCGCCACCGAAGTCGCCGCCCGACGCGACAACGGGCTCCCGCTGGGCACGATGACCGGCGTACTACTGCTGGTGGCACTGGCCGTCGGCGGAATCCTCGCCGCCCGCCGCCGGCGGGCCACCGAACCGGATGACTGACCATGCCACCGTCACCGGCGCACCAACCCCGGTGGCGGTTCCCCACGTCAGCGCCCCGGCCTCCCGCCTGCCCCGGACCCTGCACCCCGGCGCGTGGTGGCTGTGGGCGCTCGGACTCGCCACCGCGGCCAGCCACACCACGAACCCGTTGCCACTGGCCCTGCTGATCGGCACCGCCGCGTTCGTGGTCGTCCGCCGCCGGAGCGACGCCCCCTGGGCGATGGCGTTCCGGATGTACCTGCTGCTCGGCACGGTGATCATCGCCATGCGGGTCGTGTTCCGCATCGTCTTCGGCGGCGGCCAGGGCGAACACATCCTGGTCCGGCTACCGGAGATCCCGCTGCCGGAATGGGCGGCGGGCATCCGCCTGTTCGGGCCGGTCGCCGTCGAGGAACTCCTCGGCGGGTTCTACGACGGACTCCGACTGGCGACCATGCTGATCTGCCTCGGCGCCGCGAACGCCCTGGCCAACCCGAAACGACTGCTCAAAGCCGTACCCGGGGCGCTCTACGCGGTGAGCACGGCGGTGGTGGTGGCGTTGTCGGTCGCCCCGCAACTGGTGGAGAGCGTGCTGCGGGTACGTCGCGCACGACGCCTGCGCGGAGGCTCCGGGAAGGGACTGCGCGCGCTGCGGGGCGTCGCCCTACCGGTTCTCGCCGACGCCCTGGACCGCTCCGTGGCCCTGGCCGCCGCGATGGACTCCCGCGGCTACGGCCGCACAGCCGCCGTACCCACCGGCCGGCGCGCCGTCACCGGCGCGTTGGTGCTCGCCGGACTGGTGGGCGTCTGCGTCGGCGTCTACGGGCTGCTCGACGCCACCGCCCCCGACTATCTGGGCGGACCGATGCTGCTCGGCGGCCTGGTGACCGCCCTGACCGGGATGCTGATCGCCGGTCGCCAGGTGGTCCGCAGCCGCTACCGGCCCGACCGGTGGCGGTTGGCCGAACTGGCCGTGGCCGGCTGCGGGCTGACCGCCGCCGCCCTGGTGATGCTGGCCGGTTCGGTCGACCCGGCCCGGCTCTACCCGCCGGTCAGCCCGCTCAACTGGCCCGAGCTGACCCCACTGACGGTGCTGGCGGTCGCGGTCGCCGTGGCACCCGCCTGGCTGGCACCCCCACCCGCCACAGCACGGCACGGCACCCCCGGAGGCGGACGATGATCGAATTCGACCGAGTAACGGTCCGGTACGCCGGAAGCGACACCCCGATGCTCCGGGACGTGACGCTCCACGTCGACGAGGGGGAGCTGTGCCTGGTCGTCGGCCGGACCGGAGCCGGCAAGTCGACGCTGCTGCGGGCGATCAACGGCCTGGTGCCGCACTTCACCGGCGGCACCCTGCACGGCACCGTACGGGTGGACGGCCGCGACACCCGCCACCACCCTCCACGCGACCTCGCCGACGTCGTCGGTGTGGTCGGACAGGACCCGCTGGCCGGCTTCGTCACCGACACCGTCGAGGAGGAACTCGCCTACGGCATGGAGCAGCTCGCTCTGCCGGCTCCGGTGATGCGCAAGCGGGTCGAGGAGACCCTGGACCTGCTCGGCATCGCCGACCTGCGGCACCGGCCACTGCGGACCCTGTCCGGCGGGCAACAGCAGCGGGTCGCGATCGGCGCGGTCCTCACCAGCCACCCCCGGGTCCTGGTGCTCGACGAGCCGACCTCCGCGCTGGACCCCACGGCCGCCGAGGACGTCCTCGCCGCCGTCACCCGCCTGGTCCACGACCTCGGCGTCACCGTCGTCCTCGCCGAACACCGGCTGGAGCGGGTGGTCCAGTACGCCGATCGGCTGGTCTACCTCGCCGGCGACGGCCGCGTGGTCGAGGGGGATCCGGCGACCGTGCTCGCCGACGCCGACATCAGCCCGCCGCTGGTCGAACTCGGCCGCCTCGCCGGCTGGACACCGCTGCCGCTGTCGGTCCGCGACGCCCGCCGGCGGGCGACGACGCTGCGCCAGCGCCTCACCGGCACGGCACCGACCACGATTCCCACCGTCGCGGACTCCGTCCCGCTCCTTACCGCCCGCTCGGTCGTCGTGCGGTACCCAGGGACGGTCGCCGTGGCCGGCGTCGACCTAGACCTGCATCCCGGTCGGATCGTCGCCCTGATGGGCCGGAACGGATCCGGTAAGTCCAGCCTGCTCTGGGCACTCCAGGGCAGCGGCCCACGGCAGGGCGGCACGGTCACCGTCGCCGGCCCCGACGGCCCTGTCGACCCGAAGGCCCTGCCGGCCGCCCAGGCCCGCCGTCGGGTTGGACTCGTGCCGCAGACCCCCGGTGACCTGCTCTACCTCGACACCGTAAACGCCGAGTGCGCGCAGGCGGACCGGGAGTCGGGGGCGCCGGCCGGCACCTGCCGGGCACTGGTGGACGACCTCACCCCCGGCTTGCCCGGCGACCGCCACCCCCGGGACCTGTCCGAGGGACAACGGCTCGGACTCGCGCTCGCCGTCCAGCTCACCGCCGCCCCGCCGGTGGTCCTGCTCGACGAGCCGACCCGGGGACTGGACTACCTCGCCAAACGCCAGTTCGCCGCCCTGGTGCGCCGGCTCGCCGCCACCGGTCGGACCGTGGTGGTGGCGACGCACGACGTCGAACTCGTCGCCGGCCTCGCCGACCGGGTCATCGTCATGGCCGAGGGGGAGGTGGTGGCCGAGGGCACGGCCGCCGAGGTCATGCTCGCCTCCCCGGCGTTCGCCCCGCAGGTGGCCAAGGTCCTGGCGCCGGAGCCCTGGCTGACCGTGGACCAGGTCGCCACCGCCCTGGCCGGCAGCGGAGCGTCGGCGTGAGCGTGATCCGGGTCGCCCCCCGCACAGCCGTCGTCCTGGTCCTCGCCTCGGTCGCCGCGCTCGCCACCTTCGCCTGGCCGTTCGTCGTCCCCGCCCAGCCGGAGGGCACCGCGCGTACCGGCGAGGCCCCGCTCGTCCTCGTCGTCATGCTGCCGGTGCTGATGGCGCTCGTACTCGCCGAACTCAGCTCCGGCGGCATCGACAGCAAGGCCCTGGCGATGCTCGGGGTCCTCGCGGCGGTCAACGCCGCGCTGCGTCCCCTGGGAGCCGGCACCGCCGGTATCGAAACGGTGTTCTTCCTGCTCGTTCTGGCCGGACGCGTCTTCGGCCCCGGCTTCGGGTTCCTGCTCGGCGCAGTATCGCTGTTCGCCTCAGCGTTGCTGACCGCCGGGGTCGGGCCGTGGCTGCCGTTCCAGATGCTCGCCGCCGCCTGGGTCGGTCTCGGCGCAGGCCTGCTGCCGAGACGACCGCAGGGCAGAGCCGAGATCGCTCTCCTCGCCGGCTACGGCGCGGTGGCCGCGTACGGGTACGGCCTGCTGATGAACCTGTGGTTCTGGCCGTTCAGCACCGGCGCGGACACCCAGCTCTCCTACGTCGCCGGGGCTCCAGTGCTGGAGAACCTGCACCGGTTCGCCGTCTTCACCGCAGCCACCTCGACCTTCGGCTGGGACACCGGCCGGGCGATCACCACGGCGGTGGCGATCGTCCTCGCCGGACCCGCGGTGCTGACCGCGCTGCGCCGGGCCTCCCGCCGCGCCGCCTTCGGCGCACCGGTCACCTTCGCTGACACGGGCCGGCCCGATGCCGGCGAGCCTGTGTCCGACCTCCCGTCCGATCGTCCGTCCGACCCGAGCGAAGCGGTGAAACAGGCCACCGGCGGCATCTGACCGCACCGCCACAACCGAGGGGCGGCGCGGCAGGTCGGCGCGTTGCTGCGGCACGGGAAGCGAAGTCGCGAAGTGCCCAGCCTGGCCGACACGACGCTGCTCGGCATCGAGGTGGTTCCGCTCTTCGAACAGCGACGACCGGGACGGTGGCGTCCCGACCCTCGCCGTCGGTCAGAAGTCGTCGTCGAAGCTGACGCTTCCGGTGACGCCGACCTGGTAGGCGGAGACGCGCCGTTCGAAGAAGTTCGACAGCTCCTGGACCCCGCCCTGGGGGAGGCGGCCATCTGGGTCTACCTCAGCCAAAAATGCGGTTGACGTGGCCTTCGACCGGGCCTGAACTCCAGGGCTGGGTGAGGCCGGCGACGACGGCGTCGCGGTCGCTGGCCATGCCGGTGGCGAAGCCGCGGATTTCGGGGTATCCGGCGTGCCGGGCCCGGTCGATCCAGGCGTCGAGGTGCTGGCCGGTGCCCTGGTGGCGGACCAGTGCGGCGAAGCCGCGGGCGAGGTCGGCGATGGTGTCGAGGTCGGGGCAGCGGTGGCGGGCGTCGGCGAGATCAGTGCGGTCGTCGTCGGTGAGTTTGTGGCCGGGGCGCATGATCCTGGCGGTGATCCGCCGGGCCGACGGCACCCGGACGATCACAGGGTGGGTCGGGTGCGGTTGGTGGTGAGCCAGTCCCGCAGCATGCGCAGGCTGCCCTGGCAGCCGTAGGCCGGGATCTCGGCGTGCAGGTCAGCTGTCTCGTGGACGCCGTCGGTGAGGCGGTGCCGCAGGTAGGCGTGGAACGGGGCCAGGACGCTGGGTCGGCTCCCGACGACAAGTCCGCCAGCATGATCACCCTCACCACGATCGACAATCGCCCGGCGAGGCACCGCCCGGTGCGGTGGGGGCTCCGGTGTCCGGTGGACCGTCGACGACCCCGGAGGGGAACGGACGGTCACTGAGCGTTGGCGGCGCGTTCCGGGATCGGGGTGGCGGCCGGTCGGACGCGGCCGGGGTGACCTGGGGAATCGTGGAGCGTCCCAGCAAGTGGTTGGTCGTCGACGTCGAGCCTCTTCTTGATTCGTTCGTAACCCGCAGGTCACATTGTGGTGCTTGACACAACACTGCCCCGACACCATGATGGGAAACAACCAAGCGCTTGCTAGGTTTTCTCGCAGGTGCCGTCCGGGCTGGCGACAGGGGCACCACCACGGGAGCGCCGGACGACGCCCGAGCTGGTCAACCTACTCCGGCAGAGGACGTTCACAACTACCTATCACTGACAACCGGCGAGGCAGGGATAGCAGTGGCCCTATCAAGAAGAGGTAGCACCGGTCTGGCGGCTGGCCTGACGGCCCTGCTGCTGGCCGTAACCGGCTGTGGCGGGGGCGGCGACGACAACGACAAGCCCACCGACGGGACCGCCTCCGGCGAGCCGATCATCATCGGGATGGACGAGGACAGCACCGGCCCGGGGGCGTCCTACAGCACCATCGCCGGCGAGACGATCCGGCTGGCCGTGCAGGACATCAACGACAACGGTGGCGTCCTCGGCCGACCGCTCCGTCTGGTCGTCGAGAACGACGAGAGCGACCCGACCAAGGTCCCCGCGACGTTGCAGAAGCTCGCCGGACAGGGTGCCAAGGCACTACTGCTGCAGAGTGGCAGCGCGGCGATCATGCAGGCCAAGTCGACCCTGACCCAGCTCGGGCTGCCGGCGATCGCCCCCACCGGGGTCACCGCCACGCTCGTCGAACCGCCCAACAACGAGCTGATCTACATGCTCGCCAACACCACCGCCGACTGGGCCGACGTCTACTGCGGCGCGTTCAAGGCGGCGAACATCAGCCGGCTGGGCGTGCTGACCGACGACACCACCACCATCGCCGCGCTCAACAAGTCGCTGCTCGGTGGCCTGAGCTGCGTACAGGTGGTGGCCACCGAGAAGGGTGCGGCCAACGCCTCCGACCTCTCCGCCCAGGTCGCCCGGCTGAAGAACGCCAACCCGGACGCCGTGCTGGTGACCAGCGTCGGCGGTGCCTTCGAGGTGCTCGCCCAGAACACCCTGGCCGCGCAGTTCTCCGGCAAGCCGCGCTTCTCGCTGGCGTCGATCGGCAACCAGCCCTCCTCCTGGAAGCTCGCCAACGCCGGCGCGCTGGAGGGCCTGATCTTCATGGGCTCGATCAACCAGGAGAACCCCCGTACCAAGACGTTGACCGAGCTGCTGAAGAAGAAGAACGGCGACGACTACGAGGTGACCGCGTACGACGCGCAGGCCTGGGACTCGGTGCAGCTGCTCAAGCTGGCCATCGAGAAGGCCGGCGGACCGGACGACCCGGCCAAGCTCAACACCGCGATCCAGAGCCTCACCGGCTACCCGGCCACCTTCGGGCAGGCGAACTTCACCCTGTCGTTCTCCGCGACCAAGCACCTCGGCGCGGACGGGCTGTGCGGCCTCTCCCTGATCGAGTTCGGTGCCGACAACAAGCCGAAGGGGCCCTGGGACACCTTCCAGCCGCCCTGTTCCGGTTGACCGGGGAAGGGACCGGCCGCGTGGCCGGTCCCTTCCGGCAGTTTCCGAGGGAGTGACGATGACAGACCTCCAGCTCTGGCTCTCCGCGGTGGAGATGGGCTGTTTCTTCGGCATGCTGGCCCTGGCCTACTACCTGGTGCAGGTGGGCGCCGGCTTCTTCAACTTCGCCATCGGGCCGTACGCGATGATGGGTGGGCTCTGCACGAGCTGGCTGGTCATCGAGTACGACTTCGGCGTCTGGCCGGCCGCCGCGATCGCGGTGACGGTCACCATGCTGCTGGCGGCGGCGACCGAACTCGGCGTGGTCCGGCCGGTGCAGCGGCGCAGCAGCGGCGGTGAGCTGCCCGCCCTGGTCGCGGTGGCCGCCGTGCTCTTCACCATCCAGCAGCTCGCCGGCTACCTCTTCGGCCACCCCACCCTGCCGGGGCAGAGCCTGGCCACCTTCGACCCGGTCCCGGTCGGCGACATCGTCGTGCAGCCCAGCTCGCTGCTGCTGATCGGCGTCGCGCTGCTGGCGTTCGGGCTGATCGCCGTCTGGATCAGGACCACCCGGACCGGCCGGCTGCTCCGCGCGGTCGGCGACAGCAAGCAGGCGGCGGCGCTGCTCGGCCTGCCGGTCAACCGGATCCGGCTGGTCGCCTTCCTGGCCGCCGGGTTCCTCGCCGCGGTGGCCGGTCTGCTCTTCGCCCCGAAGGCGGGGGTGCACTCGCTGTCCGGGCTGCACTGGTCGCTGTCCGGGTTCCTCGCCGTCGTCATCGGCGGCACCGGCTCGGTCTGGGCGCCGCTCTTCGGCGGCATGATGCTCGGCCTGGCCGAGGTCTTCCTGCCCTACTACTTCGGTGGTCAGTCACACGTGTACGGGATGCTCCTGATCGCCCTGCTCTTCTTCGCCTTCCGTCCGCAGGGCCTCTTCGTCCGGACGGTGCGGGCATGACCGGCCGGACCGCGGCGGACCCGGCCGGCCGGGCCGTGGCGGACACCACCCGCAAGATCGCCGTGGAGGCGGGCGCCGGCCGGGGCCGGCGGGATCTCCGGCAGGTGCCCGGCATCGGCGGACTGGCCCTCGGGGGCGCGGCGGCCGTGCTCATCCTGGCCTGGGTGGGCTCCGACGGCTACCGGCAGACCCTGGTCACCGCCACCGTCACCTACGCGCTCATCGCCCTCGGCATGTACGTGCCGTACCTGATGGCCGGCTCGCTCTCGATGGCCTACGGCGCGTACGCCGGCATCGGCGGGTACGCCGTCGGACTGATCTCGACCCGTACCGGCCTGCCGCTCCTGCTCGCCTGGATCGCCGGCCCGATCGTGGCGGCGCTCATCGCGGTCCTGCTGGGGTTGGCCACCCGCCGGCTCTCCGGCTTCTTCCTCGCCGCCGTCACCCTGCTGTTCGGGATGGCCTTCACCGCCTTCCTCATCGACGGGGAGGGGATCACCGGCGGCTCGGGCGGCCTGGGCAACCTGCGTCCGCTGCACCTGTTCGGCTGGACGCCCAGCCACTACCAGGTGGTGGTCGGCTCGGTGGTGGTGGTCTGCGTGATCGCCTTCCTGCTGGACCGGTTGCGGCTGTCGCCCTGGGGCGTGGTGGTCCGCACCATGCGTGACGCCCCCCGCGCGGTGGAGGCGGCCGGGGTCCGGGTGCCGATGATGAACCTGGTGGCCCTGGCGCTCGGCGCGGCCGTCGCCGCGATCGGCGGGGCGTTGTTCACCTACTCCGCCGGCAGCATCACCCCCGACACCTTCACCCTGAACATCGTGTTCCTGGCCATCTTCATGCCGCTGATCGGAGGCTCGGGCACGCCCTGGGGCGCGGTCGCGGGCGCCGTGCTCGCCGTGCAACTGACGCTGAACTTCCCGGCGGTGCAGGCGAGTGGGACGCTGCTGCTCGCGTTGGGCGTGCTGTTCATCATGCTGGTCGCGCCGAAGGGTGTGATCGGATACGCCGACGAGCTGAGACGACGGGCGATGGCGCTGCCACGGAGGGGGCGTACCGATGGGTGAGACGGAGGAGCTGCTGGTCGGGCGGGGCCTGACCAAGCGGTACGGCGGGGTCACCGCGTTGGCGGACGTCTCGTTCGAGCTGCGCGCGGGGGAGATCCTCGGCCTGGTCGGGCCGAACGGCGCCGGCAAGACCACGCTCGTGGACCTGATCTCCGGAGCCCAGGCGGCCACCGCGGGCGAGCTGCTGCTGCGCGGGCGGAAGCTGACCGGCCCGGCCTCCCGGCGGGCCCGGGTCGGGCTGGGGCGCACCTTCCAGTACCCGCAACTGGCGCTGCACCTGAGCGTGCGGGACAACCTGCTGCTCGGCCGGTACGCGCAACGGCACAGCACTCTCGGTCGCATGATCGGTGGTGCCTTCGCCGGCGCGCTACGACCGGAGCGCACCGCCGACCGGGAGACCGTCCGGCACCTGGCGAACGAGTTGGGCATCGAGGGGCTGGACCGGCTGGCCGGCGATCTCACCCTCGGTGAGCAGCGCCTCGTCGAGGTGGGTCGGGCCCTCGGGCAGGACCCGCTGGTGCTGCTCCTCGACGAGCCCTTCGCCGGTTCGGACGCCCAGGGCGTGGCCGGCATCGCCGAGGTGATCCGGACCGTCCAGCGACGCGGGCACGCGGTGATCCTGGTCGACCACAACGTGGACCTGGTCGCCCGCCTGGTCGACCGGGTGCTGCTGCTCGACCGGGGGCGGATCGCCTTCGACGGCGGTCCCCGGGACTGCCTGGCGAGCCCGGAGATGCAGCAGGTCTACTTCGGCGCGACCGCCGACGAGGACGACGACGAGGACGCGTCCGTCCCCACCGGCGACGGAGGGACCGCGTCCGGCCGTACCGGCGACGGAGGGACGGCGTCCGGCCCTACCGGCGACGGGGCGACCGTCCCGGTGGTGGAGGGTCCCGCCGACGCGGCGGGTTCCGGCACGGCGGGTTCCGGCACGGCGACCGGGTCCGACGGTGGGATGCCACGGCAGGGGAGGGTGGAGGATGTCCGGTCATGAGTTGAGGATCGAGGAGCTGAGCGTCCGGTACGGGCACGCCAGCGCCCTCACCGCCGCCTCGGTGACGGTGCCCGGCGGTACGGTCACCGCGCTGGTCGGGCCGAACGGCGCGGGCAAGAGCAGCCTGCTGCTGGCGGCGTACGGCTCGGTGCCGTCCACCGGACGGGTGCTGATGGACGGGACGGACGTCAGCCGGATGAAGCCGGCGGCCCGCGCCCGGGCCGGTATCGCCATCGTGCCCCAGGGGCGGCAGCTCTTCCCGCACCTCGACGTGGTCGACAACCTCCAGGTGATGGCGGAACTGTTGCACCTGCCGCGCAGCGCGGTGCAGGGCGCCCTGGACCGGTTCCCGATCCTGCGTACCCGCCGGCGCAGCCTGGTCGGGGTGCTCTCCGGTGGGGAGCAGCAGATGCTGGTGGTGGCGCGGGCCCTGATGGGGTCGCCCCGGGTGCTGCTGCTGGACGAGATGACCACCGGCCTCGCCCCGCTGATCGTGCAGGAGTTGGCCCGTACGGTGACCGCGCTGGCCGCCGAGGGGGTGGCGGTGCTGATCGCCGAGCCGGCGTTGGGGGTGCTGCGCCGGGTGGTCTCCCGGGGTTACGTGCTGGTCCGGGGCGAGGTGCTGGTCAGCGAGGAGGGCGGCGGTCGGGCGCTGGACGAGGCGTACCGCGCCGCGATGGGTGTGGAGCGTCCCCGGGAGCTGCGTCCGGCGAGCTGAGCCCGCCGGGACGCTGCCGTCCCGGTGTGCCGTGCCTTGAGCTGCCGGTACCCGCCGGTTGTGCGTGCCCCGTCGGCCGGACCGGGTCCGGTCCGGCCGACGGGGTCACACCGTGTAACCGCCGTCGACGTCGAGCAGTTGGCCGGTGACGAACCGGGCCCGGTCGCTGGCCAGGAAGCACACCGCCTCTGCCACGTCCTCGGCGGTGCCGAAGGTGCGCAGCGGGATGGCGGTCCGGGCCATGGCCAGGGCGCGTTCGTCGAGGTCGCCGGAGGCGATCAGGCGGGCGGCCATGCCGTCGGTGAGCATCCCCGGCCCCACGCAGTTGGCCCGGACGCCGTACCGGCCCTCCTCGGCGGCGATGCCCCGCACCAGGGCCTCCACCGCGGCCTTCGGGGCGGCGGAGAGCCCGTCGCGGACCGGGAAGCGCCGGGTGGCGGCGGTGGTGACCGCGACCAGGCTGCCCCGGCTGCGCCGCAGCCAGGGCAGCGCGGCCCGGACCAGGGTGAAGAAGCCGAGGGTGTCCTGGGTGAGTTGGGTGCCGAAGTCCGCCGGGTCGATCCGGCTCAGGTGCACCATGGGCACGTGGGGGCCGGCGGCGTGCACGACGGTGTGCAGCCCGCCGAAGTGGTCCGCCGCCTCGGCGAGCACGGCGTCGCAGCGCGCCGCGTCGGTCAGGTCGAGCTGCCAGGTCCTGGCGTTGCCGCAGGACGCGGCGAGGGTGGCCGCCGCGTCGGCGTCGCGTCGGTAGGTCAGCGCGAGCGCACTGCCCCGGCTGGCGAGCATCCGGCTGACCGCGCTGCCGATCCCGCCGGTGGAGCCGGTGACCAGGGTCGCGCCGGGGCGGGCCCGGAAATCGTCGATCATCGGGGTAGGTTACCAAGCAAGCGTTTGGTAGGCTACCGTTCATGGCGTTCAAGCTCGGCGTACTGCCGGTGCTCGGCGGACGCGGCGCCGCCGAGCCGGCCTCCACCGCGGCCTTCGTGCGGTGTCTCGAGGAGGTCGGCTGCGAGTCGGTCTGGGCGGTGGAGCACCTGGTGGTGCCGGACGCCTACCGGTCCACCTACCCCTACGACCCGAGCGGACGGATGAGCCTGGGACCCGGGGACGACATCCCCGACCCGCTGCACTGGCTGACCTTCGCGGCGGCGCACACCAGCCGACTGGTGCTCGGCACGGCGATGCTGATCCTCCCCCTGCACCACCCGGTCGACCTGGCGAAACGGCTGGCCACCCTGGACGTGCTCAGCGGCGGCCGGTTGATCGCCGGCATCGGCGTCGGCTGGCTGCGGGAGGAGTACGACGCCGTCGGTGTGCCCTTCGCCGAGCGGGGCCGGATCGCCGACGAGTACCTGGCGGCGCTGCGGGCCCTCTGGACCACGACCCCGGCCCGCCACCACGGCCGTACCGTCCGCTTCGACGGGGTGCACAGCGCGCCGCGCCCCACCCGCCCGGAGGGGGTGCCCGTCATGGTCGGCGGGCACAGCCCGGCGGCGGTGCGTCGGGCCGCCCGGTTCGGCACCGACTTCTACCCCCTCGGGGTGGACGTCGAAGGGCTGGCCGGGCTGCTGGCCCGGCTCGGGGCCGAGTGCGCGGCGATCGGGCGGGACCCGGCCGGGGTGGCGGTCACCGCACGGGCCCCCGCCACCCGGGCCGACGCGGACGCGCTGCGGGAACTGGGCGTGACGAGGGTGGTCATCCGGGCCGACCCACGGGACCCGGACCGGGTCGCGGAGACGGTCGACCGGTACCGGCACGAGATCCTGGGAGAGTGACGTGACACGGGACGAGACGACGCGGGTGGGCGAGCGGACCGGGCGGGTGGTGGTGGTCACCGGCGCCGGCCGGGGACTGGGCCGGGAACACGCCCTCGCGCTGGCGGCGGCCGGTGACCGGGTGGTGGTCAACGACGTGGATCCGGCGGCCGAGGCCGTGGTGGCGGAGATCGCCGCGACCGGCGGCACGGCGGTGGCCAGCGTCGGCGACGTCGCCGACTGGGCGTACGCCCGGCACCTGGTCGAGAGCGCTGTGGAGACGTTCGGCCGACTCGACGCGCTGGTCAACAACGCCGGCCTGGTCCGCGACCGGATGCTCGTCAACCTCTCCGAACAGGAGTGGGACGAGGTCGTCCGGGTCGACCTGAAGGGACACGCCGCCCCGCTGCGGCACGCCGCCGCGTATTGGCGGGAACGGTCCCGGGCCGGTGACCCGGTCGCCGCCCGGGTGGTCAACACCAGCTCCGGCGCGGGGCTGATGGGCAGCGTCGGGCAGGTCAACTACGCCGCCGCGAAGGCCGGCGTGACCGCGCTGACCCAGGTGGCGGCGGTGGAACTGGCCCGGTACGGGGTGACCGTGAACGCCATCGCGCCGTCGGCGCGGACCGCGATGACCGAGACCGCCTTCGCCGACGCGATGCGCGCGCCGGACGAGGGCTTCGACCCGATGGCCGCCGGGAACGTCTCGCCGCTGGTGGTCTGGCTGGCCGGCGCGGACGCCGGCGACGTCACCGGCCGGATCTTCGAGGTGGCCGGCGGGGCGGTCAGCGTCGCCGACGGCTGGCGGCACGGCGAGCCGGTCGACGCCGGCCGGCGCTGGCGGCCCGAGGAACTCGGGCCGGTGGTCCGTGACCTGCTCCGCCGGAACCCGGCGCCGACCCCGGTCTACGGTGCCTGAGGTGGCCGCCGACGCGACCGGCCCCGCCGCCGAGCCGGGCGCGGCGTTCCGAGCCGAGGTGCGCGACTGGCTGGTCAGCCGGTTGACCGGGGACTTCGCCGCCCTGGCCGGCACCGGCGGACCGGGCCGCGAACACGAGAACCTCGACCTGCGCGCCGAGTGGGAACGCGAGCTGGGCGCGGGCGGCTGGATCGGGCTCGGCTGGCCGGAGTCGGCCGGCGGGCGCGGGGCCGACATCGCCGAGCAGGTGGTCTTCTTCGAGGAGTACGCGCGGGCCGGCGGTCCGGGCCGGCTGAGCCACATCGGGGAGTACCTGCTCGCGCCGACCCTCGTCGCGTTCGGCACCGAGGCGCAGCGCCGACGCTTCCTGCCCCCGATCGCCGCCGCTACCGAGTTCTGGTGCCAGGGCTACTCCGAGCCGGATGCCGGCTCCGACCTGGCCGCCGTGCGCACCCGGGCGGTCCGCGACGGCGCGCAGTGGCGGATCACCGGACAGAAGGTCTGGACGTCGCTGGCGCACATCGCCGACTGGTGCTTCGTGCTGGCCCGCACCGACCCGGACGCGTCCCGGCACCGGGGACTGTCCTACCTGCTGGTGCCGATGCGGCAGCCGGGCGTGCAGGTCCGCCCGATCACCCAGCTCACCGGCACGTCGGAGTTCAACGAGGTCTTCTTCGACGACGCGGTGACCGACGCGGAGAACATCGTCGGCGAACCCGGCGACGGCTGGCGGGTGGCCACCGGCACGCTCGCCTTCGAACGGGGTGTCGCCACGCTCGGCCAGCAGCTCGGCTTCGCCCGCGAACTGGACGAGGTGCTCCGCGCCGGCCGGGACAGCGGCGCGTACGACGACCCGGTCTGGCGGGACGCCGCCGCCGACGCCTGGATCGGGTTGCAGACCCTGCGCCACCACGCGTTGCGTACCCTCGGCACCCCGCCCGGCGAGCTGCCGGGCGTGGAGGCGTCGGTGGCCAAGCTGCTCTGGGCCACCTGGCACCAGCGCCTGGGTGAGCTGGCCATGGACGCGCTCGGTCCGGCGGCGACGCTTGCCGACGGCGGACTCTCCGCCGCGCAGCGGCTCTTCCTGTTCAGCCGGGCCGACACGATCTACGGCGGCTCCAACGAGATCCAACGCAACATCATCGCCGACCGGTTGCTCGGTCGGGTGCCACGCGGCTGAGAGGGACACCATGGAGTTCGGGTTCACCGCCGAGCAGGTGGAGCTGCGGGACACCGTCCAGGGCTTCCTGCGCCGGCACGCCACCTCCGAGCGGGTACGGGCCGCCGACGGCTTCGACGCCGGGGCCTGGCGCCGCCTCACCGACGAGCTGGGGGTCACCGGGCTGGCCGTCGCACCGGAGCACGGCGGGTACGGCACCTCGTGGGTGGAGGTGGCGGTGGTGCTGGTGGAGACCGGTGCCGCCCTGCTGCCGACGCCGTACCTCAGCACCGTCACGACGGCGGCGGCGCTCGACCCGGACCTGGCCGGCGACCTGCTGACCGGAATCGCCGAGCGGGGCACGTCGGCCACCCTGGCGCTCGCCGAACCGGGCCGGGCCGGCTGGGCGCCGGAGAACTGGTCCTGCCGCGCCGACCACCAGGGCGGCGACCGGTACCTGCTGGACGGGGTCAAGGAGCACGTCCTGGACGGCGCCGTGGCCGAGACGGTGGTGGTCGCGGCGACCTGTGCCGGCGAGCCCGGTCTCTACGCAGTCCGCGCCGACGACGTCCGGCGCACCGGGCACGACACCCTCGACCTGACCCGGCCACAGGCCCGGCTGGAGTTCAGCGGGACGCCGGCCCGGCTGGTGGGCCGCGACGGCGGACGGCGCGCGCTGGAGCTGATGTGGCTGGCGCTTGCGGCGGACTCGATCGGGGTGGCCCGGGCCAGCCTGGAGCGCACCGTCGAGCACCTGCGTACCCGGCAACAGTTCGGCGTGCCGCTGGCCCACTTCCAGGCGCTGCGGCACCGGATCGCCGACCTGGCGGTGGCCCTGGAGGCAGCCACCTCCAGCACCTGGTACGCGGTCCGCTCACACGGCACGGCCGAGTTCGGCACGGCCGCCCCGCTGGCCAAGCTGGTCGCCACCGACGCCGCCTACGCGGTCACCGCCGAGAGCGTCCAACTGCACGGCGGGATCGGCTTCACCTGGGAACACGACGCCCACCTGTACCTGCGCCGGGCCACCGCCAACCGGCTGCTGCTCGGGGACGCGCCGGCCCTGCGGAGCCGGCTCGCGCCACCACCCGGCCACTGACCAGGTCTCGGTCGCGTCCCCGGGCGGGCCGAGGTCGACCGGTCCCCCGGGTATGGCCGGGGTCGGTGCGGCGTCGACCGGGAGGGTCTGATCGGTGCGGTCCCCGGGAGGGTTGTGGTCGGTGCGGCGTCCACCGCCCCGGGGCGGGGCGGGTCAGTCCGGTTCCGGTCGGGTCCCCGGGGCCGGGCGGGCCGCGTCGGCGTACGAGGGGCGTTGACCGCCGCCGTCGACGACCAGGTTGGCCCCGGTGACGTAGCCCGCCAGCGGTGAGGTCAGCAGCAGGCAGGCGTCGGCGATGTCGTCCGGGGTGGCCATCCGCCCCAGCGGCACGGTGGCGGCCACGGCGGCCAGCGCGTCCTCGTCGCCGTAGTGGTCGGCGGTCTGCTCGGTGCGGACCAGTCCGGCGGTCACGCAGTTGACCCGTACCGCCGGGGCCCACTCGACCGCGAGGGCCTGGGTCAGCACGGCCAGGCCGGCCTTGGCCGCCGCGTAGGCGGCGGTGCCGGGGGCGGGCCGGGTCGCGGAGACGCTGCCGATGTTCAGGATCAGGCCGCCGTCGGCCTGTCGCTGCATCACCGCGTTCGCCGCCTGCGCGACGAAGAAGGGTGCCAGCAGGTTGAGGCGCACCACGGCGGTGACGAGGTTGGCCGAGGCGGTCGCCGCCGGCACGGCGGGGGAGCCACCGGCGTTGTTGACCACGATGTCGAGGCGACAGAACCGGCGTACCGCCTCCTGCACGAGATCGTGCGCCTGGTCGGGCTCCCGGACGTCGGCGACGGTGAAGGCGATGCCCTCCGGCAGCGCATCGGGGGCCCGTCGGCCGCAGACCAGCACGCTGGCCCCGGCGTCGCGGAGCCGCCGGGCGATGGCCCGGCCGATGCCCCGGCCACCGCCGGTGACCACCGCGACCCGTCCGGCCAGCGGCTGGTCGCCGGGTGCGGCCCGGTCGGCGCCGCTGCCGGCCCCGGGAACGCCGGTGCTCCCGACCTGCGGTTCAGAGCCGTTCGATGATGGTGACATTGGCCGTCCCTCCGCCCTCGCACATGGTCTGGAGCCCGAACCGGCCGCCGGTGCGCTCCAGCTCGGCCAGCAGGGTGGTCATCAACCGGACCCCGGTCGCGCCGAGCGGATGCCCCAGGGCGATCGCGCCCCCGTTGACGTTCACCCGGTCCAGGTCGAACCCGGTCTCCCGCTGCCAGGCGAGCACCACCGGGGCGAACGCCTCGTTGATCTCGACCAGGTCGATGTCGGCCACTGTCAGTCCGGCCCGTTCCAGGGCGTACGCGGTGGCCGGGATCGGCCCGGTGAGCATGAGCACCGGGTCGGCGGCGCGGACGCTGAGGTGCCGGATCCGGGCGCGCGGTCGCAGGCCGTGCCGGGCGACCGCGTCGGCGGAGGCGACGAGCACCGCCGCTGCCGCGTCGGAGAGCTGGCTGGCCAGCGCGGCGGTGGTCCGTCCCCCCTCGACGAGCGGGCGCAGCGCGGCCATCTTCGCCAGGGAGGTGTCCCGGCGCGGTCCCTCGTCGTGCTCGACGCCGGCCAGCGGGGCGATCTCGGCGGCGAACCGGCCGCCGTCGATGGCGGCGGCTGCCCGGCGGTGGCTCTCCAGCGCGAACTGCTCCATCTCGGCGCGGTCGAGGTGCCAGCGCTCGGCGATCAGCTCGGCCGCGCGGAACTGGGAGATCTCCTGGTCGCCGTAGCGCTGCCGCCAGCCGGTCGACCCACTGAACGGGTCGGCGAATCCGAGGGGGACGCCGGCGGTCATCGCCGAGGAGATCGGCACCGCGCTCATGCTCTGCACGCCGCCGGCCACCACCAGGTCGGCCGTGCCGGAGAGCACCGCCTGGGCCGCGAAGTGCACCGCCTGCTGCGAGGAGCCGCACTGCCGGTCGACTGTCACGCCGGGAACGTGTTCCGGCAGGCCGGCGGCGAGCCAGCAGGTGCGGGCGATGTTGCCCGACTGCGGGCCGATGGTGTCGACGCAGCCGAAGATGACGTCGTCGACGGCCGCCGGGGCCAGGCCGGTCCGGTCGACCAGGGCGAGGAGGACGTGTGCGCCGAGGTCGGCCGGGTGGATCCTGGAGAGCCCGCCGCCGCGCCGGCCGACGGGGGTACGGACGGCGTCCACCAGGTACGCGTGGTTGTCGGTCACCGGAACATATTACCAACCAAGCGCTCGCTTGGTAATCTCTTCGTCATGGCACCCGAGGGGACCGTTCCGACCGCCGCTCGCACCCTGCCCGAATTGGTGGCCTGGTGCGCCGAGCAGCACGCCGACCGGGAGGCGATCGCCGACGGCCCGGTCCGACTCGACTTCGCCCGACTCGCCAGCGAGGTGGAGCGGGTCGCGCGGGCGCTGCTGGCCCGGGGCGTCGCGCCCGGCGACCGGGTGGCGATCTGGGCCCCGAACGGCTGGCGGTGGGTGGTGGCCGCGCTCGGCGTGGTCTCCGTCGGCGCGGTGCTGGTGCCGGTCAACACGCGCTTCAAGGGCGCGGAGGCCGGGCATCTGCTCTCCCGCACCAGGGCCCGGTTGCTGCTCACCGACGACGGCTTCCTCGGCAACCCCTACCTGGCGATGCTCGACGGGCAGGACCTGCCGTCGCTGACCACCGCCGTGGTGCTCGGTGCGCGGCCGGCCCGGCCCGACGGCGGCCCCACGGTGGTCACCTGGGACGACTTCCTCGCCGGAGGAGACGCGGTGTTGGTGGCGGAGGCGCGGCGGCGCGCGGCGGCGGTCCGCCCGGACGACGTGGCGGACCTCTTCTTCACCTCGGGCACCACCGGGCGACCCCGGGGCGTGATCGGCACCCACGCGCAGGCGATCGCGCTCTACGTGGCGTGGTCGGAGCGGGCCACCCTGCGCCCCGGTGACCGCTGTCTGCTGGTGAACCCGTTCTTCCACACCTTCGGTTACAAGGCCGGGGTGATCGCCTGCCTGCTGCGCGGGGCGACGATCGTGCCGCAACCGGTGTTCGACGTGGCGGCCACCCTGGACCTGGTGGAACGGGAGCGGATCACCGTGCTGCCCGGTCCGCCGACGCTCTACACCTCGCTGCTGGCACACCCGGACCGGGTCGACCGTGACCTGTCCAGCCTGCGGGTGGCGGTGACCGGGGCGACCACCGTGCCGGTCGTCCTGATCGAGCGGCTCCGCGGCGAGTTGGGGATGCGCACGGTGCTGACCGCGTACGGCCTGACCGAGTGCGGCGGCACCGCCACCATGTGCCATCCCGAGGACGACCCGGTGACGGTGGCCACCACCTGCGGTGTGCCGGTCGACGGGGTCGAGGTGCGGGTGGTGGGCGGCGCGGGCGCGTCGTTGCCGCCCGGCGAGCCGGGTGAGGTGCTGGTCCGGGGCTACAACGTCACCCGGGGCTACTTCGAGGAGTCCGAGGCGACCCGGGAGGCGATCGACCCGGACGGCTGGCTGCACACCGGTGACGTGGGGGTGCTCGACGAGCGCGGCTACCTGCGGATCACCGACCGGCTCAAGGACATGTTCATCGTGGGTGGCTTCAACGCCTACCCGGCCGAGATCGAACAGGCCCTGGTGCGATACCCGGGCATCGTCGACGCGGCGGTGGTGGGCATGCCGGACGCCCGGCTCGGCGAGGTGGCGCGGGCGTACGTGGTGCCGGCGCGGGACGCCGTCGTCGACCCGGCGGAGGTCGTCGCCTACTGCCGGGCGAACCTGGCCAACTACAAGGTGCCCCGCTCGGTGGTGGTAGTTCCCGAGCTGCCCCGCAACGCCAGCGGCAAGGTGGTCAAGGCGGAGCTGCGACGGGTGCCGTGACCGGTCGCCGGACCCGTCGTCCGCGTCGCCGCTGCCGACCCCGCTCGACCGTTGTGATTTGAACAAGCGCTTGTTAGGTTGTTGCGGTGGACCTCACCTTCCCGACCGGCGCGACCGTCGTGGTCACCGGCGCCGGCAGTGGCATCGGCCGGGCGACCGCCCTGCTGGCCGCCCGGTCCGGTCTGCGCGTGGCCGCCTGGGACCTGACCGCCCAGGCGGTCGCCGACACCGTCGACACGATCACCGCCGCCGGCGGCACGGCCGTCGCGTCCACCGTCGACGTCGCCGACCCGGCGGCGGTGCGGACCGCCCTGGCGGCCGACGGCCCGGCCCGTTACCTGGTCAACAACGCCGGTCCGGCCAGCAGCACCGAAATCGACTTCGATCGCGCGCTGGCGCTCACCGTGGGCAGCGTGCGGACCGTCACCGACGCCTGGCTCGCCGGTCGACCGGAGGCCGGGGCTGCGGTGGTGAACGTCGCCTCGGTCGCCGGCAACCTGGTCGGCACCGACTCCGCCTGGTACTGCGCCGGCAAGGCGGCCATCGCCGGGTACACCCGGCACCTGGCCACCCGCCTCGCGCCGACGGTGCGGGCCAACGCCGTCGCCCCGGGCCTGATCGACACCCCGCGCACGGCCGGCTTCGCCGCCACCGCCCTGGGCCGGGACCTGGTCGCCCGCAACCCGATGGGGCGTGCCGGCCGTCCGGAGGAGGTCGCCGCCGTGGTGCTCTTCCTGCTCTCCCCGCTCGCCGGGTACCTCAACGGCGTCCTGCTGCCGGTCGACGGTGGCTGGACGGTCACTCAGTAAGGGGACAACCGATGCCAGAAGCCGTCATCGTCGCCGCAGCCCGCTCACCGATCGGCCGGGCCGGCAAGGGTTCCCTGGTCGGGATGCGCGCCGACGACCTGGTCACCGAGATCACCGGCGCGGCCCTGGCGCAGGTGCCCGCGCTGGACCCGCACACCCTGGACGACGTGCTGCTCGGCTGCGCCCAACCGGCCGGCGAACAGGGGTACAACCTGGCCCGGATCCTCGCCCTGCGGCTCGGCCTGGACGACGTGCCCGGCACTGTCGTCCAGCGCTACTGCGCCTCGTCGGTGCAGACCACCCGGATGGCGCTGCACGCGATCCGGGCGGGGGAGGGGCACGCCTTCGTGTCGGCCGGGGTGGAGATGGTCTCCCGGTACGACCGGGGCAAGGCCGACGGCATGCCCGACACCCACCACCCCCGGTACGCCGACGCCGAGGCCCGCACCGCCGCCCGGGCCACCGACGGCGGGGACTGGACCGACCCCCGGTCGGACGGGGCGGAGCCGGACGTCTACATCGCCATGGGGCACACCGCCGAGAACGTGGCCCAGCACTGCGGCGTCGGTCGCCGGGAGCAGGACGAGTACGCCGTCCGCAGCCAGAACCTCGCCGAGCAGGCGATCCGGGACGGGTTCTGGGCCACCGACATCACGCCGGTGACCCTCCCCGACGGGACAGTGGTGAACCACGACGACGGCCCCCGGGCCGGGGTGACCCTGGAGCGGGTCGCCGCCCTGAAGCCGGTCTTCCGGCCGGACGGCACCGTCACCGCGGCCAACTGCTGCCCGCTCAACGACGGTGCCGCCGCGCTCGTGGTGCTCAGCGACATCCGGGCCCGTGAGCTCGGCCTGACCCCGCTGGCCCGGGTGGTCTCCACCGGCGTCTCCGCGCTCAGCCCGGAGATCATGGGCCTCGGCCCGGTGCGGGCGAGCCAGCGGGCGCTCGCCAACGCCGGGCTCGCCATCGGCGACATCGACCTGGTGGAGATGAACGAGGCGTTCGCCGCCCAGGTGATCCCGAGCTACCGGATGCTCGGCATCGACCTCGACCGGCTCAACGTGCACGGCGGCGCGATCGCGGTGGGACACCCCTTCGGCATGACCGGAGCCCGGATGACCACCACCCTGATCAACGCGCTGCGGTTCCGGGACGGACAGTTCGGCCTGGTCACCATGTGCACTGCCGGCGGGCAGGGGATGGCCCTGGTCCTCGAGCGGCTCTCCTGATGGCCGGCGTACTGGCCGGTCGGGCGGTGGTCGTCACCGGGGCCGGACGCGGACTCGGTGAGGCGTACGCCCGGCTGGCCGCCGCCGAGGGTGCTTCGGTGGTGGTCAACGACGTCGACGCGGACGCCGCCTCGGCGGTGGCCGGCGAGATCGGGGCGGTGGCCGACGACTCGGACATCTCCACCTGGGCCGGCGCGGCCCGGCTGGTGGACACCTGTCGCCGGGTCCACGGGCGGGTGGACGGGCTGGTCAACAACGCCGGCCTGTTCCGGCTGGCCGACCCGCGCGACCAGGACCCCGAGGAGTTCCGTCGGGTGCTGGAGGTGAACCTGCTCGGCACCGCGTACTGCGGTCTGCACGCCATCCGGGCGATGCTGGCGCAGGGCGGCGGTTCGGTGGTCAACGTGACCTCGGGCGCCCAGGCCGGCACGGCCGCACTCGCCGCGTACGGCGCCAGCAAGGGCGGGGTGGCCTCGCTGACCTGGGCCTGGGCGGCCGACCTGGCCGGCACCGGCGTGCGGGTCAACGGGATCTCCCCCAACGCGCACACCCGGATGGCGGACGCGTTCGAGCGGCACCTGGGCGACCGGGCCCGGGGGCAGAACGTCGGCAAGTCGCCGTCGAGCAACGCCCCGGCCGTGGTCTATCTGCTCTCCGACGCGGCGGCCGGGATCACCGGGCGGATCCTGCGTGTCGACGGCGATGAGCTGTCGGTGGTGACCCCGCCCCGGGCGGTCGGCGCGGTCCGCGTCGCACACTGGTCGGTCGACGCGGTGGCCGCGGTGTTCGCCGGAGGGCTGGCCGCCGACCGGTGACGGTGGGCCGACCCCGACCGGTGGCAGTGACCCCCGGCCCCGACCGGCGGCCCTGGGGCGGGTCAGTCCTCCTTGGCCCGGTTGGTCAGGCCGTCGAGGAAGAGCGACGTGCAGTCCTCGGCGAGCCGGGCGATCGGGTGGTCGGTGCTGGGCTTGAACCAGCGCACGGAGAGCCACACCGCGTCCCGCATCAGCCGGTAGAGGATCTTCGGGTCGACGTCGGCCCGGAAGGTGCCCTCGGCGATCCCCGCCTCGATCACCGCGAGCCAGGTGGTCTGCACCTGCCGGCCGGCGTTGCGCAGATAGTCGAACCGGTCGAACTGGAGCAGGTAGTTGACGTCGTTCTGGTAGATCTCGGTGGCGTGCGGGTGCTGCTCGACCACCTCCAGCGAGGCCACGACGAGGTCGTGCAGGCGTCGTCGGGCGTCGGTCTGCTGCGCCAGGACCTGCTCGTACCGGTTACGCAGGTCCTCGAGGAAGGACGAGATGATCTCGTCGACCATCGCCTCCTTGGACTCGAAGTGGTGGTAGAGACTGCCGGAGAGGATGCCGACGTCGTCGGCGATCTGACGGACGGTGGTCGCCGCCACGCCCTTGCTGGCGAACAGGGCGGCGGCGCTGTCGAGGATCGCCTCGCGCCGCACTCCGGGCTCTCGCGCCATGTTTTCTCGCAGACGGATCGATGGAACAGGGGGCCGGGGCGGTGGTCGACCCGCCGGACGGCTTTCGGAGTGTACCGGCGACGTCGTCGGACGGTGTCGCTCCGTATCCAGGGTAGCGTAACCAACCAAGCGCTTGGTAAGTTTACCGCACACGGTCCCCGCGTATCGAGTAGAGCTGATGCAGCCTCGACGCCGGCGGGCCGACCGCGAGGGCCGGGCACACCGGCGGCGAGAAGGCGGCGATGGCTGACAAGCGGATGACCGAGGACGACGTCGTAGCGGAGCTGCGCTCGGGGATGACGATCGGGATCGGCGGCTGGGGCTCCCGGCGGAAGCCGATGTCTCTGGTACGGGCGATCCTCCGGTCCAAACTGACCGATCTCACAGTGGTCACCTACGGTGGGCCGGACGTCGGGCTGCTGCTCGCCGCCGGTCGGGTCCGCCGGGTGGTCTACGGTTTCGTCTCGCTCGACTCGATCCCCCTGGAACCGCACTTCCGGACTGCCCGGCAGTCCGGAAGTGTCCAGGTCACCGAGTACGACGAGGGCATGCTCCAGTGGGGGCTGTACGCGGCCGCGTGCCGGCTGCCGTTCCTGCCGACCCGGGTCGGGCTCGGCTCCGACGTGCCCCGGGTCAACCCCGAGCTGCGCACCGTGACCTCGCCGTACGGCGACGAGGAGCTGCTCGCCGTGCCGGCGCTGCGGCTGGACGCGGCCCTGGTGCACCTCAACCGGGCCGACGAGCGGGGCAACGCCCAGTTCCTCGGCCCCGACCCGTACTTCGACGAGCTGTTCTGCGCCGCCGCTGACCGGGCGTACGTCTCCTGTGAGCGGATCGTGCCGACCGCCGAGCTGACCGACGGGTTCTCCGCGCAGACCCTGCGGATCCAGCGGTGGATGGTCCGGGGCGTGGTCGAGGCCCCGAACGGCGCGCACTTCACCTCCTGCGAGCCGGACTACGGCCGGGACGAGGACTTCCAGCGGGAGTACGCCACCGCCGCCGCCGACCCGGCCGCCTGGGCGGCGTTCCGGGCCCGGTACCTGGAGACCGACGAGGCCGGTTATCAGGCGGCGGTCCGCGCCCGCCGGGCGGAGTCGGGCGACGACCACGCGCCGGTCGCGGCGGCGACGAGCGAGAGGACGAGCCGATGACGGAGCTGGCGACCGGAGAACCGACGGTGCGCGGCGCGACCCGGGCGGAGGTCTGCGTCGTCGCCTGCGCCGAGGCGTGGCGTGGGGACGGGGAGATCCTGGCCAGTGCGATCGGCCTGGTCCCGACGATCGGGGCCCGGCTGGCCCGGGCGGTGTTCGAGCCGGACCTGCTGCTCTCGGACGGGGAGGCGTACCTGGTCGAGGGGACCTGGGCGATCGGCGCGCCGCCCCCGGTGATCGAGGGGTGGCTGCCCTTCCGGACCGTTTTCGACGTGCTCTGGGCGGGTCGTCGGCATGTGATGATGGGGCCGAGCCAGATCGACCGCTACGGCAACTGCAACATCTCCGCGATCGGCGACTTCGACCGGCCGAAGGTCCAGCTCCTCGGGGTGCGGGGCGCACCCGGCAACACGGTGTACCACCCGACCAGCTACTGGGTGCCCCGGCACAGCCCGCGTAGCTTCGTGCCGACTGTCGACATGGTCAGCGGGGTCGGCTACGACCGGGCCCGGGAGGCCGGCGTCACCCGGCACCACGAGATCCGTCGGGTGGTGACCAACCTGGCGGTGCTGGACTTCGCCACGCCGGACAACCGGATGCGGCTGGCCTCCGTGCACCCTGGGGTGACCGTGCCGGAGGTGCTGGCGGCCACCGGCTTCGAGCTGGTGGTGCCGGACGACGTGCCGGTCACCCGGGAGCCGACCGCGGAGGAGCTGCGGCTGATCCGTGAGGTGATCGACCCCCGGGACCTCCGTTCCGCCGAGGTCCGCTGATGGCCGGGCTGCACACCCCGCTCTGTGACCTGTTCGGGGTGCGCTACCCGATCGTGCAGACCGGGATGGGCTGGGTCTCCGGACCGAGGCTGACCGCCGCCACCGCCAACGCCGGTGGGCTGGGCATCCTGGCCAGCGCCACGATGAGCCACGCCGAGCTGGAGGTCGCGATCCGGCGGACCCGGGAGCTGACCACCGAGCCCTTCGGGGTCAACCTGCGGGCCGACGCCCCGGACGTGCGCGACCGGATCGACCTGCTGATCCGGGAACGGGTGCGGGTAGCGTCCTTCGCCCTGGCCCCCCGGGCCGACCTGATCGCCCGGCTCAAGGACGCCGGGGTCGTGGTGGTGCCCTCGGTCGGCGCACGGCGGCACGCGGAGAAGGTCGCCTCTTGGGGCGCGGACGCGGTGATGGTGCAGGGCGGGGAGGGCGGCGGACACACCGGTCCGGTGCCGACCACGCTGCTGCTGCCGCAGGTGGTCGACGCGGTGGACATCCCGGTCATCGCCGCCGGGGGCTTCTACGACGGGCGGGGCCTGGTGGCGGCGCTGGCGTACGGCGCGGCCGGCGTCGGCATGGGCACCCGGTTCCTGCTCACCAGCGACAGCCAGGTGCCGGACGCGGTCAAGCAGCTCTACCTGCGGGCGTCGGTCACCGACACGGTGGTCACCGACGCGCTCGACGGGGTGCCCCAGCGGTTGCTGCGTACCCCGTTCGTGGACGCCCTGGTGCGGACCGGTCGGCTGCGGCGCGGCGGTCGTGCGGTGCGCAGCGCCGCCGCGTTCCGGCGGGCCACCGGGGCCGCCTGGCGGGACCTGGTGCGGGAGGGGCTGGCCATGCGCCGCGCCCACAAGCTGCCGCTGGAGCAGGTGCTGCTGGCGGCGAACACGCCGATGCTGCTGCGGGCGGCCATGGTGGACGGGCGGCCGGACCTGGGCGTGCTCTCCACCGGGCAGGTCAGCGGCCTGATCGACGACCTGCCGAGCTGCGCGGAGCTGATCGAGCGGATCGTGACGCAGGCCCGGGAGGTCCTCGCCGGCCTGGCCGGCGACGCCACCGGCACCGCCCCTGGGGGCGCGGCCGGCGGGCACCCGGCCGGGGCGAGCACCACCTAGACAAACCAAGCAAGCGCTTGGTAGTTTTTGTTCGGAACCGGAGAGGGGAGCCGCGATGTCCGCACCGACCAGCCACCGCCTGCTCGCCGACCGCACCGTGCTGGTCACCGCCGCGGCGGGCACCGGCATCGGTTACGCCACCGCCGAGCGGTGCGCCCAGGAGGGCGCCCGGATCGCGATCAGCGACCGGCACGAACGCCGGCTCGGCGAGGCCGCCGAGCGGCTCACCGAACTGACCGGCGTGGAGCCGGTCGCCGTCACCTGCGACGTCACCGACGAGACCCAGGTGCGCCGGATGTTCGACACCGTCCTGGAGCGCTTCGGCCACCTGGACGTGCTTGTCAACAACGCCGGCCTGGGCGGCACCGCCACGGTGGCCGAGATGACCGACGAGCAGTGGCACGGCGTGCTGGACGTGACGTTGACCGGCACCTTCCGCTGCACCCGGGCGGCGCTGCGGCACATGATGCCGCGCGGCTCGGGCGTGATCGTCAACAACGCCTCGGTCATCGGCTGGCGGGCGCAGGAGGGGCAGGCGCACTACGCCGCCGCCAAGGCCGGCGTGATGGCGCTGACCCGCTGCTCCGCGCTGGAAGCGGCGAAGTCCGGGGTACGCGTCAACGCGGTGTCCCCCTCCCTGGTCATGCACCCGCACCTGGCCAAGGTCACCACGCCGGAGCTGCTCACCGAGCTGGCCGAGCGGGAGGCGTTCGGCCGACCGGCCGAGCCGTGGGAGGTGGCCAACGTGATCGTCTTCCTGGCCAGCGACTACGCCTCCTACCTGGTGGGCGAGGTCATCTCGGTCAGCAGCCAGCACCCCTGATTCGGAGGGCACCATGGTCGACGCCAGCGCCAACGGCCGTACCGGCGGCGAGTTCCCGATGGTGGTCGAGCTCGGCAAGATCCGCGAGTTCGCCGCCGCCACCGGTTCGGAGAACCCGGCGTACCGCACCGCCGACCGGCCGGTCAGCCCGGCCACCTTCCTGACCACCGCCGCGTTCTGGCACACCGACGACTCCGACCCCTGGCCCCACGTGCGGATGAACCCGCGCCGGGGGCTGCACGCCGAGCAGGAGTTCGTCTTCCACGGACCGCCACCGGCGGCCGGGGACCGGCTGGTCTGCCGGTCCCGGATCGCCGACGTGTACCAGAAAACGAGCCGTCGGGGCGGCACGCTCACCTTCGCCGTCATGGTGACCGAGTTCCGGGACGCCGACGGGCGGCTGGTGGCCGAGGCGCGGTCGACAGGTGTGGAGACCTCGCAGCCGGTGGAGCAGCCGTGAGCGCCGCGCCACCCCAGGTGCCCCCGCCGCTGGTCTACGGCCCGGTCACCCGCACCGACCTGGTCCGTTACCAGGGCGCGTCCGGCGACTTCTACCCGATCCACCACGACGAGCCCTACGCCCGGTCGGCCGGCCTGCCGGCCCCGCTGGTGCTGGGCATGTTCTCCGCCGGACTGCTGGCCACCTGGGCGACCGACTGGCTCGGCGCCGACGCGGTACGCGTGTTCCGGGTGCGGTTCGCCGCGCAGGTCTTTCCCGGCGACACGCTCACCTGCACCGGCACGGTGCTGCGCGACTACCACACCGACGACGGGGAACCCCGCCGCGACCTGGAGCTGACCTGTCGTACCAGGGCCGGCGCGGTGGCCGTGCACGGGTGGGCCACCTTCGTCACCGGAGCACCGGTGACGCCGACCCTGGAGGGGCAGGCATGATCACGAGCCAGGTGCACGACGACGGCGTCGCCGAGGTCGTCATGGCCAATCCGCCGGTCAACGCGCTGCCGGTGGCCGGCTGGTTCTCCCTGGCCGAGCAGATCACCCGCCTCGGAGCCGATCCCACCGTCCGGGCCGTGCTGCTGCGGGCCGAGGGCCGGGGGTTCAACGCCGGGGTGGACATCAAGGAGTTGCAGGCCAGCCGGGACTTCTCCGCCCTCGTCGAGGTGAACCGCGGTTGCGCGGCGGCCTTCGCCGCCGTCTACGACTGCCCGGTGCCGGTCGTCGCCGCCGTGCACGGCTTCTGCCTCGGCGGCGGCATCGGCCTGGTCGGCAACGCCGACGTCATCGTGGCCAGCGAGGACGCCACGTTCGGGCTGCCCGAGGTGGACCGGGGCGCGCTCGGCGCGGCCACCCACCTGTCCCGGATGGTGCCGCAGCACCGGATGCGGGCGATGGTGTACACCTCCGCCACGGCGACCGCCGCCGAGCTGCACCGCTACGGCTCGGTGCTGGCCGTGGTGCCCGGCCCCGAGCTGCGGGACACCGCGTTGCAGGTGGCCCGGCAGATCGCGGCGAAGGACCCGACGGTGATCCGCGCGGCCAAGGCGTCGCTCAACGGCATCGACCCGTGGGACGTCAAGCGCAGCTACCGCTACGAGCAGGGCTTCACCTTCGAGCTGAACCTCGACGGTGCCGCCGACCGGGTCCGCGACACCTTCGGGCGGTCCTGATGGACCTGACCGACACCCCCGCCGAGGCGGAGTTCCGGGCCGAGGCCCGGCAGTGGCTCCGGGAGAACGTGCCGGCCACCCCGCTGCCCTCCGGCGACACCCGGAACGGGTTCGCCCGGCACGTCGAGTGGGAGAAGCAGCTCTTCGCGGCCGGCTGGTCGGCGGTCTCCTGGCCGAAGCGGTACGGCGGGCGGGACGCCTCCCTCTGGCAGTGGCTGATCTTCGAGGAGGAGTACCACGCGGCCGGCGCCCCGCAACGGGTCACCCAGAACGGCATCTTCCTGCTCGCGCCGACCCTCTTCGAGTTCGGCACCGCCGCGCAGCAGGAGACGCTGCTGCCCCGTATCGCCGCCGCCGAGGACCTCTGGTGCCAGGGCTGGTCCGAGCCGGAGGCGGGCAGCGACCTGGCCGGCATCACCAGCCGGGCCGTCCGGGACGAGGCGGCCGGTGGTTGGCGGCTGACCGGGCAGAAGACCTGGACCACCCGGGGTGCCTTCTGCACCCACCTGTTCGGGCTCTTCCGGACCGACCCGGACGCCGGCCGGCACCGTGGTCTCACCTACTTCCTCGTCCCGCTCGACGCGCCCGGCGTGACCGTCCGGGGCTTCGGCCGGCTGGACGGCGACGAGGGTTTCGCCGAGGTCTTCTGCTCCGACGTGTTCGTCCCGGACGACGCGGTGCTGGGCGGGGTCGACCAGGGCTGGCGGGTCGCCATGGCCACCACCGGCTCGGAACGGGGCCTGACCCTGCGTTCGCCCGGCCGCTTCCTCGCCTCGGCGGGAAAGCTGCTGGCACTGGCCCGGTCGACCCCCGGGGTGTCGCCCCGCGACCGGGAGCGGGTGATCCGCTCCTGGCTCGCCGCGCGGGCGTACCACCTCTTCACCCTCAGCCAGGTGGACGACATGCTCTCCGGACGGCCGCCCGGCGCGCGGACCAGCCTGAACAAGCTCGCCTGGTCGGAGCTGGACATCGAGCTGCACGACACCGCCCTGGACCTGCTCGGTCCGGCGGCGGAGCTGGACGCCGAGTGGACCCGGGGCTTCCTCTTCTCGCTCTCCGGCCCGATCTACGCCGGCACCAACGAGATCCAGCGCACCATCGTCGCTGAGCGGGTGCTCGGCCTGCCCCGCGCCTGACCCGCCACCGTCGTCGAGGAGACCCCATGCAGTTCGCCCTCTCCGAGGAGCAGGTGGCGTTCCGGGACGCGGTCCGGGAACTGCTCACCGCACAGTGCCCACCGGCGGTGCTCCGGTCCGCCTGGCCCGACGGCGACCCGGCCGGCGTCGACCGGCTCTGGGCGGCACTCGTGGAGCTGGACCTGCCGGCCGCCCTGGTGCCGGAGCCGGCCGGCGGCCTCGGGCTGGACGAGACCGACCTGGTGGCCCTGCTGGAGGAGGTCGGCCGCGCTGCGGTCCCGCTGCCGGTCGCCGAGCACGTGCTGGTCGCGGCCCCGCTGCTGGCCGCCGTCGACCACCCCCGCCTGCCGGACGTGGTCGCCGGCCGGGTCCGGGTCACCGTCACCGGCCCGGACGGTCTCGCGCCGTACGGTGGCCGCGCCGACCTGGTGCTGACCCTCACCGGCACGGCGGCCCGGCTCGCCCCCGCGCCCACCGGCGCGGTGCTGCCCACCGTGGACGGGTCACGGGCCCTGATCCGCTGCGACGATCCCGGTGACCTGCTCACCACCGACCCGGAGCTGCTGGCGGTGAGCCGGCTCCGCACCGACCTGGCCGACGCCGCCCAGCTCGTCGGGCTGGCCCGCCGGATGCTCGACCTGACCGTCGGGTACGTCGGGCAGCGCCGCCAGTTCGGCGTGCCGGTGGGCAGCTTCCAGGCGGTCAAGCATCACCTCGCCGAGGCGTTGCTCCGCCTGGAACTGGCCGTTCCCACGGTGCGCGCCGCCGCCTGGTCGGTGGCCCGCCGTACCCCGGAACGCGACGCCGACGTGTCGGCGGCCGTGCTGCTGGCCGTCGACGCGGCCCGGACGATGGCCCGGACGGCGATCCAGTGCCACGGCGCGATCGGCTACACCGTCGAGTACGACCTGCACCTGTACGCCAAGCGCACCTGGGCGGTGGCCGCCCGGTGCGACCCGGACGCGCACCTGGACCGGCTGGCCGGGGCGCTCGACCTCGAGGCGGTGCCGACATGACCGCGAACCCATCCACGCCGGACGGGGAGGAGGTGGTCCGCTACCGGGTCGACGGCCCGGTGGCGACGGTCACCATGAACCGACCGCGTTACCGCAACGCGCAGAACTCGGCGATGACCTACGCGTTGGACGACGCCTTCGGCCGGGCCGTCGACGACGACGACGTCAAGGTGATCGTGCTGGCCGGCGCCGGTGAGCACTTCTCCGCCGGGCACGACATCGGCACTCCGGGCCGGGACGTCGACCGTTCCTTTCCCCGGCGGGCCGGGCTGTGGTGGGACCACGTCGGCAAGGCCGGCGCGGAGAGCCGCTTCGCCCGGGAGTCCGAGGTCTACCTGGGCATGTGCCGGCGGTGGCGGGAGATCCCCAAGCCGACGATCGCCGCCGTGCAGGGGGCCTGCGTCGCCGGTGGGCTGATGCTCGCCTGGTGCTGCGACCTGGTGGTGGCCGCCGACGACGCGTTCTTCGCCGACCCGGTGGTGCGGATGGGCATCCCGGGTGTGGAGTACTTCGCCCACCCGTGGGTGATGGGGCCCCGGTTTGCGAAGGAGTTTCTCTTCCTCGGCGAGCGGGTGTCCGCCGCGCGGGCGCTCGAACTGGGCATGGTCAACCGGGTGGTGCCCCGGGACGGGCTGGCCGACACCACCCGGGACATCGCCGAGCGGATCGCCACCCTGCCCCGGCTGGGGCTGGCGCTGACCAAGAAGGCGGTCAACCAGGCCGAGGACCTGATGGGGCTGCGCGCCGGGATGGACGCCGCCTTCGGCCTGCACCACCTGGCGCACGCGCACAACGCCGAGGTCGGTGTGGACTCCCTCGCCGGGCACGACGCGCGGTCGATGCGGGACGCCGCCCGGGCCACCGAACCGCGACCGTCGGCGAGCGGTTCGGCGGAGGACGCGCCGCCCGACGGCGGTGCGGCCCAGCGGTGAACGGCCGGTACGAGGGCCGGGTCGCACTGGTCACCGGGGCCGCCGGTGGGCTGGGCCGGGCCACCGCCCGCCGGCTGGCCGCCGAGGGCGCCCGGGTGGCCTGCCTGGACCTGGACAGCGACGACGCCGGTCTGGGCGCGGCCGGTCTGGCGCTCGCCGTCGACGTCCGGGACGAGGTCGCCCTCGGCGCGGCGGTGGACCGGGTGGTCACCTGGGGCGGCGGACTGGACCTCGTGGTGACCGCCGCCGGGGTGGCCTCCTTCGGGCACACCACGGAGGTCCCGCTCGCCGAGTGGGAGCGGCTGCTCGCGGTGAACCTGACCGGCACCTTCCTGACCGCGCGGGCGGCCCTGCCGCACCTGGGCGCGGCGCGTGGCGCGCTGGTCACCGTCTCCTCGCTGGCCGGCGTGCGCGGCTACCGCTACAGCGCCGGGTACTCGGCGGCCAAGGCCGGGGTGGTCGGGCTGACCCGGGCCCTCGCGGTCGAGTACGCCCCGCTCGGGGTGCGGGTCGCCTGCGTCTGCCCCGGCTCGATCGACACCGGGATGACCCGGAACCTGACGCCGGTGCCGGGGGCGGACCCGAGGCTGCTGGCACACGGTCGGGCACTGGTGGACCCACCGGTGTCCCGGCCCGAGGAGATCGCCGGGGCGATCGCCTATCTCGGATCGTCGGAGGCGAGGTTCGCCACCGGCGCGGTACTGCGAATGGACGGTGGGGCAGGTGTCTGAGTTCTCCGCGACGACGATCGAGCGGTACTACGCCGACGGTTCCTGGGACGCCGACACGATCTCCGACCTGGTGGCCCGCAACGCCGCCACCACGCCGGACGCGGTGGCGTTCCACGCCCCCGAGGGGACGCTCACCTGGCAGGGGTACGACGCGGCGGCGACCCGGCTGGCCGGGGCGTACGTGCTCGCCGGGTGGACGCCGGGGCAGCCGGTGGCGGTGCTGCTCACCGGCGGCGCGCTCACCCACGTGGCGTACCTGGCCGCGCAGCGGGCCGGTCTGGTGACCGTGGGACTCGGTCCCCGGGCCGGGGACGCCGAGATCGGCCACCTGCTGCGGCACACCGGCGCGGTCGCGCTGGTCAGCCGGGCCACGCACCGGGGACGACCGGCGGCGGAGATCGCCCGGTCGACAGGTGCGCCCGCCCACCTCGAGGTGGACCTGGTGGACGGGGTGCCGGTGCTGAGCCGCGCCGGCGTACCGCTGCCGGTGCCGGAGGTGCCGGCCGCCGTCGAGCTGCTCGCCGGCCGGGGCCTCGGTCCGGACGACCTGTTCTTCCTCAACTCCACGTCGGGCACCACGGGGCGACCCAAGTGCGTGCGGCAGAGCATGAACGTGCGCAAGTACTTCGCCGCCCTCGCCGCCGACGCGGGCGCGTTCGGGCCGGACGAGGTGGTGCTCAGCGCGCTGCCCGCCCCGTACGCCTTCGGGCTGTGGAGCGCGCACGTCGTGCCCGCCCGGTACGGGTTCCCCACCGTGCTGACCGCCGAGTTCGACCCGGGTGCGACGCTCGACGCGATCGAGCGCCACCGGGTCACCGTGCTGGCCGCCGTGACCAGCCAGTTCATCATGCTGTTGAACCACGGGTCGTTCGCCCGGCGGGATCTCGGTTCGCTGCGGGTGCTCTTCACCGGGGGCGAGCGGGTGCCCGCGCACCGGGCGGCGGAGTTCGAGGAACGGACCGGTTGCCGGGTGCTCCAGTTCTACGGCTCCAACGAGGCCGGTCCGATCTCGGTGACCCGGGTGGACGATTCCCCGACGGCGCGGTTGGGCACCGCCGGGCGGCCGGTGCCGGCGATGCGGCTGCGGCTGCTCGGCCCGGACGGCGATCAGGTGTCCGACGGGCCGGGGCAGGTGGCGGTGAACGGCCCCGGCTGCTCCTCCGGCTACTTCCGGGACGAGGAGGCCAACCGGCTGCTGTTCCGGCCGGACGGCTGGCTGCGCACCGGCGACCTGGGACGACTCGACGACGACGGCTACCTCTTGGTGACCGGCCGGACGGCGGACTTCATCATCCGGGGCGGGCACAACGTCAGCGCACCGATGGTCGAGGAGGCGGTCGGCGGGCATCCCCGGGTGGCCCAGGTCGCCGTGGTCGGCGTGCCCGACGAGGTGCTGGGGGAGCGGGTCTGCGCCTTCGTGGTGACCCGCGAGGGCGGCGGCCTGACCCTGGACGAGCTGCGGGTCCACCTGGACGCCACCGGGGTCTCCAAGGTCAACTGGCCGGAACGGCTTGTCGAGTTGGCGTCGCTCCCGCTGGGCACGGGTGGCAAGGTGGACAAGGCGGCCCTGCGGGCGCTGCTCTGACCGCTGCACCCCGGGGGCGCCGGTTCCGTCTGGTCCCCCGGGGCTCATGGCTTGCCCGGCCCGCCGGTTCCGTTCGGCCCGCCGGGTCAGGCGCCGGTGGCCCGGATCAGGGTCTGGGTGACCTGGCCGTCGCCGATGGTGCGGTCGCCGACCGAGGCGGTCACGTCGAAGGTGATCCGTCGGCCGGTCACCGTGGCCACCGTCGCCACCACGTCCACCTGCTCGCCGGCCACCGCCGGGGCCCGGTGGTGCACGCCGATCCAGGTGCCCACCGAGGCGGCGCCCGGCGCGAAGCGGGGCCGCAGCACGTCGGCGGCGGTGTCCTCCAGGATCCGGATCAGGGCCGGGGTGGAGAGCACCGAGGGGGCGCCGGGCACGTGTCCGGTGAGCATCTCCGCGCCCACGTCGAACGACCGGCGGGTCCGGTCGCCGGGGGCGACGGCGACGGTCAACAGGTCGGTTGCTTGCGAGCTCCGCCAGATCCGCATGCCGTCTCCTTGACACGTCTCGGCCGTCCGACCCAGAATGCCACAAACAAGCGCTTGGTTGGTAGGGGGGACAGTGCAGCTCGACGAGGTTCCGGCTCTCTTTCCACCCGGCACGGCCCCGGCCCCGGGCAGCGCCCACGAACGTTACGTGGCGCGGCGGCTGGCCGAGGTGGGCCGCTGGGGCGACGACACCCTTGTCGACCGGGTACGCCGGCACGCCACCACGATCGGCGACCGGCCGGCCTTCGTCGCCGCCGGGGACGACCGGGTCACCTGGCGGGGACTCGACGACCTCTCCGACCGGCTCGCCGCCGTCCTGTTGCGCCACGGGCTCGCCCGGGGCGAGCGGGTCGGCGTGCTCCTGCCGGACGGGGTGGCGGTGCACGTGGCGTACCTGGCCGCGCTGAAGGCCGGCGTCGTGGTGGTGGCGATCGGCCCGCGCGCCGGCCGGCTGGAGGTGCGGCACCTGCTCACCACCAGCGGGGCCACCGCGCTGGTCAGTCACGCCGAGCACCGGGGCGAGCCGGTCGCCGCGCTGGTCGAGGGGCTGCCGTTGGCCGTCCGGCTGGAGCTGCCGTGCGACGTCGCGGCTGCCGGCTGGTCCGCGCCGACCGACGCGGAACGGGCGGCGATCGCCGGCCGGAGCCTGCGACTCGGCGAGATCCACCTGCTCAACGGCACCTCCGGCACCACCGGCATGCCCAAGTGCGTGGTGCACAACCAGAACCGGTGGATGTACTACCACCGGCTCGCCGTCGAGGCGGGCGCGCTCACCGGCGACGACGTCTTCCTCACCCTGATCCCCGCCCCGTACGGCTTCGCCCAGTGGACGGCCAACTTCACCCCGACGCTGCTCGGCGCGCCGACGGTGGTGATGCCCCGGTTCAGCGCCACCGGCGCGCTGGAGCTGATCGAACGGGAACGGGTCACCGTGCTCTGCTGCGTGAGCACGCAGTTCATCATGATGCTCAACGCCGAACCGGACCGGTACGACCTCAGCTCGCTGCGGTGCATGTTCACCGGCGGTGAGGCGGTGCCCTTCGAGCGGGCGGTCGACTTCGAGCGCCGTACCGGTGCCCAGGTCCTCCAGTTCTTCGGCTCCAACGAGACCGGGGCGCTCTCCCGGACCACCACCGAGGACGGCCCGGACGCCCGACTGCGCACCGCCGGCCGGCTGATCGACGAGATGGACGTCCGGCTCTTCGCCGAGGACGGCACCGACGTCACCGCCACCGGTGGACCCGGGCAGGCGGCCTGCGCCGGTCCGGCCACCTGCCTCGGCTACTTCGCCGACCCGGCGGCGAACGAGCGGCTCTTCACCCCGGACGGCTGGATGCTGACCGGCGACATCTGCACCGTCGACCCGGACGGCTACCTGCGGGTGGTCGACCGCAAGCAGGACTTCATCATCCGGGGCGGGAAGAACGTCAGCGCGGCGGCGGTCGAGGACCAGGTCGGCTCGCACCCCGCCGTCGCGCTGGTGGCGGCGGTGGCGGTGCCCGACCCGACGTACGGCGAACGGGTCTGCGCGGTGGTGGTGCCGCACCCCGGTGCCACCCTCGACCTGGACGACCTCCGGGCCCACCTGGCCGAGCGGGGCGTCTCCCCGGAGAACTGGCCCGAGCGGCTGGAACTCGTCGACGAGCTGCCCCGGGGCTCCGGCGGCAAGATCGCCAAGGCGGAACTGCGGGCCCGGTTCCGGACCGGCTGATCCGCGCTCCGTCCCGCGCCGGCTGATCCGGACCGGCTGGTCCGCGCTCCGTCCCGCACCGGCTGGCCCGGGGCCGGCTGACCAAGCCCGGTGCCGGCCGGCGTCCGTGCCCGTTCCGCGTTGGCTGACCCGGCCGGGTCAGCCGCGCAGGTCCGGGCCGCCGGCCAGCGCCGCCCGGATGCGGGACCGCTGCACCTGCCCGGTGGCCGTGGTACGCGGGATGGCCGGCAGGACGACCACCCGGCGGGGCTGCTTGAAGCCGGCCAGCCGACCGGCGACGTGCGCGCGTACCGTCTCGACGTCCGGGTGGGGCGCGCCGTGGGCCAGGACCAGCACCGCGCAGACCACCTCGCCCCAGCGGTCGTCGGGCAGGCCGACCACGGCCAGGTCGACGACGCCGGCCAGCCCGCGCAGGGCGGTCTCCACCTCGACCGGGGCGACCGACTCGCCCCCGGTGCGGATCACCTCCCGGAGCCGGCCGGTCAGGTACAGGTAACCCTCCTCGTCGAGACGGCCCAGGTCACCGGAGCGGTAGACGCTTTCCGGCAGGGCCGCCGCCGTCTCCGCCGGCAGCCGGTGGTAGCCCGACATCAGCGCCGGTCCGGTGACCAGCACCTCACCGACCCGCCCGACGGCGGTGCCGCCCGGACCGGCGTCCCCGGCCGGTCCCGCGTCGACCCAGAGCGCGCCGGGGAAGGCCGGCCGGCCGACACTGCCCGCCTTGCGGGCCAGGTCCACGTCGGCGAGCGCGGCCATCCGACCGGCCTCGGTGGAGCCGTACAGGATGGTCGTGGTGGTGCCGGGCAGCCGGCGCTTGATCCGGTCCACCAGGTCGGCCGGCAGGGCCGAGGTGCCGGTGTCGGCGTGCCGCAGCGAGGAGAGGTCGGCCCGGCGGTGCTCGGGGTCGAGTAGCCGTTCCCAGACCGCCGGGATGCAGTAGAGCGCCGCCGGTCGTTCGGCGTGCACCACGTCGATGAGCCGGGCCGCGTCGGCCCGGGGGACCAGGTGCACGGCGGTCCGGTTCTGCCACGCCTCCAGCACGTAGTGCCAGCCGCCGTAGTGGTAGAGCGGGAAGCTGCACAGCACCCCGCCGGTGCCCCGGATCCCGCTGGTGAAGGTGCCGCCGCCCGGTGCGGCGCGCAGCCAACTGGCCCGGTGGCTGACCAGCGCGCCCTTCGGCCGGCCGGTGCTGCCGCTGGTCAGGTAGACGATGTGCGGGTCGGTGTCGGCCAGCCGCCCGGCCCCGGCCGGCGGGCTCGGCCGGGCCCGCGCGGTCAGCTCGTCGAGGTCGACCCCACCGCCGGCCGCCCCGGTCCGGGCCAGCGGCACCCCCGGCGGCTCGACGTCCCGGTCCACCACCAGCAGCCGGGGTTCCAGGTACGCCAGCACGGCCTCGGCCTCGGCGGCGGAGAGCGCCGGGTTGACCGGCACGAAGACCGCGCCGAGGCGGGCGCAGCCCAGGAAGGCGTCGAGGGTGCGCAGGGTCGGCGCGGTGGACCAGGCCACCCGGTCGCCGGCCCGCACCCCCAGCCCGGCGAGGGCGTTGGCGGTCCGGTTCGCCTGCCGGTCCAGCTCGCCGAAGGTGATCCGGTCACCGGCGAGGGTGGCCGCCACGGTGTCCGGGACCATCCGGGCGGCCAGCCGGACGATCTCGCCGATCAGCAGGTTCACGAGCGCTCCCAGTCGACGCCGATGCGGACCTGGGCCGGGTTGATCGCGCCGTGGGCGGCCTTGTCACTGGTGATCCGGATCGCCTCGACTATCGAGTCGATGCCGGTCAGGTGGTGCGTGACCAGGGACTCCACGTCGACGTCGGCGCGGGCGACCAGGCGTAGCGCGTGGGCGAAGACGCTGCCGGAGGGGGAGTAGCCGCCCGCTCCGGAGCGGGGGTGCAGCAGGGAGACCGCGCGCTCGCGGAACAGCCCGAGGGGGGCGGGCACGTCCTCCGGCGGGACCGAGACGCCGACCACCCGGCCGCCCCGGCGGGCACAGCGCGCGGCCAGGTCGAGGGTGGCCACGCCGGAGAGGCCGAGCCGGGGCGACCCGCCGGCGGTCTCGATCACCACGTCCGCGCCGACGCCCCCGGTCGCGTCCAGGATCGCCGCCAGCACCGGGTCGGTCCCGTCCGCGTCGGTGCCCGTCGCGTCGACGACGAGATCGGCGCCGAACCGGCGGGCCAGCGCGAGCTTGGCCGGGTTGCGCCCGCTCACCGCGACCAGGCCGGCGTTGCCGCGTCGGGCGACCTGGACGGCCAGCAACCCCATCACCCCGGCACCGAGCACCAGCACCGTCTCGCCGGGCGCGACCGTGGCCAGCGCGTGGGCGTGCAGCGCCCCGGCGAGCGGCTGGACGGCCGCCGCGGCGGTGGCACTGACCCCGGCCGGCACCGGCACCACGGCCCGTTCCGGGACCACCACCCGTTCGGCCAGCGCGCCGGGGCGGGTGAAACCGACGAACTCCGGCCGGACGCACGCGTCGCTCCGGTCGTGCCGGCACGCCACGCAGTGGCCGCAGGTGAGCGTCTCCACCGCGGTGACCCGGTCGCCGGGTCGGTACCGCCGTACCCGGTCGCCGACCGCGCCCACCACCCCGCAGAACTCGTGCCCCCCGAAGCGGACCGGTCCGGCGGCGAGCGCCTCGGCCAGCCTGCGGTGCAGGGCGATCCGGGCACCGGCGACGAGCATGCACTCGGTGACGCTCGGTTGTACCCGGGTGACGTCGATCAGCACGTCGTCCGGCCCGACCTGCGGGTCGGGCACCTCGTCGACCCGTAGGTCGCCGAAACCGTGCAGTACGGCGGCGCGCATCCTGCTCCCTTCCGCCGGGCGGCGGAGAGCGGCCTTGCCCGACAGTCAGATTTTGTATTCAATATCCAAACCAGGTCAAGGTCTCGATCGGAGGACGCATGGAGCGGGAACTCGTGGTCACCGGGGTCGGCGGTCAGGGCATCCAACTGCTCGCCAAGACCCTCGCCCTCGCCGCCACCCGCGAGGGCCGCTACGCCATGCTCACCGCCGACTACGGTGGCGAGATGCGGGGCGGTCCGTCCCGCGCGGGAGTGGTGATCGGGGACGCGCCGCTGCGCAGCCTGCCGGTGCTCGCCGCCGCCTGGTCGGCGATCGTCGTCCACCACCGGTTCAGCGAGCCGGCGCTGGCCCGGCTGCGCCCCGGTGGGCCGGCGGTGGTGAACGTCCCGCTCGTCGACCCGGCGAGCCTGCCCGACATGACAGTGCACCCGGTGGACGCCACCGCCGTGGCCCGCTCGGTCGACGCGCCCCAGGCCATCGGGTTCGTCCTGCTCGGGGCGTACAACGCGGTGACCCGGACGGTCGACCCGGCCGCCCTGGTCGAGGCGATGACCGAGCTGCTCCCGCCGTACCGCAGGCAGCACGCCCCGGCCAACGCGCGGGCGCTCGCCGCCGGCGCCGCCGCGGCCGGCACACCTGCCGGAGCGCTCTGGTGACGAGGGAGCTGCTGGAGGGCAGCGCCGCCATCGCGGCGGCGGCGATCGCCGCCGGCTGCCGCTTCTTCGCCGGCTACCCCATGTCCCCGTTCACCGGACTGCTCGAGAGCATGTCCCGCGAACTGCCCGGGGTGGGCGGCGTCTGCCTCAACGCGGAGAGCGAGATCGAGGGCGTCAACATGGTGCTCGGCGCGGCGGCGGCCGGCACCCGGGCCGCCACCGGCTCGTGCGGGCAGGGGATCGCCCTGATGCAGGAGACCATCGCCGAGGCGGCGCTCAACCAGACCCCGTTCGTGGTCTTCAACATGGCCCGCAACCAGCAGGACTACTTCCAGTGCACCCGGGGCGGCGGGTGGGGCGACTACCGGACGATCACCCTCGCCCCGAAGGACGTCACCGAGGCCGTCGCGCACACCCAGCTCCTCTTCCACCTCGCCGAGCGGCACCGCGCGCCGGTGATCCTCTACGGCGACCCGCTGATCGCCCAGACCCGGGTGTCGGTGACGGTGGAGCCGGTGGACCACGGTCCGCTGCCGGCCCGGGACTGGGTGCTCGACGGCACCGGCGGCGGCACCGGCCGTTCCCGCCAGGTCTGGACCTGGGCGATGGGCAAGGCCACCGACCCGGGCCCCGGCCCCGACCGGCACTGGCGGACGATCGCCGACAAGTTCGACGCCATCGCCGCCACCGAGGCCCGGCACGACCAGGCGTACGTCGACGACGCCGAGACGGTGGTGGTGGCCTTCGGCACGGCGGCGCTCTTCGTGGAGTACGTGGTCGAGGAGCTGCGCGCCGAGGGGCACCGGATCGGCTGGTTCCGGCCGGTGACGCTCTGGCCCTTCCCGGGTGCGGCGCTGACCGCCGCCACCACCGGCGCCCGCCGGGTGCTCGTCTTCGAACTCAACGCCGGACAGATGCTCGACGACGTCCGCATCCACGCCGCTGACCGCTCGGTCGTCCGCTTCGTCGGCGGGGTCAGCATCGCCGAGTCCGGTCTCGCCTACGGCGACCTGATGGACGCCCCGGTGATCCGGGACCGCATCCTCGCCGCACTCCCCGGAGGTGCCGCCGCATGACCCGTGAACAGATCACCATCGACACCTCCGGTCCGCCGACGGTGCCGGCCCGCAAGGTCGCCGACCCCAAACCGTCGCTGCTGCTCGGCGAGCACTCGCTCTGTCCGGGCTGCGGCGAACCGGTGGCGCTGCGGCTGCTGCTGGAGGTGTTGCAGGAGCTGGACATCGTGCAGCGGACCATCGGGGTGGTCGGCCACGGCTGCTACGGCAGCTTCGTCCGGATCATGGACGTCGACGTCCTCCAGTGCCTGCACGGCCGGGCGCCCTCCTGCGCCACCGGCATCAAGCGGGTCCGGCCCGGGTGCGCCGTCTTCACCATGCAGGGCGACGGCGACATGGCCAACGAGGGACTCCAGGAGGTGCTGCACGCCGCCGCCCGGGGCGAACGGATCACCTGCGTGCTGCTGAACAACGGGGTCTTCGGGGACACCGGCGGCCAGCTCACCGCGACCACGGTGCTCGGTCAGCGCACCAAGACCAGCCTTGCCGGCCGGGACGCGGCGGCGCACGGCTTCCCGATCCCGGTCGCCGACCTGGTCGCCGGGCTGGAGGGCAGCGCCTACGTCGCCCGGGGCGCGGTCTCCACCGCCGGCGGGGTGGCGCAGACCAAGCGGATGCTGCGCCGGGCCTTCGAGACGCAGCTCGCCGGGGACGGCTTCAGCCTGGTGGAGATCCTCACCATGTGCCCGACCGGGTGGTTCGTACCCGCCAACGAGGGTCCCGGATATCTTGGCGGATCGCTGGAACAGAGCTATCCACTCGGGGAGTTGACCACATGACGCCACTGGTGCGGACGAGGGCCGGTGAGGCGGTCGCCGAACACATCCTCGGGCTGCTCTTCGACGGCACCCTGCGCAGCGGGGACCGGATCGACCTCGACGCGGTCGCCGCCGCCCTCGAGGTCAGCCGGGCCCCGGTCCGGGAGGGACTCGCGCAGTTGGAACGGGACGGCCTGGTCAGCCTGCCGCACTACCGGGGCGCCTTCGTGGCCGCCTTCGACGCCGGCACGGTCCGCGAGGCGTTCGAGCTGTACGGCATGCTGAGCGCCCTGACCAGCAGCCGGGCCGCCGTCTCCACCGACGCGGGACTGCGCGAGACCCTCGACAAGCTCGTCGAGGCGCTGACCGGGTGCGAGCAGGTGGACGAGTTCGAGCGGCTGGCCCGGGAGTTCCGCAAGGTGGTCAACCTCGCCGCCGCCGGCCCGCACCTGCGGGCGTTGCTGCGTACCTTCAGTGGCCTGGTGCCGGTCGCGGCCCGGTTCGCCATCGAGGACGCCATGGACGACGAGCGGGCCGCGCTGCGCCGCGAGCACGCCGCTCTGGTCGCCGGTGACCCGGCGGCCGCCGCCGTGGCGAGTCTCGACCACGTGTCGATGACCGCCGAGAACGCGGTGAGGGCGCTGCGGCGGCGCGGCGTCTTCCCGGCCGGACCCGAGCCGGCACCCGTACCCGGAGAACGCGACCGGATGCTCGGCATCGTCGCGGCGATGACCAGAGGAGACCGCGCGTGACCACACCGGAGGACGCCGTCCGGGCCAGCCGGGGCACGCTGGTCATCGACACCGAGAAGTGCAAGGGCTGCGACCTGTGCGTCCTGGCCTGCCCGCCCCAGGTGCTGGTGATGTCGGCCGGGGTCAACGAGATGGGCTACCGGTTCCCGGAGCTGACGCCGGGCTGCACCGGCTGCACCGCGTGCCAGATGGTCTGCCCGGACTTCGTGTTCTCCGTCTACCGGCTGACGCCGGTCGCCCGCCCGTCGGGCGTCGACCCGTCGTCCTGACCGTCGTCGGCCTGTCGGCGGCCGGCGGGGGCGGCCCTCCCGCTCCGCCCGCGTCTATAGCCCTCGTGGCGTCGGTCGTTGTCGACCGGACCGAGAGGAGGACGTGGCGTGACCAGGAAGACAGTGGATAGGCGGCGCTGGGCGACCGGCTCCCTCCTGGCCGGCTGCGGACTCGTGCTCGTACCGGCACAGCCGGCGAGGGCTGTCGCGGGCGTCATGATTCAAGCCGGTCGGCCGTAAGCTGCCGCAGTTCGCCGGACCTCCCGCAGGCGGCGTGGTGATGAGCGTCGTCGGCGAGCCCGAAGGTGATCGTCCTGCCGACCGGGACCGTGTACGCGATCTCCAGGTTGACCAGTTGCCGTAGCACCCGGTGCGCCGTCGACAGTTCGATCATCAGGCCACGGGTGAGCAACGAGCAATGCACCTCGGACGCGGTGAGGTGCCCACGGTCGCCTACCGCGTCGGCGAGTTGGTCGAGTACTGCTCGCCGGGCGGCAGTGTTGCGCAGCCCTGCGCGACGCAGTTGCGTCACGGCGGCGGCTACCCGGTCGGCCTTCGATGTGATCAATCGCCACTCCTTAGCGCACGCCCATCGCTCTGTTGCAAGATAGTGGCAATAGCATTGCCATGGCAGTAGCCGCGAGGAGTTCTGATGCCGATCTACACCCTGCCCGACCTGCCCTACGACTACGGTGCACTGGAGCCGGCGATGTCGGGGCAGATCCTGGAGCTGCATCACGACAAGCACCACGCCGCGTACGTCAAGGGCGCCAACGACGGCCTGGAGCAGTTGGCCGAGGCGCGGGAGAAGGGGGACTTCTCGACGCTCGTCGGCCTGGAGAAGACGTTCGCGTTCAACCTGTCGGGGCACGTACTGCACACGATCTTCTGGGGGAACCTCTCGCCGGACGGCGGTGACCGCCCCGACGGAGAACTGGCCGCCGCGATCGACGAGCACTTCGGCTCGTTCGACGCGTTCGCCGGGCAGCTCTCCGCCGCCACCAAGAGCGTGCAGGGCTCCGGCTGGGGTGTGCTCGCGTGGGAGCCGCTGAGCCAGCGGTTGATCGTGGAGCAGGTGTATGACCACCACGGCAACGTGGGACAGGGTTCCACGCCGTTGTTGGTCTTCGACGCCTGGGAGCACGCCTACTACCTCCAGTACAAGAACGTGCGGCCGGACTACGTCGACCGGCTGTGGAACCTGGTCAACTGGTCGGACGTGATCGCCCGCTTCGACGCCGCCCGCGCGTTCACCCCGAAGATCTGAGCGGCGTGACCGGAACCACCCCGGCCGCGGCGGAGCTGGTCCAACGAGCCGCCGGGGTCATCGCGGCCAAGCATCGCGGCGACCTCGACGGTGCCGAGGAACTCCTCGCCGCGTTCGGCTCCGAGCAGGCCAAGACCCTCGGCTTCTACCTACTGGCGGACCTGGGCCTCGGACTCCTGCGCGCACAGAGCGGCCAGTCCATGGACGACCTCGTACGCGAGCTGTCTCTGATCATCGCCGCCACTGCCACGCCGCCCGAGGCCTGACGGGCCGTGGTCATCCGGTTGGTGCCGCCGGCCCTCAGCCGGCGGCACCGAACCGGGGCACGCGTCGTCGTCCGGCCGCGCGGCCCGGCTGCGGCACGGGATCGCTCGGCCGGCAACGCTCATCTACCCTCAGGACGCGCGTCCACAGTGGTGGGCCGGTCCGGTGTCGGTTCGGCGCCCCTGCCGTGGTCGCCCGCGCCAGCCGGCCAACGACCATGCCCGTACGGAGGATCGAAGCGTTGACGAGAAAGGCTTCTGCGCCCGGTGTCGACACCACCCGGCCCAGCATCGCCCGGATCTACGACTACTACCTGGGCGGTAAGGACAACTTCGCGGTCGACCGGCAGGCGGCTCAGATGGCGTTGCAGGTGACGCCGGACGGCCCGGAAGCGGCTCGGGCCTGCCGAACCTTCCTCCGTCGAGCGGTGCGGTACCTGGCCGCGGAGGCCGGCATCCGGCAGTTCCTCGACATCGGCTCAGGGCTCCCCAGCCAAGGCAACGTGCACGAGATCGCCCATCAGGTGGACCGGACCGCCCGGGTGGTCTACGTGGACAACGATCCGATGGCGCTTGCGCACGGTCGGGTCCTGCTCGCGGACGCCCGGACCACCACCGTGGTCGGGGGCGATATCCGGCAGCCGGAGGAGTTGCTGGCGCACCCTGAGGTCCGGAAACTGATCGACTTCGACCAGCCGGTCGGGCTGTTGCTCCTGGCGATCCTGCACCATCTGCACGACAACGACGACCCAGCGGGCATCACCCGCCGGCTCACCGCCGCTCTGCCCGCCGGGAGTTACTTGGCGATCTCGCACTTCCACGACCCCGGTGAGGCTCAGCCCGAGGTCTCACGGCGGGCGCGGGCGGTGGAGAAGGTCTTCAACGAAACTCTGGGCACCGGCCGGTGGCGAACCCGTCAGGAGATCACCGGCTTCTTCGGGGGCCTGGAACTGCTGCCTCCCGGGCTGGTCCCGCTCGCCGACTGGCACCCGGACGGCGACGGGGGCCCCCGGCAGACCGACACCTACCACACCATCCTCGGCGGGGTCGCCCGCAAGCCCTGACCGCCCACCCGGGCCGGACCGGCGGAGGCCGCCTGGCCCCCGCGTCGCGGGTCAGCAGCCGGGGCCCGGCCGTCCCTGACCGGCTCAACGCACGTCACCGATGCCCCGCTGGTCGCCCGTCGCAGCAGTTCATAGAGCCTGTTGCGCTCGGCCGGGTAACGTGCCCAGCACCTCTGTCGGTTCCGCCTGAAAACTGACCACGTGGTTCCGGCTGAATCGGGACCACTTCCTGAAGCATCGGGAGGTGCTGAGCGTGGAGGACTGGGCGGAGATCCGGCGGCTTCGGCGGTCGGAGGGTATGGCTATCCAGGCCATCGCACGGCGGTTGAGGATGTCTCGCAACACCGTGAAGAAGGCCCTGGCCAGTGACGAGCCGCCGCGGTATCGGCGGGCGGCGAAGGGCTCGATCGTCGTCCTGGTAGTGGCTCGTTCTGGCTCGAAACTGGTGACGGCGTCGCCACCATGACCATCGATTGAACTGGTCGCGGGTTCGTCTGCGGGTGATCAGGTGTGCCAGGAGACGTCGAGTCTCGGCGAGGCTGAGGGGGACGAGTCCGGCCCGGTCGGCGGTGCCCCCTTTTGCGCCCCAATGGCGGTGACGGCGAGGAAGGCGTGGGCGCACATAGCGAGTGTTATGTGGCGGTACCAGGCGTCGTAGCGGCGCACCTGGTAGTCGTCGAGGCCGACCTGTCCCTTGGCGGCCTGGAAGCACTCCTCGATGGCCTGTAGGCAATCTCTCCGGTGGTGATGCTGCGCCGGGCGAGCAGTCAGTGCCCGCGGCCTGGCTGCCAGCAGATCCGGATCGGCACCCGCGCCCACCAGTACTCGCGTGGTCCGTGCGCGCCAGCGCCGGCCGACAGCCGACAGCCGGCACCATGCCCGAGCGGGTAGCGCGGCGATCAGTTTGCCGGCGCGGGCGCGGCCCATGCTCGTGGTGACCACGTCGTCGTTGCAGGTCTACTCGGGGCCCTCCTGCAACGCGCGTACCTCGATGCGTGACTGAAGCGCGGCGGAGGCCTGCTCCGCCCAGGTCACAGCGGTTTCCTCGTCGGTGGCGTTGATGATCCAGAAACCGCCGACGTACTCCCGGGCCTCGACGAAGGGACCGGGTACGCGCTTGGCCTCGCCGCCGGTGGCGTCGATGGTGATCGCGGTCGACGGCGGGTGAAGCCCACCGGCGTGCACGAAGGCGCCCGAGTCCTGCAGCGCCGAGTTGAAGCGGTCGACGGCGGCCATCATGGCCTCCAGTTCGGCCGGGTCCATCTGCTGCATCGACTCCATCGTCGGCTCCTCAGCCGTGTCGTGCGGGATGGTGAGGAAGTACTGCGGCATCTGATGTCTCCTGATCGGTGAGCTCCGTCGTTGGTGATCTCCACTATCCGGGGCTCATTGCCGTCTCACCTATCCTTTCGACGTGGATCGAAGGGTGGTGGAGTTCCGGCTGGGCTCGTCCGACATCTCCGCGGTTCGGTTCGGGATCTCACCGGGGCACGAGCTTGTCCACGCGATCCGCGTCATGCTCCGCCCGCAGGTAGCCCCGCTGCACTGGGGCTGGTTCCGCGCCCAGCACGGTGTGCCGGCCGGTGAGGCGTTCCGCCTGATGGCGGTGATCAGCGGCGTCGACGGGTACCTGCCCGACTTCCTGACCGCCACCCCGTCGGGCGATATGACCCCTGAGGACGAGTTGGAGCGTCTGCGCGAGGTGCCGGACGAGCGACTGCGTTTCGACCTGCACAAGATGGAGATCCGGTCGGCGGGTGCCCGGCAGCGGGAGATCCAGGAGATGATCGCCGACCCGGCGCGTGCCCGTACCGCCATCGTCACGGCCTGGCAACAGGTGTGGGAGACGCTGTTGGCGCCGGTATGGCCGCAGATGTTGCGCCTGCTGCGCGCCGACATCGCGGTGCGTGCCCGGCGCAGCAGCGACGCCGGACTCGCCGCGATGGCCGCCACCCTGCACTCCACGGTGAGCTGGCGCGACGAGGTCGTCGAGGTGCAACTGCGGCACCACGGGGAGACGATCGACTGCGGCGGCACCGGACTGGTTCTGGTCCCCTCGATCATGGCCACCCGAGGCTGTGCCGTACTTACCGAGCCTCCCTCACAGCCGACCATCTTCTACCCGGCGCACGGCGTCTCCGAGACCTGGCACCGCCCCGCCGCAGACGTGCTCGACGCGCTCACCGCCCTGCTGGGTTCCGCCCGGGCCCGGCTCCTTCTCGACCTCCAGCAGCCGCTCTCGACGTCCGAATGCGCCGAGCTGACCGGCCTGGCGGCGTCGACGGCGTCACACCATCTCACCGTGCTGCGCGCCGCCGGGTTGGTGGACAGCCGGCGCGCCGGTCCGCGGGTGCTGCACACGCGGACGCCGCTGGGCGAGGCCCTCGCCAGCGGGCATTGACACCACAGCCGGCTCGTCGCCCACACCATCTGCGGTCCTAGCTGCGCAACCACGGCGACCCTGGCTGTCCGACCAAGGCCAGCCATGGGATGTGCCTCGCCGACGCGCTCGGCGGCGTCGAGCAGTGACGCTGACGTGGGTATCCCTGGTGATCTCGTCGTCGTTGGCGGTGACTCGGTCGCGAAGTTCTGACCTTGAAAGCCCGGATGGCGGCTGGGCCGGTGGTGTCGGTGGCCCCGGTCAGGGCAACGACCAGCAAGAACGGGGCGACCAGGATGCCCGCGTAGAAGTGCAGCCGCAGCAGCGGGCCGAAATCAGTGGCGGACCGGGGGTGGGTGGCCGGCGGGGCATCGGCGGAATTGGATTCATCGATCGGTGCGGACGCGGTCGTCGAAGTGGCAGTCGTCACCCGCGGCCGCTGAGTTCCCGGCGATCGCGGGGGATCTCGCACACGCCGTGGCGGCTCGACGCAGATCAGTGGTCGATGTCACGAGGGCGGAGTCCTCAGTGGCGGAACCCGCCTGGTGCGGGTACTGTCCCGGTCGAGTCGACCGCATCCTGAGGGATGCCAGGGAACTCCGGTGAGATTCCGGGACTGGCGCGCAGCGGTACGGGCGACGGCGGCACGATTTCGCCACTGGAGAGTACTTCTCTGGGAAGGCCGTGCCGCCGGTTGACCCCAAGTCCGAAGACCTGTCGGCTCACATGCTCGTCAGTGGACTCTCGCGATCAGGGTCTCCAGACTTGAGAGGCCGCATCATGCCCCGGCGTAGGCTGCCGTTCTGGCCGTTGTTGCTCGTGCTGGCCGTCGCGTCGGTCCTGAGCGTGATCGCCTCGCTGGCCTTCGGTTCCGAGCGAATCCCGCTCACCGAGGTCGTCGCGGCGGTCACCGACCGCTTCTCCGGCAGGCCGGCCGGCCGCTGGGACGTCATCATCTGGGAACTGCGCCTGCCCCGCGCGCTGCTGGCGCTGGTCGTGGGCGCGGGCCTGGCGATCGCCGGGGCCGGCATGCAGACCCTGGTACGCAACTCACTGGCCGATCCCTACCTGTTGGGTATCAGCTCGGGCGCCTCGGTGGGTGCCACCGCGGCCCTCACCACCGGCGCGCTTGCCGGGCTGGGCCTCTACGCAGTCTCGACCGGGGCGCTGCTGGGGGCGGTCGGATCCGCGCTGCTGATCTGGCTGATCGCCACCGTGCAGGGCGGACTGACCCCGATCCGGCTGGTGCTCTCCGGTGTCGTCCTTTCCTCCGGGTTCTCAGCGATCGCCTCGCTGCTGGTCTTTCTCAGCGACGATGAGCGCGCGGCGAACTCGGTGATGTTCTGGATGCTGGGTAGCGTCGGCGGAGCCACCTGGGAAAAGCTTGTGATACCCGCCGTGTTCGTCGTCGTCCTCGCGGCCGGCTTGCTGGTTGTGCATCGCTGGCTCGACGCGCTGGCAGCCGGGCCGGAGACGGCTGCGGCTCTCGGGATCAACGTGGCCGCGTTGCGTACGGCGCTGTTCGTGATCCTGTCCGTGGTCGTCGGTGTGCTGGTCGCGGTCAGCGGGGGAGTGGGGTTCGTCGGGCTGATCGTTCCGCACGCGGCCCGGCTGGTGGTGGGCGCCCGGCACCGGGTCGTCCTGCCGGTCGCGGCGGTGGCGGGTGCGGTCTTCCTCGTCTGGGTCGACGTGCTGGCCCGGGTGATGGTGCGACCGCAGGAGATTCCCCTGGGCGTGGTGACGGGCGTGCTCGGGGCGCCCCTGTTCCTGCTGCTCATGGGCCGAGGTTCGTACCGGTTCGGTGGTGACCGATGACCCCCGCCCTGCGCCTGCACGACGTCTCCGCCCGGATGGGCGGCCGCACCGTGCTGAGTGGAGTCGACCTCGACGTCGCCGACGGCAGCCGGCTCGGGATCGTCGGGGTCAACGGTGCCGGGAAGACGACGCTGCTGCGGGTGCTGGCCGGAGTGCTGCACCCCAGCTCCGGAACCGCGCTGATCGCCGACGGGCGGGGCGGACTGGTCGATCTGCGGCGGCTCCCGAACCGGGAACGCGCCCGGCAGCTCGCCTACGTGCCGCAGGAGGACGTGACGACGTCCGAGCTGCGGGTCGGGGAGATGGTCGCCCTCGGCCGGGTGCCGCAGACCCGTCCCTGGGCCCGCGGTGGCCGCACCGAGCGCGATGTCGTGCTCGGTGCCCTCGACGCCGTCGGACTGGCCGGCCGGATCGACACCGTCGCCGACCAGCTGTCCGGCGGCGAGCGGCGCCGGGCCGTCCTGGCTCGCGGCCTGGCCCAGCAGTGCCCGACGGTGCTGCTCGACGAGCCGACCAACCACCTCGACGTCGCCTGGCAGCTCGACCTCCTGGAGGTCTTCGCCACCCGCGCCCGAACCCTGGTGGCCACCGTGCACGACCTCGATCTCGCCCTGCGCTTCTTCGACCGGCTGGCCCTCGTCGGCTGGCGCGCGGGCAGCGACCGGACGTCGGAGCCAGCGTGCATCGTCGCCGTCGGCCCGCCCGCCGAGGTGCTCGGCGCTCACCACGTCGAGACGCAGTTCGGCGTCGGCTCCGTTCAGGTGCCCCACCCCGACCTCCCGCAGCACCATCTGCTCATCCATCCCCGGAAGGACACCTCACCGGCATGACCGTCTTCCCACCTGGCCGTACCCGGGTCACCGCTTGTGTGCTCGCCTTGTTCACCCTCACCGCGTGCAGCTCCGGCGATGCCGGATCGAGCGCGGCCACCGGCGCCATCACCGTCCAGAACTGTGGGCAGGACGTGAGCGTCGACAAGCCCGTCACCCGGCTGTACGCGTACGACGGCGGCATCATCTCGATCGTGCTGTCCGTCGGCGCACGCGACCAGCTGATCGCCGTCACCGGAATGGACCAGGACCGGGACGTGCTCGAGCTCGCCTATCCCGAAGCCCGGATCGATCAGCTGAAGGAGGTCGGGGACGAGCACCCCACCCTGGAGAACGTCCTGGCGGTCAACCCGGAGATGATGTTCGCCGGCTACGGATACGGGTTCAGCGAGTCCCGCAACCTGATGCCTGAGGATCTGACGACCCACGGCATCAAGACCTACCTGCTCAGCGAGACCTGCAAGCAGGACAACGGCGCTCGCGGCACGATGGACGCGTGGACCGCGCTCACCACCGACCTGCGCAACGTCGGCACACTGACCGGCCACCGCGAGACCGCGGACACCGTCGTCGCCGACATCGAGAAGCGGCGGACGGCGCTGGCCGCCGCGCCCAAGGGCGGGAAGCCGACCGCGTTCCTCTTCGACTCCGGGACCGACGCCATCTTCACCTCCGGTTCGTACGGCGGCCCGCAGGCCATCTTCGACGCCGCAGGGGTCACCAACGCCACCGCTGACGTGAAGGACACCTGGACCGAGGTGGGCTGGGAGCGGCTCGCCGCATCGAATCCTGACGTCATCTTCTTCGTCGACTACCCGGGCCAGTCGTACCAGCAGAAGGTCGACACCTTGAGGGCCAACCCGGCATCCCGCAACCTCAAGGCGGTCAAGGATGGGCGGTTCGTCAACCTGCCGTACGCGATGTGGGTCTCCGGCCCCCTGAACATCGACGCGGCCGAGTGGGTACGGAAAGCGATGGAGCATTTCGGCGTCGTCCCGACGTCATCGGTCTCGCCGACGCTCGACATCCGGCAGCTCAGCAAACTGCCCGGCAACGACTGGCTCAAGTGACCGCTCGCAGCTTGAGTCCGGCGCGTGGAACGCGCAACCTGTGCCGACAACCACGCCAGGCCCGCGATGGTCCCCCGTTCACTGCCCGGGAACCCCTGCTGAGTGGTGACTGAAGGACGTCTCGTAAATCGGTGAACGCCTGGTCAGGCAGCGGACCGTTCCGGGAACGACTCGCCAGGGCGTGACGCGCCATCGTCCAACCTGACCGACAGGCCCCTTACCACACCGGATCCACACCGATCGCCGCACAGCATCAACCCGGATCCCGCGACGGCCCTCTCCGGCACCGCGCCGCAGCGGTTTTCAGCAAGCCGGTCGAGCCCGGCGGTGAGAAGCGTGGTATCCGCAACCGCAGCCGGTCTGGGGTGAGCGCGCGTAGGCGTTTGCCGTCGACGGCATGGGGTTCGCCGACGACGATGGCGGTGGATCCTCGCTGCGGGATGCGTAGCGCGGTGAGGAGTTGGCTGGCCTGGACGCGGCGTTGCCAGGGTAGGGAGCGGCTTCGGTCGATGTCGAGGTCGGATTGGATGAGTGTGCTCGCCCGGCTGAGTTGCCAGCTTCGGGATGACTCGGGGTCCTGGTTGTCCTCCGTCGACACACGGCCGTGGAAGGCGTTCATCCGTCCGGTCAGGCCGCCGCAGAGTCCGTTGAACCGTCCGTGCGTAGCTGCGTAGAAGGGAGCCGGGAACGCCGCGAGGATGTCGGTGGACGGGAAAATCTGGAGGACGATGGTGGTGATGTGTCGAGCCCTGGCGTCGGTGCTGCTGGCGGTGGGGCTGCTCCTCCTCGCCCCGGCCCCGGCGGCAGGAGCGGCGCCGGCCGAGACCGGCCGGTACTACGTCGTCGGGCCGCCGGTCGACGGGCAGCGGGAGTACCTCTACGCCATCGCCCTGCGTACCCTCGGCAACGGCAACCGGTTCCGGGAGATCGTCGCGCTCAACGACGGGCGGGCCCAGCCCGACGGCGGCACCTTCACCGACGGGCTCGAACTCCGCCCTGGGTGGATCCTCGTGCTGCCCAAGGACGCGAAGGGGCCGGGGGTGCGGGTCGGGCCGCTGCCGAGCGTCCGACCCCGGCCTCCCCGCCCGGAGCCGAGCCGTCCGGCGGTCCGGCCGTCCGTGACCTCCCCACCAGTGGCCACCCCCGCTCCGCGCACTCCAGCGCCGTCCCGGTCCGCCTCGCGGCCCGCGTCGAGGGCGACCACCTCCCGGATCGCCGCCCCACCGCCCGAGGCCGGGCGGCGGGCGGACGGCGAGCAGGCCAAGACCCTCCTGGTACGCGGCGCAGCCGCGCTGCTCGCGGTGGCGCTCGCCGTGCTGGCGGTGGCACTGCTGCGTCGGGGCGGTCAGCGGCGGCTCGCCGGCTCCCTGGACGACACGGGCCCCTGGCCGCCCGAGCGGCATCACACCCCGACCCCGGCCGAACTCGCCGCCACGAGCGGCGAAGCCGCGCCGCCTCCTGTCGTGCCGCCCCCCACCCCGCCGCCTTCCGCTCCCGCGTCGGTCGAGCCGCCACCGCCTCTGTCGCCGTTGCCTCCCCCATCGCCTCCACCGCCTCCGTCCACGCCTCTACCGACTACGCCGACGCCTCCGTCCACGCCTCCACCGACTACGCCGTCGCCTCCGTCCACGCCTCCACCGACTACGCCGTCGCCTCCGTCCACGCCTCCACCGACTACGCCGTCGCCTCCACCGCCTCCGTCCACGCCGTCGGCACCGGTGTCCGCGCCAGCAGCGGCACAGACCTCGCCACCGCTGCCGTCACCTACGTCACCGGCTCATCCGGTCCGGGTTCTGGCTCCGGCTCCGGCTGCGTCGCCGTCTCCGTTGCCGGCGGTGACCGGGGCGGACATCCCGCGTCCGGAGGTGCCGACGGAAGGGGAGATCCCGTACCTGGTGGCCGAGTTGAGCACCGAGGTCGGACCGATCCGGGTACGCCTGGTCGGGGTGGCCGCCGGCCGGGGCGCGCCCGCGTACGCCTGGGTCGGCGACGGCGAGCCGCTGCCCTCGGTGACGGTGCCCCTCGAACTCGGCCGCCGGGGGCCGTGGCGGCTGCACGTGGACCTGGGCCGTACGCCGGACGCCTTCACCCTGGTCGGGGAGGTCGGGGCGTGCCGGCGGGTGGCCGTCCACTTCGCCCGGCAGTTGCGGGCCGGCGGGGTCGGGGTGTCGGTGGTCGGTGACTCGCTCGGCGCCGAGCCGCCACCGGGCTGCCGTACCGTGGCGGGGCTGCCCCAGCTCCCCGCGCCCGGCGACCCGCTCCCCGAGCCGTACGTGATCATGGTGGCCGAACCGCCGCCCGGCGAACTCGGCCGGGCGCGCGGCCTGGCTGCGGCGACCAACGGCCGCTGCGTGCCGGTGGCGTTCGGTGCGGTTCCCGGCGGCCGGTGGTCGGTTCAGGTGCTGGCGTCGGAGCCGGCCCCGGCGGCGGCCGGCTGACGGGCGGCGACCACGGCCGACAGGGTGCCCGGTGACACCGCCGGGTCACGCCGCCAGGCCCCCTCGTGCGCCCGGTACGCCCGTTCCACCCGCACCCGCTCGTACGAGCGGCTGCCGAGGATCAGCTCGACGCCGGCCGTGCGCAGCCGCTGCGCCGGAGTCCGGACCAGGGCCAGCCCGGCGAGCGCGCCGGCGGTGGCGGAGACGTCGATGCTCCGTCCCCGGGGCACCCGCAACTCCACCATCAGCCGGCCGGGGCGGGCCGGCGGGGGCTGGTGGTGCAGCCGCAGCCAGCCCCGGGGCAGCCGGGCCGGCTTCGCCGGCAGCAGCGCGTACGCCCGGCCGGCACCGAGCGTCGGCCACCGCCGTACGTCGTGGGAGAGGCCGGCGAGAGAGCCGTTGCCCGGGGCGGAGTGGATGCGGACCGGTCCACCCTCGACCCCGCTGGACACGAGCCGGCCGAACTTCTCGGTGTGGAAACCGCCGAGCGACCGGACCAGGTCCAGGCGGGCAGCCGGCAGCAGGTACGAGTCGGGCATCCTCATCAGGTGCTGGAAACGCGCCGGCACGTGGGAGCGGAGCACCGTCACCGGGATCGCGCCGCCCGGCTGGATCCGGACCCGGAGCAGGTGCGAGCCCCGGGGCGCCGAGCGGGCGTCGAGGAAGCCGACCAGGAACAGCTCGGCGCTGGGCACCCCGTGGCTGACCAGCCGGGCCGGGTCACCGGGTGCCGGCACGAACGCCTCGAACTCCTCGGCGTTGACCTGCTGTCCCCGGGGCAGCCACGGTGGGCCGTACTCGGGAACCCGCCGGCCCTCGCCGACCAGGGCGGGGCGTGGCAGCACCGGGACCGGCGACCAGCCCGGCTCCTCCTCCGCCGCAACCGGCGGCCCTTTGCCGTCTCCGTCGCCGCTGCCGTCCCCGGGGGCAGCCGCTCCGGCGTGCCGGGTCGGCCCGGCGTGCTGGTCGGGTCCGACGTGCTGGGCCGCTCCGACGTGCCGGGTCGGCGCGGCGGGCTGGGCCGGCCGGTCCACCGTGACGCGGTCGCGGGCCAGCCGCGACATCAGACGGCCGTCGTCGGTCGAGGCGAAGCCGGTCTGCCCGGCGGCGTACCGGGGACGGTGGGCCTGCCACGGCGCGGGGGTACCGGCCCGGTCCAGTGCCCGCAGGTCGCGGCTCTGCTCGACCAGCTCGGCGCTGCCGCCCGGCGGTGGGGTCCAGACCGTGGCGCCGCTGGTCTCGGCCAGCTCGCCGACCTGCTCCGCGAGGCGCGTCTGCTCGTCGGCGTCGGATGGCCAGGTGAGCCAGAGCCGCAGGTCACAGCCGTAGAGGGGGAGGTCGCCGAGGAGCGCGGAGAGCTGGTCGCCGCTGTGCACCGCCTGGGTTCCCCGGTACGTGCCGACGAGGAAGCCGCCCGACCGCGCGGTGACGGCCACGGTGACCATCCCGTCGGCGGCGGCGCCGAGCTGCTGCGCGATGGCCCGGCGGGTGACGAAGTCGGCTCGGGTGGCGAGGGCGACACCGTCCGGCAGGGGCAGCCCGACCACCCCGGTACGCGGCCGGACCAGGCCATGGTCCACGGTGAACCAGCCCGGCAGCCCGGTGGCGAGGTCCGGTGGCTGGACGACGATCCAGTCCAGCGGCCGGCGGGTGACCCGGTCCAGCGGCACGGCGTGCAGCGGGGCCGCAGCGCCGCCGTCCCCACAATCAGGCTCGGGGTCGGCGCCGGCCCGGCGCGCCGTGACATGCCGGATGTCCGCCCCGACCGGGCTGACCAGGACGTCGTGTCCGAGCAGACCGGCGACCTCGCTGAACATGTCGGTGTACCGTGCCCCGTCGTCGGCGAGGATCCGGACGTCGTCGGCCGTGTCGCCGGAGCGGCGGACCAGGTCGGCGACGGCGCGGGCGTCCAGGTGCCGGCCGGGCGCGGTCGGCATCACCAGCCCGCCGTCGGGATCGGTCTCCAACCAGAGGTCGAAGAGGCCGCTGATCCGTCGGTGCCGCCGGGGGTCGAACCGCCGGGTCGCCGGCAGCCGCTCGATGCCCCCGTCGACCGCCGGGTACGCCGGTTCGGTGCCCGCCGACCGTGCCGGCTGTGCCAGTTCCGTCCCCACCGTCCCCGCCCTTCGTCCCCGCCTCCCCGATCCGCGCGGTGTGGCGACGGCGGGAGGATCGACGCCGATCGACCGGGAAACGTCGCGTTGATCCGCGCCCGGTACCGTCGGCTGGCCTCCCCATGACGAGGATCAAGGAAATTTGGTTCAGATCGATTTGAACGAACCCGGCGCAGATCCGCAATAGACGGTGACGGCCGCTGACGTACGGCGGCGGTGACTGAAGGAGGACAGCCCCGTGCTGGCGAAGCACCCCACCCTTGTCCGCCTGCTCGCGGTGGCGGCGGCCTGCTGCCTGCTGCTGGCCACGCCGCTGGCGTCCGCGACGGCGTCCACCCCGGACAACCAGCCCTACGTCAAGTTCTACGTCGTCGCGGCGGATTACCAGGGGGCGCCGGAGAACCTCTCCGAGATCGCCCGGCGGTTCCTCGGCAGCGCGGAGCGTTCCGCCGAGATCTACCAGCTCAACACCGGCCGGGTCCAGCGGGACGGGGCCAGCCTGACCGATCCGACCAAGCTCAACGCCGGCTGGCACCTGGTGCTGCCCTGGGACGCCGCCGGCACGGGCGTGCAGTACGGCCAGCTCCCCGCCACCCCCGGCGCCCGGCCCGGCCCGTCGCGGCCCGGCCGACCGGGGCCGCCCGACCCGGGCGCCAGCCCGTCCCCGTCTCCGACCCCCTCCCCGTCGCGCACCGGCCGGCCGGGCGGTGGTGGGACGGAACGCTGCACCGCCACCAGCGCGTCCAGCAGCAAGTCGAACTGGGCCCAGCTCCGGCTCGCCGCCGACGGGGCGTGGGGGTCGACCCGGGGCAACGGAATCATGGTGGCCGTTGTCGACTCCGGCGTGGACGCCGCAGTCACGCAGCTCAGCGGCCGGGTCGCGGTCGGCGCGGACGTGACCGTGGGCAACGGGCGAGGCGACATGGACTGCCTCGGCTCGGGCACCGCGATGGCGGGTCTCATCGGCGCCGACGCCAGCACGAAGGACACCCCGGTGGGCCTCGCGCCGGACGCGACCATCCTGCCCGTCCGGATGATCCGGAACACCGGGACCGGGCGGCCGGCCGACGCCGCGAACGCCATCGAGGTGGCGGTCAGCGCCGGGGCCTCGGTGGTGGCCCTCGGGTCGTACGTCGATCTGACCGACCCGACCGTGGCCGCCTCGATCGCCACCGCCCTCGGCCACGACGTGCTGGTGGTGGCCGGCGCCCCGACCAAACCGTTCACCCCGCCGTCGCCGCCGGACCCCGACGTCTCGGGTGCGCTGCTGCTCGTCGGCGGCGTCGGTCCCGACAACCAGCTCGCCGAGAAGTACCAGGAGAAGACGGTGGAGGTCGTCGCCCCGGGCGTGGACGTGGCCGGCCTCGGCGTCGCCGGTAGCGGGGTGGTCAGCAACACCGGCAGCCACGTCGCCGTGGCGTTCGTCGCCGGCCAGGCGGCGCTGGTGCGGGCGGCGTACCCGGATCTCACCGCCATCCAGGTCGAGCAGCGCATCCTCGGCACCGCCGACGCGCTCGGCGACGGGGTCCCGGACGCCCGCTACGGCCACGGGATGATCAACCCCGGGGTGTCGGTGGCCAGGACCATGGACGACGGGAGCCGGGTCGCCGCCGGACGGGACGGGGTCGGCGGGGCCGCCCTCGCCGTCGTCCTGGCACTGGCGCTGATCGTCGGCGGTGCGGTGGTCTTCTGGCTGCGCAACCGCCGCCGCGCGTACGCCGGCTGAGCAGCGTCACCCGGCCGGCCCGCAGGAACACCTGCTGGCCGGAACACCGTCCGGGCCTGTCCCACGCGCCGGCGAGGGTGCGCGGGACCGGCCCGGACCGGGTTCGGCGAGCTACCCGGGGATCCCGTGACCTACCGCGGGAACCAGATCTGCATGCCGTTGCGCCAGCAGGTCCCGATCACCATCGGGGTGCCGTTGCTGCTGCCGTCCGCGGCCATGCAGGTGTTCGAGTTCTTGTTCTTGAACCAGCCCTCGGCGGTGTGCCACCACTGCTGGGCCTTGCTCCCGTTGCACCGGGCCATCTGCACCGGCGTGCCCTCGGTCGTGTCGCCCCAGGCGACGTCGAGGCAGAGGCCGTTCGACCGGACGGTGCCGTCGGTCCGGATGTTCCACCAGTGGGCCTTGATCTCCTGGCACGGCCGGAGCACCACCAGCGTCCCGTCGGAGCCGGCCTCCGAGCTGAGGCAGAAGCCGGTGCGCTTGCCGACGATCTGCTTGAGCCCGGTGGGACGGATCGGCGCGGCGGTGGTCGGAGCCGGCTTCGGTGGCTCCTGCGTCCGGGCGGGCGCGCTCGGCGTGGCGGTCGGCGTGGCGGTCGGCTTCGGGGCCGGCCCGCTCGGCGTGACCGTCGGCGCGGCACTCGGGCGGAGCCGGCCGTCCAGGGTGTAGAAGTCGGTGTACTCCCGGACGGTGCGGACGAACGCCTCGGTCGCGCTGTCCAGCGTGCCGCCAATCTGCCGCACCGCCGTGGGCCCGTTGCGGTACGCGGCCAGCGCCAACAGGTACGGATCGCCCTCCAGCCCGGCCAGGTCCCGGGTCATCGCGCACATCACCGTGCCCACCGCCGGGACGGCCACCTCCGGCTCCCAGGGCGACGTGCCCTCGGGGCCGTACTCCTCCCACACCTCGGGCAGGAACTGGGCGACGCCGCGCTGCCCGGCCGGGCCGAGCCGGTTCGCGTCGAAGCCGGAGAGCGCCATCAACTGGGCGGCGACGGCCTGCGGGCTCACCTGCGCGCAGACCGAGCCGGCCCGGACGATCAGCGGCACGTACTCGGTCGGTACCGCCCGGGTCGGCTGCTGTTGGCTGGTCGGCTGGACGTCCCCGGACCCGCCGAAGGCAGTGAGCCTGGCGTAGTAGGCGGCGAAGCCGCTGACCCGGTCGACGTACTCGACGGCCTCGGCGGGCACCTTGTGCGCCTTCTCCACCGCCGTCCGTCCGACGTGGAACGCGGCCACCGACAGCCGCCAGGTGTCCCCGTCGACCTCGGCCAGCCGGAGCTGACCGCTCAGGTCACAGAGCAGGTGGGCCAGGGCGACGGTGTTCGCGGTGCCGTCCGCCCGCTCCGCGTCCGGCCAGGGTGCCCACTTCCGCCACTCCTCGTCGTCGAGCCCGGCGATGCCCCGGCCACCGGAGGCGGTCTGGCGGTCCTGGGCGTCCAACCCGGACTCGGCCATGAGCTGCCCGGCGAGCCGGGCCGGGGTGAGCATCGGGCAGGACCGCGCGGCGGCGACGATGGTGGCCGTCAGCTCGTCGGAGACGGTCCGGCCGGTCAGATCGTCGTCCCGGGCCGAGGCGACACCCCACCCGACGGCGGCGACCACCGCGCAGAGCACCGCCAGGCCGGCGGCGATGCCGGCGGTCAGCCGGTGGGGCAGACGGGCGAGTCGGGATCGGACGGACGGGAGGTCGGGTTTCACGGGGCCATCCCTTTCGGTGTGGCGGCATCGCTGTCGTGACGAGCGGGCGACACGCTCGGTTCACCGTCGGCTCGATCGAAATCGCGTGATGTTCTCCGGGCCTGCATTGAACCGAGCCGGATGTTAGCCCGTCAACGTTTCCGATCCCGGCCGTCGACGTACACGTCACATGGCGTCGCGCGGACCGGGCCGGTCGCCGAAGGGGTCGGCGCCGCTGACGCGGAGGTGTGGCAGATGGTGAGTCGACGCAGGGTGCTGGGGCTGGCAGCGGCTGGGGCTGCGGTGGTCGGGGTGCCGGCGGTGGCGACGCCGCTGCTCTCCCGGGCGCGGGCGGCCGGTGGCCTGCCGCTGACGGTGGTGAACAGCACCGGCCGCTTCGGCAACGCGGCCATCCGGATGTACGTGGTCGGCACCAACCTGGACACCGGTGAGATGGGCTTCGTCCGGGAGAGCGGCCGGTTCACCCCGATCAGCCAGGCCGAGCGGGACCCGGACGGCTACGCCGACCTGGGCGTACCGCTGGCCGGATCGGGGTCCACCCCGTTCGGGTTGCCGATGATGTCCGGTCGGATCTACTTCGCCGTGAACGGGGCACTGCGGTTCCGGATGGTGCCCGACGCCAACGGCAGGCCCGCCATCCAGCACCCGGTGGGCTGGCTGCAGAGCGATCCGGGCTTCGGGGTGCTGCACGACTTCTGTGAGTTCACCTACACCGCCGCCGGGATGTTCTGCAACACCACGATGGTGGACATGTTCAGCATCCCGATGTCGATCCGGCTGACCGGGGCGGCCGGTCAGCAGTCCACCGGCAAGCTCGTCGACGGGGGACGGGACGCCATCTTCGCCGAGCTGGCCAGCCAGCCCGGCTACGAGCGGCTGGTCGTCGGCGACCGGCTGCGGGTCATCGCCCCCGGGCACGGGATCGAGTCGGGCCGGTTCGCCGCCGACTACTACGACGGGTACGTCGACGAGATCTGGGACCGGTACCGCCGTACCGACCTGCGGGTCACCACCCGCGAGGGGCGCTACACCGGCCGGGTGGTCGACGGCCGGCTCACCTTCGACGGCGGGGTACGCGCCTTCACCCGACCCGCCAGCCGGGACGTCTTCTTCTGCGCCGGCGCGCTGGCCGCGCCGAACGACCGGCTTGCCGGCCCGGTGGCGGCGATCCTCGGCGCGGGGTTCAACCGGTCGGTGCTCGCGAACCCGGACCAGCCGGTCACCGACCGGGAGGCGTACCACCGGCAGCCGGTGACCAACCACTATGCCCGGGTGCTGCACAGGCACTCCGCCGACGGGCGCGCGTACGGGTTCCCCTTCGACGACGTGGCCGGGCACGCCGCGTACCTGGAGGAGACCGACCCGGGGGAGGTGACCGTGACGCTGACCCCGTTCGGTGCCGGCCCGGTCGCCGACGACGTCCTGCCCCGGGAGACGGTGGTGGCGAGGACGCCGGAACCCCGCTCGACCGGTCGTGGGAGCGTCCCGGGCGGGTCCCGGACGGTCGGCCGGGAGATCGCGGCGGTCGGTTTCGACCGGGAGTCGGGCATCCGTACCGAGCCGTGCCGGGAGGGCGGGCGGAACCTCGGCAACATCGCCGACGGCGACTGGGTCGCATACCAGAAGGTGGACTTCGGGGACCGGCCGCCGAAGCGGTTCCAGGTGCGGGTCGCCTCCGGTGCCGACCCGGGCGTCACCGGGCTGGTCGAGATCCGGATCGACGACCGGAAGAAGGCCCCGGTCGGGATGGTCGCGGTGGGGAGCACCGGCGACTGGCAGGAGTGGCGGACCGTGCCGGGGAACCTCACCCCGGTGACCGGCGTCCACGACGTGTACCTCACCTTCTCCAGTGGACAGCCGCAGGAGTTCACCAACCTGCGCTGGCTGCGGTTCGAGCGGTGAGCCCGGACCCGAGGCCGAGGCGTCCATCCACTGGCGACCTGCGGCACGCTCCGGAGGGGTACGGCTATCCTTCCCGTGAACGGGCCCACCGTCGATGTGCCGGTGCCGGCCCGACGGTGCGGGTCCGACCCGTACGTCAGGGGGAGGCGGGCTGTGTCGGCGGTGCCCAACGAGGCGGTCGGGCCGTTGGTCGGTGGCGACGCCGGGACCGCCCCCGAAGCCCTGATGCGGCGCATCCACGAGGAGTATCGTGCGCCGCTGCTGCGCTTCCTCACCCGCCTGCTCCTCGGCCAGCAGGAGCTCGCCGAGGACCTGGTGCAGGAGACGTTCCTGCGCACCTGGCGGCACCTGGACACGCTCGCCGCCGACCCGCAGCGGATCGCCCCCTGGCTCTACACCGTGGCCCGGCACGTGGCGATCGACGCGCTGCGGGCCCGCCAGTCCCGACCACCCGAGGTGAGCATCCCGGACCTGAACCGCCTCACCTCGCCCGAGGACGAGATGGAACGGGTGGTCAGTACGCACACCGTGCGGCTGGCGCTGCAGCAGATCAGCCCGGAACACCGGGCGGTGCTGATCGAGATGTACTACCGGGGCGCCTCGGTCGCCGAGGCCGCGCAACGGCTGGGAATACCCGAGGGTACTGTAAAATCCAGGACGTACTATGCGGTGCGCGCGCTGCACGCGGCGATCGGTTCGATGGAGTCGACCTGATCCCTCGCTCGACCACTCAGCACGGAGGCCGTCCCGAGGGCCGCAACACCGGGTGGTGATGTCGGGGTGAGGAGGGGCTTGATGCGCAGCGGCGGCGAGAGCCCCACCACGGAGCAGGCCACGCTCGCTCTCTACCTGCTCGGTGCGCTCGACGACGACGAGCGGGAGACGTTCGAGGCCCATCTCGCCGGCTGCTCGCGCTGCCTCGCCGAGGCCGGCGAGGTCGGCGGTCTGACCAGCGGACTGGCCGGGCTCGGCCCGGACGACTGGGCCGCGCTGATCGCCGCCGAGCCGTCACTGACCGGCGCCGGCGAGCTGCCGCCGCCCGGCGCCGCCGAGCTGCCGCCACCCGGCGTCACCGAGCTGCCGCCCGTGGTGCCCGCCGACCTACCGGCACCGCCCGCCGCCGGGTCGCCGTCGCCTGCAGACCTATCGGCACCGCCCGCTGCCGGGCCGCCGCCCGCCGACCCACCGGCACCGCCCGCCGCCGGGCCGCCGTCCACCGGCACCGTCGAGCCGCTGCCGCCCGCCGGTGTGCCGCCGGTCGCCTCCGGGTCGGTCGGTCCGGCCGGAGCCCGGCCCGGGCGGTCGACGGGCGCTGGCGCCCGCCCCGGCGGTCTCCGCCCCGATGGCGCCCGGCCCGGCGGCACCCGCCCGCCGTCGACCGGGTCAGACCGGAGCCGTCCGGGTGCCGGCAGGCGCCGACGCCTGATGATCTGGAGTGGTGCGGTGGCCGCCGTGCTGGCCGTGGTGCTGGCCGGCGGGGTGCTGACCGGTCTGGTGCCCGGCGGCCGGGACGACCTGGTGCTGACCGGGACCGGCGAGGCCCCCGGCCAGGGGGTGAACCTCTCCGTCACGATCACCACGGACGACGACCGGGGCTCCACCATCCGGATCACCGCCACCGGGCTCCGCCCCGGGCTGCGCTACCGCCTCTTCGCGGTCACCCGGGACGGCAGGACCCACGTGGTGCGGGACTGGCTGGCCTCCAGCGGGCCGCAGGAGGTGACCGGGGAGCTGTCGCTCCCCACCGAGGAGCTGGCCTTCGTCACCGTCGGCCTCGGCGACGGCACCGCCCTGGTGACCGCCCCGATCTCCCGCAGCGGCGACGCCCCCCGCTGACGCCCCCGCCCGGCGGGAACCGGCCGGCACCGGCCAGGACCAGCCGGAACCGAGCGGGACCGGCTAAAACGCCTCGACCGTCGGCACGTCCTTGGCGCGGTGCGATCCGGGCTTGCACCCGGCGAAGGGACCGGCGGCGTCCCGCAGCGAGGCGAGCACCGGGTTCAGGTAGTCGCGGTGCCAGTTCGCCGGGCCGCAGAGCCCGGCGTCCGGCGCGGTGAGTTCCTGCCAGGCCATCCAGAGACCGTGGAGCTGGGCCACCGCCTCCGGGTGCAGCCACCAGCGCGGGCACCACGGCGCGTTCGACGAGGTCTCCCGGCCGTAGACCGGCAGGAGCAGGTGGTGCACCCACATGGCCAGCAGGCCGAGCGCTTCGGCGTACGCCGGGCCGTCGAGGTAGAGGATGAACGGTGGCGGGTCGCTGTCGAACCCGGGACCGTTCCCGTCGCCGGCTCCGGTCCCGGGCGCGGTGTCGAACCCGGGGTCGGTGATCGGCTCGGGTGACGGGAACTCGTGCCCGCTGGTCATCGAGGATCCTCCTGGCAGGAACGGAAAGGGAGCGGAGAGTCAGTCGTCGTCCGGGTCCGCGCTGGCGGTCGGCGGGAACGAGGGCGGTGGTCCGCCGAGCCCCATGTACTTGCCGAAGAGCGCCCGGACCTGCACCACGTAGCCCTGGGCACCGTTGTCGTCCGGAATGCCGCCGGCCCCGCGTACCGCCTCGATGCCCTGGTCGTAGGCGACCAGGGTCAGGTCGAGCACGTCGCCGATGGCCTGCCCGCTGTCCAGGAGTCCGCGCACCTCACCGGCGAGCGCGCAGACGTACCGGGCCTGGGCCATGATCGAGTCTTCCTCGTCCAGTGCGCTGGTCTCGTCGTTCTCGTCGGTGTCCTGGCCGTACCTGGTGAAGACGTCGGGCGGGAGCTGCGAGATGCCGAGCCGGCCGTCGGGGCCGACCTTGGCCGGGTCCCAGCCGGAGGCCACCTCGATCTGCGCAGCGATCACCACCGGGCCGATCTCGGTGCAGGTCGCGCCGGCCTCCTCGATGGTGTCCGCGAGCGCCTCCGGAACCTGGCCGCTGTCGAGTTCGCCCTTCCCATCGCCCTGCACGGCGGCGAGTGAGTCGTTCGCGCTCTGGCCGGGATCCATGCCGGAACCGCCCCCGCCGAAGAGCAGGATGAGGAAGATCAGCGGGGCCAGCAGGACGCCGAGCCCGCCGAGGACGAAGACCACGGCCGCGCCACCGACGGCCAGCACCGGAGATCCCAGGCAGCTCAGGCCCGCCGCGACCGCGGCACCGATCAGCGCGGCGTTGCTCTTCTTCGGCGGCTCCGGTGCCTGCGCACCGTCCGATCCGGAGTCCGGCATGGTCCCTCCTTCTTCGTCGCCACGGCGACGACCTGCTCAGTGGCCGGATCGACGTCCCGCCCCGGTGCCCGTGCGACAACGGCCAAAAGTTCTCGTCCCGGTGGTGAACCGGGGGCCGGGGCGCCCCGTTGGAGGCGGCGTCGGCGATCCGGATCGACCACCCCAACGGGACCGGCCCCGGGTCGGTTCACCGCCAGCGGGCACCGGATCACCGACCTCGGACATGGGATGGAAAGGAGGTGGACGGGGATGCTCCCTGCCCTGACGACGCACCACACCACCGCGCGGGCGCCGGCCGAACCCGGGGCCGTGCCCTCGGCGTCCCGGGCCGTGGTGCCGCCGCGCCGCCTGTCGGAGGAGGGCGTGGGCTGGATCGCGGCACACGGTGGCGCCGGGACCAGCACCCTGGCCCGGCTCGTCGGCGGTGTCGACCTCGGTTGCCGGTGGCCCGACGCCGCGCTGGCCGAACCGGCACAGGTGATGGTGGTGGCCCGGACCAACGCGGACGGCCTGCGCGCGGCGTCCCGGGCGCTCAACGCCCTCCGGCAGGGTCAGCACCCGCCCGGTATGCGGCTGGTCGGGCTGGTGGCGGTGGCGGACGCCCCGGGGCGCCTCCCCGCCGCGCTGGCCCGCCGGATCCGGGTGCTCCGCTCGGTCGCCCCGGTGCACCGGGTGCCCTGGCTGCCACCGCTGCGGGTGGGGCGTTGCCCCCGGCCGCTGCCGAAGGAGCTGCTCCGCCTGGCCACCGTGGTCGGTGCCCCGGCCAGTGGGAAGGAACGACCGTCGTGACCCTCGGCTGGCTACGGGCGCCGAACGAAGCGGTGCCGAGCTTCGCCCCGCCGCCGGTCTACGACCCGGCCGGTGGCAACGCGTACGCCAACGGACTGCTCGACCTGCTCGCCTGGTGTGTCACGGCGGCTGGCGTGGCCGGGCTGATCATCGTCGGCATCATGATGACCATCCAGTTCAACCGGGGCGTGCCGGGGGACGAGAGTGACCATTTCCGGGGTCTCACCATCGTCCTGCTCGCCTGTGTGCTCGGGGCCGCCGCCGGGCCGCTGGTGACCTACTTCGGCGATCTCGGCCTCTGACCGTCCGCAAAGTCCCTCGGAGCGACTGACTCCACCGACCCACCTGTATCCGACCCGCGAGGCAACTGCGGGCCCGGACGATGCCGCGCGCCCGCGTGGCGTCACCACGACCAAGGAGCTGACCCGATGTCGCTGACCACCCTGCACCACTCCGTCGCCGCCCACCTCGCCACCTGGCGCCCGCTCGCGGCGGAGATCACCCCACAACCGGAGGCGCCGCAGCCCCTGAAGGACCTGGTCGGGACGCTGCTGAACCTGGTCGCCTGGACCGGCACCGCCGCCGGGGTGGCCGGGGTGCTGATCACCGGCGTGATGATGGCGATCTCGGTGAAGCGGGGCGAGAGTTCCGAGCACCTGAGCCGGCTCGGTCTGGTCCTCTGCGGCTGCATCCTGGTGGCCGCCGCCGGCCCGGTGGCGGGCTTCGTCTTCGACGGTGGCGCGGACGGCGCGGGCGACACCAATCAGGAGCAGGAGTGACCGGGCCGGGCCGGTCGCGCCGGCGGTCCGGATCGGAGCAGCCGTTCTGGAGTGATCGGAGCTGGCTCCTCTCGGCCGCCTTCCTCGCCGGCGCGATGCTGCTGACCGTGGTGGTCTGGCTGGACCGCGACACCGACGACGGTCCGGCCGGTCCGGGTGGGCCGCCGGTCGCCGTCGGGCTACCGACGGCGGACGTGCAGGTCTGCCCGCCCGGCCAGACGGTCACCTCCGGGCCGGCCACGCCCCCCGGGGACGTGACCTGGCAGGTGGTCGACAGTGGCAAGCGGATCCCGGTCTCCGCCAGCCAGGGCCCGACCCGCACCGGCGGCCCGCTGCTGCGCTGCTTCGCGCGTACCCCGATGGGTGCGGTCCTGGCCGCGCACGTCATCCCGACCGGACTGGGCGGTCCGGACTGGGCGGCGGTGGCCGACCGGCAGGTGGTCCCCGGGCCGGGCCGGGAGGTGCTGCTGGCCCGCCTGGCCGTCGCGGCGGAGACCACCGCCCGGGGCGGCGGCAGCTACCTCGGGTACGACCTGGTCCGGTACGCCCCGGAGAGTGCCCAGGTGCGGCTGCTGGTGCAGAGCGGCTCCGGCGGGTACGCCTCGACCCTGGTCGAGCTGCGCTGGGACGGCGGCGACTGGAAGGTCCTGCCGTCCCGGACCGGGGCGGTGCACACCGGATCGGCGGCGGTCACCGGCAGCGCCGGGTTCACGCTCTGGAGGCGTTGAGATGGGCGCCTGCTCGCCGCCGGATCCGCTCGACCTGCTCCTCGGCTTCCTCTCGTTCCTCGGCGATCCGATCGGCACCATCGTCCGGATGGTGGCGAACCTGATGCTCGCCGCGGCCATCGGCATCTTCGGCGAGCTGACCGAGGAGGTGCCCACCCTCGGCGAGGGCGTGGAGCCCGGCGCGGACGCGTCGGGGACCGTGCCGGGGATGATCAGTGACCAGATCGAGTGGATCATCATCTACCTCTCGATCGGCTCGATCCTCTTCGCCGCCGCCCGGATGGCGCTGGAGCGCCGGGCCGAGGCCGGCAGGACGGCCCTCCAGGGTTTCCTCCGGGTCATCCTGGTGGCCGGGGCGGGCGCCTACACCGTCAGCTACGCCGCCAAGGTCTCCGACGACTTCGCCGACCATCTCTTCTCGACGGCGGCTCTGGAGATCGTCAAGAGCGTGCCGTGCATCGACAACGGATCCACCATCGAGTCCTTCCTGCTGCTGGTGCTCGCCTTCCTGCTGCTGATCGCGGCGATCGTGCACGTGCTGCTGCTCTACGTCCGGCTGGGCGTGATGACCATCCTGCTGGGCACCCTGCCGCTGGCCGCCGCCGCGTCGATGACGAACTGGGGCGCCGGCTGGTGGCGTAAGCACATCGGGTGGCTGGTCGCCTGGCTGCTCTACAAGCCGGCGGTCGGCCTGATCATGTTCTCCGGGGCCGAGATGATCGCCATGGGCAACCAGATGAACTCGACCCACAGCCGCATCGCCGGCATCGGGGTGCTGCTCCTCTCCGCCGTCGCGCTGCCCGCCCTCCTCAAGATCGTCGTGCCGGCGACCGCCGCCCTGGGCACCGGCAACCCGGTGGGCACCGGCGTCTCCGCCGCCGGCGGGGTGGTCGCCTCCGGGGCGAAACGGGTCGCCGGTGGCGGCCACGTGTCGGGTCAGAGCGGCCCGTCCGGGGCGCGCCGAGCGGGCGGCGGCGGCCGACCGGGTTCCGCCGGCTCCGGCCGGGACGGCGGGCGCGGCGGATCCGGGCCGACCGGCCGTACGGGCAGCACGGGCGGTACCGGGTCCCTCGGCGCCGCCGGGCGGGCCGCCTCAGTTGCCGGAGCCGCGATCGATGCGGCCCGGCACGGCGCCCGGGTCGGCGGCGCGATCGTCGCCGGCTCGATCGAGGGCGCCGACGGCGAGGCCGGCCACAACTCCGGCCGCAACTAGAGATCCGATCGGAAGGGAGAGGGAGAATGTCGACGGAAGCCGCCATCGAACCGACCTACGGCAACTGGCGCCGGCCGCGTCGTCCGGGCCTCGGGCCGCTGGGCCTGATCGGCACGGTCGGTGTGTTCGGCGGGCTGGTGCTGGTGCTGCTCGCCTCGCTGGTGTCACTGCGGGCGGCGGCGACGGTCGCCACGCCGATCGTGCTGACGCTCACCCCGCTGGCCGTCCGCACCCAGGACGGGCGGAACCTGTACCAGCTCCTGACGGTGCGGATCGGCTGGATCCGCCGCCGGTCGCGCGGAGAGCACCTCTACGTCTCCGGGCCGCTGTCGCCCCGACCGGAGGGCCGGTTCCCGCCACCGGGCCTGCTCGGCCGGGTCGAGGCGCGCGAGGGGCGGGACGCCTACGACCGCCCCTTCGGGGTGCTGCACCACCGGGGTCGCAACCTCTACACCATCGTGCTGCGCTGCGAACCCGACGGCGGCTCGCTGGTCGACCCGGACCAGGTCGACACCTGGGTGGCCCTCTGGGGCGAGTGGCTGTCCCGGCTGGCCCACGAGCCGGGGCTGCGCGGCGCCTCCGTGGTGGTGGAGACCGCCCCGGACCCGGGCACCCGACTCGCCACCGAGGTGCTGCCCCGGCTGGACCAGTCGGCACCGGAGACCGCCCGCGCGGTCATGCGGGAGGTGGTCGCGGACTACCCCACGGCCTCGTCGGAGATGAACTCCTACGTCACGCTCACCTACGGGGTGCCGGGCAACCAGAGGCGGGACCCCGAGGACGTCCTCGCAGACCTGGCGATCCGGGTGCCGAGCCTGCTGACCGGGCTGGTCAGCGCGGGCGGCGGGCTGGCCGAGCCGCTGTCCGCCGAGCAGATCGCCGAGGTGGTGCGCGTCGCGTACGACCCGGCCTGCGCCGCCGACCTCCTCACCGTACGGGCCGAGCACGGTCGGACCGGACTCGAATGGGCCGACGCCGGTCCGGTCGCCGCAGTCGAGACGGTCGACGCCTACCAGCACGACTCCGGGGTCTCCCGGACCTGGCTGCTCACCCTCGCTCCCCGGGGCTCGGTCCGGGCCAGCGTGCTCCGGACCATGCTGGACGCCTCCGCCGGCACCCGCCGCAAGCGGGTGGCCATGCTCTACCGGCCGATCGACCCGGGCACCTCGGCCCGGATCGTCGAGTCGGACCGGCGGGCCGCGCAGTTCATGGCGACCTCCCGGCGCGGCATGGTGCAGGCCCGCGCCGCCGCCGAGGTACGCGCCGCCGAGCAGGCCGCCGCCGAGGAGGCCACCGGCGCCGGGCTGGTCGAGTTCTCGCTGATGCTCACCATCACCGTGGACGACGCGGCCCACCTCGACGAGGCGTCGGTGCTGGTACGGAACATGACCGGGGCGACCCGGATCGCCATGCGGCCGGCGAACCGGATGCAGGCGGCGGCCTTCACCTGCACGCTGCCGGCAGGGGTGCTGCCCTGGGAGCAGACCCTGCTGCCGCACGAGCTCCAGGAGGCGATGTGAGCACCGAGCGGGCATCGACGCGCCCGGTCGACGGGGCCGCCGACCGGCGGCCGAGCGGCACCCGGTGGGCGTCGACGCGCCCGGTCGACCTCGGGGCAGGCTGGCCGGCGGGGAGTTCCGGGGCCACCACCGCGCTGACCGGGGTGGTCGGCGAGCCGGACGACGCGGCGCCGCCGCAGCCGAAACGACCGGCCGGGCGGCCGGCCCGGTCGGGGAGCGCCGGGGCACGCTCGACGCGGGGCTGGCCCGGACCGGGCGGTGGCCGGGTCGGCTACCTGGACGCGCCGACCATGTGGCGGGCCACCACCGTCCAGGCGTGCGGGCTGTGGCCGTTCTCGGCCGGCTCCGGGGCACCGATGTCCGGGGTGCCGATCGGGCAGCACCTCTTCACCGGGGCCACCGTCTGCGGCGACCCGATCTCGTGGTTCACCCGGGCCCGCTACATCTCCAACCCGTCGCTGTTCATGCTCGGCATGCCCGGCCTGGGCAAGTCGACCCTGATCAACCGGATGGCGGTGGGGCTCGCCGCGACGGGTGTCGTACCCCTGGTCCTCGGTGACCTGAAGCCCGACTACGCCGACACGGTCCGCGCGCTCGGTGGCCAGGTGATCCCGATCGGACGCGGGGTCGGCGGGATCAACGTGCTCGACCCGGGCGCGATGGGGATCGTCGCCGAGCGGATCGGCGGCCGGGCCGGCCGGGCGCTGGCCGCCGAGGCACACGGCCGGGTGCTCAACATGGTGGCCGCCCTGCTGACCATCGTGCGGGGCCGGGCACTCGACGACCACGAGCAGGCGGTGCTCTCCGCCTGCCTACGCCACCTGCGGGAACGCACCCCGCAGCACCGGGCGCCGCTCCTACCGGACCTGCTACGGGTGCTGGCGGAGGGGCCGGACCGGGTCCGCGCGGTCACCCTGGACCGGGGCCAGGAGACCCGCTACCGGGACGCGGTGGACCCGCTGCACCGGTCCCTGCTCGGCATCCTCGACGGGGCGCTCGGCGGCACGTTCGGCTCGGCGACCTCGACCCGGATCGACCCGGACGCCCCGGCCGTCTGCATCGACATCTCCCGGATCGGCGAGTCCGACACCCAGCTCACCGCAGCGGCGATGCTCGCCGCCTGGTCCGACGGGCTGGGCACGGTCGCCGCCGTGCACGCGCTGGCCGACGCCGGGCTCGCGCCCCGGCGCTGGTTCTTCACCATCCTCGACGAGTTGTGGCGACCACTCCGCGCGGCCTCCGGCATCGTCGACCGGATCGACGCGCTGACCCGGCTCAACCGGTCGCTGGGCCTGGGCGACGCGAAGATCACCCACACCCTGAAGGACGCCGAGGCGCTCGGCACCGACGCGGACCGGGCCAAGGCCCGGGGATTCGTCGAGCGGGCCGGCATCGTCGCCTGCGCCGGCCTGCCGGCGGCGGAAATGGCAGACCTGGGCCGGGTGATCGGGCTCTCCCGGCGGGAGATCGACCTGGTGTCGTCCTGGTCGTCGCCGCCGGGGTGGGCGAGTACCGGCTCGAACGAGGAACCGCCCGGCCGGGGCCGCTTCCTGATCAAGGTGGGTGGCCGGCCGGGCATCCCGATCCGGGTCTCCATCACCGAGACCGAACGCCGGCTGCACGACACCAACCAGCGCTGGGCGGCCACCGCCGACACCGCCCGGAAGGCGACGCCGGAGCAGGCCGCCGAACGGGCCGTCGAGCAGGCGGCGGAACGGGCGGCGGCTCGGCTGGCGGCCTTCGAGGCAGCCCAGTGAGCCGGGGTGGGGGCGGCCGGGCGCACGGCGCCGACCTGGTCTTCCTGGCCTTCACCGTGCTGGTCCTGGCCAACCTGCTGATCTTCACCGTGGGCTGGCTCGGTGGCACGCTCGGAGCGGCGCTGACCGGGCACGGCTGGCAGCCGCCGCCGTTCACCGTCGCCTCCTGGCATCACCTGGTCTCCGGCGGGGTCGACCTGCTCTGGCCGGGCGTGTCGCCGTACCCGGTCTACGGCGGGATGGTGCTGGTGGTCGTACTCCTGGTGGTGCCGGTGGCGGCGGTGGCCCGGCGGCTGCCCCGGCTGCGCGGCCGGGACCGCAACCTCGCCGGGGTGCGGGAGCTGGCCCCGATGACGCCGGCCGGCAGTGCGGCCCGCGCCCGCGAGCTGCGTCCCTCGCTGGCCGGGCGGAAGGAGCTGACCCCGGACGACACCGGCAACCTTCTCGGCGACCTGGTGCCCCACGGCCCGGAGCTGCGTTCCTCCTTCGAGGACGTGGAGCTGGACCTGATGGCCCCCCGGGCCGGCAAGTCCACCGGCATCGCCATTCCCCGGGTGCTGCGGGCCCGGGGCGCGGTCCTGCTGACCTCCAACAAGTCCGACGTGTTCGCGGTGACCCGCGCCGAGCGGGCCCTGACCGGCACGGTCTGGACCTTCGACCCGCAGGGCATCGCGCACGCGCCGCGCGAGATGTGGTGGGACCTGCTGGCCGGCTGCACCACCATCGAGGGCGCCCGCCGGCTGGCCGGTCACTTCGTGGCCTCGGTCAACGACGACACCGCCAAGAAGGACTTCTGGATCTCGGCGGCGCAGAACACCCTGACCGCGCTCTTCCTGGCCGCCGCCCGGGGCGGCGCCCCGGTCACCGAGCTGCTGACCTGGCTGGCCGACCCGGCCGACCGGACCCCGGTGGACCTGCTGCGCGGGGTGCGGATGACCGCGATGGCCGAGCAGTTGCAGGGTACGGTGCGTGGCGCGGTGGAGACCCGGGACGGCATCTACGAGACCGCCCGGCAGTGCGTGGCCTGCCTGCTGGATCCGGAGATCCTGGCCTGGGTCACCCCGGACCCGGCGCTGCCGGAGTTCCGCCCGGAGCGGCACGTGCTCGGCCAGGACACCCTCTACCTGCTCTCCAAGGACGGCGGCGGCTCGGCGGCCGGGGTGATCGCCGGGCTGGCCGACGCCACCCTGCGCGCCGGGGTGGTGGCCGCCGAGCGGATGGGCGGCCGGCTGGACCCGCCGATGACCGCGGTGCTGGACGAGGCGGCGAACGTGTGCCGCATCTCCGACCTGCCCGACCTCTACTCGCACCTGGGCTCGCGGGGTATCAACGTGGTCACCCTGTTGCAGAGCTACCGGCAGGGCTCCCGGGTCTGGGGCGAGGCCGGCATGGACGCGCTCTGGGGCGCGGCCACCATCAAGTTGCTCGGCGCGGGGCTGGACGACGCCGATTTCGTGGAGAAGGTCGCCAAGCTGGTCGGCCAGCACGACGTGCGGACGGTCAGCGTCTCCCGCAGTCGGGACGGCACCTCCCGGTCCACCTCGTTCCGGCAGGAACAGGTGCTGCCGCCGGACCGGATCCGGGCGTTGCCGAAGGGAACCGCGCTGCTGCTGGCGACCGGGGTCCGCCCGGCGGTGATCAGGCTGCGGCCGTGGTACCGGGAGCCGGACGCGGCCCGGATCTCGGCGGCGGCCAAGCGGGAGCAGGCAGCGATCACCGAACGGGCCACCGCCGGCGGGCAGGGCCAGAGCCATCCGGAGCCGGCCGTCCCGCCTCGACACCCATGATCACTAACGGCTGACGGTGTGACGAATTCCACTGCGAATCGTCGAACCGGGCCGGGCGGCGATCCGTCGTGCCGGCTGTCCCGATTTCCGCAGGAAGACGGAGGGATCCATGAACAACGACGGTTACTACGGCGACCAGTCCTCGGGCTACGAGGCGTCGAACAGTTCGTCCGGCCGCAGCAGCCCCGCCCCCGGCGACGTCATCCAGGTGGAGTGGCCCGAGGGCGCCACCAGCCAGCACAGGTACGACGACGCGAACAGCCTGATGACCTACGTGGAGCAGACCGGAAGGTGGGTCTACGAGCGGAACGAGAGCGTCATCAACTCCATGGCGGCGTTCGTCTCGCCCGCTGTCCAGGGCGCTGCCGGCCTGGCGACCAGCACCATCGGCACCGGTGCCGGTGTCGCGATCGCCGCGGCTCCGGGACTGTTCCGGGTCGGTGCCGAGGCCGTTCGGGCCCTACGCAGCCAGAACGCGGGACTGCAGGAACTGTTGGGGGCAGCCGCCGGGGCGCTCCAGTCCGGCGGAGCATTGGCCTGGGGCGTCGGCAGCGCCGGTGGCGCCTCCACGACCGTCCGCGACGTGGGGGCCATCGCGCACGGCGCCGGCGCGGGGCTGATGGCCCTGCACACCTGGAACCGGGAGCGGCAGCAGAGCCGGCAGGAGCAGGTGCTGCCGCTCTACAACCACCCGGGAGCCCAGCTGGATCCCTCCGCCCAGCGGAGCAGCACCTCCGCCGACCGCCACAGCCACCGCGGCAGCAGGCACAGCTACGAGAGTCCGATCGATCCCTCGATGGCGTCGCTGAGGTCCTCGTCGCGCAGCTCGGGGTACGCGAGCTCCCGTTCGGTGGCCCCGCCGACCGCGCTCGCACCCCGGCCGCAGGAGCACTACCGGCCGGTCCGCCCCGACCAGGAACGGCAGTCCTCGCACCGCGCCTCGTCGCACCGCAGCCCGTCGTACGCCGAGGGCCAGTACGGCCATGGCTACGGCAGCGCGAGCAGCAGCGAGGGCAAGAAACGGCGTTAGCCGACGCGGGTGGTGTACCGGGTCGATCCGTCCCTCGACGGGTCGGCCCGGTCGTCCATGGTGGAGTAACGACCGGGACGAGGGATTGCCGGCAGGGCGCGGTTAGATTTGCGCGAGTTTCAGGGTTGCGCCGATCGTCATGGGTGGTGGGGGAGTGGTTCGTGTCGCCCCTCGGACACAAATTTGCGGCACCGATGCCGTGTCCTGCGTACTGGTGGTCAGGCGCACTTGACCACGCGAATCTGATCTCTGTCACCACCGTTGCCGACCTGGCGTCGAACGAGGGTGGTGGTCCTTGTGGCTGAGCCCTCGGTGACTTCCGTCGTCCCCCCGGTCCTGCTTCCGGGCCAGACGAAAGCCGCTCGGGCCGGCTCCGCCGCTCCGCTGCGTCGAGCGCCCTTACCGATGCCGCCCCTCCCGCAGGAGCGGACCGGAGCGAGGATGTATCGCCTGGCCTCGGTAGACAGCAGCGGCCGGATCCGTGATCGGGCGATCATCGGCGCACTGGGCTGGGAGCCTGGCGTGCGGCTGGACATCCGTTACGGCGCTGACGCCATCGTCGTGCGTCGTGACTCTCAGGGAGTCTTCACTGTCACCGGCCCGCAGGCTGGTCGGCGGTCGCCCGGTTCGACAAGTCAGGTCTACTATGGACGGATCAATCGAAGAGCAGGGGGGACCGTTGCGCCAACCGACGGTTCGGTACCAGAACGAGGTCATGGACAGCGGACGGTGGGAGGGTTTCCCGTTCCGCGAAGGTGACATCGTGGTTTCGACCCCCGCGAAGTGCGGGACGACGTGGACCCAGACGATCTGCGCCTTGTTGATCTTCCAGACACCGGAGCTGCCGGCACGGCTGGACGACCTCACCTACTGGCTCGACATGTTGACTCGCAGCCGGGGCGACATCTTCGCGTTCTACGAGGCGCAGCGGCATCGCCGTTTCATCAAGACTCATACGCCCTTCGACGGGCTGCCCATCCATGATGGGGTGACCTACGTCGCGGTCGGTCGGGATCCCCGGGACGTCGCGATCTCCTGGGACGCCCATTCCCAGAATGTCGCCCAAGAGGCCTTCGACGCGATGCTGGCGGCCGGCGGTAGCCCGACCCAGGGGCCCGCCGATACGGCTCCGGTGCCTGCGGAGTCTCCGTACAACCGGTTCTGGGCCTGGCTGGAGGACACCAATGTGCAGGTGGGCCTGCCGTCGATGCTGCACCACCTGTCGGGGTTCTGGGCCGAGCGGGAGCGGCCCAACGTGCTGCTGCTGCACTACGACGATCTGAAGTCAGATCTTGAAGGCCAGATGAGGTTCCTCGCTGGGCGCCTCGGAATCGAGGTGCCGGAGTCGCGGTGGCCGGATCTGGTGCGGGCGGCGACATTCGACTCGATGCGCGGCCGGGCGGAGGCTCTGACCCCGGTCGCGGCGATGTGGCGCGATCCGAAGCGGTTCTTCAACCAGGGTGTCAGCGGCCAGTGGCGGGACCTGCTCGACGAAGATGACCTGCGACGATACGAGGATCGGGTCGCGAAGCTGGCCGAGCCCGACCTCATCGACTGGTTGCACCGCGGCCCCATCGTCCCCGCCCGCTGACCCTACGCCGCTCTCCTCCTCGCTATCCCCGCCTGAGTAGTGCTTTGTTGGGACGAGTTGGCGGCAGAGGGGGCAGAACCCGAGCCAGGTCGCGAGTAGGTACTGCAGTTGCCGCAGGACGGCATACAGGCTCAGGTCTGCCCCGCTGCTTCTGGGCGTGTCAGCCGTAGTTGGGTGAGAAACAGTTGGGCGGCCGCGGCGAGGGTGACGTGGCGGTGCCAGCCGATCCAGGAGCGGCCCTCGAAGTGGCCGAGCCCGATGGCGGTTTTGAGTTCGCGGTAGTCGTGCTCGACGCGCCAGCGGCTTTTGGCCAGGCGGACCAGTGCGGCCAAGGATGTGTCGGCGGACAGCCAGTAGTCGCTGGGCTCGTCCTGGCCGGAGGGCCGTCTGCCGTTGCGGTCCCCGCAGGGGCGCGCTGCGACCGACGAGGCGGCGTCCCGACCCATCGGACCCTCGGCGTCCGGGCCACCTGGGAGCATCCATCGGCCGTCGGTCACAGTCCACGACGGCACCCGACCCCGGCCGGTGCACGGCCTCCCAGCGCGGAACTTAAGCGCTTAGGTTACCCTCGAATCCCCTTGGTCCCGGCGAGGAGGAGTTCGCATGCGCACGACGATGGACCTGGCAGGACGTTGGACCTGGACAGTCGACACCGACGGTCGGAGTCCGGTGCCGGACCTGGCCGTTCCGCTCGTCGGCCGGGCCATCGAGGCGCAGGTCCCGGGGGCGATCCACCTCGACCTGCTGGCAGCGGACCTTATCCCCGACCCCCTCGTCGACCAGAACGAGAACGAGGTCTCGTGGGTATCGAGATGCGACTGGCGACTCGGCCGCACCTTCGCCGCCGCCCTCGGCGCGGAGCGGATCGACCTCGTTCTCGACGGCGTCGACACCGTCGCCTCCGTCGCGGTCAACGGGCGGACGGTCGGGAGCACCCGGAACATGCATCGGAGCTTCCGGTTCGACATCACGGCGGTCACGGCCGAGACCAACACCGTCGATGTCCGGTTCACCTCTGCGTACACCGAGGCGGAGCACTGGGAGCGCGTGCTCGGAGCCCGGCCCAGCGCCTACCCGCAGCCCTTCGCGTTCATCCGGAAGATGGCGAGCAGCTTCGGCTGGGACTGGGGACCGACCCTCCCGGGCTGCGGACTGTGGCGCGAGGTCAGGGTGGAGACGTGGAGCACGGCGCGGATCGCCGCGGTCCGGCCCCTGGTCGATGTGTACGAGGAGACCGGCATCCTCACCGCCCACATCGACCTCGAACGAACCGGATCGGGGGCGACCCTCCCGCTCCACCTGGAGGTCGAGATCGCCGGGCAGGCCGTCCACGCCGAGGTCCCGCCGGGCGAGGACTCCGCGACCGTCGTCGTCGCCGTTCCCGACGTGCGACGGTGGTACCCCCGCGGGCTCGGCGAACCGCACCTGTATCCGGTCGCTGTCTCACTCTGGTCCGGGAAGGAGCAGCTCGACGAGCACTGCACCCGGGTCGGCTTCCGGACCGTCGCCGTCGACCGGGCACCTGACGCGCAGGGCACCCCGTTCGTCGTCACGGTGAACGGACGCCCGCTCTTCGTCAAGGGCGTGAACTGGATCCCCGAGAGCGTCTTCCCCGGGGCGGTCACCGCCGACCGGGTCCGGACCCGGCTGGTGCAGGCCGCCGAGGCGAACGTGAACCTGGTCCGGGTGTGGGGCGGGGGGGTCCACGAGAGCGACGCCTTCTATGACGCGTGCGACGAGCTGGGCCTGCTCGTGTGGCAGGACTTCCTCTTCGCGTGCGCCGCCTACCCCGAGGAGGAGCCGATCCGCTCCGAGGTGCTCGCCGAGGCCCGCGAGAACGTCGTGCGGCTCAGCTCCCATCCCAGCCTCGCCATCTGGAACGGGAACAACGAGAACCTCTGGATGCGCCTCGACAAGGACTGGGCGGCGCAGCCGGGAGGTGAGCTCACCTGGGGCGAGCGGTACTACCTCGAATGGCTCCCGGAACTCCTTCGCCAGCTCGACCCCACCCGTCCCTACACGGAGGGGAGCCCCTGGTCGGGCAGCTGGGCGCACGACCCGAACGACACCGACCACCAGACCTTCCACTCCTGGGACGCCTGGAACGAGGACGACTACACGGTCTACCGGGACAGCTCTCCGCGCTTCGTCTCCGAGTTCGGTTGGCAGGGCGCAGCGGCCTGGCGGACGCTCCGGGACTCGATCACCGACCCCGAGCTGCGCGTCGACGCCGACAACGTGCGCCACCACCAGAAGGCCATCGACGGACACGCGAAGCTCGCGCGCAACCTCGCCCGGCACCTCCCGCCGACCAGCGACTTCGACCGGTGGCACCTGCAGACCCAGTGGATGCAGGTCGAGGCGGTCCGCACCGGTGTGCTGCACTGGCGGGCGAGCTGGCCGCGGACCACGGGCATCATCGTGTGGCAGCTCAACGACCTCTGGCCGGTCACCTCGTGGTCGGCGATCGACAGCGCCGGCCGGTGCAAGCCGCTCTACTTCGCCCTGCGTGACAGCTACGCGCCCCGGGTCCTGACCATCGAACCGGGTGACGGGGCACTGGAACTCTGCGTCGTCAACGACGACGAGGAGGCGTGGGACACGACGGCGTACCTCGCTCGGCGGGGCCTCGACGGCGTGACCGCCGCGCAGTGGTCGCACCCGCTCTCGGTTCCGCCGCGTTCGGTGACCCGCGTCGTGCTGCCCTCGGCGGTCGCCGAGCCGTCGGACCCGGGCGCCGAGTTCCTCGTCGCGACCGTTGACGAGGAGCGGGCCCTCTGGCACTTCGCCCCGCCGGGGGAGGCCCGGCGCCACGGGACGCCGCTGGAGGCCACGGTCACCGCCGTCACCGGTGGGCTGGACATCGGGGTCCGCTCGGACCACCTCGCGCGCGACGTGCTCGTCCAGCCGGACCGGATCCATCCCGCGGCGACGGTCGACCGTGGCTTCACCACCGTGCTGCCGGGGGAGACGGAGATCTTCCGGGTCCGCGCGCCGGAGCCGCTCGATCCCGCCTCGGCGCAGGCGGCGTTCGTCGTCGCCTCGCTGCGGGATACCATCGACCCCGACTGACGGGAGCGGGCATCGGTGACGACGAGCCATCCGCGGACCCGGCGGGTCACCATCGCGGACGTCGCGCGGGAGGCGCAGACCTCGACCGCGAGCGTCTCCTACGCGCTCAACGGCCGGTCCGGTGTCTCCTCCGCCACCCGCGAACGGGTGCTCGAGGTGGCGGCCCGGCTCGGCTGGTCCCCGGCGAGCGCCGCCCGCACCCTGGCGGGTGCCGGCGCGGAGACGATCGGCCTGGCGCTCGCCAAGGACCCTCGCGATCTCTCCGTCGAGCCGTTCTACATGCAGTTCGTCGCCGGCGTGGAGGCGACCCTCGCCTCCCGCTCGATGGGACTCCTGCTCCAGGTCGCGCCCGAGGCGGACGCCGCGGCGATCCGGCGGTGGCACATGTCGCGTCGGGTCGACGGCGTCCTGCTCACCGATCTGATCCCGGACGATCCGCGGATCACCGTCGTGTCGGAGAACGGCATCCCGGCGGTCGTCGTCGGCGACCCGAGCGTCGCGGCCGGAGTGACGACGGTGTGGACGAACGACGCCGAGGCGACGCGGCAGGCGGTCGAGCATCTCGCGGCCCTCGGCCACCGACGCGTCACCCGGGTCGCGGCCCCCCGCCGCTACGCGTACACGGTCATCCGCGACGACGCGTTCGAGTACGCCGCCCGCGCTGCGGGCCTCGAACACGACATCGTGCGTACCGACCTTTCCCAGGATTCCGGTGCGGCAGCCGCGCGGACCGTGCTGTCGTCGCCCCGGCCGCCGACGGGCCTGCTGTTCGACAACGACGTCATGGCGGTCGCGGCGCTGACCACCGCACACGAACTGGGTCTCTCGGTCCCCGGCGACGTCTCCATCATCGCCTGGGACGACTCGCTGCTCTGCCGCCTCGTGACGCCGGCGCTGACGGCGCTGGGCCACGATGTCGTCGCCCTCGGCGCCCACGCCGCGCGCCGACTCCTCGACGTCATCGACGGTGCGGCCCCGTCCACCCATCAGGACGCGACGCCGACGCTGCGGGTCAGGGCCTCGACCGGTCGGGGGCCGGTCGAGGCCTGACCTTCGCGGCGGTCTACCAGCGCAGCGCGGGATCCCACCGCAGCTGCACGCCTGCGCTTTCGAGGTCGCGCTGGAAGTCGGCGAGCCGGCGCGCGTCGGCACGTACCGCGGCGGGCTCCAGGCCGTGGTCGAGGCAGTACGCGGCAAGGGCTCCCACGGCCTCGCCGATGGACCACTCGACGGGCTGCAGCCGGTAGCTGCCGTTCGAGATGTGCGTGGTGCCGATGTTCTTCGCGGCGGGGAGCAGGTTCCGTACCCGCTGCGGCAGGAGGGCGCCGAGCGGGATCTCGAACGGCTCCGGCAGGCCGCCGCCGCCCGCGCTGCCGCCGGTCGTGGCGTGTCGGTCGATCCAGTAGTAGTGACCGACCCCCACGGTGTCCGGATAGCGCTCGGCGCCCCGGCCGTCGCGGAGGTCCCGGTCGAAGTCCTGTTCCAGGATCGTCCGCTCCGCCCGGATGCGGCGGGACTCCCGGAAGTACGGCATCATGGCGAAGCCGTCCTTGGTCCCCGTGACGCGCGGCACGAGGCGCAGTCCGGGCCAGCCGACCCCGCCGTCGGGTCGCGGAGCCTCCGTCTGCAGCCAGTAGAGCAGCGACCGGCTCAGTGCCTTGGACCGATCCCAGTGGTACGCCGCGTCGTCGCTGCCGAACACCGGACCGCCGACGTAGTCGTTCATCGGCCAGTTCACGACGACGATGTCGCTGTCGTACACGCCGTCGGCGAACTGACGCCGGGCCGCCACGCGGCGGTAGTTCCACAGCTCGGGGGCCTCGCCCATGTTGCGGTGGTCCACGTCGATGGCGAACGGGTCGTCGTCGTCGTTCACGCGCAGGGTGTACTCCCGGGCGATCGACCCGTCGTGGGCGGCGCGGCGGAACCCGAGCATCTTCTCGCCGTCGAGCTGCGGGGGTCGCCAGTCGCGGAAGAAGTCGTAGTCGTCGGGTCGGTCGATGGTGTGGTCCTGGCCGGCGAGGTGCTCGACCGCGAAGCACCAGGTGACGCTCTGCATGTCGAGGGGATCGCCGGTCTCCGGCGCGCTGGGCTCGCCGGTCTCGCCGCGGGCCTCGCGGCCGGTGACGAACTCGACTCCGCCGAGTTCCAGGAGGTCGCCGAGCTCGGTCGCGTCCAGCACGAACGGCGCGGAGAGGTCCCACGTGTCGCCCTCGCGGTCGCGGACCGTCACCCCGGTGACCCGGTCACCGGTGGTGTGGACGGCGACGGGGGAGGTCTCGAACAGGAGGGTGAGTCGTCCGGACGCCTCGTACGGGCGCAGCATGCTGTGGATCACCGCGAGGATGACCTTCGGCTCGACGCTGAGCGGGCTGACCCACGCCGCGCCGGGGTTGAGGTGCCGGTCGGCCCGCGCGGCGGCGGTGAGCGGGTAGTAGGTCCGGTAGTGCGCGCGGACGAGCTCGCGGAACTCGGCGTAGCTGCGGTTGCGGCCGGTCGTCTCGATGCGTCGGTGCTCGTCGCTGGGCACCAGTTGGGCTGTCAACTGTCCGCCCAGCCACGGTGTCTGCTCGGTCATGATCACCGATTTGCCGCGGCGCAGTGCGGCGAGGGCGGCGGAGACGCCGCCGACGCCTCCACCGACGACGAGAAGGTCGGCTTGCTGTCGTGTCACGGGAAGGCACCTCTCTTTCCCGGGAACCTTATGTAAAATTCTCGGTCATGTCCAAGGAAAATCCCTCTAGATGGCACCACTCGCCGTAGGATTCCAGCACCCGAAGTGATCGAAAGGATGCCCATGCGCGAGAAGGTGCGTCGTCGCCCGTCGCTGGCCGAGGTGGCGGGCGAGGCGGGTGTCTCGATCTCCACCGTGTCGAAGGTCGTGAACGGGGCGCCTGACGTCGCCGCCGACACCCGGGTGCGGGTGGAGTCCGTGCTGCGCAACAAGCAGTACCTGTCGCCGAAACAGCGCTCCCGGCGGGACCTGGCGACGGTGGTGGTCGTGCTCGCGAGCTCGAGCATGTCCTCGCCGCTGACCGTGGAGATCCTGCGCGGCACCATGCGCGCGGCCCACGAGGCCGGGCTGGAACTCGTCCTGCTCGACCTGCCCGACGGCGTCCCCGCCGCAGGGTGGATCGAGCGGACGAAGCGGAACGGGCCGACCGCGGTCATCGCGCTGAAGTCCCGGCTGCGGACCGAGGAGCGGGCGAAGCTCGCGAAGAACGGGGTCCCGCTCGTCGAGGTCGACACCTACCGGTTGCCGGACAACGACTCGTACTCCGTCGGCGCGACGAACTTCGCGGGCGGCATGGCGGCCACGCAGCATCTGCTGTCGCTCGGGCACACGCGCATCGGTTTCCTCGGCGGGGTGTCCGACACCCAGGCCTCGATCGCGCGCAAGCACGGGTACCTGGCCGCGCTGGCCTCCGCGGGGATCCAGCCCGGCGCCGACATCGTCGAGGAGGGCGACTTCACCTACGAGTCGGGACTGCGGGCCGCGGAGTCCCTCCTGGGCCGGCCGGACCGGGTCACGGCGATCTTCGCGGCGAGTGACGCGCAGGCGGCCGGGGTCCTGGAGGCCGCGCGACGGGCCGGAGTGTCCGTCCCGCGCGACCTCAGCGTCATGGGGTTCGACGACCAGCTCGTCGCGCGGATGACGGCACCGCAGCTGACCACCATCAGGCAGCCCTCCGAGGCGATGGGGGCGTACGCGGTGGAGGTCGCGCACAAGCTGCTGCTGGGCGGGGCGCCGCCCGTGCTCCACACCGACCTCGCGACGGAACTCGTCGTCCGGGGCTCGACGGCAGCTCCGGGAGTTTCTCGAAAATAACTATTGAGTTTCTCGGTAGCTCGTGGGTACTTTGACCTTCCTCTCAGCGCGCCATGAGGCGCGGGATGAGTCTGAAGGAGTACCTGATGCGAGCTACCCGATTCCGAGGGGCCGCCGCCATAGCCCTCACCGGAGTTCTGGCCCTGTCCCTCACCGCGTGCTCGGGCGACGACAGCGGCGGGTCAGGTCCGGTCGACCTGAAGATGGCGCTCTGGTCGTCCAACAAGGACCACCTGGCCCTGCTGCAGAAGATCGGCGACGCCTACGTCGCGGCGAACGGTGACGAGGTCGCCTCGATCACCTTCGAGCCGGTCACCAACCCGGACTACATCGCCGGGCTGACGACGCAGCTCGCCGGGGGTGACGTCCCGGACCTGGCCTGGATCCCCGAGGCGAGCGGCCCCGAGTTCGTCGACGCGGGCATTCTGCACGACGTCCGCAGCACCTTGGAGGGCACCGACGGCTACAACCTCGGCGACATCCTCCCCGCCGCGCTCGCTCCGTGGCAGGACGACAAGGGCGGCGTCTACGCGTACCCGTTCTCCAACTCCCCGTTCGCCCTCTACGTCAACGAGGACCTGCTGAAGAAGGCCGGCCAGCCCGACGTGAAGGCACTTGTCGGGACCCCGGACTACACCTGGGACAAGATCGCCGACATCGCCGCGGCGACGAACGGCAGCACGGGGGCCGTGGGGTTGAACGTCCCGACGTTCAACCCCACGAACTGGAGCGCGGTGACCATGCTCGGCAACGCCTGGGGTGCCGCCCCCTGGTCCGAGGACGGCGCGACGTGCACGTTCGCCTCCCCGGAGATGATCGACTACCTCACCTGGCACCAGCGGCAGATGCGCCGGGGCGCCATCCCCGCCGTCTCGGGCAACGCGGCGCCCGCGGCCTTCGCGAGCGGCGAGGTGGCCTTCAGCGTCGCGCAGCTCAGTCAGTCGGGGAGCCTCGACGACAGCTTCACCTGGTCCTTCCTCCCCCTCCCGGCCGGGCCCAAGGGCTACCACCCCATCGTCGGACAGGCGGGGGTGAGCGTGCTGGAACGCAGCACGCACAAGGAGCAGGCGGCCGGATTCCTCGCCCACCTGACCAACCCCGCGAACGCCGAGCTCCTCGCGCAGTTCTTCCCGCCGCCCCGGGCGTCGCTGCTGAACGTGCAGACCCTCGCCAAGGCCGCGCCGAAGCTCTCGCCCGAGCAGATCCAGTCGGCGATCATCGACGTGGTGCCCGAGGCCACGGTGAAGCCGCAGCACCCGGTGCTCTCCCGGTTCTCCGACAAGGTCCGCGCGGGCCTCGACCCGGTGTGGTCAGGAGGCGACGTGAGGGCCGCCGTCACCGGCATCTGCGAGCAGATCTCGCCGACGCTCAAGGGCTGACCCCAGTGACCGCACGCACCGCCGCGGCGAAAGACCGAAGAGTCATGCCGAGCCGCCGTCCCCGTCCTGACCAGGACCGCTGGCTCGGCGTGGCCTTCGTCGCGCCCCAGGTCCTCGGCGTCATCCTCCTTGGTGTCGTCCCCTTCCTCTTCGTCATCTGGTACAGCCTCAACGAGTGGCGTCCGCTCACCGGCGAGATGAGTTTCGTCGGGCTCGACAACTACTCCCGCCTCTTCGCCGACCCGACCTTCTCCGCCTCGGTGATCGCGAGTCTGCTCTTCAGCGCGGGCGTCCTGGTGCTGAACCTCGTGCTCGCCATCAGCCTCGCCGTCCTGCTCAACCGGCGGATGAAGGGCATCACCGCGTTCCGCACGATCTTCTTCTCACCCGTCGTGGTCTCCGTGGTCGCCTGGTCCGTGACCTGGGGCTTCCTCCTCGCCCCCGACGGCGGCATCAACGGCGCACTGCGGCTGTTCGGCATCGAGGGGACCAACTGGCTCAACGACCCCTCCACTGCGCTCGTCTCCCTCGTCGTCGTGCAGGTGTTCAAGGGCGTCGGGATGAACATGGTGCTCTTCCTCGCCGCCCTTCAGGGCGTTCCGGAGGAGATCCGAGAGGCCGCGCAGCTCGACGGCGCGTCGCCGTGGAAGTCGTTCTGGTCGATCACCGTCCCGATGATCGCGCCGACGATCCTGCTCACCGGAATCCTCACCACCATCGGCTCGCTCGAGGTGTTCGCTCCCGTGCAGCTGCTCACCGGCGGCGGGCCGGGGGATGCCACGAACGTCCTGCCGTTCCTCCTCTACCGCACGGCCTTCATCAGCCAGCAGTTCGGCTACGCCAGCGCCGTCGGCGTCGTGCTCTTCGCCATCATCCTGACGCTGACGATGCTGCAGTGGACCTCCCGCCGGAAGTGGGTGCACGATGAGGTCTGACGCATCGCGCGCGGCCCGCAGCCGCTCGCGGGTGACGACGGCCACGCTGTACGTGCTGCTCGTGGCCGCGTCCCTCCCGTTCCTCTATCCGACGCTGTGGATGTTCTTCTCGGCGTTCAAGCCGGCGAACGAGATCTTCCTGCAACCGCCCAGGCTGCTGCCCCAGGAGTGGACGCTGGACGGATTCGCGCAGGTGTTCACCGCGCAGCCGTTCCTGCAGCAGTACGGCAACTCGATCTACATCGCGGCGGTCGTCACCGTGGCGTCGATCCTGCTGTCGGCGATGGCGGGCTACGCCTTCGCCCGCATCCGCTTCCCGCTGCGCAACGCGGCGTTCACGCTCATGCTCGCGGCGATGATGGTGCCAACCGAGGTGACGATCATCCCGATCTTCACGGCGGTCAACGCGATGGGTCTCAACGACACCCACTGGCCGCTCATCATCCTGCCGATCCTCGGGCCCACGGCGGTCGTCTCCGTGTTCATCTTCCGGCAGCACTTCCTCAGCTTCCCGAAGGAGTACGAGGAGGCCGCCCGGCTGGACGGCGTGACCCGTGCCGGAGTGTTCTTCCGGATCGCCCTCCCGTTGGCGAAGCCGGCGATCGCGGCCGTCGGGATCATGGCGTTCCTGCGCTCGTTCAACATGTACTTCGAGGCGCTCATCTTCCTGCGGACCCCCGAGAACTTCACCCTCGGGCTCGCGATCACGCGCTACCAGGACTTCTACGGCGAGCAGATGTGGAACACGCAGCTCGGCGCCGCGTCGCTGACCGTCGTGCCGATCCTGGTGGTGTTCCTCATCGCCCAGAAGCAGTTCGTCCAGGGTCTCGCCCAGACGGGGCTCAAGGGATGAGCTGATCCACCAGAGCGACGACCCGGGACCGGGCGTCGCCGCTGACCAGACTGCCGCGTTCCAGAAACGAAGGAGTCGAGAACCATGCATGAGGACCGAACACGCCCACCGATGCTGCCGGCGCTCAGCCGACGGAACTTCCTGGTCGGCGCCGGCAGCGCCGCGGCACTGCTGGCGATCGGGAACGCGGCAGCGCCACCCGCGCTGGCCACCTCGGCCGGCACCGTGCTGCCGCTCGTCGCCCCGCTCCCGGCCGGGCAGCCGGTGCGGACCCAGTTCGCGCCCCACGAGCAGGTACTGGCCGCGTACCTGATGATCGTCGCGCCGCTCGCCAACAGCATCCGGGACGTCGCGCCGAACTACGGGTGGATGGAGGACGGCTGGCAGCGCACCCCCAACCAGCCGTACAACTCACGGATCATGGAGCACGTCGCCACCCTCTCGTGGTTCTACGCCAACGATCGACCGTGGAACCCGTACCACCGCGACCCCGCGCTGCTCGCGCGCCTGGACGCCGCCCTCGGCTACTACCTCTCCCTGCAGCACGCCGACGGGTCGTACCCGGAGTACTCGCCGACCGAGCACCACCTCTCGCCGACCGGGTTCGGCACCGTCGCGCTCGCCGCCGTGCTTCGGGACCTCCGCGCCGCCGGTGAGCTCTACGACCGGCGACTGCAGATCCGCGACGCCATCCGCAAGAGCTCCGCGTGGCTCGTCGACACCTCCCTTCCGCACTGGAACCGCCCGGTCCAGTTCGCCAACCAGGTCGTCGCGGGGCTCTCCGGCGTCGTCGACGCGGCGCACGTCCTCGGTGAACCGGCAGTCAGCGCCGCCGTTCCGAACCGGTTGCAGATCCTGCTCAAGGACGGCCAGGCGCCCGCCGGGTTCTTCCACGAACCCGTCGCACCGGACGCCGGGTACAACTTCGAGGTGATGCTCCCCGACCTCGGCGCCCTGTACAAGCGGCTGCCGGACCCGGCCGTCATCCAGATGGCCGAGCGGTTCGCCGCCTGGTTCGGGTACGTCGTCGTCATGGAACCCGGACGCGACGAGGGCTTCATCCTCTCCGGCACGAGCGCCCGCAACATCGTCGCGACCTTCGAGACCACCCCGGTGGACGACCTGGACCGCAGCGCGCTCGCACGGACCCTGCTGCCCCACGTGCCCGCGCTGGGCGCGTTCTTCGCCAGCGCCGAGGAGAGGACCCAGGCGCGCGACGCCTGGCGGAACTCCACGGCACCCGTCTCGCCCCGACGCAAGCAGGACTCCTCGCCGCGGCTGCACATGCACGTCCCGCAGGCCCCGCTCGGGATCCCCGCAGCCCAGCGCGACGCGCGGGTCGCCGAGTTGCGCTACCTGCGCGAGAGCACCTTCACCGAACTCCGCAAGGGCACCCTCGACCAGCAGTACGTGTTCGTCCGCCGTCCCGGGTACTACACCGCCGGGCTCTACGGCGTCCGGCAGAACTCGCTCCAGCGGATGGGGACCAACGCGTTCTGGCACCCGGTGGCCGGCATGCTCGCCCTCACCGTCAACAGCTCGGGTCCGGACGACTGGACGACCGTCGCCGACACCGTCGGCACCGCCTCCTCACGAGGCCCGGTGAACGCGACCCACCACCGCGGGGCGTCGGCGTCCGGCGCGGTCATCCCGGCGGACGCGCTGACCGGATACCGGGGCGTGTTCACCACGAGGTACGTGACCACGGACGGTGCGGTGACCACGGACGTGACGCACCGCCCCGACGGCATCAGGCGGGTGCTGACCACGCCGGGAGCGTCCCGCGAACGCATCCCCCTCATCGTCGGCACCGAGGATCAAGTGGCCTTCGCCAACGGCACGCCGGCACCCTACGGACAGGAGACGATCACCGTCACCCGCGGGCTGACCCTCACCCGCGGAAGCATGAAGTTCGTCATCGACTGGGGGGTGGACCGGGAAGCGAAGTACGCGCCGATGGACCGGTCGTACCTGGGCAATCGCACCCACCGCATCCTCACCATCAGCTTCTCCGGCTCGCTATCCGTCGATCTCCGGGTCGTGCCGGTGACCTGAGTCGAGCGGTCCGTGCCGGTGCCGGTCAGCCCTCCGGCGCCGGCACGGACCGACCGGCGGGCCTGCGCCGCCGCCGTGCGCTGCGCACCACCTTCCTGGACCCGACAGAGAGGACCCGTTGACCGCAAGCCGATCCCGCAGCCGCGCGACGAGCTGACAACGACGGCGGTGGATCCTCGTCGCGGGGTGCGTAGCGCGGTGAGGAGTTGGCTGGCCTGGACGCGGCGTTGCCGGGGCAGGGAGCGGGAACGCTGTCAGCTGGCCTTGTATGTGAGGTAATGGCCCTTCGGCCAGCTGTGGAAGTTGTTGAGCTCGGACGCCTGACCGCTGCAGTCTGGGGTCCGGTAGCCGGGGACGGCACGAAAGCCGCCGCTCCAGACGAGCAGCCAGGTTGCGTCGGCCGGGACCCGACGGCAGACGTCGTCAGGTGTGGCCTGCCTGCCGACCACCTCGGTCGGGTAGCTCGAGTAGAAGACCAGGCCCGCGTCGGGGCTCTGGACCGGCTCGCCAGCAGCCGCGGGCGACGCTCCTAGCGTCGCGGTCAGCGCGGTGCTCAGGGCGGCGGCGAGACCTGTGGCGATTCGGTTGGCGGATCTGCGCATGAGTGTCCTTCCGGGACGGCGTTCAGGGAAGGGGCCGTGGCTCGGTTCAGGTCGGGATCTGAGCGATGTGCATCGATGCCACAATCGGACCGCAGAGTTTCTGTGTCAACCGGACGAGAACGGGATCCCGACACCCGCCCCGCCGACAGTGACAGCCGAGCAGTCCATCCACCGGCTCGGTGACCCGGGTCCCGTGCCCGGTCACCGCCTCCCGCGCGTCGACCCGGTCGCGGGACGGCCGACGACGGTGCGGCCTTCCCGAGGGGCGAGTTCCACCACCACCGCGACGGTGCTCGCGCTGGCGGCCGTCGTGGCGAGGGCGCCGATGTCGAGGCTCCGGCCGTCGCCATCGGTGATGACGCCGGCCGTCAGCCGCAGGTCGACGACGGGCGAGCCGAAGGCGGCCGACGCGGCTTCCAACAGGCGCTGCCGGGCCACGGCCGCGGCGACCCGGAGGGGAGCGTAGGTCGAGATGGTCGTGTCCGGTCCGCCGGTCCCCGGGTGGGACAGGTGTTCCGGCCACGCGTCGATCAGCGTGACCCGAACCCGTCCCCTCGGTACGGACAGTTCCTCGGCGATCAGCGTGGCGGTCGAGGTGGTGACGCCCTGTCCCAGCCGGGCTCGGGGCAACGTGAACGACACGGTTCCGTCCTGGCTGACCTCGACCGAGATCAGCCCCGATGTCGGCAGTGCCGCCGCGGTCATGATGTGGTTGAGGCCGAGCAGTTCCGTCACGTCTGGCGACGGTGGCCGGGTGGTCGCGGTGGAGGTCGCCGCCAGTTCGGCGGCGGTCACGAGGATCGGGGCGGCCAGCACGTACCCGGGGAAGTGTCGCCGGGAATCGGGTTCGACCATGGTGGCTCACTCGGGACGGTTCGTCGGGGAACTCGATCGTGGTGTCGTGGCCTCTGGTGTGGTCGGCGGAAGCACCGCGAGCTGAGTCGCGGTGCTTCGGACGGTGCGCCGGAGAGAACCGAGGGCGAGGGGCCGGCCCGCGCCCTCGACGGTGACGTTCCCGGTCAGGAGGGGCTGTCGCCCGTCAGTCGGGACGGTTGCCGAGCGGGATCTCGATGTTGATCTGCTGTCCCTCGGAGAGGAAGAGCAGGGCCAACTTGCGCAGGAACTCGTCGAAGAGCCAGAAGCACTCCGGCGCGAGCGGAAGCGGGAGCAGGGCCTCCCGGACGGCGATGAACGGCCCCCAGGACGTGTGCAACAGGGTGTCCCAGAGCAGGTCCCGGGGGATCTTGAGCCAGTTGGCGATCTGGTCACCGAGCAGGAATCGCGTGAACGAGCCGAGGATGGGTTTGCTCAGGATGCCGCCGTCGATCTCCTTGCCGAGGCCGAGCAGGATGTCCGCCAGCGCGATGCCCTCGGGCGTCGGTGCCAGGATCGGGTCGAGGACCTGGGTGGCCTGGGAGTTGGCCTCACTCCACGACGCGGGGATGTACTCGTCCTTGATGCCCAGCATGTGGGCGGCCACCTGCCACAGGTGGAGGAAGGCGTCCGACTCGCGGGTGGGGATCGGAACCCGCCAGGAGTTCAGCTCCCGCATGACCGTGGTCGGAAGGCTGTGCCAGGTGATCATCATGTCCCGCTGGCTGATCGGGATGTCCTCGGGGGCGGCACCCACCCACCTCGGCGACTGCGGCAGGAGGTGTCGCACGCCGGCGTGGGCCAGTCGGGTCTTGACGGCGGTCACGATCATCGAACCGTTGGGCTGGTAGGCGTTCGCCGTCCCGATGTCGTACCCGAGCTTGGCCGTCTTGGCGATGCGGTCCTTCATGTCCGCGCCGCCCTCGGAGTAGTAGACGGCCCGGGCCTCCTGCGGGATGACCGTGCTCATCATGCCGCTGGCCAGTCCGTACAGCACGCCGAGGTAGAGCCCCCGCTTCTCGTTGAACTGCACCGCGGTGGTCAGCTTGCCCTGGTCGACCCACGTCGGCAGTTGGCGGGCGCGCTCGATGAACTGGTGCACGTCCGCCGGCAGCCCGGCCGGCAGCGGCTGACCGTTCCTGGTCCAGGTCCGGAGCAACTGGTTGACCAGGGGCGCCTCGCCCCGGTCGAGCAGCGAGGCGACCAGCGGGTCGGCCTCGTCGTCCCACACGAGCCGTGGGTCGACGCCCGCCCCGGCGCCCGCCACCGAGCCCGAGGGGGACCAGGTCCACTTCGACTGGGCCTGCGCCGGCGCGGCGATGCTCAACGCGCCGAGCGCGCCCAACGCCCCACCAGCCTTCAACATGTTGCGTCTGCTGAGTGGTTCCACGGTGCACTCCTCGGAGTCGAGGGCTACTGATACGGTGAAACGCATGTTGCGCCCGTGTTTCACATGAGAGCACACTTGTGTCGACGGTCACAAGGTTGATGGTGATGCTGATCTATGTTTGTTTAGCTGGGCCGCCCGGACACCGCGACCACCCACCCACCGCACCAGCGCACCCGAGTCGGCCGCCGGCAGGCAAGGCGGCCACGGCACGGTGGTCTGTCAGTCGGAAACCGTTGATTGGCATTCTCAGAAATAGGAATTCCCGAACGTCGGCACCATGCTCGAGCGTCCGGTCGACACCGTACGGCGGAAAACCGATCAGTCGGTCGGCTCCGCACTCGACCACCGGGCGCCGCGTGCAGCTACCGGAGCGACCAGGAGGCACAGGGTGAGTACGAACGCGACGCCCGGCGAAGGCGCGGAGGACCTCACGGAGCGGGTGACAAGCTTCGTCGACCATCAGGTGATTCCCGTCGAACACGAGATCGAGACCGACCGCGAACTCCTCGCGCGGCTTCGCGGGGCCGCCCGCGCCGCCGGCGTGTTCGCCCCGTCGGCACCCACCGAGTACGGCGGTCTGGGATTGTCGATGCGCGAACAGGCCGACGTGCTCGAAGAGTCCGGCCGGAGTCTGCTCGGCCCGCTCGTCATGAACTGCGCAGCGCCCGACGAGGGCAACATGACGCTACTGGAACACGTCGCCACGCCTGCGCAACGCGAGCGGTACCTCCGACCGCTGGCCGCCGGCGACGCGCGTTCGGCGTTCGCGATGACCGAGCCGGCGCCGGGTGCCGGATCGGACCCCGGCGCGCTCACCACGACGGCGGTGCGTGACGGCGGCGACTGGTTGATCGACGGCAGGAAGTGGTTCATCACCGGTGCCGACGGTGCCGCCTTCTTCATCGTGATGGCAGGTACGGGTGCCGACGCCGCGACGATGTTCCTCGTCGACGCCGGCACTCCCGGTCTCTCGGTCGGCCGGCACATCCCGACCATCGATGCCGGATTCACCGGCGGGCACTGCGAGGTGGTGTTCGACCGCTGCCGGGTGCCGTCGTCCGCCGTGCTGGGTGAGGTCGACCGTGGCTTCGCCAACGCCCAGGTCCGGCTCGGGCCTGCTCGTCTCACGCACTGCATGCGCTGGCTCGGTGTCGCCCGCCGTGCTCACGAGATCATGCTCGGCTACGTCGTCGAGCGTGAGATGTTCGGTAGCCGGCTCGCCGATCTCGGCCTGGCGCAGCATCTCATCGCCGACAACGAGATCGACATCGCGGCGTGCCGGTCGCTGATCCGTACCACCGCCGCGACGCTCGACGAGCGTGGGCGCGCGAACCACGAGACGTCGATCGCCAAGACGTTCGTCTCCGAGGCCGTCGGGCGTATCGTCGACCGCTCGGTGCAGTTGTGCGGCGCGCAGGGCGTCTCCCACGACCTGCCGCTGGCGCGGTTCCTCGCCGAGGTGCGCCCGTTCCGCATCTACGACGGCGCGTCCGAGGTGCATCGCTGGGCGGTGGCCCGCCGCGCCGTCCGGCGGTACGAGGCCGCCCGGACCGGTGGAGCGACGCATGGCTGACGAGGGCCGCGGTCCGGCGGGCGACGGTCCGCTCCACAGGGAGTCCGGCACCATGACCGGGCCGGCACCCGCGAGCGTGGGCGTGGACCCGCCGGGCCTGTCGCTCGACCGGCTGGCGACCTACCTCGGTGGGCGGCTGCCCGACGCCGATCCGGTCGCGTCGTGGCACGCCGAGCTTCTCGCCGGCGGCCGGAGCAACCTCACGTACCGGATCAGCCAGGGTGCCGGCTCCTGGGTGCTGCGTCGTCCGCCACTCGGCCACGTGATGCCCAAGGCGCACGACATGGCGCGCGAGTATCGCGTGCTACGCGGCCTCGAACGGACGGCGGTGCCGACCGCCCGGCCGTACCTGCTCTGCGAGGACCGGTCCGTCATCGGCACGCCCTTCCTCGTCATGGAGCACGTCGACGGCGTGGTGCTGTCCTCGGCGGCCGACTGCGCCGGTCTCTCCGCGGAACGCGCGGCGGCGATCACCGACGTCCTCGTCCGGACGCTGGCGACGCTGCACGACGCGGACCTCACCGGCACCGGTCTGGAGACGTTCGGCCAGCCGGCCGGCTACCTGAGCCGCCAGACCGCGCTGTGGACCGCGCAGTGGGAGCGGACCAAGGTGCGTGACCTGCCGGGGTTCGACCGGCTCGGGCACTGGTTGGCCGCCCGCACGGACGCGTTCGCCGACCGGGCCTGGGCGCTCGTGCACGGCGACTACCGCCTGGACAACCTCATCCTCGCGCCGGACAGCGCACGCGTACGCGCGGTGCTGGACTGGGAGATGGCCACCCGTGGCGATCCGGTGTGCGACGTCGCGCTCCTGCTCGTCTACTGGACCGAGCCCGGTGACACGCTGCGGCGGCAGGTTCCGGTGGCCCTCGGCGTGACGGACCGGCCGGGTTTCGGTGATCGTGCAGCCGTTCTGCGCGCCTACACCGCCATCCGTCCGGTCGACCGCGACCACCTCGACGTGTGCCTGGCGCTCACCTGCCTCAAACTCGCGGTCATCATGGAATCGATCTACTTCCGCCATCTCCAGGGCAAGCACATGGGGTCGGACGCGGCGGACATGGCCGGGGCAGCGGCGGCGCTCGTGGAGATGGGACTGCGGGTCGCCGACGGGCAGGGCGTCGCGGCGCTGGGCTCGTGACGAGACCTCCACCGAGAGGAATCCGACAGATGTTCAAGGGACTACTTCAGAGCAAGGTCGCCTGGGTGACGGGCGCCGGCCAGGGCGTGGGCGCGGCGATCGCCGAAGGACTGGCGGAGGCCGGCGCGTGCGTGATCCTCCAGTCACGTCGGCGGGACGCGCTGGAGGCGGTACGGGACAAGATCGTGGCCAACGGTGGCACGGCGGACGTCGTCGCCGGTGACGTCACCGACGAGGCCGTCGCCGATGCCGTCGTGACGTTGGCCCGGCAGCGCTGGGGTCGCCTGGACGTCCTGGTGAACAACGCCGGGATCAGTCCGGCGCTGCACCGCAGCGAGCAGTTGACCGTCGCGGACTGGCAACAGGTGATCGACACCAACCTGTCCGGGGTGTTCGTCTGCGCCCGCGCCGCCGGCGCGTTCATGATCGAGCAGGGCGCGGGCAGCATCGTCAACATGTCCTCGGTGCACGGTCAGGTCGGCCTGCCGCGACTGGCCGCCTACAGCGCCAGCAAGGGCGGGGTCGAGCAGCTCACCCGGACGCTGGCGTTGGAGTGGGCGGCTGCCGGTGTCCGGGTGAACGCGGTGGCGCCCGGTTACCTGGAGACGCCGATGACGGAGGGACTGCGCAGCCACGACCAGTGGTCGAAACGACTGCGCGAGCGGATCCCGATGGGCCGGTTCGGCCTGCCGCACGAGGTCGTCGGCGCGGTCGCGTTCCTGGCGTCGGACGCTGCCAGTTATGTCACCGGCAGCGTCCTGCACGTGGACGGTGGGTGGACCGCGCAGTGACGACCAGCGGTCCGCCGGCCCCGGTCGACGGCGATCCGCAGGGACCGGCGAACGACTGGGCCGGGCCTTCAGCGCCATCGCGGCCCGGCGCGTCGCCTGAGGCAGCCGGTGGCCGTCCGGAGCCACGGCGACCGGCGACGCGATCAGCGAGGTCGTCGCCGCCACGATCGTGACGGGCGGCCGACCGTCCGTTCTCCAGGACATCCGGCAGCCGGCATCCGGCAGCCGGCACGGGGCGCGCGGCCGCGACGGCCGCGCGCCCGGCCCTGGCTGGTTAGTCCGCGTTCGTTTCCCGGCCGCACCTTCGACTCGGCTGAGCACCTGATCCCAATCGCTTCTTCCCAGAAAGTTAACCCTCGTTTACAGTGCTGTCAGAGGATGCGGCACCCTCGACACCACCACGATGAGGGGTACACCGGCCTCACCACCACCAGGCCTGGTTACGGTCGAAGGAGTAACCCATGGACCCTGCCGACACCCTTGCCGACCGATGCGCCAAGACGGCTGCTGAGCTGACCGTCCCCGCGCTCCTGCACCGCAACGCCACCGAGTTCGCCGACCTGCCGGCGCTGACCACGCTCGACCGCGACGACACCCGCACGTGGGCCGAGTTGCGCGACGAGGTCGCCGAGTTGTCCGGCGGTCTGGCCGAGATCGGCCTGCAGCCGGGTGGCCACATGCTGATCATGATGTCGAGCCGGCCGGAGCACTGGCTGGTCGACCTCGCCGCAACCCACCTCGGTGCGGTGCCCTGCACGGTCTATCCGACGCTGAGCACCGATCAACTGCGGTACCTGGCGCTGCACAGCGGCGCCCAGGTGTTGGTGCTGGAAGGCGCCAACGAGCTGGCCCGCTGGCGCTCGATCCTGCCGGACCTGCCCCACCTGCGCCGGATCGTGCTGGTCGACGCGGCCGAACCCGACGATCTGACCCCGAAGACCGTGCCACTGTCCCAGGTGCGTGCCATCGGCCAGGCCGCACACCAGGCCGACCCGGACGCCTTCGAGCGGCGCTGGCGCGCGATCCGACCCGAGCAGCCGGTGACGTTGCTCTACACGTCGGGGACGACCGGTGACCCGAAGGGCGTCGTGCTCAGCCACCACAACGTCATCTATCAGGCCGTGGTCCTCGAGGCCACCGTGTCCGTCCCCGACCACGCACCGTCGGTGGCCTACCTGCCGCTGGCCCACATCGCCGAGCGGATCCTGGGCATCTACAACCCCATCTACCGCGCCGGTCACGTCACCATCTGCCCGGACCCCACGCAGCTCATCAGGGCCCTACGCGCGATCGGTCCGCCCTCGTTCTTCGGCGTGCCACGGATCTGGGAGAAGATGGCCGCCGGTATCGAGGCCCATCTGGCCACCGCGGAACCGGCGGTACAGGCCGCCTTCAATGCCGCGAGCGCCGTGGCCCTCGAGGCGTACGAGCTGCGCGCGGCGGGCCAGGCCGTGCCCGACGAGTTGGCTGCCCGGGTGGCGCAGGCCGAAGCCACGGTACTGCGACCGCTCCAGTCGACGCTGGGCCTGCAGAACGTGGTCTGGGCCGGCAGCGGCGCCGCCCCGATCCCGGTCGACGTCCTGCGGTTCCTCGCCGGGCTCGGTGTCGACGTGCTGGAGGTGTGGGGCATGACCGAGACCACCGGTACCGCCACCATCAACACCCCGGAGCGTTTCCGCACCGGGACCGTCGGCCGGCCCAACGCCGGCATGCAGGTGCGTCTCGCCGACGACGGTGAGATCCTCGTGCGCGGGCCGTTGGTCTGCTCGGGGTACCTGCGCGGCGACGGCAGCATCGAGCCGGTCGTCGACGCCGACGGCTGGCTGGCCACCGGCGACGTCGGCACGATCGACGAGGACGGCTTCCTCAGCATCACCGACCGCAAGAAGGAACTCATCATCACCTCGAGCGGCAAGAACATCTCGCCGGCGCACATCGAGGGGCTGCTTCGGGCGCATCCGCTCATCGGTCAGGCGGTCGCGATCGGCGATCGGCGGCCGTACGTCACGGCGCTGATCGTGCTGGACGACGAGGTCGCACCCCTGTGGGCGCGGGCGCGCGGCATCAGCGACGCGCAGTTGCCCGGCCTGGCCTCGGATCCGCTGCTGCTCGCCGAGATCCAGGCCGTCGTCGACGCTGCCAACGCCAAGCTCGCCCGACCCGAGCAGGTCAAGACCTTCGAGGTACTGCCGTCGGCCTGGACGCCGGAATCGGGTGAGCTGACTCCCACCCTGAAGCTGCGGCGCCGCGTCATCGTCGACCGTTACCACGACAGCATCAACGCCCTCTACCAGTCGCCGGGAGCGGTCTGACGGGTCGGTCCCGGGTCGGTGTCCTGAGCCGTCCACGCACCGGGTCGGCTCAGGACACCAGGGCGATGTCGGTATCGGTCACCGCCACTCGTCGGTCGCGGGCTGACGCCGTACCGGTAGGAGCCTTCCCGCGCTCCTCCGGCGGTCAGTCAGGCCCCGGCCCGGCGGCCGGTGGCGGTGCCGGGCGGGCCAGCCACGTCGGGTCGAGGTCGGGCGGCGGTGGCGGCGACCCCAGGTCGGCGGGCTGGTACCCCCGGGGGTAGCCGGGGTAGGTGCGGTTGTGCGGCGCGTGGGTCAACCGGCTCGTGGTGCGCGGCGGCATCAGCCGTACCACCGCTGCCCGGGTGCGCAATCCGCCCTCGACCGCTGCGGACAGCCAGCGCGGCGCGGCCGGGAATCCGAAGGCGGCGCGTACCTCGGCGGGAAGCAACGCGAGCACGCCGAGCCGCGCGGCGCGGCGGCCTCGGATACCACGAGCCGAACAGGTCCACGGTGTAGGCGCCGATCCGCTGGTTGGTCGGCGCGAAGCGGAAGGAGGCACGCTCGTACTCGCGCTTGAAGTCCCGGAACGCGTCGTAGTCGTCCGGCACGTCGCGGACGTCCATCCGCGCGCCGACCGCCCGGTAGTAGTGGAACGCGGCCAGCCGCTCGTGCTCGTGCAGCCGACGCCAGCCGAACCGTTCCAGCCAGTCGACGGGCTCGTACACGAACGTGGACAACACGTAGCGCATGTCGTCGTTGGAGATCGCGTACCGACGGTGCGCCCGGTTGACGACTCTCAACGCCTGCCTGCCGCGCGGCGAGTCGTACCCGTGCTCGGCCATCTCCGCCATCAGCAGCGCGGTGTCGTCGTACCGCTGCTGCGTCCGCAGCCGGAACTCGCCGGTCGCGTCGAGCAGCGCCGAGATGCTCGGCACACAGTACGTACGGAGCAGCGCGAGTTCCAGCGCCCGCTGGTAGTCGAAGGGGAACTCGTATCCCACCGAGATCCGGTAGATCTCGTGATGGTCACGTACCGGATCGAGTGCCTCGATACGACGCAACCAGCGGTACCGGCCGCCATCGACCATCGTGACCACCTCGCCACCAGAGTTGGTGACGGCGCGGCCCGTGTCAAGGGCCAGGTGCGGTGCCTGAAGTCGCACGTACGGAGAGAGGAAGCCATCATGAACGCGAGCAGAGCCCGAGCCCGGTTCGCCGAGCTGCGCCGACAGGACGGCCCGGTGTCGGCCGCCGAACTCGACGAGATCTGGGCCGCGTTGGACACGGTCCGTCCCGAAGAGATCCTCGGCGAGTGGAAGGGCAGCGCGTTCGACACGGGGCATCCCGTCAACGGGCGACTCGACCAGGTGGGGTGGTACGGCAAGAGCTTCGTCACCCGCACGGACGTCAAGCCCCTGATCTGCCGTAACGACAAGGGCGAGCTGTATTCCAACACCGTGCTCGGCAAGGGCGAGGCCAGCCTGTGGACCGTCGAGTTCCGTGGCGAGTCGACCGCCACGATGGTCTACGACGGTCAGCCGGTCCTCGACCACTTCAAACGAGTCGACGAGAGCACGCTGATGGGGATCATGAACGGCAAGAACGTTCCCACCGACGGTCCCTTCTTCTACTTCCTTCTCGATCGCGTCGGCTGAGCTCGACCACCGAAGGAGCTGATCATGCGGATCCGGGCAGCCGTCACCGAAACCCCGGGCGGACCGTTCGTCATCCAGGCCGTGGATCTCGAAGCCCCACGGCCGCACGAGGTGCTGGTCAGGATCGCCGCGGCCGGCCTCTGCCACACCGACCTCAGCATGCAGGCGAGCTGGCCCCGGCGGCGCACCCCCATGGTCTTCGGGCACGAGGGGGCCGGCGTGGTCGAGGCGGTCGGCGCGGACGTGACCGGCCTCGCGCCGGGCGACCACGTCTGCCTGACCTTCCACAGCTGCGGTCGGTGTGAGCAGTGCGCGACCGGCCACCCGGCCTACTGCCACTTCCAGCAGACCTTGAACATCTCCGGCGGTCGTGGCGACGGCACCACCCCGCTGTCCCGCGACGGGTCGCCCGTACACGGCGCGTTCTTCGGCCAGTCCAGCTTCGCGACGTTCGCGCTCGCCCACGAGCGCAACGCCATCCGGGTCCCTGCCGACCTGCCGGCCGTCGTCGCCGCGCCGTTGGGCTGCGGTGTGCAGACGGGGGCGGGTACGGTGATCAACCGTCTGCGTCCCGAGCCGGGACAATCCCTGGTCGTCATCGGTGCCGGCGGGGTCGGACTCAGCGCGCTGATGGCCGCGGTCGTCCTGGGCTGCGACCCTGTCATCGTCATCGAACCGGTCGCCTCGCGACGCGCCCTGGCCACCGAACTCGGTGCCACGGCAGCCCTGGATCCGAGCGCGGCCGACGACCTCGGCACCGCCGTGCTCGACCTCACCGGCGGCGGCGCACACCACGTCGTGGACACCACCAGCCGACCGGAGATGCTCCGGCAGGCCGTCACCGCCCTGCGTCCCCGGGGCGAGCTCGCCCTCGTCGGCATCGGCACCACGGTCGACTTCGACGTCATGAGCCTGCTCAGCAGGGGAATCCGGGTCCACGGCGTGATCGAGGGCGACGCGGACCCGGCGCGCTTCATCCCCGAACTGGTCGACCTGCACCAGCGTGGCCTCTTCCCGCTGGACCGGCTCATCGCCACCTTCCCCTTCGAGAACATCGGTGACGCCGTGTCCGGCATGCGTGACGGCACCGCGATCAAGCCCGTCCTCACCTTCGACTGAGGACAGTCCCGGTCGACGGCAGGCCGCACCTGGCGGCCCGGTGCCGGTGGCAGGTGACCTCGTATCGAAGACGACCTCTTGCAGGCCGGGTCAAGCTGCTCTATGTTAATAGAAAATCACATGCTCGGATCGCTCGAAACCTGCCTGTAGCACCTCCGCAAGCTGGTGTTCAGGGCGATATCTAGCCGACCGGGAAGTGGTGCGAATGGAGAATCTCAGCAGAAGAAGCGTCTTGACCCTCGGTGCCGCGCTGGGTCTGGTGGCCGTGACGGAGACCCCCAAGGCCTGGGCGTGGTCGTCCGCCAACTCGATCGCCGGGACCGACACGGTCACCGACCCGTGGGACGTGTGGGACGACGACACCGACCCGCTCGTCGCCGCACTGCTCGACAACGGCCAGGTCCCGGCCGTCAACACCGCGTTCGAATCGTTCATCAGGAACGGCGACCCGGTGCCGAGCGGCCTGCCCTCCGCGCTCGTCACCTACCTCAACCGGGTCAACAAGCTGCCCTCCTGGGCCGATCAGGCCAAACTGGACCGTGCCGCCCAGTTCAACAAGCGCATGAGCATGTACCTGTTCCTGCTGTACGGCCTGGGCAGCGGCATCATGAGCACGGTGATCCCGCGCGAGGCCCGCAACGTCTACTGGTCCGAGGGCGGCGCGGACATGAAGGCGCGCGCGGCCAAGACCTTCACGTACGGCTACGACATGAACCCGGTCGACGCCTTCAAGCCGACCGGCAAGTTCATCACCACCTCCACCAAGACCCGCCTGACGCATGCCGCCGTGCGGCACCTGCTGCCGCAGTCGGCAGCGTGGCGGGGAGTCACGGACCACCCGATCCCGATCAGCAACGGCGACATCCTGATCACCTTCCACAGCCTGGGCACCTACGTCCACCGCAAGCTGGTGGAGTGGCGTCGGTACGGCCTCCGGATCTCGGCTGCGGAAGAGGATGCCTACCTGCACATGTGGCAGGTCGCGCTGCACCTGCTCGGCGTACGGCACGAGTTCATTCCCGCCACCTGGGCTGCCGCGTACGAGCAGTCGGAGTACGCGCTGACACCGCTCCTCGCGCCGACGCGGGAGGGCATCGACCTGGCCGACATCCTGTTGAACCTGACCTCGTCGGTCGACCTGGGCATCACCAAGGGGTTCCAGCGCGAGTTCGCGCGCTACCTGCTCAGCGACGAGATCGGCAACTGGCTGAAGTTGCCGCGTGACTTCATCTCGCGGGGCGTGATCGAGGCCGGTTGGCCGACGTACATCATGTTCCGCGAGGGGCTGTCACCGATCATGCCGGACACCTTCTCCATGTTCGACAGGTTCATCCGGGGCCTGGCGATGCTGTTCCTGAACAACGGCACCTCGCCGAGCCACACCCCCATCACCATCCCGACCCGGAACCGGCCCGGCTCCTGAGCCGGGACCCCGTGCTCACAGGGTCAGGGCACCGGTGACCAGGGCGGTCACGGCGTCCCGGTGGCCGGGCGCGTCCTGCCAGCGCAGGGCGCGCCCGGCCTCGACCACCACGCCGAACCCCGCGTGGACCAGCAGCCGGGTCTGTCGTGAGTCCAGCTCCGGCCGGACCCTCCGCAACTGTTGCTCCCAGACGGCGATGTGCTCGCGTTGGGCGAGGATCACCGGGCGCTGCAGCTCGGGCGGAAGACCGGCGACCTCGGCCTCGGCCACGCTGTTGAGGGCGTTGTGTTCGAAACAGTAGGCCACGTACGCGGCCGCCAGCGCGACCACGGCCTGGCGTGGATCGGTCGCCTGACGGAGGCTCCGGTCCACCGCCTGGGCCAGAAGTCCCGCCGCCTGCAGACAGGCGGCCACCAGGATGTCGACCTTGCCGGGGTAGTGGCGATAGATCGCGGACGGGGCCAGCCCGACGGCCTGGGCGATCTGCGCGTTCGTGACGTTGGCGAACCCGTCCCGCGCGAACAACGGGATGGCCGCGGTCAGGATCTCCGCGCGCCGGGTGCGCGGCACGGGCTGGACGGGCAGTTCGACCAGGCGTGCGCTGCCCGCTGCCGCCGCCGGGTCCGAGGTGACCACGCCCAGGGCGGAGGCCAGCAGCAGCTCCTCGATCCGGCGTTGCGCGATCGAGGTGCGATGTGACGTGATGGAGCCGATCGCCCCGAGGGCCGCCACCGCCCGCAGGCTCTCGTCGGGGCGCGGGTACTCGCGCCGTACCAACTCGGTGACCCGATCCACCACGTGCGCGAACTTGGTCCGGAGCTGCCGGCGGTCCTCGCGCTGGAGGTAGCGGGCCTCCCACCGGTAGAGGCCGCCGGACGCGCGGTGGGTGACCGTGACCCGGGTGAGGGCGACGAGCACGTCCGTCAGGGCCGCCTCGGGCGGCCACTCGTCGACCACCGCGACGAGCTTGTCCACGATGACGTTGGCGCACTCGGCGAAGAGCGCGTACTTGTTCGGGAAGTGCCGGTACAGCGCTGCCGCGCTGGTACCGACGACGGCGGCGATCTCCTCCATGGACGCCGCGTGGTAGCCGCGCTCACTGAACACCTGGCCGGCCGCTTCGACGATGACCTGCTTGCGGTTGCGGGGTCGGGTGGCCGCGGTCGACCCGGTGGTCACCGGATCGATCGATCAGGCATGGGCGGACACAGGACCATACGGCTAGTCAATCACAGCACCGTCCGGGCCCTCGACCTCGTGGGGGAGCGCGCGCGGCCGGAATCGACGGTTCTCGGGACGAGGCGGTCGGCCCCTGGTGGTCAGGCGTGCAGCACCGCGAGGGCCAGGCGGGCCGTCTGGGCGTCGTAGCCCTCGGTGCGGTCGAAGCGGCCGAGCCGGCCGATGTCGGTGATGACGTTGAGAGCGGCGTGCACGAGCACCCGGGCGTCGGTGACCGGCAGGTCCGGTCGTACCGCGTTGACGAGTCGCACCCATTCCTCGACGTGCAGGCGCTGCGCCCCGCGCAGCTGGTGACGGTCCTTGTCGGGCAGGTTGTTGTTCTCCGCCAGGTAGACCGCGACGAGGTCGCTCTGGCCGAACGCGTAGGCGACGTAGGTCTGCACGACCCGGCGCAGCGCGTCGGCCGGGTCGCTCGCCTCGGCGATCGCCGCGCTGGTGGCCCCGGTGAGGAGTTCGGTGGCCCGGTAGTAGGCGGCCGCGAGCAGGTCGGCCTTGCCGGGAAAGTACCGGTAGACGCTGGATGCCTGCATGCCGGCCGCGCGCCCGATGTCCTCGACCGCGACGGCGTGGTAGCCGTGGCGGTGGAACAGGCGGATCGCCTCGATCAACAGCAGTTCACGGCGCGACGCCGGGCGCACCGGCGCGGTGCCCGGCGTGGCCCGCTGCGGTGGCGGCACCTGTGGCGCGTCGGCCCGCAGCAGGGTCCAGGCGACGCGGTTGAGCAGCTGTTCGGTTCCGGTGCCGGTGGCCGCCGCGCGGTAGGTGGCCACGCTGCCGAAGGCGCTGAGCGCCGCCTCGACCAGCAGGTCCGCCTGCCCGGCAGTCAGCTCGGGCCGAAGCTCGCGCAGGGGCCCGGCGAGTCGGCCGACCAGCGTGGCCAGGGTCACGGCGAACTCCCGCCGATGCTCGGGGGTGAGGTAGCGGCCCTCCCACTGGTACAGCCCGGCGACGCGCCGTTTGCTCACGGTGACTCCGGCGACAGCGTTCAGCAGCTCGTCGAGGACACCCTCGGTGGTGCTCGACTGCGGGGCGGCGGTCGCGGCGAGCAGAGCGCCGACGACCTCGCGGGTGGCGTGCACGAGGATCGCGTACTTGTTCGGGAAGTGCCGGTACACCGCCGGCCCGCTGATGCCGACGACGGCGGCGATCTCGTCGACGGAGACCCGGTGGTAGCCCCGCTCGCAGAACAGCTCCGCGCCCGCCAGCGCGATGCGGTCCTTGCGGTCTTTCGGTCGCTTCGTCGCTACGGGGCCCGTGTCGCTCGCTGCCGGTCTCACCCTTACACGTTAGCGCCACATCGCGAGAGGTCTGCGGTGACCACCGGCCTTCCGGCACGCCCCGAGCGGGCCGGAGGCAGCCAGCACGCTTCGCGTGGAGGTTCCTTGACAAGCGACCGCCGACTACCCGAAAGTTAGGCGAGATTCGCATTCGGGTGAGCATCGAGGAGCTTGGCTATGACGACCGAGGCGTTCATCTACGACGCGCTGCGCACACCGCGCGGCCGAGGGAAGCCGAGCGGATCGCTGCACGGGGTTAAGCCGGTTTCGCTCGTCACCGGCCTGATCGAGGAGACCCTGCGGCGGATGCCCGGCCTGGATCCGGCACTGATCGACGACGTCGTGCTCGGGGTGGTGTCCCCGCTGGGCGACCAGGGCGCCGTCATCGCCAAGACGGCCGCCGTCGCCGCCGGCCTGCCCGACACGGTGGCCGGCGTCCAGCTCAACCGCTTCTGCGCCTCGGGCCTGGAGGCGGTGAACACCGCCGCGCAGAAGGTGCGTTCGGGCTGGGAGGATCTCGTCCTCGCCGGCGGCGTCGAGTCGATGTCCCGGATCCCGATGGGGTCCGACGGCGGAGCGTGGGCGCTGGATCCGGAGACCAACTTCCGCACCGGCTTCGTGCCGCAGGGCATCAGCGCGGACCTCATCGCGACCATCGAGGGCTATGACCGCGACGTGGTCGACGGCTACGCGCTGCAGTCGCAGGCCCGGGCCGCGAAGGCGTGGGCCAACGGCTACTTCAACCGCTCGGTGGTACCCGTGCGGGACCGCAACGGACTGACCGTCCTCGACCGCGACGAGCACATCCGGCTGGACTCGACCGCCGAGGGTCTCGCCGCGCTCCGTCCCTCGTTCGCGGGCATCGGGGAACAGGCCGGCTTCGACGCGGTCGCGCTCCAGAAGTACCACTGGATCGAGCGGATCGACCACGTCCACACGGCGGGCAACTCGTCCGGCATCGTCGACGGCGCCTCGTTGGTGGCCATCGGCAGCGAGGCGGTCGGTGCGGCCGCCGGTCTCACTCCACGAGCCCGCGTCGTCGCCACCGCGATCAGCGGCGCCGACCCGACGATCATGCTCACCGGCCCGGCCCCGGCCGCGCGCAAGGCGTTGGCCAGGGCCGGCCTCGGCGTCGAGGACCTCGACCTGGTGGAGATCAACGAGGCGTTCGCGGCCGTGGTCCTGCGGTTCGTCGGCGACATGGGCCTGAGCCCGGACATCGTCAACGTCAACGGCGGCGCGATCGCGATGGGGCACCCGCTGGGGGCGACCGGAGCCATGATCCTCGGCACGCTCGTCGACGAGTTGGAGCGACGCGGTGGTCGCTACGGGCTCGCCACGCTCTGCGCCGGCGGCGGCATGGGTATCGCGACCGTCATCGAACGAATCTGAGGAGTCACGAATGGTCAACACCATCCGGTGGGAGCACGGCGACGACGGCGTCGTCCTGCTCACCCTCGACCACCCCGGGCGTTCGGCGAACGTGATGAACGCCGAGTTCGGTGCGAGCCTCACGGCGACCGTGGACCGGCTCGAGGCCGAGCGCGACCAGATCGCCGGCGTGATCGTCACCTCGGCCAAGAAGACGTTCTTCGCCGGCGGCGACCTGGACGCCCTGCTGCGGCTGACGCCGGCCGACGCCGAGGCGTCCGAGGCCGACACACGTCAGCTCAAGAACGCCGTACGCCGGCTGGAGACACTCGGTCGTCCGGTCGTGGCCGCCATCAACGGATCGGCCCTCGGCGGCGGACTGGAACTCGCGCTGGGCTGCCACCACCGCATCGTGCTCGACGATCCGGCCATCGAGATCGGCTTTCCCGAGGTCACCCTCGGCCTGCTGCCGGGGTGCGGGGGCGTCGTCCGCACCGTCCGGCTGCTGGGTGTGGCCGACGCACTGGTCAACTGGCTGCTACGTGGCCAGCGGCGTCGACCGCAGGACGCCCTCGCACACGGGCTGGTCGACGAGATCGCCGCCGACGAGGCGGGCCTGATGGACGCCGCCCGCACCTGGATCGCCGCCCACCCCGACGCGACGCAGCCGTACGACCGCAAGGGCTACCGGATTCCCGGCGGCACCCCGTCCACCCCGGCGCTCGCCGCCCAGCTGCCGGCCATGCCCGCCATGCTGCGCAAGCAGCTCAAGGGTGCGCCCTACCCCGCCCCGGTCAACATCCTCGCCGCCGCCGTCGAAGGCGCGCAGGTCGACCTGGACACCGCCCTCACCATCGAGGGGCGGTACTTCACCGAGCTGGCCACCGGCCAGATCGCCAAGAACATGATCAAAGCGCTCTTCTTCGACGTGCAGACCGCGCGCTCGCGGGACATCGGCGACGGCCACCCGCCGCTGGAGCGGGTGGCCGTCGTCGGTGCGGGCATGATGGGCGCCGCCATCGCCTACGTGTGTGCCCGCGCCGGCATGCAGGTCGTACTCAAGGACGTGACCGTCGAGGGGGCGCTGCGGGGCAGGGCGTACTCGGCGGGCCTGCTCGACAAGGCCGTCGCCCGGGGCGTGTCCACTCCGGACGACCGTGACGCGATCCTGGCCCGGATCCAGGCGACCGAGGACCTCGCCGACCTGGCCGGCGTCGACCTCGCCATCGAGGCGGTCTTCGAGGATCCCGCGCTCAAGCACAAGGTGTACGCCGAGATCGAGCAGGTCGCGCCGGACGCGCTCATCGCCTCCAACACGTCCACCCTCCCCATCACCCTGCTCGCCGAGGGTGTCAGCGCGCCGGAGAGGTTCATCGGGCTGCACTTCTTCTCGCCGGTGGACAAGATGCCGCTTGTCGAGATCATTCGCGGCGAGCGGACCGACGAGGCCACGCTGCAGCGGGCCCTGGGCGTCGTTCGTCGGCTGCGCAAGACGCCCATCGTCGTCAACGACAGCCGTGGCTTCTTCACCAGCCGGGTCATCGGGACGTTCACCAACGAGGGCGTGGCGATGCTGGCCGAGGGGATCCCGGCGGCCAGCATCGAGCAGGCCAGCGGCCAGGCCGGCTACCCCGCACCGGTTCTCGCACTGATGGACGAGCTCACCCTCACCCTGCCCCGCAGGATCCGGCAGGAGACGGCCGCGGCGACGGTCGCCGCTGGCGGCACCTGGCAGCCGCACGCCGCCGACGCGGTCATCGACCGGATGATCGACGACTGCGGCCGGCCGGGACGCTCGGGTGGCGCGGGCTTCTACGACTACCGCGACGGCAAGCGGGTCGGACTCTGGCCGGGCCTGCGGGACACCTTCGGCGGTACGAACCTCGACACGCCCTTCGACGACCTCAGGGAGCGGATGCTCTTCATCGAGGCGATCGAGTCGGTGCGGTGCCTCGAAGAGGGCGTGCTGGTCTCGGTGGTCGACGCCAACGTCGGCTCGATCCTGGGCATCGGCTACCCGAGCTGGACCGGCGGCGTCCTTCAGTACATCAACCAGTACGCGGGCGGACTGCCGGGCTTCGTCGCCCGCGCGCGGGTGCTCGCGGAGCGCTACGGTGACCGGTTCAACCCGCCCCCGCTGCTGGTGGCCATGGCCGACCGGGGCGAGCGGTTCGAATAGCGCGGTCAGAGTCCGGCGGCGAGGCGTTGGGCGTTCATGTACGCGATGGCCTCGACGGAGATCATCGGGTTGACGCCCAACGACGCCGGGAAGGTGGACGCGTCGGCGAGCACCAGGTTCGGCACCTCCCACGTGGCACCGTCCGGCCCGGCGACCGACGTCGCCGCGCTGCCGCCCATGCGGGCCGCGCCCATGATGTGCAGGGCGGCCATCGCCACCTGGCCGGGCGCGGTCCCCAGGGTGTCCGTGTAGCGGATGAAGTCGTCGATGGAGCCCTTGCCGCGTTCCCAGATCCTGCCGCGCTGGTGTCCGGAGAACAGCTTGCGGGCGCCGGCCGCCTCGACGATACGGGCGGCGCCCCCGATCCCGGCCCTCATGTGGGCGGCGTCGTAGGCGGACAGGCGGTAGTGCACCACCGGCTCACCGTCGCTGCCGACCCTGACCTGTCCGCTGTCGCGGTCGCGGGTGATGACGCCGACCCCGCTGAGGTTCGGCAGCGACCGCATCCGCTCCAGGTGGGTCCGGGCGCCCGTCCAGCTCATGAAGGACACGGCGGTGGCCGGGTTGGTGGCGGCGGTCTCGTAGATGACGCCGTAGCCGCGGCCGTCGAGATCGGCGTGTTCGGTGGAGTACCGGGTCTGCATCCCGCCCTCCCACGGTCGGACCTCCTCGTCGAACACACCCCAGACGCCGGTGGCCGGGTGCAGGTGGAGGTGCCGGCCGATGTTCGGGTTGGTGAGGCCGGAGCGGCGTAGCAGGGCCGGCGTCTGCACGCTGCCGGCCGCGGCGACCACGGCGCGGGCGTGGATGGTCACCGGGTGACCGTCGGCCGTGTGGCCGACGACGCCGGTCGCCCGTCCCGCCTTCACGGTGACCGTCCGGACGTCGACGTCGACGACGAGTCGCGCGGCTGACCGCTGGGCGTCGACGAGCCAGGTCTTGGTCGCGGACCGCTTGGCACCGATGCGGCACCCCAGGCCGCACCGCCCGCACTCGATGCCGGTGTCGCAGCCGTCGACGTTGCGGGGCATCTCGTCGACGTGCCAGCCGAGCTTGGTCAGGCCGCGCTCCATGAGCGCGTCGCGGGACGAGATCCGGCCGTGGTCGCGGTTGACCCCGAGCCGGGACCACACCGCGTCGAGGCAACGGTCGTACTCGTCCGTGGCGAACTGCGGCACGCCCAGCGCGGCCCACTCCTCGCGTACGCGGGGCGGGGTGCGGAACGACGTGGTGTAGTTGACGACGGTGCCGCCACCGAGGCACTGTCCCTGGAGAATGCTCAGCTGGCCCTCGGCAGTGGCCGAAGGGCCCGGGGCGTAGAGCCGCGACAGTCCGGACAGTTCCCCGCCGTCGAAGTCCCGGTCGTCGTAGTACCCGCCCTTCTCCACGACGATCACGTCCAGTCCGTGGCCGGCGAGGACGGCCGCGGCGGTGCCGCCGCCGGCACCCGACCCGACGATCACGACGTCGCAGTCCAGGGTGGTCGCCGCGGACAGGCGGATCGGAGCCAGCGCCGGCTCGGGGGCGTCGGTCCTGGTGCCGAGCGGGCCGGGGTAGCCGATGGCGTGCCACAGCGGCGAGTGACCGGTCGGTCCGGGTGCCATGTAGTAGGAGAGGGTGGCGGCACCCTTGAGCGCCTGGAAGAGCGCCCGCTTGCGGGTGACGCCCGACCCGGCCAGGGCGAGCAGCATCTGCTCGCGGCCCTGCTGGGTCTGCCGGGAGAACCGTCGTGCGCCTCCGCCGAGGATCAGCTGGGTGGCGGGGGAGTCCCACACGTCCAGCAGCCGGAGGAACTGCCGGACCTCGGCGGTGCGCGGGTTGTGTAGGACCAGCGCGGCCATGATGTCGACTGCGCCGAGTTGACTGGCCGAGGGAAGGTCGCGGTCCCCGGGTGCGAACGTGTCGCAGATGCTCTCCAGGGCGGCGCGCTGCCGGGCGGACAGTTCCATGGTCTCTCCGTTCGGGATGGGCGGGGGCGCGGTACGGCCGGCGAGTGTGCGACGCACTCACCGGCCGGGGAGCATCCGGGCGACGAACAGGTCCGCCGACCGGCGTCACCGCAACTGGTCGGACAGCCCGTAGGTCTTCGCGATGATCTCGCGCTGGATCTCGCTGGTGCCGCCGTAGACGGTGGACACGACCGAGGAGCGGACCAGTCGCTCCATGTCGAACTCGGTCGCGTACCCGTAACCGCCCATCATCTGCATCGCGTCGAGGGCGACCCGGCGGGCGGTCTCGGTGGCCTTCAGTTTCGCCATCGAGCTCTCCCGGGGCAGCACGGTCTCCGGCGACCGGTCGACCTGGGCGGCGGTGTGGTAGACGAGTAGCCGGGCGCACTCGATCTCGGTGGCCAGGTCAGCCAGGCGGTGCCGGATCACCTGGAACGACCCGATCGGCCGGCGGAACTGGCGCCGGTTCTTGACGTAGTCCACGACGTCGTCGAACGCGCGCTGCGCGGTGCCGAGCATCGCGGTGGCGAGGATCAGCCGTTCCATGTTGAGCCCGGCCATCAACTGCCGCCAGCCGTGGTCGACCTGGCCGACCACGGCGTCGGCGGGCAGCACGCAGTCGGCGAAGTAGAGGTCGTTGACCTCGCGGCCGCCCATGGTCTCGATACCGGAGATGGTCAGGCCGGGTGCCGTGGCGGGGACCAGGAACATGGTCAGGCCGTCGTGGTCGCCGGCCCGGCCCGACGTGCGGGCGACCAGCAGGATGTGCTCGGCGAGATGGGCGTTGGAACACCAGGTCTTCTGGCCGTTGATGACGAATCCGTCGTCCCGGCGTTCGGCGCGGCAGCTCAGGTTGGCCACGTCCGAGCCGGCCTCGGGTTCGGACATCGCGACCGCCTCGACGACCCCGCGGGCCACCCCACCCAGGATGAGCTTCTTCTGCTCCGGCGAACCGAAGCGCTCGTAGGTGGCGGCGACGATGATCGACGTGGTGAAGCCGCCGATCGGCGCCATCGATCTGGCGGTCTCCTCCAGGAAGAGGCACAGCTCCACCATGCCCGCGCCGCCGCCGTCGAACTCCTCCGGCAGCGACAGGCCCAGCCAGCCGAGGTCGGCCATCTTGCGGTACAGCTCCGGGCTGTGGGTCTCCCGCCCGCCGTTGGTCAGTTTCTGCCGCTGCTCACGGGTTCCGGCCTCGCGGCGGCAGAAGTCCTGCACGGCCGCGACAAGTGATCGTTGCTCGTCGCTCCATTCCACTGCTGCACCTCCAGCGTCACAACGGGGATTGACAGCAAGGCTAGACTATCGAATATCAAATGTCAGGAGGCCGCCGATGACGTCCCTCGTCGAGCACCCCCGCCGGCTCCACGTCGTCGACCCGATAACCGGCGAGTCCCGCGCCGACCACGTCATAGCCGACGAAGCCGCGGTCCGCACCGCCGTCCAGCACGCGCGCGACGCCGCACACTGGTGGGCCGGTCTGGACGCCCGGCAACGTCGACGTCATCTGCTCGCGTACAAGACACTCGTCGCGAGCCGCATCGACGAACTGGCCGACCTCGTCCGGAGCGAGACCGGCAAGTCGGTCGCGGGGGCCCAGCTGGAGGTGATGCTCGCCGTCGAGCACCTGGACTGGGCCGCCCGACACGCCCGGCGGGTGCTGCGACGGCGGGCGGTCTCCTCCGGCCTGCTCGCGTTCAACCAGGCCAGCTCGGTGGAGTACGTGCCGTACGGCGTCGTCGGTGTGATCGGCCCGTGGAACTACCCCGTCTACACGCCGATGGGGGCGATCTCCCATGCGCTGGCGGCCGGCAACGCGGTGGTGTTCAAGCCCAGCGAGTTCACCTCCGGCGTCGGTGTGTGGCTGGCGCAGCGCTGGAGCGAACTGCTTCCCGACCGGCCGGTCCTCCAGGTCGTCACCGGTGACGGCACGACCGGGGCCGCGCTGTGCCGCGCCGCGGTCGACAAGATCGCGTTCACCGGATCGGCCGCGACGGGGCGTGCGGTCATGGCCGCCTGCGCCGAGAGCCTGACCCCCGTCGTGATCGAGGGCGGCGGCAAGGACGCGCTCATCGTCACGGCCGACGCCGACCTCGACGCGGCTGCCCGGGCGGCCGTGTTCGGCGGCCTGGGCAACGCCGGGCAGACCTGCGCCGGAGTCGAGCGCGTCTACGTCGAACAGGCCGTGTACGAGCCGTTCCTGGCCAAACTGGCCGATCTGGTACGGCAGGTCCGGCCGGGTGCCGAGCCGGATGCGCCGTACGGGCCGATGAGCACGCCGGCCCAGCCCGGCATCGTGCTGAGCCACATCACCGACGCGATCGACCGGGGCGCCCGGGCGGTGGTCGGCGACGCGAGTTCGGTGCGGTCCCCGTTCGTCGAGCCGGTCCTGCTGGCCGAGGTGCCCGAGGACAGCACGGCGGTCACCGACGAGACGTTCGGGCCGGTGCTGGTGGTCAATCCGGTGACCGACGCCGACGAGGCGCTGCGCCGGACGAACGCGACCACCTACGGGCTCTCCGGCTCGATCTTCACGGGACACCGCCGTCGTGGACTGGCGCTCGCCGCCCGGCTGCGGGCGGGTGCGGTGTCGGTCAACTCGGTGCTCGGGTACGCCGGCGTGCCGTCACTGCCCTTCGGCGGTGTCGGCGACTCGGGGTTCGGACGGGTCCACGGCGCGGACGGCCTGCGCGAGTTCAGCCGGCCGCGGTCGGTCACGTGGCAGCGGTTCCGGCCGCCGATCGACGTGATGACGTTGCAGCCGGCCGCTTCCGCCATGCGGGCCTCGTTGGCGATGTTCAAGTGGCGTCATGGTCGCCGGTGACTCACCCGCTCCACACCCCCAGACCGTCGAGATGCTTGATCAACCGTTCGGCACCGTCGGTGAAGTGGCGGGCCATGACCGGCCGGACGGCGACCGGGTCGTGGGCCTCGAGCGCGCCGAGCAGGGCCTCGTGATCGGCGATCATGCCCGCCCGCCACTCCGGGTTGGCCGCGTAGAACCGCGACGGCGTGTAGCGCGTCGCGGTCCGCAGCATCCAGGACAGCTTGCGCGCGTCGGCCAGCCGGTTGATCGTGCGGTGGAACTCGAACTCGAGCTGCTCGACCCGGCTGATCTGCCGGGCCTGGGCGGCCCGACGCAGCCGCTCGTGCTGCTGCCGCAGGTCGTCGAGCTGGTCCGGCGTGATGCTGACGGCGACCCGGGCGGCGAGCTCGCCGGCGATGTCGCCCTGCAGGCCGAACATGTCCATGATGTCCTGTCGGGACAGCGGCGCGACCACGTGACCGCGGCGGGGCTGCAGCTCGACCATGTCCTCCGCGCGCAGCATCAGCAGGGCCTCCCGCACCGGCGTGATACTCAGCCCGGTCTCCTGGGCGACCTCCTCGAGCCGGATCCGCTCACCGGGGCGCAGCTGGCCGGACATGATCCGGTCGCGCAGCAGGCTCGCCACCGTCTCGGACAGTTGAGGATGAGAAACGTCCTGGATCTTGCTTCGCGCCGCCACCCGGTGAGAGTATCAAATATCAGATGTCACGAGGGATGCGCCGATGAGCTTGTCTGTGCCTGAGGCCGAACCGGCCGGTTGTGGCCTGCGGGCCGCCACCCGCGCCGGAGTCCGTACGATCTGGTTCGACCGGCCCGACCGGCGGAACACCATGACGCTGGACATGTTCCGCGACTACTACGCGGCACTGCGGGCCGCCGACGCGGATCCGCAGGTGCGGGCGATCGTGGTGACCGGCGCGGGCGACTGGTTCTGCGCGGGCGCCGACCCGGAGGCGCTGCAGGCGCTGCTCGACGAGCGCCACCGCGACCGGCTCATGGACGAGTTCGGCTTCGCGCCACATCTGCCGATGACACTGGGAACGCCGATCGTCGCGGCGGTCAACGGCGGTGCCGCAGGCCTCGGCCTGGTCCACGCCCTCTATGCCGACGTGCGGTTCCTGTCGGCGCAGGCACGCCTGGCCACCGCGTTCAGCCGGCTCGGCCTCATCGCCGAGTACGGCAGCGCCTGGCTACTGCCCCGGCTGGTCGGCGTGGGCAACGCGCTGGATCTGCTGGTGTCCGGCCGCAAGATCGACGCGGCGGAGGCGTACCGGATCGGACTGGTGCAACGGGTGCTCCCACGCGACGAGGTGCTGGCCGAGGCACAAGCCTATGCCGCCGCTCTCGCCGCGCACTGCTCGCCGGCCTCCATGGCGGTGATCCGGCAGCAGGTGTGGTCGGGCCTGGAGACCGGAGCCGCCCAGGCGACCGCCGACGCCGGTCGGCTCATGGCCGCATCCCTCGCCGGGGCCGACTTCGGTGAGGCACTCGCCAGCCAACTCGAGGGGCGTGCTCCCCGCTTCGCCGCGCGGGCCGGCGCATGAGCGGCCCGCTGGCCGGGGTCCGGGTCCTGGAGCTCGCCGGGATCGGCCCGGGCCCGTTCGCGGCGATGCTCCTGGCCGACCTGGGGGCCGACGTCGTCCGGATCGACCGCCCGGAGCCGGGCGCGCTGTCGGCCGGCGACCCGGGGCGGGACCTGCTCAACCGGGGCAAGCGGTCGGTCGTCGTGGACCTGAAGCATCCCGACGGGGCCGAGGTGGTCCTCGGACTGGCCGAGCGGGCCGCGATCGTGATCGAGGGCTGGCGTCCCGGGGTGGCCGAACGGCTGGGCATCGGGCCACAGGTCGCGCTGGAGCGCAACCCGGGCCTCGTCTACGGACGGATGACCGGGTGGGGACAGCAGGGGCCACTGGCCCGCGCCGCCGGTCACGACATCGGCTACATCGCCGTCGCCGGGGCCCTCCACCCGATCGGCCGCCCGGACGGGCCGCCCCAGATCCCGCTCAACCTCGTCGGTGACTTCGGTGGTGGCGCGCTCTACCTCGTCGTCGGCTGTCTGGCGGCGCTGCACGTGGCCGGGACCACCGGCCGGGGGCAGGTCGTCGACGCCGCCATCGTCGACGGTACGGCCCACCTCACCACGATGTTCGCCGGTCTCCTCGCCGACGGCGCCTGGCGACCCGAGCGTGGCCGCAACCTGCTCGACGGCGGAGCGCCGTTCTACGACGTCTACGCGACCGCCGACGGCGGGCACATGGCGGTCGGCGCACTGGAACCCCGGTTCTACGCCGAGCTGCTGCGGCTGCTCGGGCTGGCCGACGCGGACCTGCCGGCCCAGCACGACGTCGCCGGCTGGCCGGTGCTCCGCGCGCGTTTCGCGGAGGTCTTCGCCGGTCGCACCCGCGACGAGTGGACCACCGTGTTCGAGGGCACCGACGCCTGCGTGGCGCCGGTGCTGTCGCTCGCCGAGGCGCAGCACCATCCGCACCTGGTGGCGCGTGCGACGTTCGAGGAGCACTTCGGCCTTCGGCAGCCGGCGGTGGCACCCCGCCTGTCGCGGACACCGGGGGTGATCGGCGGCAGCCCGCCCGTACCGGGCGCCGACACCGAGACCGTGCTCACCGAGTGGGGTCTCGGCGCACACCTCCGACAGTGGCTGGACAACGGCGCTGTCAGTCAGACACAGGGAGCCCGCTGATGCGTATCGCGACACCGCTGGCCTATGCCACGGACCCCAGGAGCGGCGCGGACGCCGTGGCCACCTGGGAGCAGGACGGCCTCGACGTGGTCTGGGTGTCGGAGGCCTACGGCTTCGACGCGCCGACCATCATGGGCTACCTCGCCGCGAAGACGACCCGGATGCAGATCGGCTCGGCCATCCTGCCCATCTACTCCCGCACCCCGGCGCTGCTGGCACAGACCGCGGCCGGCCTGGACGCGATCTCGGGCGGCCGCGCCATCCTCGGCCTGGGCGCGTCAGGACCGCAGGTGATCGAGGGATGGCACGGCGTCGCCTACGACCGGCCGCTCACCCGGACCCGCGAGGTGATCCGGGTCTGCCGGCAGGTGTGGCGACGCGAGACGCTGGTCCATGACGGCATCTACCAGCTGCCGCTGCCCGCCGGGGAGGGCACCGGCCTCGGTAAACCGCTGAAGATCCTCACCCACCCGGTCCGCGACCGCATCCCGATCCACGTGGCGAGCCTGGGTGACAAGAACGTACGGATGACCGCCGAGATCGCCGACGGGTGGCTGCCGTTCCTCTTCGACCCCGAGCGCGCGGCCGATGTCTGGGGTGCCGCGTTGGCGGCCGGCCGGGCCAAGCGGCCCGGCGATCTCGGGCCGCTCGAGATCGTGGCCGGCGGTCCGCTGGCCATCGGCCCGGACGTGACCGGCCTGCGCGACCTCGCCCGGCCGCTGATCGCCCTGTACGTCGGCGGTATGGGCGCCAAGGGCCGCAACTTCTACCACGACCTGCTGGGCCGCTACGGCTACGCCGCCGAGGCGGACCGCATCCAGGACCTCTACCTGGCTGGCCGCAAGACGGAGGCAGCTGCCGCGGTGCCGGCGGAGCTACTGGAACGCACCAGCCTCATCGGGCCGGAGAGCTACGTTCGGGACCGCGTCCAGGCCTATCGCGACGCCGGCGTCACGATCCTCAACGTCACGCCGCTGGGTTCCGAACCGCGGCGTCTCATCGCCACCCTCAAGGACATGGCCCAGTAGGAACCTGTGCAGAAGGAGCTGACGCACATGGTGGACCGCACCATCTTCTCCGCCGACCACCTCGCGTTCACCGAACTCGTACGCGCCTTCATCGACAAGGAGATCGCACCGCACCATGACCGCTGGGAAGCCGAGGGCATCGTCGACCGCAGCGTGTGGCGGGCTGCCGGCGCTGCCGGCCTGCTGGGCTTCTCCGTCGACGAACGGTACGGCGGCGGCGGGGTGACGGACCGGCGCTTCAGCGCCGTCCTCACCGAGGAACTGGCCCGGGCGGGCGCGAGCGGCCCGGCGTTCGGCCTGCACAACGACATCATCGGGCCGTACCTGACCGACCTGACCAACGACGAGCAGAAGCAGCGGTGGCTGCCGGGTTTCTGCTCCGGCGACATCATCACCGCGATCGCCATGTCCGAACCGGGCGCCGGCAGCGACCTGCAGGGAATCACGACCACCGCGGTGCGCGACGGGGACAGCTACGTCCTCAACGGGCAGAAGACCTTCATCAGCAACGGCATCCTGGCCGACGTGGTCATCGTCGTGGCCCGTACCGACCCGGCAGCGGGGCACCGGGGGATCAGTCTGCTGGTGGTCGAGCGGGGCATGGCCGGCTTCGAGCGGGGCCGCAACCTCGACAAGATCGGGCAGAAGGCGCAGGACACCGCCGAACTGTTCTTCGCCGACGTCCGGGTGCCGGCCGCCAATCTCCTCGGCGTGGAGGGCGAGGGCTTCGCCTACCTGATGCGCAACCTTCCCTTCGAGCGGCTGTCGATCGCCGTCGCGGCGCTCGCCGGTGCCGAGGCGGTGTTCGAGCAGACCCTGGACTACTGCAAGCAGCGCCAGGCCTTCGGCCGACCCATCGGCACGTTTCAGCACAACCGGTTCGTGCTGGCCGAACTCGCCACCGAACTGCGCCTCGGCCGGGTCTTCGTCGACCAGTGCCTGGTCGAGCCGGCCCTCACGGCGGAGACGGCGGCGATGGCGAAATGGTGGTGCACCGAGTTGCAGCACCGGACCGTCGACCGTTGCCTACAGTTGCACGGCGGCTACGGCTACATGCGCGAGTACCCGGTGGCCAAGGCGTATCTGGACGCCCGCGTCCAGACGATCTACGGCGGCACCACGGAGATCATGAAGGAGGTGATCGGCCGGTCACTCGGCCTGTGAGCGGTACTCCAGCATGGGTACGAGGAACCTTCGGGCCACGGCGCGCAGCTGTTCGGTGTCGTCGAGATCGACGACGTGGCTGGGAGTGAGCAGGAAGGAACAGGACAGTCGCGTCATCAGTTCGGCCACCACCTCGACGTCCACCGTCTCGGAGATGTTGCCGGCGTGTTGTTCGCGGCGGAGTTGGCCGGCGACGAACCGTTGTACCGTGGCCAACGTCCGTCCGCCGTCGCTGATCATCGAGGGGATGATCACGTCCGGTTCGGCGGTCATCAGCCCCCCGATCAGCGGGTTACGGCGGATGGCCTGCAGGGCGCTGACGAAGCCCAGCACCACCCGGTCACCGACGCTCGCGGCCTGTTGGATGTCGACGAGAAACTGGTCGAAGTACCGGCGGAACTCCCGGCGTACCACCTGCTCGACCAGCCTGTCCTTGGTGGCGAACCGGCGGTACGCCGTGATCCGGGAGACGCCGGCCCGCCGGGCCACGTCCTCCATGGTGGACCGTCGGACGCCCATGCGGCAGAACTGCTCGTAGGCGGCATCGAGAACCCGCATGGTGACGTCGTCGTTGTCGTCGGCGCGTTCCAGCGCCTCGGTGAAGGCCCGTTCCAGCAGCGACTCCGAGCCGGACGCGGTCCCCGGCAGTTCCACGGCGCGCCCGTCGTGACCGGCCCCGGACACACCGGGGGATGATGCGTTCGCGGGGACGGTCCGGGCCATGGCTGCCCTCTCGTGAGTTACGTTGACGCGAGTCCTGCATCACGGTACCAACCATGAACCCGGAACTTCGAGTGCTGCGGGGCCTACCCACCGTAGCGAGCGGTGATGCTCGCGCGGTAACGGTCGACAATGACGCGGCTCGTGGGTCTACGGGCTGATCAGGCGGGAGCGGCAGCCGTTGCCCGAGCCGGTTCCCGCCCGCTGAGTCCCCGCTCCCGCTCGGGACGTCGCCCGGCGCCCGAGTGCTTCGCTACCGGGCTTCGGCGGGATTGCGTCTGAGGCCGCCCATTGGGCTTTTGCTCCCGTTTCTCCAAAGCGTCATCAAAGGAAAGCATGGCGAGTCGAGCCCGGTTCGACGGCTATGCTGAATCCACTTTGGTCGTCGCAGGGGGATGATGGGATGGCTCTTTTCGAAACCGCCGCCTTCCTTCTGATCGCGGCAAGTCGGGCGGTGGAGGCCTGGCGGAAGCACAAGAACAATGATCTGAGCCCGCCCCAGCGCAGCATTTTTGGTCCAGGCGATGGGGACTCGTCCGGAGGTGCCTCATTCGGTCCCGGTTCAGAGCCTCCGCCAGGCCGGCCGTGATCCTCGCGTCGCCCACCTCCGACATGTTCGCAACGTGCGCTGCTTCGATCTCCGGTCGCCAATCATGAACGCCGGGACCGGAAGGACGGAAACTGCAAGCTCGGGACCCCGCGTGGCCGCACCCGAGCCCTGACGATCACAGATACTGGCCGATCGCGGGCGGCTTGTCGTGGTCGCCGAATTCGGTCGGCAGATCCTCCGCCAGCAGCTTCCGAATGACCTCCGCTGGCGCGTCGGTCAGCTCGATGATCCGGGATGCCTGTTTGGCGATGGTCGCCTCCAGCAGGTTGCGCACCGTACGGCCGTTGCCGAACGACGGCCCTCGGGAGAGGCGGACCAGCGCCGTGCGCACCCGGTCCCGTACGTTGTCGGCGAGTTGGTAGCCGGCGTCGTCGGCGAGCACGGTGAAGATCTGCACCAGTTCGTCGAGGTTGTAGTCGGGGAACTCGAGGACCTTCGGGAAACGAGAGGCCAGACCGCTGTTCGCGTCGAGGAACCGCCGCATCTCATGGTCGTACCCGGCCGCGATCACCACCAGGTCGTCGCGATGGTCCTCCATCAGCTTGAGCAGCGTGGCGATCGCCTCGTGACCGTAGTCCCGCGGCGAGTCGGACATCGACAACGAGTACGCCTCGTCGATGAAGAGCACACCACCGAGTGCCCGCTCGAACGCCGCGTGGACGCGTGGAGCGGTTTGCCCGATGTACTGACCGATCAGGTCTGCCCTGGTGACCTCGACCAGATGACCGGAACCGAGCAGCCCGAGATCGGCGTAGATCCGGGCGATCATCCGAGCCACGGTGGTCTTCGCGGTGCCCGGATTGCCGACGAACACCATGTGCCGGGATCCTCCGCCCACCACGAGCCCGGCCCGGGTCCGCAGGCTCTCCGCCCGAGCCTCCGCGACCAGCAGCCGCACCTGCGCCTTGACGTCGCGTAGCCCGATGAGCGCGTCCAGTTCCGCCATCGGGTCGCCCTTGTGGGCGGGCGCGAGCACGACCGACGCCGGTGCCGTGATGTCCTCGACCAACAGTTCGGCCAACTGCTCGACCGTGGGTGTGGCCGACCGGCTGATCCGCAGCGCCTGGTGCGACGCGGACTCGTCGACGAGGTTGCGGACCACCCAGGCGTTGTCGAAGCCGGCAGCGCGCGGCATCCGCGTGACCAGGTTCCGGACCCGGTCGAGTACGCCGTCGGCGGGCGTGAATCCTGACGCTTTGGCCTCCAGGTCGAAGAGCCGCACCATCTCGTCGTCGGTGAAGTCGACGAAGTTGAAGGTGTTCGGGAACCGCGCCGCCAGGCCGGCCTCGCTGGACAGGAAGTCCGCGACCTCCTTGGGATGACCGGCGATGATGACGACGAGGTTCTCGCGGTGCTCCTCGATCATCCTGGCCAGCGTGGCGACAGCCTCGCGCGAGGCAGCGCTCTCCTGGATCGCCCGGCCGATGTTGATCAGCAAGATGCCGCCGACCGCGTTGCGTACGGCAGCGGTCACCTTGGCGCCGTCGAGCAGCTCCGCCCTGGCCACCTCGACCAGGTGCCCGGAGGTCAGCACGCCGTACGAGGCATAGATCTGGCCGATGATCGTGGCGATGGTGGTCTTGCCGGTACCGGGATTTCCCGCGAACACCATGTGCCGCCGGTTGCGGGCCGGCGGCAGCCCGGCCTCGCGGCGCAACGCCTCGACCCTGGCCTCAGCGCTCAGCCGGGCGACGCGTTGCTTGACCGGGGACAGCCCGACCATGTCGTCGAGGAGGCTCACGGCAACCCGCTCCGCGTAATCGCTCGGGACACCGTCGGGCCGGGCCGGCCGGGGTAGGGCGGGGGCGGGCCGCGCCGGTTTCGGAGCATCGGCGAGGGCGGACACGAGCGGGTTGATGACGGCGGGCCGCGGCTGGCCGAGCGTGCGCAGGCCACGCAGGTACCTCAGGCAGAAGAAGAGACCGCTCTTCACGTCCTTGTGCGGGTCCGGCCAGCCGTTCAGCGCGGTGGCGCAGCTCCACTCCAGTCCCACCCAGATGCGCGCGGTCTCCGCCTCGCCCGCGATGATCGCGCGGTCCAGCCACGCGAACACGCCCTTGTACCAGGCCTCGTAGTCGAAGCTGGGCTTGAGTAGCTGGAACGCGCGGAGGATCTCGTGGTAACCGTCCTGGCCCAAACCGGTCGTGGCGATGACCGCGGGCACCGGCTTGCCGAGCTTCAGCAGCATGGCGGCGACCAACTCGTCGAAGCTGCCGGCCTCGTCGCCCACGGTGTCCACCAACCGCTGGTGAATGGCGTGGAGGCCGGTCAGGGTCCAGGAAAGGTAGTCGGCTGGTCCGGCGTAGTCGGGCAGGGCGGCGCGCTCCGCGTCACCGAGCAGGCTCGATCGCCACAGGGTGGCGAGTTGCTGCCTCGACCCCGTCCGGTGCTGTTCCCGCAGCGCCGGATCCTCGGCTATCCGGGCGTACAGCGCGGCCAGTGCGTGCCCGCGGTCCGCGAACGGTGGCGCCTCGACCAGGACCTCGAGGCAGTCCCGGTAGTAGCGGAGGATGCGTTCCCGGCGCTCCGGACTGTCGGAGTCCGCGTAGAGGCGTCCGGGCGGGGACGGCACGACCTGGGTCTGCCAGGTCGCCTCCGGGTCTGTCGTCGGAGTCACGGGCGACTGCAGGTGCTCGGTGACCAGGAGGTCACCGAGCCGCCACAGCGAGCCCGACGCGCTCGTGGACGCACCGAGCGAGCCCTGCGCCAACCACTTCACCTCCTCGACCGCCATGGACGTGCCGGATTTGAGGCGCGGGGCCCGGGCGGGCAGGTCGGTGAGTCCTTCGCGTGAGGCGATGGCCATCAGTCGTGCACGGGTGTCGTCGAGCCACCCCTCGGGCGGCACCCATGGTCTGGTCGGCCCGAACACGTTGAGGTGTGGCGATCCGGTCAGCAACGGCACCAGATGGTCGGGCAGTTCGATCCGGCCACTGGTCGGCCGCGAGGCGACGGGGGTGGGACCGGCCGGGGGCCAGGCGCTCATGCCTGAACTCTAGGTCCGACCACCGACAACTCTTCCGTCGGCACCGGTTACCTCAGGGCTGCCCCCGAGGTGGCCCGGTCGGGCTGCTCGGGACTGCTCCGTGGGTGGGTCGCCGACGGGTCGCCCCTCCGCGTGGCGGGGACGCCGGCCAGAAGGCGTCCGCCACGTTTCGGTGACGATTCGGAGAAGAGCGTGCTGGTGGGACGGGCAGGCTTCGCCGGCCGCAAGGGATCGCGCACCGTGCGTACATGTCGGCGAAGTGGGGTACGAAGACTCCGGTGAATGCCCTGTATGCACTGGCACACCGATGTCACCTCTGCGTCGACCCGGCCCGGCGCGGCAGCGCCCGGCTGACTGTCGAGCACATCAGCGAACACCACCACGGCCATCCCAGTGATACGGCCCAGCACCAGAGGGCCTTCAGCATGGCGTCGGGACGGCCGCGATGAGAATGGCCCTGGTGTGTGGCGACGGGCTGCCGGTCAGCGGCCTGTTGACGGTCTTCCGTAACGTGGTCGACCTGGCCGACGCGGCCGGAGTGTTGTCCACCCCGATCCCGGCCGACCTCGGCTACTCCTGGCGGCCGGACAAGCCTGCGTTCTATCCACGTGGCGCAGCCTCCACGGTCAGCCCGCCCTGGCTGGACGTCACGGACGCCACCCCGCTCGGTGACGGCGCCGGGGTGGCCGAGGAACTGACCGCCATCCGCGTCGCGGTGGCTGCCCCCGAGCAGCTTTCGACCGCCGAGCGCGCACGGCTGCGGGACCGGATCGACGTCCTCGCGGGCCCCTACGAGCGGCACTTCCTGGACTGGTGGGAGCGGCACGACGTGGACTGGGTGTGTGCGGTGAACATGACCCTGTCCGACGCGGTGCCGGTCACCCTGGCCCTGCACCGGGCCGCCGAGCGGAGGTGGGGGGCGGGCCGGCCGGGCGGGGTCCTGTTCTGGGACCATGACCTCTTCGCCAGTTACGCCGTTCACGAGGGCTCCTCCCGGGTCTATCCACGGGCGCCGAACGAGTTCACTCCGGTACCGAACGACCCACGCCTGCACCGGTGGGCTGTCGTGTCGCCGGCCCTGGTCGAGGAAGGCGCCGGCTATCCGACCGGCCTGCGTCCGGAACTCGTGCCGAACGTACTCCCCACGGTGCCGGCCGGGACGAGCACCCGGCACCGCGAGTTTCTGGCCCAGCACGGACTGGCCGACGGCCGTCCGGTGGTGCTGTGCCCGGTGCGGATGTTCCGGGTCAAGGGGGTGGAGGTCGCGGTGCGGCTGCTGGCCGCCGTGCGGGACGTCTGCGTCGGACGCGACGAGCCCGTCCCGTACCTGTTGGTCTTCGGCAGCCTGGGCGAGGACCCCGAGTACACCGAGGAGGTGATGGCCGCAGTGGCGGCAGAAGGGGTCGGCGACGACGTCCGGTTCCTCGACGGTGTTCCTCTGGCGAGCGGGCGCGGCCAGGACGGGCGGTGGCTGCTGGACGAGGCGGACCTGCTGCGGGTGTGTGCCGACAGTCAGGGCGGGGTGTTCTTCACCCCGAACCGTCCCGACGTGGAGAGCGTCGGTCTGGGCCCGGCCCTGGCTGCGCTGGTGGACGTGCCGTGCGCGTCCACCACGTACGACGCCCGCGACGAGGTCTACGGAAGCGACTTCGTGCAGGTCCGGGTGGATCCGCAGGCGCCCGCCGCGAGCGCCGCCGAATTCGCGGACTACCTGGCGGCGGGCCGGCGGGCGGATCCTGCTGTCCGGCTGAGGCTGGCCGGCAACCGCATCTCCATGCGTGAACGGTTCCCCGACGGCCCCTGGCGGAACCTGCTCGACCGGATGGCTCATGCGGTCACGGCCGGTCGAGGGGCTCCGTCGGCGACGGCCCGGCGCCTCTGACCGGCACTGCCGTAGGACCACCACCCCGCTGCGGGGACACCGCCCCGCCCCCGCAGCGAGGCCCCGGGCCGTCGGTCAGGGGCGCAGGAAGGTGACCCGTTCGGCGGTCTCGGTGAGCTGGAGAGCCAGGTCCCCCGAGTCCACCTCGGCCGCCGGCACCCCCAGGGAGCCGGCGATCGCGGCGGCCAACCCGGTCGGGGAGACCGTCCCCCGGGGCCCCAGGGGCAGGGGCCCGACCGGGTCGGGGACCCGCTCCGAGCCTCCCGGGGCCCGCAGGGTCCTGCCGAAGCTGCCGGGGGAGCGCAACTCCACCGCCAGGTGCTGGGCCTCCGGGGGCTGGTGCAGGTCCAGCCGGGCCAACTCCCCCTCGAAGAGGCAGAGCAGCACCTCCGGGCTCAGCCGGCGGGTCACCCAGGGGGTCAGGCGCGTGGTGCCGGCCCGGTCGGCGTACCCGTCGACGAGCAGCCCCGGGTAGCCCGACACCACCTGGGACCGGATCATGGCCCCGGTGAGGGTGGGGAACTCCAACGGCAGGGGAGCGGCGGCGTCCCGGGCCTCGTCGGCGGGGCCCAGCCGACCCACGCTGACCGCGCCGTCGACCAGGTGCCGGACCCAGGTCTGGTCCACCCCGAGGAACCGGATCGACTCGGCCGGCAGCAGCCCCTCGTCCGGCACCAGGTAGCCGAAGGGCACCCCCTCCAGCCGGGTCAGCCCGGCCAGCCAGGCCCGCACCCCCGCCGGGAGGGAGTCGTCGATCGGGGCCACCGCCAGGGGGTACCCGGCACCGAGGTCGTTGCGGGCGGCACGCAGGGTCCGGACGGCCCGCTGGTCCCGGCGGCGACGCCACCCGTACAGGGCGGTGGCGGTGTCCCCGCTGCCCAGGGCCAGCAGCCGGCCGAGCTGCCAGGCGGCGGCGTACCCCAGGTCGAACATGCCCAGCTCCGCGTCGAGACGCAGCAGGGCGTCCCCGGTCCGTACCGGGACCACCGGCCCCGCGTCCGTCGGACCGGGCGCCAGCGGCCCCCGGTACCAGCCGATGCTGCTCCCGCCCTGCCGGAGCCGGTGCCGGGCCGGCACGAACCCCGCACCGAGGTACCGGTCGGCGGCGGGCTGCCCGCTGGGGGGAAGCCGGAGGGCGGCCCCCTCCTCGGCGAGGTCCCGGACCAGGGTGGCGAAGGTGTGGTCGGCGCTCACCGAGGCGAACCGCCAACTCGTCAGGCTGACCAGCCGGACGGTGTCCCCGACCGGGGCGGGTCCCCGGTCGAGTACCCAGGACCCGTCGGTGGTCGGGGTGAACCGGTGCTCCAGGGAGACCAGGTGCACCACGCTGGTCATCCCGGCCGGCGGCAGCCGGGTGCCGACCACCACCGCCACGTCGGCCGGGTCGTCCCCCTCGGACCGGACGTGGGCCAGCAGGGGCAGGTCGGCGTAGCCGGGCAGCAGGTCGGCGAGGAGAGCGGCCGGGACGTCGATGACGGTGACCGGCTCCTGCGCCGACTCGTGGGACTCGGCGGCGACGGCGGCCGGCGGCAGCCAGGGGCCCGCCCCCACCTGCCCCAGGGGCACCGTCGAGACGGGAGGCGCCTCCTGCTCGGTGAAGAGCAGCAGCGCCAGCCAGGGCGGGGTCTGCGACCCGGCTCCCCCCGGGCTGCGTTCCCAGGGCAGGGTGGCGCGCTCCAGCACGATGTGCGGCAGCACGGTGGCGTGGTCCCCGACGCTCCCCTCGGGCGGGAAGACCGACCGGATGAGGGAGGGAGCCAGGCCGAACCGGTCCCCGGCGACGGTGAACCGGCGGGTCGTGGTGAAGTCAACCGGCTCCAGGCTGACCCGGTGGGTGAGGGTGACCCGGTATTCGCCGGCGGCCAGCACCGGGCGGTGCTCGTGGCGGAAGGTCACCTGGGACTCAGACATGCGCTGCCACCTGGGGGATCGCGTGGAACTGGGTGGTGTCGAAGCCGGCGGGGTCGACCACCGCCGAGGGGAGCAGGGCGGCGGCGACCGCGCTGCGGGTGGCGGCGACCCCCGGGTCGGCCATCGCCGTCCGGATCGTGGCGGCCCGCGCCGCCGGCCCGTCCGGTACGACCGCCCGTCCGGGCGGGGGTGCCAGGCTGAGCACCTCCCGGGTGTACAGGGGGGTGTCGGCCTGGAGGGCGGCCCGGTCCACCCAGACCGCCCGGGCCGGGGCGGGCGGGCGGGGGCGCAGCTCGTACCCGGTGACCAGGTCCTCCATCAGGGCCGGGTCGGTGACCTGGGGGGTGAGCCGGCCACCCCACATCGCGAAGGGCAGCCCCCGGCGGACCGGGGTGTAGTCGAACCGGTCCTCGACCGGCATCCCGTCGTGGGTGACCACGATCCGGTGGACGGCGGTGACGGTGCCGGGGGCCAGGTCGGCCGGGCCGATCCCGAACGTGGTCCGGCCCCCGCCGGTGGGCAGGGCCACCTCCCGCTCCGGGGCGCCCCGGACCGCCGTGCTGGCCGGGATGGCGCTGTTGGTCGTCACGACCAGGGTGGCCGGGTCGACGACCCCCAGCTCCTCGGGGGCGGCCCCGGGGGCGGTGCGGTGGGTGTCGGCCCGTACCGCCAGGCCGAGGATCCGGTCCCGGGGCGGCAGCAGGGTGTCCCGGAACCGGTCCCAGCTCACCGGCTCCGGCTTCGTCCCGCCGTTCGCGCCGAAGGCGATGCGTACCGTGACGATGCCCAGGTCGATGGCGGCGGTACCGCCGAAGTCCGGGCCCCACAACTGGACGTCCGCGCCGACCTGCACGTTGAGGGTTCGGGTGCCGAAGAGGCTGAAGGTGTACGACACTCCTATGCTGACGTGCAGGGACGCCTCGTAGTGGTACGGCTGCCAGGAGATCAGGAAGTCCATCGAGGCGTCGAACCCGGCCCGCAGGGAGTCGTCCTGCCACAGGGCGGTGACCCGGCCCCCGGCCATCAGCATGGTGGGGGTCAGCGCGAAGTACCCGGCCCCGGCGATGCTGAACTGCTTCGTGACCTGCCAGGCGAAGCCGAGCCGGGGCACCGTCGGGTAGTGGGCGGGTACCGGGAACTGGGGGTGGTAGCCCCCGGCGGTGAGGGCGAAGTCCCCGGTGTGCTCCCCGGTGAACCAGGTGGCGAAGGCGAACCCCCCGGTCAGGTGGCAGTCCGGGGAGAGCAGGTACGAGGCCCGGGTGAGCTGGGCCTCCACCGCCAGGTACCCGTCCTCGGGGACCAGGGTGGCCTTGATGGCGAGCTGGATCTGGGCGACCGGTTTGACCGGCCCCGCCCCCGCGTCCGGTGCGGGCAGCACCACCGTGGCCAGCCCCAGCACGTCCAGCTCGAACCGGTGCCCGAAGGCGGCGGCGACCAGCAGGAAGGCGTCCACCATCTCGAAGGAGTTGACCCGCAGCCCCACGGCGAGGAAGTAGTCCCCGACCGAGGGCGGCAAATAGTCGGCGAGGATCCGCAGCTCGTCGGCGAGGGTGGTGCCCGGGGGCGGCCCGGTGACCGCGTCGGCCACCAGGGGGAAGGTCGCCACCTGGTCGATGGCGGGGGCGACGAACCGCCGGTTGTACCCGAACCCGCCGGCCAGTCCCCGCACCGACAGCTCGGGCGGCCCGGCGTGCAGGCCGTTGAGGTAGGCGTAGGCGAACAGGGACGGCCCGGCGGGGAGCTGGACGTAGGCGCCGAGGGCCCCGACGGAGAAGGTCGGGGTCCGGACGCTCAGCCCCCCGCTGTACGCGGTGTAGCTGGCCCCCTCGTACTCGATGGTGTCCTTGCGCAGCGCCCCGTCGATGCGCAGCGGGACGGTGTCGTAGGCCACCCCGATCCCGGCCAGGTCGAAGGTGGGCATGGAGAGGGGGTCGGTGGTGGAGACCCCGATGGCGAGGCCGCTCAGGGAGAGGGTCAGCCCGGCCACGGTGACCGAGGCGTCCAGCAGCAGGGCGACCCGGGACTCCCGGCCGGGGGACTGCCGCCACGCCAGGCCGACCCGGGAGATGTGCAGGGGTCCGAAGGAACGCTGGACGGTGAGCCAGGTGGCGTCGTCGCCGGTCCGTACCGGCGCGGGGCCGCCGGTGGCCGGTGCCGGCGACACTCCCGGGGGGCCGCCGACCGGTACCGCCAGGGCCTGGGAGAAGGGGCCGAGCAGCAGGGTGGCGTCCACGGTGAACCCGGCGGCCAGGCCCCCGGTGGGCAGGGTGGTGCCGGCCGGGAGCAGGGCGGCGAGGGCGGTGGCCTCGGCCGCGGGCAGGGCGGTGGTGGCGGCGAGCAGCCGCAGGGGGTCCACGCCCATTTTGGTGCCCCGCAGCTGGTCCCCGACCACCGGGAGCCGACCCAGGTCCAGGGTGGCGGCGACCTCAACCCCGAAGAGGTAGCCGGTGCGGGTGCCGTTGCCGGTGAGGGCGAACAGGGCCTGACGCAGGTCCAGCCGGATCCCCTCCGGCACGTACGCGGCGGCGGTCGGGGAGATCGCCCCTACCAGGGCCTTCAGTTCGGGTACCGGGTCGTCGGGCAGGTGCCGGTAGGAGGCGGCGAAGCGGCGGGCGGTCGGGTCCTGGGCGAAGTGCAGCTCCAGGGTGGGGTGGAAGGTTCCCCCCTGCACCGGTACGACCAGGTCCAGGGTTCCGGCGACGGAGCGCTGGGCGGTGTCCACGGCCAGGGTGAGGGCCACCTCGGTGCCGTCGACCGGGAACCGGGCCCGCCCGGTGAGGAAGAGGCGTCCGGCCCCGGTGGAGATCCGGGCGGCCAGGTTGTCCACGGTGGACTCGGCCAGGGGAGCCGGCAGGGCCAGCCCGCCGAAACGGTCGGCCAGGTCGGCGAAGAGATGCCCGACGGGGATCTGCTGGTCGGGGGCGGTCTCCCCGGCGAACTCCCAACGCCGGTCGGGGGCCGGGTCGTAGGCGGCCTCGACCATCACCGCGATCCCGGCCAGCAGCAGCCCCGCCCGGGCGTGGAAGGTGGTGCCGGTGGCGTCGTGCAGCAGGTCGAAGCCGACCTGGGTGACCGCGACCTCCTCGGTGATCTGCCAGACGCCGTCGAGAACGATCTCGCCGTCGAAGGAGGCGGGCACGGTGGCCGAGGGCACCACGGCCCCGGCCTGGAACCGGGTGACCGTCAGGTCCGGGACGTGGTCGGGCTCGAAACCGGTGAAGTGCCGGTAGACCTCCCGGATGCGTAGGGGCGGGTCGCCCGTGCGCAGCCCTCCGCCGATCCGCCGGGTGACGGAGTCGGCGACCAGCTCCAGGGTGCCGTCCCGGCCGATCCCGAACAGGCCGCCGACCAGGACCGACACCTGGGCGGAGGGGCCGGGGGCGACCACCCGGACGGTCAGGTCGATCTGCTGGAGGGTGAGCAGCCCGGGGATCACCTCCCACTCCGCCTCGGTGTAGAGGGTCATGGTCAGGTAGTCGACCGGGTTGGCGGCGGTGGGGTTCACCGCGAGGGTGACCGCGCCCAGAGTGATCCCGGCCCCCGGGTCGATGCCGAAGGGCACCGGCAGGGTCTCCAGCCCGGCCAGGCCGGCGATGTCGGTCAGGGTCAACGGCCCCAGCTTGCGGAAGTCGGCGGTGAGGACCAGGTCCTCGCTCCAGGAGGCGAAGCGGGCGTCGATGGTGACCTCGTGGTCCTCGGTGACCCCGGCCATGCTGCCCGCCGACACCGGGATGCCCGCCGCGAGGATCAGCGCCCCCCGGACCCAGTGGTCGAGGGTGTGGTAGTTCAGGTCTGGCAGACCGAACAGCCCGTACCGCAGGTTGGTGAGGGTGAACAGCCCCAGGTCGAGGCGGGCGTCGGCGGGGCCGTACAGGGCCACGCTCGGCACCAGGGGAGTGGCCGGGGTGAGCCCGGGCGGGGCGAGGGAGACCATCGTGATCTCCCCGGAGACGGGGTGGTTCTCCCCGGGGAAGAGCAGCCCCACCAGTTCCATCCCGGGTCGGACCAGCAGGTTCCCCTCGAAGGTCATTGCGGTGGCGGTCGGGGCGGGCGGCTCTCCGCTCTCGGCGATCAGGTCGGTGTCCAGGCGCAGGACGGCCCCGCTGAACCGGAGGGTGTCCAGCAGGGTTCCGCGCAGGGGTGGGAAGGTGTCGGCCAGGGACCAGTCGGTGTCCGGCCGGACGATCACCTCCACCCGGCTCACGGTCTCGCCGGCCAGGGTGAACCGGAGGGTCACGTCGGCCCGGTCGAAGGGGGGCCCGGAACCGGTGCCCCCGATGGTGACCGGGCCGGGGACCTCGGCGCGTTCACAGCCGGTCAGCAGCAGCCGGCCGGTGGGCAGGAACCGGCCCAGGTAGGCCGCGGTCGCGGGATCGAGGGCGGAGAGCGGCAGGTCGAGTCGGCCGGAGGGCACCCCGGCCAGCAGGGTCTCCAGCGCCTCGGGGGTCATGCCCGCTCCCAGGTGATGTCGAGGTCGCCGTGGGATCCGGTGATGTAGACCGGGGCCTTGAAGGGGAACTGCACCGACCTCGCGGGATTCCAGTTCTCGGAATCCCAGGCCCACCCGGAGTGGGCCGGGTCCTTCTCCCGGCCGCTGTCGATGAACCGTTTGACGTAGCGCTCCACCACCGTCCGGGAGGGCAGGTGGTGGTTGGTCACCCCCACTTTCCCGGCGCTGATCAGGGCCCTTTCCTTCGGATCCACCAGGTTCACGAACTCCAGGGAGGAGGAGGTGCAGTTACTGCCGTGGTGGGCGATGTGGACGATGTCGACGTTCTTCAGCCGGGTCCGGTTCTGGGCGGCGTACAACCCCCGGCGCATGAGGTGGTGCTCGGTGCTGCGGGTCGAGTCCCCGCAGAGCAGCAGCTTCTTGCCGAAGACCTCCACCAGGAGCACCACGCTGCCCCGGTTCTTGCCCTTGTCCCCGTCCTTCTTGTAGTTGTTCACCACCCCGGAGGCCAGGATGGTCACCGTGCAGGCCGGGTCGGTCTCCGCCACGATCCGGATACCGCCCTGGACGTCGAGGCAGTCGATGTCGGTGGTGGTCGTCGCCGCCGGTACGGCGAGCCCGCCCAGGCTGATCTCGCCGGACACCTCGCCCCTGTTCAGTTTCTGGTCGGGGTCGACCGCGTTGTGGAGCACCTTCTTGATGAGGTGCTCGTGCGTGATGTGCCCCCGCACCCAGGTGGCGGCGGCACCGTACTCGGCGAACTCCCCGCTGTGGTAGACCCGGCCGACCTGGATCTTGTTGGGCTTGTCGGCGAGTACCGTGGCGAGCTGGTTGTAGTGGTCCTCGTCAGCGTGTGTGAAGATCAGGATGTCGATGAGCTGGGCCTTCGGGGTCGCCGACGGCGTGCCGAGGACGCCGGTGGTCTGCACCGGGCCGAGGAACTTCGGGTCCTCCAGGCAGTCCCGCACCCGCTTGGTGTAGACATCGACCTCGTCGTCCTCCACCTCCCGAGAGGTGGAGCCGCAGTCGATGAGGATCATCCGCCCACCCGGGGTGCTCAGGGCGATGCAGTCACCCTGCCCCACCTTGATCATGCGGGCGTAGAACTTCCGGTCCCCCCGAGTGCCGGGGGCCGACGGTGGCCGCCTTCTGACCTCGTCCTCCCAGAGTTTGTACACGGCTGCCGCCTCTCTCCGGCGCTGTGCCTCGTGCTCCTCCTCCAGCTTTTGCCGCTTCTTTTTGGACTCCTTGCGGCTCTTGTGGAGAATCGTCTCCCCGTCTCTCAGGCCGAGGTCGTAGTCGGCCGTCTTCCGCTTGCGCGTCGGAGGGTTCGGGTCGGTCATGGTGCGCTCCTCAGCTCGGGAAGGCGATCCGCCAGCGACCCTGGCTGACCCGTTCGCCCTTGCGCCGCCAGGTGAAGACGTGTCGGCGGTCGTTGTCGAAGGGGCTGAAGTCGGCGGCGTAGGCGAACTCGTCCTGCAGCACGTTGTAGAGGTCGAACTCCAGTTCCCCGGCGGCCAGCCGCAGCAGGGCCCGCAGCTCGTGAGCACCGATGGTGACCCCGTCCACGGTCAGGGCCTGGAAGGTTCCCCGGGCTGCCTGTACGTCGCTGAGGTCGTCGGAGGCGCCCTGCTTGAAGGCGAAGCCCTCGGGGCGGCCCTCGATGCGGTGCCAGAACTTGTGGGAGTGGTGGAAGCGGATGCTGGGGTGGACGTCCACCCCGTCCGGGGTCTGGTCCTGGAACAGCTCCAGGAACAGGACCCCGCCGCCGCTCTGGGCCTCCCGGCGGAGCTGGAGGTGGTCGGAGCCGGCGGTGAGCGTCGCCTGGCCGGCGGCGAGCCGGACGCCGTGCACCTCGTCGGCCTGGAGCCGGGGGGTGGTCACGGTGCCGGCCACCAGAGGCCCGGTCGTCACGGCGCTGGCGCTCAGAGCCCCGGTCGTCACGCCGGTCAGCTCGTCGGAGGCGCCCTGCTTGAACGCGAAGCCCTCGGGGCGGCCCTCGATGCGGTGCCAGAACTTGTGGGAGTGGTGGAAGCGGATGCTGGGGTAGACGTCCACCCCCGCCGGGGTCTGGTCCTGGAACAGCTCCAGGAACACCACGCCACCCCCGCTCTGGGCCTCCCGCCGCAGCTGCAGGTGCTCGGAGACCGCCTGCACGGTGAGCGGGGACGGGGGCGCGGTGGTGCCGATGCCGACCTTGTTGCCCAGCGGGTTGACGGCCAGCGGGGCGGAGCCGTGGGACTGGATCCAGGAGTACCCGGTGTCGTAGCCCAGCCGCAGGTTCGGCTGGTGGGTGGGGCCGACGATGACGCTGCCCCCGTTGGCGTCGCCGTTGTCGTCCACGATGTGCAGCCGGGCCTGCGGGGTGGCGGTGCCCAGCCCGGCGTTGCGGGCGGAGAAGACCAGGGGCGCCCGCTCTACCTCGGCGCTGAGCTGACCGTCCTGGAATCCGGGGAGGTTGCGGTAGGCCAGCACCACCGGGGCGTGACCGGGGTCCGGCAGCCCCTGTACCTCCTCCAGGGTCAGCTCCAGGCAGCCCCCGGGGGGCAGGGTCGTGTCCTGCTGGGGGACCAGGGTCCACTGGGCCCGGTCCGCCAGCATCTCCCGGTGGACCTGCCAGACCCCGGGAACCGACCCCCCGAGCCGGAGGGTGACCGTGCCGGCGGTACCGGCGGTGGTCAGGGCCCAGTCCCGGGACTCCCGGTCGCCCTGTACCTCGAAGGAGAGGACCAGTTCGGTGGGGGCGGTCCCGTCCGCCCCGGTCAGCGGCACCGGAATCTCCCGGGAGACGTTGGCCACCCGGACCCGCAGGTCACAGGGGGTCCGTCCGTCGCTGAGCACCCGGTCCCCGCCGACGAAACCCAGGTGCAGGGGTACGTCGGGCCGACCCCGGTGGTTGACGATCTCCAACACCTGGTGCCGGGCCCCGGTCAGCTCGCTCGGCTCCCCGCTGTACCCCATGCGTCGGTAGCCCAGCTCCACCCGGCTGCCCCGGGTGCCACCCACCCCGTCGGCCCGCAGCCCGGTCAGGGGCAGGTCGAGGGTGGCCCCGGCCGGCAGGGTCAGCCCCTCCGGCCCGCGCAGCCAGCCGGTGGACCCGGTGAACGACAGCTCCCACCCCGGCACCTCAAGAGCCGGGCGGGAATCGGCGGCCAGCACCCCCGGGCGGAAGGCCACCGCGAGGTGGTGGCTCTCCGGACCGGCGGGTCCGGAGGTCGACCAGAGGGCCAGGTCCTGGCGGGAGGAGTTGGTGACCCGCAGGGTGAGGGTCTGCCCCGCCGGGGCGTCGTCGATGTAGAGCACCGGCTGGTCGTCGACGTTGACCAGCTCGAAGGAGAGCGGGTGGGTACGGACGAAGGTGGCGAGCAGGGCCTCGTCGCCGGCCATGTCCCGCTGGATCTCGGCCACCGACCGGGGAGCGTCGTACACCCGCAGGTGGGCTGCGGCGAGGGCGAGGTGGGAGCTGACGGAGTTGGGGTCCCGGCCCAGCACGAACCTCTCCCCGCTCGGCTGGGTGGGCCCCGGCATCGCGTCCTCGGCCACCACCACCCCGTCGAGCAGGATCCGGGCGGTGCTGTCCTGGCTGGTCACCGCCAGGTGGTGCCACCGGTCGAAGGTGAACGTCCCCGGGGCGGTCTCCTGCTGGAAGGGCCCGTGCACCGTCAGAACCTGGTACCCGATCCGACCGTCGTCGACGAGGAAGAGCACGAAGTGGCCCCACTGGCCGAAGACGACGGCCTTCGAGCCCGACGGCATCGGGGGCACCCGCACCCAGGCCATGCTGGTGACCGGCTGGGGCACGCCCGAGGTGCTGACCACCGCGTCGGAGCCCCCGTCCAGGGCCAGGCAACTGCCGAACCGGTCGTCGGCGCGGACCCGCGGGGAACCCTCGATCTCCCCGGTGGCCGGGGCGGCGGGGGAGCCGGTGACCAGGGGGCCGTGGGCCAGGTCGTCGAGCTGCCAGTGCAGCAGCAGCGCGGCGCTCATGCCGGGGAGCCCGGGACGACGGGGGAGCCCGGGACGACCGGGGCGGCACCGGAGCCGGTCGGTCGGGTGCCGGCCGGGCCCCCCTCCGGGTGGAGCTGGGCCCCGGCCTGCTGACCGATGGACTCGATCAGTTCGTACACACGGACGTAGGGCATCTGACCCAGGGCCTCCAGGATCGTGTTCGTCTGGTCGAGGGTGAGGGTGAGGGTGATCGGCGGCATTGCTCGCATCCTTGATCCGGTCAGGTGACCGGGGTGGTGGCTCATCGGGTGGGGATGGTCGGGGTGGGCAGCGCGAGCCAGCCCTCCCGCAGGGTCAGGTCGGTGGGGAACCCCGGGTTCGGGGCGGGGGGATCCTCGGTCTCGGTCCAGACGGCACCCGCCCGCTCGCGCCAGGTCCACCGACGACCCGGCTCGGTGGCGGGCAGCACCAGCCCGACCTCGGCCGCGTCGGTCAGCACCGGGGCGGCGAGGAAGCCGGTCTCCAGGCGGGCCAGGGCGTCGTGGTGGTGGGCGGGGTCCAGCCGCACCGAGGCGGTGGGCAGGATGCCGGTGGTGGCGTGCAGGGCCCCGGCCGGCTCCAGGAGCACCGTCAGGGTCTCCTCGGGCAGGCCGAAGGCGAGCCGTAGCGGGGAGTCGGTGCCGGCGGCGGCCATGGTGGGCACGTCGTGGTACTCGGTGCCGAGGCTCCCGTCGGGCTCGTGCCGCCAGTAGCCCAGCACCCCGTCGGTGAGCCGCCCGTACGCCCCCAGCCGGACCGGGAACCGCACCAGCGGGAAGCCGTTGGTCTCCCGGCCGGTACGCCCCAGATCCTGCCGGAACACGTTCCAGTCCTGGTGGATCGCGGGAGGGCCGAGCAGCTCCAGCCCGAGGGTCAGGCGTAACACCGCGATCGGTCGGCCGGTGAGCCGGGACCGGACCTGGTGACCGCCCTCCCCCTCCTCGTCCACCGCATCCAGGGCGTCGAGCAGGGAACCGAGCAGCGCTCCGAGCCGGTCGGCCCCGTACCCCCGCAGCCGGTCGACGACGGCCCGCAGCCCGGGGTTGGCGATCTGCTCCACGGCGGGCACCCCGCCGGTGGGGGCGGCCAGCCAACGGGCCAGGGCCGGGCGGTCCGGGTCCGGGTCGGGAAGGAGGCTGCCCAGCCACTCCCCGCCGGCGGCGTGCACCCGCAGCCCGTCGTCGAGCAGGTCGGGCAGGAGCCACCCGCAGACCGGGGAGGACTCCACCAGGCCGCTGACCGGCCGGTCCGGGCGCTCGGCGTCGAGCAGCCGCAGCCGCAGGCGGGCCGGCTGGGCCACCCGGGGCGGCAGGGCGATCCAGCCCGGCCGGTCCGGTACCCGCAGCCGGGTGGTGGCGGCGGGCTGGTCGACCGAGAGGTCGTGCCCGACCCCGAAGGAGTCCACCACCCGCAGCCGCAGCAGTCGCAGGCAGCCGGCCCGCAGGGGGTTGAAGTCGGCCAGGGGCACCGGGGCCTGTCGGTTCTGTTCCCCGACCCGGTCCCGCACCCGCTCGGCGAGGAGCTGCCCGGAGGGGAAACCGAGCGGGTCGAGGATGGGAAGCTGGCGGGTCAGCCGGCGCATCAGCAGGGCGTCGTTGAACCCGCCCAGGCTCTGGGCCAGGTTGCTTCCCTCGTGCGCGGCCAGGTGGGCGTACGCGGCGGCGAGGGTGCCGAGCCGGGGGTCGGCCGACTGGTCGGCACACCAGGCGAGCAGGGTCACGGGATCCCCGGTCACCTGCTCCGGGGTGAGGGGCGCCAGCCCGGCGGTCGCGCGTTCCTCGTTGTATCGGGCCAGGGGGCCGCCCGCGAGGTACCGCAGGATCCGGGCCGAGAGGAGCGGACGGGTGGCGGTGGAGAGCACGGTGCTGCCGCTGTAGGTCACCGCCGCCCGTTCGGTCAGCCGGTGCCCGGGGCGGGTCGCCAGCTCGGCCTCCCCGGCCGGGAGCCGGTAGTTGAGGCGGACCACCTCGGGGTCGTAGTTCCGGTCGGTGGGGTCGAGGTTGGTCCCGAGGGCGGCCGGCAGGAACTCCACCTCCCAGTGCAGCAGCAGGGGATGCCAGGGCTGGCCGGCCCAGCGGCGCAGCGCCGGGTGGGGTTCGGTCAGGCCGGCGAGGACCGTGTCCAGCAGGTCGCCGGCCGCGGCGACACCCTCGGCGTCGGTCAGGTCCCCGGCCGCCCCGGGGGCCTCCACCACCAGGCAGGGCAACAGGCCCTCGGGGTGCTCGTCGTCGCTTCCGTACCGGTCCGATCCGGTGGCCTCGGCGCCGGTGAGCAGCACCACCGGCTCGTTGGGCACCTGGTAGGAGTCGTCGGGGAGCTGCTGGAGCCGGTAGCCGGCCCCCTCCGGCAGCTCCGCGTTGACCCGGGCCACCACCGCCTGCACCGCCTCCCGGGCCGCCGCCAGCCGGTGGGCCAGGGTGTCGCCCCGCCCGGTCGGGGGGAACTCCCCGGTCTCGGCGAGCAGGGCGTCCAGGGCCGCCATCTCCCGTTGCAGGTAGGCGGCCACCAGATCCGGGTCGGGGTAGTCCGTCCGGTTCTCCGGGGGCGGGTAGGCGCAGGTCAGGTACCGGTGCCAGTCGGCGAAGAGACGCTGCCGCAGCCCGTCGGCCTGGGCCTGGGCCCCGTCGTGGGCGGCCTGGGCCGTGTTCAGGGCGACCAGCAGGTCACCCAGCTCGGGCGGTAGGTCGGCCAGCTCCCGGGCGGGGGCGGCCCCCACCGGGGCGGGACGGGCGAGACCGGCTGAGCCGGCGAGGCCGGCGGCGGCGACCAGGGCCGCCGGGTCGGTGCCGGGGACGGCGTCCTGGGGCCGGACCGTCCAGCGGGTCCCGGCGGCGACCGGGGTGAAGGCGGCGGTGTGCCGGGCCTCGGCGAGCCGCTCCGGCAGGTCCAGGGTGGCGGTCTCCAGGCGGTCGGCGAGGTCGATCGCCTCCAGGAGCTGTTCCATCTCGTCGGCGCTCACGCCGGGCAGCTCCGCCCCCAGGTGGGCGGCGAGCGCCTCGGTGGCGCTGTCGGCGAGGTAGACCCCGGTCTCGGTGGTCCGGGTGTCGGGCAGGGACAGTTTCCCCTCCGGGTCCAGGGTCAGCCGTCCGAAGCAGACCATCCGCTCCGGGGCCGCCCCGTCAGGCACGGCCCAACCCAGCTCGTCGGCCACCCGCTGCGTCCAGGTGCCGGTACCCGGCCGGGCCAGGGTGGCGGTCAGTTCGTCCAGCGCGGGGGAGGAGTACCAGCCGAGCAGGTCGTACCGGGTACCGGCCGGTCGCCGGGTGCCCGACTGGGGGTCGAAGAACCCGAAGACGCTTGCCGAGTTGGGGTAGAAGGCGGCGAAGGTGGGCTCCCCGTACCCGAGGGCGGTCAGCCGGGCCACCCGGTCGGTCTCCGCCCCCGGCCAGGCCCCCAGGGGCAGGACCCGCCCGAGCCGACGCCAGGGGCGACCCGAGGGGCCCGGGGGGTCGGCGGGGGAGAGGGGGTAGGCCACCGAGGCGGACGACCCGTCGGTGAGGGCGTCGCTCTCCACCACCCACCGGGCCCGCCGGCCGTCGGGGTCGGTGCGGGTGACCAGCCACCGGTCGGGTACCCGGGGCGGCTGCGCCGCGGCCTCCCGCCCCCGGCCGAGGACGCCCTCCTGCGGGCTGTGGACCAGGCGGGTCAGTGCGTCCGGCAGGGCCCAGTGCAGGTGGACCCCGGCCTGGAGGGTGAGTTCCTCCTCGAAGGGGGCGGGGAGGATCCCGTCGCTGAGGAAGGGCTGGTCGGGGTGGACGTCCCGTCCGGTGACCGGGTCGCGGTAGGGCAGTCGGGTGAAGTCGGCGACCGGGCCGGCGACGGTCCGCTGGGCCGGGAGCCACAGTGCGTCGATTCGGACGGGTACGGCGAGCAGACGCATGGAGGCTCTCTCTGGGATGGACGATCAGCGCGGCCCACCCTACAAACCGGACCGGATCTTGAGCCTCCACAAACTCGACAGTGGACTTGCACGGTGCGCCGTAGCGCTGACGGCCCCCCATGGTGTAGGACCGACTTCGGCGATCTGTTCAGATATCGGCAACGATAATTGCAATCTGCCCGTAGGTCCGGTCTGCTCCGGTTACCTCGCCCCAGGTCAGGGGATCAGACACCGCAGGCCTCCACGCCTCGGGCCCATCCCGGAGGGGAGCCGCCGGTCGGCTACGGGCTCCATCGGCCGGGAGCCGTCCGGCTCGGCGGGTTTCGGTGCGGCGGCGGCGTGGGTACCGGGGCCCCACCCCCCTGGAGGCTCCGATGACGCAGACCGCCGCCGACCGATTCCCGACCCGACACGTGCCCGGACCCGCCGTCCGGGACCTGCCCCCGCCGCCCCGGTCGACCTGGAAGATCATCGGACCGGGGGTGATCGCCGCCGGGGTCGGCCTCGCGTCGGGTGAGTTCATCCTGTATCCGTACATCGCCTCGCAGGTGGGGTTGGTCTTCCTCTGGGCCGCGGCCGTCGGGCTGGTCACCCAGTGGTTCCTGAACATGGAGATCGAGCGGTACACGCTGGCGACCGGGGAGACCGCGCTGACCGGGTTCTCCCGGTTCTGGCGGCACTGGGGCCTGGTCTTCGCGGTCATGACGTACTTCGCCAACCTCTGGCCCGGCTGGGCGTCCAGCTCGGCCACCATGGTCACGTACCTCTTCGGCGGCGGGAACGTCACCTGGATCGCCGTCGGCATGCTGCTCGCCATCGGGCTGACCCTCACCCTGGCCCCGGTGGTCTACACCGCGCTCGAGCGGGTGGAGTTCCTGAAGGTCGGCCTGGTCGTGTTCTTCGTGGTGGTGGCGGTGGTCTTCGCCATCTCCGCCGACGCCTGGGGCGAGTTGCCCCGTACGGTCACCGCGCCGGACTTCCCGGTCGAGCTGGGGTTCGCGCTGATGCTCTCCGCGCTGGTCTTCGCCGGGGCCGGCGGCGGCCAGAACCTGGTGCAGAGCAACTGGATCAGGGACAAGGGCTTCGGTATGGGCGCGTACGTCCCCCGCCTGGTCAGCCCGGTCACCGGCCGCAAGGAGGCGGCGTCGGACGTGACAGGTTTCGTGTTCGAGCCGACCGAGGAGAACCTGCGCCGGTGGCGCCGGTGGTGGCGGCTGGCCAACCGGGAGCAGCTGGTCACCTTCGTGCTGATCTCCTTCGTCACCATCACGTTGATGTCGATGCTGGCCTACTCCACCGTGTACGGAGAGCCGGGACTGGCCAACAGCGTGGACTTCCTGGCGGTGGAGGGGGAGCGGCTGCAGGAGCTGGTCGGCGGTTGGTTCGGCATCCTGTTCTGGCTGATCGGGGCGATCTCGCTGTTCGCCGCCGCGATGGGCATCGTGGACTACACCAGCCGGCTCGCCGCCGACGTGCTCGCCACCTCGTACCTGCGTCGGGCCTCGGAGAGCCGGATCTACTTCTTCCTGGTCTGGGGCCTGGTCGGGCTGGGCTGCGCGATCCTGCTCGCCGGCTTCGCCCAACCACTGCTGCTGCTGGTCATCTCGGCCTGCGTCGGCGGACTGATGATGTTCATCTACGCCATCCTGCTGCTGGTGGTCAACCGTAAGGTGCTGCCGGAGCAGATCCGTCCGCGCGGCTACCGGGTGGCGGCCCTGGTGTGGGCGGTGGCGCTGTTCGGCGTGTTCTCCGTCCTCACCATCTGGCAGCAGGGCGGAAAGCTGATCGACTGGTTGAGCTGAGCCGCCCCGCTCCAGGTGGGCGCCGTCGCCCCGACCAGGGCCCGGCGTCCACCGTACGGGTGATCGCTTTCCGGGTCCGTGTAACGGTAAGGAGACGAGCACCGTCCGAAGTCGAGGGACACACAGGACGGATCGGCGAGAGCCGTCCTGTCGAGGGGCGGACAGCCTCTTTCGCTACGCTGCGTGACAGGTTCGTTGCGTCTGTCGAGCCTGTGTCCGACTCGAAAAATTTCCGGCTCTCTATTGCCTCCCTCCGTTTGCGCAGGTCAAGATCCCCTTAAGCAAAAGGTGGTCCGCTTCCCGGGCGTCACCAGGGCTCTTCTGCGCCCAGCCCGTGGTCGGCGGATCCACGAGAGGAGTAACGTGCAGCCACACACAACGTCAACGATCCTCCGCTCCCGCAGGGCCATGGCCGCCGCCGTCACGGCTGCGCTCGCCGGCTCGATCCTCACCGTTCCGGCGGTCTCCGCCGCCGCTCCCGTGGGACCGGGGGAAGGCAGCTGCAAGGTTGCCGAGGACCCGTCGTGGTCGGGCTGGAGCAACTACGAGCAGGTCGGCGAGCAGCTGGCGCAGATCGAGCGCACCAGCGGCGGCCGGGTGGACGTCGAGGTGGTCGGGCAGTCGGCGGAGGGCCGGGACCTGTACGCCGCCCGGGTGGGTAACGGTGACAAGGTGCTGCTGGTCACCAGCGCGATCCACGGTAACGAGCGGACCGGCACGGAGGCGCTGCTCAACATCCTCAAGCGTCTGGGCAGCGCCGGTGACGCGCAGACGCGGCAGATCCTCAACGAGGTCACCCTCGTCGCCATGCCGATGACCAACCCCGACGGTGGTGAGCTCAACCGGCGTATCAACGTGCAGTCCTGGAGCGACACGGTCGCGGAGTTCCCGCAGCTGGCCGGCGCTCCGACCGCCTGGTACCACCGGCCCAACGGCGACGGCATCAACCTGCCCGGCTTCGACCTGAACCGCGACTTCAACCCGGACCTCGACTACGTACCGAGCGCCGCGGACCTGCCGGGTCGCCAGACCGACGCCGGGTTCTTCCTCGCCCCCGAGTCGCGGGCCGTCCGGGACGTCTACGTGGACCTGCGGGACGAGAAGGGCGCCGTCGACGCGTACATCGACCTGCACCACATGGGGCCGTGCAACCGGATCACCGGCGGTGAGCAGGACGGCAACCTGATCAACGTCACGCTCGACTACCCGCCGCTGGGTGTGCAGGACGGCGCCGCGTACAAGGCGAAGTGGCCGGCGCTGGACCAGGACAAGTCCCGCCGTTACGCCCTCACCGTCGCCAACGGCATGCTCGAGAAGTACGGCAGCCAGTCGAAGCTCGCGGCCATCGGCCGGTACCTCCACCCGGACGAGCGGGAGTACGCGGGTCAGGGCCGCTCGGCGTTCGCCCTCAACGGCACCGGCACGGTGCTGTTCGAGGTGCGCGGCCAGCAGGACGACCTGGGCCAGAAGCAGAAGGGCATGTTCGTGCAGAGCGTGCAGACCGGCATCCAGTCGCTGATCGACGGCCTGGCCGACGGCACCGTCGACCAGGTCGAGGGGGACGACTTCTTCGACCTGCCCGACTACGGCTGGGACACCACGAACGACTGACGATTTCTGACGACTGGCGGCCCCCGGAGCTTCAGCTCCGGGGGCCGCTGGCGTCGGCAGTACCAGGAGCCGGCTGGTGGAGCGGCCGGAACCGCTGGGCGCCCGCTGGGCGGCACGTCTGACCAGCCGCTACCGGTGACGAATGTTACGTGGTGGAACTTTCCAAAGCGGGCCGGCCGACCAACCCGGTAACCGAACTCCGGAGGACTCCCGTGACCCGCACGGTCTCGGCCAGCCGTCTCGTACGCCCGGCGGCCGTTCGCCACCGCCGTCCTGGCCGCCCGACTGTCCCGCCGCCGGCTGGTTCGGCCAACTACCACTCACGTGACACCACGACCGGAGGAATCCACCATGCGTCTCTCCGCCAGCGCCGTTGTCGGCGTCCTGGTCACCGCCGTCGCGTTGTGCCTCACGCCGGCCTCACCCGCTGCGGCACACAACACGCTGCAGGAGGCCACCCCGGCAAGGGACGCACGGGTCACCACGCCGCCCGGCGAGATCACCCTCCGGTTCATGCAGAAGCTCAACCCGGACCTGACCACCATCACGCTGACCGACGACACCGGACAGGAGATGCCCACCGGTGAGGTCACCGTGACCGGCCCGACCGGCACGATCGCCATCGACGAGCCGATCGCCAACGGCACCTACACCGTCGCCTACCGGGTCGTCTCAGCCGACGGGCACCCCGTACGGGGCTCCTACCGCTTCACGGTCGCCGACCCGACCCGCACCACCAGCCCCACCGACGCGGCAAGCCCCAGCGCCGTACCCACCACAGCCGAGAGCCCCACCGCCACCCCCAGCCCCGCAGCCAGCGACAGCACCGATGACGGGCCGGACACCGTCGTGCTGGTCGGCGCGGCGCTGCTCGGCGTCCTGGCCCTCGCCGGCATCGCGCTCATGCTCCGACGTCGCCGTCACGACGCAGCCTGACTCACCGGATCGTGGGCGCACGTCCGGGCGGCTCCGCCGGGGGCCCTTTCCGAGCCGAGCGCCAGCCCATTGACATGGACTGGCGCTCGGAACTTCCGAGAATACGATCGGAGCCGAACTGGTCATGGTGATGTCGGCTTCGGCATGCTTTCCACCGACGACCAGCGGCCGGCCGTGTCGTTTCAGCCGGCGACGATGTCCTCGACACCGCCGCGGTAGGACACGACGTCCTCGACGCCGCCGATGAACTTGTAGGTAGCCATGAACGTTCTCCTCTCACTCCTGATTGCACGAACAGGATGCCCATGAGAGTGGCCGGATCGTCTCCGCGTGTCAAGGTGCGAAAAGGGTAAGGAAAGCCGGGTGGCCCCGCGTGATCCGGCCATGTGATCAAAGGGCTCATCTCGGATATTGGTGACGCGACGCAGGGCGATCCGACAAAGGCCGATAATGGGTGCCGGCTCAGCGGATGGCTTGCTTCCGGAAACAGCTGGAAAGCGTTCGTGGCGTAACGGTCGGTGTCATCGACGCCATAGCCGAGCAGGCTCGCTGTGGACGGGTCGAACTGTCAGGCTTTGGTGGATCTCGGGGGTTACTCTCCCGGTCGGAGCGATGTCGTACCTTCCGTCATGACCGGTGGCGAAGCCTCCGGCCGGAGTGGGCAGGCGGCCGTCGTACTCGGGAATCTGGGTGACCTCGACCAGTTCGGCGAAGCCGGGCGGGTCCAGCGGTTCGGTCAAGGTCAATAGGTATGTCGCGGCCATCATTGTCCCTGCGGCGGTCGCCCCAGGCCCCGGCGCGGATCGGTCTCCGCCACTTCCTGTCACGGAGCGCGCAACGGGCGACTGCCGGTCTGCGGACGGGGGGAGCAGCCTGGGCTGCGCTGATGCATCGTGGTCCCGGCCCAGTTTGCGTCCGGCCCGCCGGTTCGGCCGTGGCGCGCGGCGATTTCCGAGCGCGCGATTCGTCGAGTGAGACGGCGTCACCGTGATGTGGACGGATTCCGCCATCGCCAGGATTGCCGCCGACCGGACGGCGGGTGGTGACGGGCGGAAATTGTCGGGTGCCGTGCGCGGTCGAAGCGATGGACAACGTATCCGTCCCGGCTGCTCGGGGCCGTCGAACAGCGGTGACTCCCGGAGACCGGACACCTCCTGATGCCGGCGGCCCCGGCCTGCGGCCCCGGCGGTCCCGGACCAGTAACGTCGGCGCATGGGCCTTCGCCGACCCGTACGGGACGGTGTCGCGTGAAGCAGGGCGCGGTGGCGGCCGCCTTACCGGACCTGCGGCGGATGCTTCTCGCCTACACGGTCAGCACCGTCGGCACGCTGCTCGGTAGCGGCGTGGTCCTGTGGATCGCCATCACGGAGGTCGGTGTCGGCGGCGGCGAACTGGGGTTGTTGAGCGGCATGGCGACCCTCGCCGCGGGTGCCACCGCCCTGGTGGTCGCGCCGAGGATCGACACCTGGCACAAACGGTCGGTGATGATCTGGCTGGACCTGCTGGCGGGCGCCGCCCTGCTCAGCCTCAGCCTCGCCACCTGGGCCGGGGCGGTGACCGTGTGGCACCTGGCGGCGGTGGCCGGCACCGAGATGTCGGTGGCGATCCTCTTCGCCGCCGCGAGCACGTCGATGCTCAGACACGTCGGCCGCGATCGTCTGGATTGGGCGCTCGGACGGCAGGAGTCGGTGTTCTGGGCGGCCCAGCTGATCGGTCCGCCGGCCGGCGGCGTGGTGACCTCGGCCGTCGGCCCGTCCCTGACCCTCGCCTGCAACAGCGCGTCGTTCCTGGTGTCCGCCGTCCTGCTGGCCGGGATGTCCGAACCGGGTCCCGCCGCCGAACGACCGTCGGCCGGCCTTCGGGTCGGCGAAGGTCTGCGCACCATCTGGCGGGTGCCTCCGCTTCGTGCCCTCTACGTCAACGCGGTGCTCTTCGGGTCCGCCCTCATGGCCACGAACCCGATCCTGGCGCTGTTCGTCGTGCGTGACCTGGGCCTGTCCGCGTGAGAGTACGGGCTGACCCTCGGCGTCCCGTGCGTCGGCGGGATGGTCGCGGGCTCGCTGTCGTACCGGTTGGTCCGGCGCCGGGGGAGGGAGCAGGTCCTGTTCGGCACCGGACTGGTGCGTGTCGTCTGGCTGCTGCCCCTCGCCGTCGTACCGGCGGGGCCTGCGGCGCTTGCGGCGGTCCTGGCGGTGCAGTTCGGCCTGCTATTCACCACGGGGCTGTTCAATCCGACCTTCGCGTCCACGCGGATGGCGGTCACCCCGGCGGACCGGCTCGGCTCGGTCGTCGCAAGTTGGGCGGCGACCACGCGACTGGTCCACCCGGTAGCCATCGGGGCGGTCGGCGTCCTGGCCGAACTCCTGGGTGCCCGCACCGCACTCGCGGTCGGTGCCGGGCTGGGAGCGCTCAGTGTCCTTCCGCTGCTGGGGCGGTCGTTCCGCGATCAGTCCGGCCGGGAGGTGCACGGGGACGGGGACGGCGCCACCGCAGGCGGGGACGTGGAGACCGGCCTCGCGCGGGCTGGACAGGTCCGGGAGGCACCAAGCCGGTAGTGACCCGACGAGCGCGGCGACAGCCCCGCCGGGACGGTCGTCACGGCGCGTCTCAGCTGACGGGCCTGACGGCTCCCCTCCGCTCGCCGGTCTCGGCGCGGCTTGCCGGCAGCACCGTGGGGACGGGGCCGGTCGAGTCGCGGACCACCAGGAGATGGCCGATCGTCCGGCGGCGGGGGCGGGCCGACCGGGGCTTGAGCGCGAGCGACAGCACCATCCGCCCCATGTCGGTCATCGGCAGCCGGATGGTGGTGAGGCTGGGGGCGAGGTCGGCGGCGACGGGGACGTCGTCGAAACCGACGACCGACATCCGCTCGGGCACGGGGATGCGGTGGGCCCGCAGCGTCGACAGCACGCCGATGGCCATCGCGTCGTTGAGCGCGATGATCGCGGTGGTCTGGGGGCGCTCGCGCAGGATCCGTTCGGCGGCGACCCGGCCGCCGTCGCGGGTGAAGTCGGAGTGCACGACCGGGAGGTCGTCGAGGGAGAGCCCACGCTGGCGCAGTGCGGTCGCCACCCCGGCGAGCCGGTCGGCGACGGTGGTGAGCCCGGCGGTGCCGGCGGCGACGGCGATGTGGCGGTGCCCGAGATTCAGCAGGTGGTCCGTGAGGGCGCGTCCGCCGGCCTCGTTCTCGGGCAGGACCGCGTCGACGCCGAGGGCGTGCCGGCCGATGACGGCGACCCGGCCGCCCTGGCGCTGGAACTCCGCGAGTTCCGCGCGGGCCTCGGCCTCGACCTGGGCGTCGTCGTAGCCTGATCCGGCGATCAGGATGGTCCCGACCCGCTGCGCGATGAGGTGGCGCAGTTGCCGTAGCTCCGCGTCCGGGTCCCGGCCGGAGTGGCAGATCTGCACCAGCAGCCCCTCCTCGGCGGCCACCTGGATGACCCCACCGGCGATCTCCGAGAAGTAGGGGTCGTCGACCTGGTGCACGACCAGACCGACGGTCGAGCTCGCGCCGCCGGCGAGGGTGCGGGCGTACGGGTTGGCGACGTACCCCAGCTCCTGGGCGACCTGTCGGACGCGCCCGGCGACCTCCTCGCTGACCCCCTCCCGACCGGCGAGGGCGCGGGACGCGGTCGCCAGGGAGACGCCCGCGCGCTCCGCCACGTCGATCAGACGCAGTCTCGGACCTGGTCTGGGCATCGGCAACTCCCCGGAAACATCAATGTCATCTGACTATTGCCAGTGGCGTAGACCACAGCCTAGTCTACGGAAGCGCTTTCGTAAGCGCTTCCGTCCCGGCAAAGGAGCGTCTCGGGATGACAACCCGACTGAAGCGAATCCAGTGGATGACAGCACTCGGCGCGAGTCTCACCCTCGCGCTCACGGCCTGCGGTGACGGCGGTGGCGGGGGTTCCGGTGCCGACGATCCGATCGTGGTGGGGATCTCCCTGCCCCTGACCGGGGACTTCTCCGAACCGGGCAAGGGTGTCCAGCGCGGCTACGAGGCATGGGCCAAGATCACCAATGACAAGGGCGGTCTCCTGGGCCGCAAGGTCGAGCTGAAGATCCTCGACGACCAGTCCAACGCGGACCGTGTGGTCGCCGACTACGAGCAGCTCATCGGCAAGGACAACGTGGACCTCGTGGTGGGGCCGTTCTCGACCCGCCTCGTCGTGCCCGCGGCCCGCGTCGCCGAGGAGTACGGCATGCTCTTCGTCGAGCCGGCCGGCGCGGCGAAGGAGGTCTTCGAGCAGGGCTTCAAGAACATGTTCTACGCCGCTCCGGCGGTGGCGAACGACCACTACAACCACCTGGCCGAGTACATCCTGGCCCTGCCGCCCGACCAGCGGCCGAAGACCGCGGCGTACGCGGCCATGGACGACCCGTTCGCGCAGGGCACGGCGTACGGGCTGAAGGAGAAGCTCGAAGCGGGCGGCGTCCGCACCGTGGTCGACGAGGTCTACCCGCCGAACACCACCGACTTCGGCAGCATCGCCGCGAAGATCGCGTCGTCCCGGGCCGACCTGGTGGTGGGCGGCTCCCAGTACCAGGATGGGGTGAACCTGATCGTCGCCCTCCAGCAGTTGCGGTACCAGCCGAAGCTGGCGGCCTTCTCCACCGCCCCGACGAACCCCGAGTTCGCCAAGGCGATCGGCAACAAGACCGAGGGGATCATCTCGCCGACCGGGTACACGCAGGACGCGCCGTACCCGAGCAACAAGGAGTTCGTCGAGAAGTACACCGCGCAGTTCGGTTCGCCGCCGGAGGAGGACGAGGCCAACGCGTACACGACCGGGCAGGTCGTCGCGGCGGCGGTCACCGCGGTGGGCTGCGCCGAGCAGGGCGACTGCCAGAAGAAGCTGGTCGACTGGGTCCGTGGCAACACCGTGGAGACGGTGGTCGGTCCGCTCTCCTGGGACGAGACGGGCAAGCCCAAGGGCGCCCACATGATCCAGCAGTGGGTCGGCGGCAAGATCCAGATCGTGCTGCCGGCCGACGCCAAGGAGACCGACCTCGTCTACCCGAAGCCGGCCTGGTAGGAGACGACATGCCCTCCGGTGCCCTGCTCTTCCAGAGCATCATCCTGGGTCTGCTGCTGGGAGGGCTCTACGCCCTCCTGGCGGCGGGACTCACCCTCTACTTCGGCATCATGCGGGTCGTGATGATCGCCCACTCGGCGTTCCTCATCCTCGCCGCGTACCTCGCCTGGTGGTCCCACACCCGGCTGGGCATCGACCCGCTGCTGTCGATGATCGCGACCGTGCCGCTCTTCTTCGCCTGCGGCGTCCTGTTGCAACGGCTGCTCCTGGCCCGGCTCCGTCCGGCCACGCTGACCATGATGTCGGTGCTGCTGACCTTCTCCATCGCGGTCGTCGTCGAGGGTCTGCTCGGCTACCTGTTCACCGGCACCCAGCGGCGGATCCAGCTCGACTACAGCTCGGCGAGCTTCGGGATCTTCGGCGCCCGGGTCGCGGTGGTCAAGCTGATCGCGTTCGGGCTCGCCGCCGTCGCCCTGCTCACGCTCTACCTGCTGATGAAGAAGACCACCTTCGGCTGGGCCCTGCGGGCCACCATCCAGCACCGCGACGCGGCACGGCTGGTGGGCATCGAGACCGAGCGGGTGGCCGGGTACGGCTTCGGCCTCGGCCTCGCCACCGCGGCCGTCGGCGGTACGGCCCTGGCCCTGGACACCACCATCTACCCGTCGCTGCACTGGCACTGGATCGGCCCGCTGATGGCCATCATCGTCGTGGGTGGACTGGGCAGCGTGCCCGGCGCTGCGATGGCCGCGATGGTGCTCGGCATGTTGCAGAGCCTGTTGCAGATCCCGCTCGGCACGACCTGGGCGCAGACCATCTTCTACCTGGCCCTGTTCGCGACGCTGGCGTTCCGGCCACAAGGTTTCTTCGGAGGTCGACTTGCCCAGCGCTTCTGAACCGACGACGGTGGCTGTCCCGCCGGCCGGGGCGGTGACGACGCGGCGCAGCCCCGTCCGGATCCTCCAGGTGGCGGCGATCGTGCTGCTCGCCGTGGCGGTGCTGGCCTTCCCGTCCCTGGCACCCAACCCGTACGTCCTCTCCGCCGGCGTCGTGGTGCTCAACTACGCGGTGCTCTCGACGTCGTGGAACTTCGTCGGCGGATTCACCGGGTACATCTCCCTCGGCCACGGCGCCCTCGCCGGGCTCGGCGGCTACGGGACCGCCCTGCTGGTCACGAAGGCCGGCCTGCCGAGCTTCGTGGCCCTGGCGGTGGCGGCCCTGCTGGTGGCCGCTCTCGCCGTACCGATCGGCTTCGCCGCGCTGCGGGTCCGTGGCGCGTCGTTCGTCATCGTCTCGATCGCGTTGGTGCTGATCCTGCTGCTGGTCTTCCAGAGCTGGGCGTCGCTCACCGGCGGGTCACGCGGTCTGGTCGTGCCGCGCCCGTTCCCGGACCTGCTCCGGCCGGAGCACCACCGCGTGTTCTACTACCTCTTCACCGGCCTGCTCGCGCTGGCCCTGCTGGCCTGGTGGGTCATCGACCGCTCCCGGTTCGGCCTCGGGCTGAAGGCCGTCCGGGAGGACGAGGACAAGGCGGAGGCGCTGGGCACCCCGACCTTCGCGTACAAGCTGGTGGTGTTCGTGGTCTCGGCGGCGTTCACCGCGCTGGGCGGCGGGCTCTACGCGCTCTGGTTCGGCGACCTCGACCCGGTGTTCCAGTTCTCCATCCTCACCGGCTCGTACCTGGTGCTGATGGCGCTGCTCGGCGGGGTCCGGAACCTGTTCGGCCCGCTGGTCGGCGCGCTGGTGGTCGGCATCGGGCTGGAGTACTTCAAGGTGGAGTTCGGCGACACGCAGTTGCACCTGGTCGCGACGGGCCTGCTGCTCGCGCTGGTCGTGCTCTTCATGCCCGACGGCGTGTTGCCGGCGATCGGGTCCCTGCTCGGCCGGATGCGGCCGGCGCAGAACTCGATCCGTGAGGTCACCGCCGCCGAGTTGCGCGAGCAGCGCGCCGCGGCCGCCGGCACGCCCGCCCGGGAACCGGTGGACGCCGCCGCGGGCGGCGCCGCCGGCGCGCGGTCCCAGTCGCGAGAGGAGCGGACATGAGCGAGGTACGGGGTCTGGCCACCGCCGGGCTCACCAAGGCGTTCGGCGGCGTGGTGGCGCTCGACGGCGCGACCGTGGAGTTCCGGCACGGCAAGGTCAACGCATTGATCGGGCCCAACGGGTCGGGCAAGACCACCTTCTTCAACTGCGTCACCGGGATGATCCGTCCGGACGGCGGGCAGGTCACCTACAGCGGGCGGGACATCACCGGCGCGGCCCCGCACCGCATCGTCCACGCCGGCGTCGGCCGTACGTTCCAGCTGTGCCGGGTCTTCCCGAGGATGACGGCGTTGGACAACGTCCTCGCGGCCGTGCGTCCGACCGGCCTGACCGGCCTGCTGCGCGGCGCCCGCGCCCGCGCGGAGGTCGACCGGGCCCGGGGCTGGCTCACCCGGCTCGGCATCGAGCACCTGGCCGACGTGGAGGCGCGCAACATGTCCTGGGGCCAGCAGAAGCTGCTGGAACTCGCCGGGGTGCTGATGAGCGACCCGGAGACCGTCCTGCTCGACGAGCCGGCCGGCGGCGTCAACCCGGCCCTGCTGGACCGGATCGGCACCCTGGTCCGCGAACTCAACGCCGAGGGGCGGACGTTCGTGGTCGTGGAACACAACATGGACCTGGTGATGAGCGTCAGCGACCACATCGTGGTGTTCGACCGGGGCCGCCCGATCGCCGAGGGTCCACCGTCGCTCATCCGTTCCGACGAACGCGTCCTGGGGGCCTACCTTGGCGTCTGAAATCGAACTCGTCGACATCCAGGCCGGCTACGGGCGCGCCGCGCCGGTGCTGCGCGGCCTGACCGTCTCGGTGCCCGCGGGCCAGATCGTCTGCCTGGTCGGGCCGAACGGCGCCGGGAAGTCCACCGTCCTGAAGGTCGCCAGCGGGCTGCTCAAGCCCCGCTCCGGGAAGATCCTCGTCGGCGGCGTGGACGTGACCGGCCAGGGGCCGCAGCGGATGCTCGCCTCCGGCGTCGCGCACGTCCTGCAAGGGCACAGCGTCTTCCGCGAGATGACCGTGGCGGAGAACGTCCTGCTGGGCGGCTACACGCTCAAGGACAAGGCGTTGATCGCCAAGCGCACCGCCTTCGTCAAGGAGGTCTTCCCGGTCGTCGCGCAGCGCTGGAACTCGCTGGCCGGACTGCTCTCCGGCGGGCAGCAGAAGCAGGTGGAGTTCGCCCGGTCGCTCATGGTCGACCCCAAGGTCGTGCTCCTCGACGAGCCGTCCATGGGCCTGGACCCGAGGGCGACGACCACCGTGTTCGAACAGGTCGTGCGAATGCGCGACGCCGGTACGGCGGTGCTGCTCGTGGAGCAGAACGCCCGGCGGGCGCTGGAGACGGCCGACCTCGGCTGCGTGCTCGACCTCGGGCACGTGCACATCTCCGGGCCGGCTTCGCAACTGCTGGCCGACCCGCAGCTCGGCGAGCTGTACCTCGGCGGACGGCCCGCCGAGCCGACCGCGCCGCCGAAGCGGTAGCAGGCATCCCGACGGGACAGCGGCCCGCAAGAGGTGGAACGTGAGTACGTAAGCGCTTACGTGCCCTTCGCAAGTGAAATGAGGTGTATTGCGATGATCAGAACGAGACGGTTCGCCATCGCCACGGCCACCGTGCTGGCGACCGGTGTGCTGGCGGGCGCCGGGGCGCCACCGGCCCAGGCGGACCGGAGCAACCCGCGCGACATCCACCCCCACCTGCGATCGAGCCTGGTCGCCTTCTACGACTTCGACCACCCGGTCGAGGGCGACCCGGCGCTGGAGCGGGACCTGGGCCGCTCCGGCACCGAGATCGAACTCGTCAACGGCGGCGCGGACATGCGCGTGGCCGAACACGCCTACCCGGGCAGCGGCAACGCGTTGCAGACCCGGCAGGTGAACCCCGCCCAGGCCGGCAACGACGACTGGAAGGCGGGCATCTGGTCGGCCAGCGGCGTACGCACCCTGCGCCCCTTCGCCGGCACCCAGGGCACCACCGTGATGGGCTGGTTCAAGATGGAGATGGACGCCCCGGCGCCCAACTCCACCACCGTCAACCCGGCCGACCGGTTCAACGCGATCGGGCTGGCCGGTGTGCTGACCGGCGACTCGGACGGCCACGGCGTCCGGGCGCTGCTGGAACTCATCGACGTCAACGGCGAGCTGCGGCTGGTCGCGCTCGGCCGGCGCCTCGACGGGGGCAACTCGCAGACCTTCGCCGCGAGCGAGGACTGGCGGACGCTGCTGCCGAAGGGGGAGTGGGTCCACCTCACGGCCACCTTCGACTTCAACACCGGCGCGCTGGCGCTCTACCGCAACGGCCAGCCGGTGGACGGCTTCTACACCCGCACCGACGACCCGTGGCTCGTGTCCGGTCCCGGCCCGCACCTCACCACCGCCTCGGACCCGCGCGGCATCAAGATCGGCGGGAGCTTCCCGCAGGACACCGTCGAGCGCAACCCGTGCGACTGCCGCATGGACGCCCTGATGTTCCTCGACACCGTCGTCTCGGCGTCCGACGTCGAGAAGCAGTACCGCTACATGGCTCGCTGAACACCCTCCGCACCGCCTCACCCCTCCGCACCGCCTCACCGGGAAGGAGACCCGAGTGCGCAGCAACCACCGAACCCGCATCTCCACGCTGACAGCCGGTCTGACCGCCGCCACCCTCGTCCTGTCCACCCTGGTCGCCGGCCCCGCCCGGGCCGCCGACGCCGTCCACGACCCGATCGTCGAGACGCCCGTCCAGTCCCGGCTCGGCCTGGTCCTGACCGAGTACGCCAGCTTCCCGCAGTCGTCCCCGATTCCGGCGCCGACCGACCAGCGGCTCATGCGTACCGCCCGCATCAACACCATCATGGAGGTGCCCGACGGCTCCGGCCGGCGGGCCGTGCCGGACCTCAACGGCCACCTCTACCTGGTCAGGGACGGCGTGCCGCACGTCTACCTGGACGTCGCCGACACGTTCGCGCCGCGCTTCTTCTCCGGCCGTGGGCTCGGGCAGGGCTTCGGCTACGTCGCGTTCCACCCCGAGTTCGGCGCCAACGGACGCTTCTACACCATCCACACCGAACAGGCGTCGCTGGCCGTCAGGACGCCGGACTACGCCCAGGCCAACAGCATCTACCACGGCGTGATCACCGAGTGGACGGCGACCGACCCGGCCGCCGACACGTTCTCCGGCAGCCGGCGCGAGGTGCTGCGGATCGGCTTCGGCGGTCAGGTCCACGGCGTCCAGGAGATCAACTTCAACCCCACCGCGCGGCCCGGCCAGGCCGACTACGGACTGCTGTACCTGGCCGTCGGCGACGGCGGCACCGGCGTACGCAACACCGAGCCGCAGAACCTGGGCATGGTGCACGGCAAGCTGCTGCGCATCGACCCGCAGGGCACCGACTCGGCCAACGGGCAGTACGGCATCCCGACGGACAACCCGTTCGTCGGCCGGGCCGACGCCCTGGGCGAGGTCTACGCGGTCGGGTTCCGCGACCCGCACCGGTTCAGCTGGGACCCGGCCACCGGCCGGATGTTCCTCGGCCACATCGGCGAGCACGCCATCGAGGCGATCTACGAGGTGCGCGCCGGTGACAACTTCGGCTGGAGCGAGCGGGAGGGCGCGTTCGTCTTCGACAAGGCGGGGAGTGCCTGCGACAAGCTCCTGCCACTGCCGGCGGACGACGCCCGGTACGGCTACACGTACCCGGTCGCGGCGTACGACCACAACCCGGCGCCCGGCTGGAACTGCACCGGCGACGTCGGTGTCGCGGTGGCCGGCGGGTTCGTCTACCGGGGCAACGAGCTGCCCGCGCTGAAGGGCAAGTACGTCTTCGGTGACCTGGTCGACGGGCAGGTCCTCTACACCGAGGCCAACGAGATGCGGCGCGGCCACGACCCGGCCACGATCCACCGCCTCGCGCTCTTCGACGCCGCCGGAGCGCCGGTGCGCATGCAGGACCTCTCCGCCCCCGGCGCGCCGGGCAGCCCGGAGCGGGTCGACCTGCGGTTCGGCACCGACGCCGCCGGCGCGCTCTACCTCCTCGCCAAGTCCAACGGAAAGGTCTGGAAGGTGACCGGCACCCGGGAGTTCGCGGACGGCGACGTCGGCGGCACCAAGCTGCACAAGCCCTCCGGCCCGGAGAGCTGGACGCCGGTCACCCCCTCGAAGTGGCAGTTCGACCGGGACGAGGTGATCCTCGCCGAGGCGGGCGTGAGCCGGCCCGGCCCGCGCCGTCCGTTCGAGTACGCGGTGGTGACCGACGGGCCGCAGTGGTCGTCCGTGGAGATCGAGGCCGACGTCCGGCTCGACACGCCGGTCGAGGTGAGCAACCGGGACGTGATCGTCGTCTTCGGCTGGCGCTCGGACACCGAGTACTACTACGCCCACCTGTCGACCGACAACACGATCCTGCCGCACAACGGCATCTTCAAGGTGAACAACGCCGACCGGCAGCGCATCGACTACCAGTGGAACGGCCGGTCGCGTGGCGCGAACCCGGCGATCGTCGACGCCGACTGGCACAAGGTGCGCGTCGTGCACCTGCCGGCCACCGGCGAGATCGCGGTCTACGTGGACGGGAAGAAGGACCCGCTGATGACCGCGAAGGACACCACGTTCGGCTCCGGACGGGTCGGCTTCGGCTCGTTCGACAACATCGGCCGGTTGCGTCACCTGACGGTGACCGGAACCCCGGCCTGAACCGGTCCGGCGGGGACGACGGCCCGGCCGTCGTCCCCGCCGGGGACCGGCAGTGTGCGGCACCAGGGCGAACCGGGTGCCGGAGATGACCCCTAGGGAGAGTGGGACGATGACGGCACGTGTCCCGATCGGCATCGTGATGAACGGCGTGACCGGGCGGATGGGCTACCGGCAGCACCTGGTCCGGTCGCTGCTGGCCATCCGCGAACAGGGCGGCCTACCGCTGCGCGACGGGAGCCGGCTCTGGCCGGAACCCGTCCTGGTCGGGCGGAACGAGGCCAAGCTGCGCGACGTCGCGGCCCGGCACGGGCTGACCGACTGGACGACCGACCTGGACGCCGCGCTGGCGCGACCGGACGTCTCGATCTACTTCGACGCGCAGGTCACCAGCGAGCGGGAGAAGGCGATCGGGCTCGCCGTCGCGGCGGGCAAGCACATCTACACCGAGAAGCCGACCGCCACCACCCTGCACGGCGCGGTCGAGCTGGCGCGCGCCGCCGACGCGGCCGGGGTGCGGCACGGCGTCGTGCAGGACAAGCTCTTCCTGCCCGGCCTGCGCAAGCTCGACCGGCTCGTGCGGGGCGGGTTCTTCGGCCGGATCCTGTCGGTGCGCGGCGAGTTCGGCTACTGGGTCTTCGAGGGCGACTGGCAGGAGGCGCAGCGGCCGAGCTGGAACTACCGGGCCGCCGACGGCGGCGGCATCGTCGTCGACATGTTCCCGCACTGGCACTACGTGCTGGAGCAGATCTTCTCGCCGGTCCGGGCGGTCACCGCCCACGTCACCACCCACATCCCGCGCCGGTGGGCCGAGGACGGCCAGCCCTACGACGCGACCGCCGACGACGCCGCTTACGGGATCTTCGAGCTGGACGGCGGCGTCGTCGCCCAGATCAACTCCTCGTGGGCCGTCCGGGTGAACCGGGACGAGCTGGTCGAGTTCCAGGTCGACGGCACCGAGGGCAGCGCGGTCGCCGGGCTGCGTCGCTGCCGCGTCCAGCACCGGGCCACCACCCCGAAGCCGGTCTGGAACCCGGACCTGCCGTCCACCGACGACTTCCGCGCGCAGTGGCAGGAGGTGCCGGACAACGAGGTGTTCGACAACGGCTTCAAGGCGCAGTGGGAGATGTTCCTGCGGCACGTCGCCGAGGACGCCCCGTACACCTGGGACCTGTGGGCCGGCGCGCGCGGTGTGCAACTGGCCGAGCTGGGCCTCCAGTCGGCCCGGGAGGGCCGGCGCGTCGAGGTGACGGAGCTGCGCTCGTGACCCGGACCGTCAACCTGCCCGACGGGCCGGTCACCCTCTCCGGGGCCGGGCGCGAGCACCGCACGCCCGGCGCCCGGTTCACCAGCCGGGTCGCGTACGCCGCCGCGCACGTGGTCGCCGATCCCCGCGCGGAGAACGTGCCGGGCACGCCCGCCACGGTCGACTGGGACGCGACCCTGGCGTTCCGCCGGCACCTGTGGTCGTACGGGTTCGGCGTCGCCGAGGCGATGGACACCGCCCAGCGGGGCATGGGCATGGACTACCCGGCCGCGCGTGAGCTGGTGCGGCGCTCGGCGGCAGCCGCTCGGGCCGAGGGCGGCGCGATCTGCGCGGGCGTCGCCACCGACCAGCTGCCGCCCGGTCCGGCCACGCTCGACGAGATCCGCAAGGCGTACGCCGAGCAGCTCGCCGACGTGCAGGACGCCGGTGCCCAGCCGGTGCTCATGTGCAGCCGCCACCTGGCCGCCGCGGCCCGGTCCGCCGACGACTACCTCGACGTCTACGGCCGGCTGCTGGCCGACGCCGACGGCCCGGTGGTGCTGCACTGGCTCGGCCCGGCGTTCGACCCGGCGCTCACCGGCTACTGGGGCGACGCCGATCCGGTGCGCGCCGCGGAGACCGTGGTCGCGCTGATCGACGCGTACGCGAGCCGGGTCGACGGCATCAAACTGTCGCTGCTCGACGAGGACTTCGAGATCGCGCTGCGGCGGCGCCTGCCCGTTGGGGTACGGCTCTACACCGGCGACGACTTCAACTACCCGGCCCTGATCCGGGGCGACGGCGAGGGGCACTCCGACGCGCTGCTCGGCGTCCTCGCCGCGATCGCGCCTCCGGCCGCCGCCGCGCTGCGGGCGCTGGACACCGGGGACCTGGCGACGTACGACCGGATTTTGGCGCCCACGCTGCCGCTCGCCCGGCACCTGTTCGGTGCCCCGACCTTCTACTACAAGACCGGCATCGTGTTCCTGGCCTGGCTCGCCGGTCACCAGGACCACTTCACGATGGTCGGCGGTCTCCAGTCGGGACGGTCGCCGGCACACCTGGGCCGGCTGCTGCGGCTGGCCGACGCGGCCGGGCTGCTGCCCGACGCCGAGCTGGCCGCGCACCGGGCGCGGGCGTTCATGACCACGACGGGGGTGGCACAGTGAAGCGGTTCGCGCTCAACTCGGCGACGACGAAGCGGTGGCCGCTGCCGGACCTCGTCGCCGGCTGCGTCGACGCCGGGGTGTCCGGGGTGGGGCTGTGGCGGGAGGACCTGGCCGCGCACGGGGTCGAGGCGACTGCGGCGCTGGTGCGCGACGCCGGCCTGACCGTCACCTCGCTGTGCCGCGGCGGGTTCTTCGGCACCCCGGGCTGGCTCGACGAGAACCGCCGTGCCATCGACGAGGCCGCGGCGGTGGGCGCGCCGGTGCTGGTGCTGGTCTCCGGCGGCCTGCCCGACGGCAGCCGGGACATCGACGGCGCCCGGATGCACGTGCGGGACGCGATCGGCGAGCTGGTGCCGTACGCCCGAGCTGCGGGGGTCCGGCTCGCCGTGGAGCCGCTGCACCCGATGTTCGCCTCCGACCGGTGCGTGGTCGCCAGTCTCGGTCAGGCCCTGGACCTCGTCGCGCCGTATCCGGCGGAGACGGTGGGCGTCGTCGTCGACACGTACCACCTCTGGTGGGATGACCAGGTGTGGGCGCAGATCGCGCGGGCCGGCCGGGAGGGGCGCATCGCCTGCTTCCAGATCGCCGACTGGGTGACGCCGCTGCCGGCGGGGGTGCTGCTCGGCCGGGGGCTGCCCGGCACGGGCTGCGTCGAGCTGCGCCGCTTCCGGGAGGCCGTGGACGCGGCCGGCTACGTCGGCCCGGTGGAGGTGGAGGTCTTCGCCGAGGAGGTGTGGGCCCGGCCCGGCCGGGAGGTGCTCGACGAGGCCGTCGCCGGCTACCTCACGCACGTCGCCTGAGCCGTCCACCCGGTCCGTGGGCCGGCCGCCGGCGTCGATGCCACCACACCCGCAGGGCCACGCCGACGCCGACCAGCGTCAGCAGGGCCCACTCACCGATGTCCAGCTCGCGCTCCAGGTAGCGGTAGGAGGCTGCGGCGAGGTAGCCGAGCAGCGCGACAGCGGCCGCCCACACCACGCCACCGGCCAGGTTCGCCCGCAGGAACGTCGGCCAGCGCATCCCACCCGCGCCCGCGACCAGGGGCACCACGGCCCGCAGGACGGCGACCCAGCGGCCGGACACCACCGCCCAGGCCCCGTGCCGGGCGACCAGGCGGCGGGCCCGGGTGATGTCGAGGCGCCGGCGCAGCGGACCGGGGGCACGGGCCAGCATGCCCGGTCCGTAGCGTCGGCCCAGGGCGTAGCCGAGCTGGTCGCCGAGGCACGCCCCGACGGTCCCGGCGACGACCACCGCCCACAGCGGCAGCGCACCGTGGTGGGCTGCCAGCCCGCCGACCAGGATCGCCGCCTCGCCGGGCACGACCAGCCCGAGCAGGGTCGACGACTCCAGGGCCGGTAGGACGAACACCAGTGCCAGGACGAGGGCCGGTGGTAGCCCGGCGAGCGCCGTCACCACCCTGTCCATCCGCTGATTGTCGTCCCGAACGGGTTGGCGAGGGGGCGGAAAACCCGTTCCACGGTGCGTGTTCCGTAGGGTTCGGGGCGACAGCGGGCACCCGAGCCGGATGAGGGGGCGGCCGAGGAGCGGTGGTAACGCGGACACATCGCCCGTCGCCGGCGCTGCTGGTCAGCCTGGCCGTTTCGACCGGTCTGCTGGTGGCGGTGAGCGCGGCCACCCGGAGCCGTCCCGTACCGCTCTGGGAGCGGGACCTGTTCACCCTGCTCAACCACCTTCCCGCCGGGCTGGCCCCGGCCCTGCTGCTCGTCATGCAGGGCGGCTCGTACCCGGCGGTGTTCGTCGCCGCCGCAGCCGTCATCGCGGGCCGGGTCGGCACCGCGTGGAAGCTCCTGCTGGCCGGGAACCTCGCGTACTGGCTCACCGTCGCCGTCAAGGTCGTGGTCGCCCGGCAACGACCGGCTGCGCTGCTCACCGAGGTGGTGCGGCACTGCTGGGAGCCCTCGCCGCCCTGCGCGCCCTGACCCACCAGCACGGCCTCCGGTGGCTCGTCGTCACGTCCGGGGCGCTCACGCTCACCTACGGCCTCTGCCTCTACGTCGCGCTCCTCGCCGCGGGCCGGCCCTTCGACCTCGCTGTCGTCCCCCCGGTCATCCTGGTGTGCGTCGTCGGTGAGGGCGTCGCCTCCGTCGCGCCCACCCCCGGCGGACTCGGTGCCACCGAGGCCGCGCTCGTCTCCGGCCTGTTGCTCTACGGGGTGCCCCTGGACACCGCCCTCGCCGGCGTCCTGATCTACCGCCTCGCGACGTTCTGGCTGCCGGTACCGCCGGGTTACCTGGCCCTGCGGGTCATCACCCATCGCCGGTTGCTGTGACGGCAGCACCGGGCCGAACGGCCGGACCGGTGCCGGAAACGGAGCGGGGTGCGCCGACTACCACCGCCGGTCGTCGGTCTCCGCCGTCCCGACGGGGACGACTGCGAGTCCCGGCGCGGCACGCCGGTAGGCGTCGACGGCCTGCCAGGCAACCGTCGGCTGGACCGCGATCTGGGCCCGCGCGTGGGCCAGCCGGTCGACCGGTCCGAGATCCGGCCTGGCCCGCAGCCACGACACAATCTCCGCGGCGTCGTCCGAGAAGGACCGGAGCAGGGTCGCGGCGTGGTAGAGGTACGTGCGGCTCTGGGCCACCACCTCGGTCGCCGGCTGGTCCGGTGCGACGCTGGGGGCCGCCCACACCTGCGCCTCCAGCGACGGCGCGGTGACCGGTGCCTCGGCCGCCCGGGTCAGCCAGTCCACCACCTCCGTGGCCGGAGCGCCGAGCGCCTCGGCCTGTCGGACCTGCGCGGGCAGGATGGTCGCCAGGTCGGATCGGATCAGCTCAGCGGCCAGCACGTCGAGTCGCTCCAGGCCGTGCAGGGAATTGACCGTGGCGAGGGTCATCACGGTACGCAGCAGCTCGCGGGGGCGACCGCCGGACAGCGTGTGGCACAACCAGAGGAACGGCGCCGGGATGACCACCCCGCGCAGTTCGAGCAGCCGCCCGGCCTCGGCCACCGACAACGGCGTGACGGCCACGACGGTGTCGAACGCGCTGTCGAAGGTGGTCCGCACGCCGAGCGCCCGCCGGTCGAACGCGGCCAGGGCGTCCTCGGACACCGCCACGACGAAGTAGCAGCCCGACACGCCGAAGACCGCCTTGAGATCGTTCAGGAACCGTTCCGCCTCGGCCGGGGACGACATCTTGTCGAGTTCGTCGATGCCGATGACGATCCGGTTCCCGCGCGGACGGCGTTCCAACGCCGCCTGGTCGAGCAGCGTCCGGAACTGCGCCACCAGTTCCGGGTAGGTGCGGACGTGCTCGGTGCGTTGGACGCTGCCCTCGGAACTGACCTCCAGTCCACCGGGTAGGCCGACCTTGCCGGCGACCTTCTCCGACACCATGGACTGGTACCGCAACATCCGCAGGTGCCCGGCGGCGGCCAGCGCCGACTCGCTCGCCCGTCCCGGGGCGCGCAGCGCGGGCCGGCTGCGCCACACCGCCCAGCCCGTCGAGGCCACGACCAGGAGGCCACCGAGCACCAGCAGGGTCGCGCGGGGGTTGGTCCAGAGCGACCGGCCGAGAGTCGACAGCGCCTCGCCGAACGACGCCCCGACGACCAGCCCGACACCGACCACCAGACCGGCCGCCGGGGCCAGGGCGGAGAGGCGGCGCCGCCGACGCAGCCGGGCCGGTCCGGCGCCCTCCGGAGCCACCGCGCCCAGCCGTACGCAGGTCTCGGCGAACAGGTGCACCAGGAACTCGCGCCGGTCGTACGCGGTCGGCGCGTGTACCAGGACCAGCACGTCGTCGTCGGAGGTGCGGAAGGGCTCGGTGCAGAACCGTTGCAGCAGGGTGCTCTTGCCGGCGCCCCGGGAGCCGCTGACCCCGATGCTCGCCGTGTCCAGGTGCCGCAGGGTCCAGTCGACCTGGTCCCCGGCGGCGCTGTCGACCAGCTGGTCGATCCGGCTGACCGCGCCGAGCCGGGCCGGGTCGAGATCGGGCAGGACCAGCGCGTACTCGTCCCGTCCCCGCCTCAGCCGGTTCCGGATCAGTGGCAGCAACCCGTCCCGGGCGATCGTGGTCAGCCAGTCCCGGCGGGCCTGGATGGCTGCCTCGACGTACCGCCGGGTGGCCGGGGTCGGCGGGGGCCAGAGCGCCGGGTCCTCCTCCCGGAAACCCCGGTGCGCGTCCAGGTGCGGTCGTGCGGCCAGCCAGGCGAAGATCAGCACCGGGGTGGCGACCGCGCAGAGGACGCCGACGTGCCGGAGCGGGACGACGGCGCGAACGGCCGGCACGGTGAGGTAGGTCTGCGTCGCCAGCCACCAGAGCACGGCGACCCCCACTGCCGGCCGGTACGGGACGACCGACCGCTCCTGAGGAACCGGTGGAGTTCCCAGTCTGCCGAGACGGTGGGCGACGATCCCGTCGACCAGCAACGACGTGAACAGGGGGGCGAGAGCCAGCAGCACGATCTCGGTGGCGGCCGACAGCAGTGGCCGGGACAGCAGGTCGAGGCCGAGGGCGGCGAGGCCGAGCGGGGCACCGACCCCGGCCAGTGGCCCGCACACCCGCCCGACCCGGACCCAGAACGGCGAGACGGCGCTGGCGACGAGGCGGTCGTGCGCCTGGCGGAAACGGTCGTACCGCTCGGCGCCGACCGTCTCGACAACGTTGCCGTCGTTCTCCAGCACGACGCGCGTCAGGTGCCGGACCTCGCGGCGACGATCGTCGTCGGGGTCGACCCCCACGTAGGCGACCGCCTCGGGCAGCACCAGCACCTCTTCGAGGATCTCGGGTATCGCCGCCACCAGCCGTGGACCGGGCCGGGCAGCCTCGCGGCCGATCAGGTAGTCCCGCACCATGACGTGCCGGAACCGGTATCCGTCGCCGTCCCCGACGAGCAGCCCGGCCTGCTCGGCATGGTCGAGGAACTTCCCGAGGTTCAAGGGCAGCCGTTCGTCGGAAGCGAACCGGAGCCGGGCGAGAAGGTACTGCCCCCAGGCGCTGCCGTCCAGTAGTACGAGGGTGAACACGGCGACCGCGACGGCCACGGCGAGCCAGGCACCGGTTCCGGGGTTGAGGTACCACACTCCGCCCGTGACCGTGCCGACCGCTGAGGCGTACCAGAGCGCGGCCTGCCGGTCGGCTGCGAGGTCGGTTGCCGGGACGGTCGGGCGCGGCCCGAGCCGGTTGCGCAGCAGGAGGGCCGCCGCCGCGCCGACGAGGCCGTACGCCAGGAGGGTGTGCCAGGGCCGGTGTGACGTCGCCGGCAGCAGGTCGCCCAGGAAGGTCCAGGCGGCGACTCCCAGCGTCGCCCCCGCGCCCACGACGCCACCGAGGAGCATCCACCCGATCCTGCCGGCGACGATCCGTCGGGGTTGCGGGTGCCGGTGGTGGAGCCCGAGGAGGAGCCCCGCCGAGAGGGCCGCGCCGCCGGCCACCAGGGCGGTCCACCACTGCCGGGTCAGCGCGCCGGCGGTCGCCAGGACGACCAGCGTGCCCAGCCGCAGTGGCCATCCGGCAACGGGCCAGGTCTGGCGTGCCAGCCGCCACCAGCGGTAGTCCTGGGAACCGGTGCGGGCGGTCAACCGGGCGAGGGTGGCGAGCCAGCGCGGGGGGAGCGCGTCGTTGCCGGACGATCCCGGGCCGAGGGCCGCGGCGAGGAGCGTGGACCGCACCGCCTGCTGGTCCGGTAGCGCCAGCAGCGTCGGCAGGTCGAGGTCCGGGCTGGTGAACGCCGCACGGGCCAGCGTCACCATCAGGGGGGTGTCGAGAGCCCGGGCGAGGATTCCCGAAGGGTGACGGCGGATCTCCTCGACGACGGCCTGGCGCTGTCCCTCGGGGTCGTCCCGGCTCAACCAGGCGACGATGGTGTCGGCGTCGAGAGGCTCGATCTCCGTGATCGCCGCCCGACCGGGGAACGGCCCCGGACGCCCCACCAGACGCTCGAACGTGTCGCTGCGGCAGGTGACGACGATGCCGTTGTCGTAACGGCCGAGCGTCTGGACCGCCTCGTCACGGCTGTCGTCGTCCATCTCGTCCAGGCCGTCGAGGATCGGTAGGACCCGCCCGTGCAGCACGAGCCGCTCGATCGTCGGTCCGTCCCCCACCGACGGGTGGGACTCCCGGAGGGAACGGGCGACGAACGCCTCCAACAACTCGACGGCGGGTCGCCACCGACGTGCCGGCAGGACGACCGGGACGGGTACGTCCGGAGCCGCGTCGCGGTCGAGGAGTCCCCGGGCGAGCAGGAGAGCGCTGGTCGTCTTGCCGCTGCCCGGAGCGCCGACGATGACCAGCTGCCGGTGCCCCAGGCCGCGGAAGATCACTCCCAGGTCACCGAGCCGGGCGCTCCCGAGCGGCCACCGCTCCGGCGACCGGCGCAACCGCAGGGGCACGGAGTCGTCGAGGGACGGGGCGAGCGCGGCGTCGATCGTCCGTCGTGCCGCTGCGGCCAGCTCGCGGTGCGCGTCGGTGAGCCGTTCGTCGCGGGACTTCGCCGGCGCTTTCCTGAGCCGGAGCGACAGGCCGGCTGCCGACGCCGTCACCAGGACCAGAACCCCGAGCACCGTCAGGGTCGGGCCGATCTGCCGGGCCGACACGAACGGCGACCAGGCGACGCCGGCCGCCACACCGGCAGCGACGATCAGCCACAGGGACAGCCTCAGCCGGAATCGACGCACCGGACCATCATGGCCGGTCGGTTCGCCCGGTCGGAACACCGGAACCGGTGGGACTCTCGCGGGAGTTGGGGCTCGTCGACGTCGGTTCCACCGGGTACCGTCCCGCACCTCTTCCCGACCACCGGTCGCTGTCCGTTCGACTACCTCGGTCAGCCCGGAAGGTATAGCGTGCGGGCATGGCGACACACTGGACGCTGGGCTGCGACGCGGCTGATCCGCAACGGATCGCCGCCTTCTGGGCCAGGGCGCTCGGTTACGTGGCCGAGCCGGGATACGACCACCCGGACGGCGCGTCCATCGTGGATCCGCAGGGGGTCGGTCCGGCGATCGGGTTCCTGCGCGTACCGGAGGGCAAGATCGCCAAGAACCGGTTGCACATCGACATCCGCGTAGCCGGGGAACCTCCCTGGAACCTCGCCGAACGCGAGCAGCTCATCCGGACGAAGGTCGACGACCTGGTTGGCTCCGGCGCACGGGTCGTACGCGAGGAGTCCGACGGTCGTCACCTCGGTCATGTCGTCATGCTCGACCCGGAGGGGAACGAGTTCTGCGTCGCGTGACCGGCGGGCCGGTCCGCCCGCCGGTGTCCGGAGGTCCGGGTGGACCGGAGCACCCGCCGCCGGATCACGACGCGACGAGTGTCATGACGTCGGCCAGGCCGGCGATGGTCAGGACCGGAGCGAGCAGCGGGCTGGCGAGGAGGTGAACCCGCTCGGCGTGGGGAAACAGGGCAGCGAGGCCGGCGCTGTCGAGGTACTCCAGTGCGGTGAGGTCGACCACGACCGGGCCTGCCGCCGTCTCCACGGCGTGGGCGAGGGCTGCGGCGAATTCGGCGGCGTTGCTCATGTCGACCTCGCCGGCAGCGGCCAGGACCGGGGTGCCGTCCGGGCGGCGGCCGGTGGTCAGAGTCAGTGCGGTGCTCATCGAATCCTCGCCTGCATGTCGATGATGGTGCCGGCGGTGCCGGACGTGACGGTGATGGTGTCCATCAGGGCGCGCATCAGGGCGAGTCCCCGCCCACGGTGCGGGTTGGCGTCCGGCTCGGGCGCTTTCCAGCGGCCGCTGTCGGTGACGCTCAGGCGCAGATCCTCGGCGGTCGCGGTGGCCCGTAGCCGGATGCGTCCGCCGGGGCTGTCGCGGTGGCCGTGCTCGATGGCGTTGGCGCAGGCTTCGCCGGCGGCCACGAGCACGTTGTAGGCGTTGGCCTGGTCGAGCCCGCAGCGGTCGAGCCAGGTCCGTAGTGCGCTGCGTACGGGGGCGAGACCGGCGGGTTCGGCGGCGAAGTCCAGCTCCAGCGGGCCGGGATGGCGGTAGAGCAGCAGCGCGACGTCGTCGTCGTACCCGCCCACCGGGGTCAGCTGCGTCATGACGTCGGTGGCGAGGGCCTCGATGGGCTCGGCTCGTCCGTTCTGGATGACGGTCACGGCGCGGTCGATGCCGGCGGTCAGGGGTTGGCGGCGGCGTTCGACCAGACCGTCGGTGTACAGCATCAGGGTGGCACGTGCCGGGACGACGTCCTCGGCTTCGGATCGCGCGGCCCGGCCCCGGGCCCCGATCGGACGGGACCTGCCCTGGTCGAGCAGTCGGGTGGTGCCGTCCGGATCCGCGACGATGGCCGGTGGATGGCCGGCGCTGCCGTAGCGCAGTCGCCCGGTCGCCGGATCGAGGACGCCGCAGAAGACGGTGGCGCACATGGCTCCGGGAAGCTGGGCGGCGAAGCGGTCGAGCGCGGTGAGGGTGCTGGCGGGGCTGGAGTCCTGTAGCAGCAGCGCGCGGCAGGCGCTGCGCAGCTGCCCCATGACCGTGGCGGCGCGGAGCCCGTGGCCGACGCAGTCCCCGACGACGATGCCGATCTGCCCGTCGGCGAGTTCGACCGTGTCGTACCAGTCACCACCGACCTTGAGCGGGCGGGTGGCGGGTGAGTACCGTACGGCGAATCCACTGGGTAGCTGCGCGGGGCCGAGGATGGCGCGTTGCAGCGCGAGCGCGGTCTCCCGTTGCTGGTCGATCTGGTGGACGCGGTGCAACCCCTGGCCGAGATGCCCGGCCAGCAGGGCCAGCAGGGTCTGGTCCTGCTCGGTGACGGGACGTCTCTCGCCGAGATCGATCCACAGGGCCATGGTGCCGTACGGATGCTCGATGGCGATCCCGGTGCCGGTGCTCTGGTCGGCGATGGTGGTGAGCAGTGGCCTGTCCCGCAGCGCGGTGAGGGTGCGCCGACGCTCGTCGGTCAGGGTGTCCCAGCGCAGGCGCGGGTCGGTGGCCGTCACCGTCGGGGTGTGGGAGCCGTCGAAGACGGCCGCGAGGACGCATGTCGCCCGCCACAGTCCCCGCAGCTCGTCGAGGACGCCGTGCAGGGCGTCGGCCAGGTTGTCCGCCTGGGACAGGCGGACGCTCAGCGCGGCCAGCGCGCTCTCCCGCTGTAGGGCGTAGTGCTCCGCGGTGACGTCGCGGAAGGTGCCGACGACGACCCGTCGGCCGGTGTCGGGATCCTCGACCTGGTTGAACGCCGCAGCGACCCACAGGCGGTGCCCGTCGCGGTGGGTCACCGGGATGGTGTACGTGCCGCGGGTCTGCCCGACGAGCAGAGCGAAGGCGTCGGCGACCTGCTGGTACGCCTCCGGCTCGGCGTCCTGGCTGGGCCACCAGGGGTGGGTCGGCGCATAGGGCAGATCCTCGGGACCGAAGCCGAGGATGTCGGTGAAGGTGGTGTTGATCTCGATGACGGCGCCCTTGTCGTCGCAGACGAAGAACGCCTCCTGCAACGAGTCGACCAGCGCGGTCCGCCACCGCGCGTGGTGGTTGCGCAGCCGGGCCAGTTCCACGTTCGCCCGTACCCGGGCGAGCAGCTCGGCGGCCGAGAACGGCTTCACCAGATAGTCGTCCGCCCCCGCCTCCAACCCCTCGATGGAGGCCTCCTGCCCGGCCCGCGCGGACAGCAGCAGGACGGGTGTTCCCGCGGTGCGCGGGTCGGCCCGCAGGGCGGCGACCAGTTGGAGTCCGTCCAGGCGGGGCATCATCACGTCGCTGACCACGAGGTCGGGAATGGCGGTACGTGCCGCTTCCAGCGCGGCCCGACCGTCGCTGACCGCCTCCACCCGGTGACCGGCGGACCGCAGCAGCCGGGTCAGGTACTCCCGCATGTCCGCGTTGTCGTCGGCGACCAGGACCCGGGCCGACGCGTGTCTCGCATCTCCCTCCACCTCACCGGGCGTCTCCCCGGCGGTCAACAGGGGGTCGGCCTCCGCGCTCCGGGCCGGGCCCTCGGGCAGCCAGCGCAGCGCTTCGTGGACGAACGGATCGGCGGTGGCCGAGACAGTCGCGACGCCTTCCGCGCTGACCAGCGCCTCCGGAGGCAGATGGGCGGCGCCGAAGGGCAGCCGGATGGTGAAGGTCGTGCCCCCACCGGGGACGCTGTCGGCGGTGATGTCGCCACCGTGCAACCCCACGAGTTCCTTGACCAGCGCCAAGCCGATGCCGCTGCCCTCGTTCGACCTCGAACGCGCGTTCTCGATCCGGTGGAACCGCTCGAACAGCCGCGGCATCTCCTCGGCCGGCACGCCGATGCCCGTGTCCGCCACGGTCACCACAGCCTGCCCGTCCTCCGGGCGCACCGTCACCCGGATCACGCCGTCGAAGGTGAACTTCAGCGCGTTGCTGAGCAGGTTCAGGACGATCTTCTCCCACATGCCCCGGTCGACGTACACCGGCTCCGGCAGCGGCGGGCAGTCCACCTCGAAGGCGAGGCCCGCCCGCTCGACCGCGGAGCGGAAGACGCTGGCGAGGTCGGCGGTGGCCGCGGCGAGGTCCACCGGCTCGTATCGCGCCTGCATCCGTCCCGCCTCGATACGGGAGAAGTCCAGCAGCGCGTTGACCAGCTTGCCGAGCCGGAGCCCGTTGCGGTGGACGACCTGTAGTTCCTCGCGGACCCGTGGGTCGGTGTCACCGAGCCGGTGACGTAGCTCCTCCAGCGGACCCATGATCAAGGTGAGTGGGGTGCGGAACTCGTGACTGATGTTGGAGAAGAAGGCCGTCTTCGCCCGGTCCAGCTCGGCGAGTTCCTCGGCCCTCTGCTGCTGGGCCCGGTAACTGCGGGCGCTCGCGATCCCCGTCGCGACGTGTCCCGCGGCCAACTCGACGAAGCCCCGGTAGCCGTCGTCGAACGACCGGTAGCGGTTCAGGGCGGCGACGACGAAGCCGTACGGCGCGCCGCCCTGTTGCAGGAGCGGTACCAGGAAGGCCTGGTCGGGCGGTTCGGACCAGGCACCCGACGGCAGCCCGGCGAACCGGGTGCCGTCGAGCGGCACCAGCGTCGACTCGCCACGTGCCAGTGCCGCCACCGGCCACACCGCCGACGCGCCGTCCGCCGGGATGGTGTCAGGGACAGCGGGATGACCTGCGGTGATGCCCGACGCTGCGGCCAACTGCGTGCTACCGTCGTCGCGGAACAGGTAGGTCGCCGTGAACGGCAGGTCGTAGGGGTTGCGGCCGAGTTGCCGACTGGCGAAGGCCAGCATCTCCTCCTCGGTGCGCACCACGCTGGGATCGGACCCGAGGTCCCGTAGCGTCGCCATCCGGCGCTCGCCGACGACCCGTTCGGTGTCCTCGCTGACCACGCACAACATGCCGACCAGGGTGCCCGCGTCGTCCCGCAGCGCGCTGTAGGAGAACGTGTGGTAGCTCTCCTCCCGGTAGCCGGACCTCTCCAGGAACAGCAGCAGCGCCTCGTCCCAGGTCGCCTCCCCGGTCGTCAGCACCCGGTCGATCCGGGGGCCGATGTCCTGCCAGATCTCCGCCCACACCTCGTCCGCCGGACGGCCCAGCGCCCACGGGTACTTCCTGCCGAGAGTGTCCCGCCGATACGCGCTGTTGCAGAAGAACGTGAGCTCAGGCCCCCACGCCAACCACATCGGGAATCGCGACGACAGCAGGATGCTGACCGCCGTCCGCAGACTCTGCGGCCAGCCGGCCGGCGGCCCCAGCGGCGTGGACGCCCAGTTCACCTTCGCGAGGTCACGACCGATCTCACCGCCCCCGGCGAACACGTCCCCGCCAGTCAGCGGCCCCTGCTGAGCGTTGCTCATCGTTGCGACAACTCCCTTGAACCGGACGTCTCACCCTGATCGTCGCCGTGGACGGCACAGGACCGATGCCGTCCTCGGAAGCCGTGACCCCCGCGGCATCGTAGAGCAGGCTCCGACGGCCTGGCCCGTCACGCACTGCTCGCCCGAACCACCCAGCTCAGCCCCCGACAACCGTAGCGGTCCACGGCCCAGCCGGCTCGACTGGCGAGCCGCCGCCATGGGTCTGCCGGCTCGCCCCTGTCCGGCCGCGTCGGCCGTCGACCTGTCACCACCGACGTTTGCCATCCGGCAAAAACGTGGGGGAGGATCAATCGGCCTGTACGGCGGGGCCGGTCGGATCGTGGTCGCGTGGAGGAAGGCATTGCTCAGCTCGGCAACCAGGAGAGGGCCGTGGAACCCGGGGAGCAACGGTGACCCACGCGCCCATGACGTGACGATGCTGCTGGTGAGTCAGATTGGTGGCCGGTGAACACCTACCGCAGAGGCTGGACCCTGCGCCGTCGGCTGCTGGCGCTGCTCACCGTCGCGGGCGTCCTGCTGGTCGGTCTTGTCCTGGTCGAGGCGGCCGTCGCCGCGCGACACCGTGGTCAGCTCGACACCGTTCTGAACCGGACCGGTCCCCTGCGGGTGCAGGGCCAGGAGCTGCTGAACTCCCTCGTCGACCAGGAGACAGCCATCCGCGGGTACGCGGTCAGCGGCGACCCCGCCGACCTGGCCGCCTACCGCAGCGGGCTTGCGCAGGAGCAGACCCTGATCGCCTCGCTCGACGACCTGGCGCAGCCGCATCCGCAGATCAGACGGGATCTTGTCGCCGTCGCACAGCGGTCCGCGCAGTGGCGTGGTGCGGTGGCGGAGCCGGTCATCGCCACCACCCAGGGAGGCGGCACCGCCGCCGGACGGGCGTTGATCAACGACGAAGCCCGCGCGCAGTTCGAGCAGATCCGAGTGGCTGTCGAGCGACTGCAGGCGGACATCTTCAGCGCACGCCAGTCCGCGGTCTCGGCGGTCGAGGGCAGCAGCAACCTCCTCGTGGGGCTGCTCGGTGCCGCTCTGGCGCTGGTCCTGGCCCTGGGGGTAATCCTCATGGTCGCCATCAACCGGACGGTGGTCGCTCCGATCACCGCGCTGGCGGTTCGGGTGCGTCGGGTCGCCGAGGGCGACTACCACCACCACATCGAGGGCAGCGGCCCGACGGAATTCCGCCGACTCGCCGTCGACATCGACGCCATGCGGCAGAAGATCGCCAAGGATCTCGCCGAGGTGCGGGAGGCGCGGGAGCGGATCGAGTGGGTCAACACGCAGCTCCAGAAGCAGGCGGAGGAGTTGGTGCGGTCCAACCGTGACCTGGAGCAGTTCGCGTACGTGGCGTCGCATGATCTTCAGGAGCCGTTGCGGAAGGTGGCGAGTTTCTGTCAGTTGCTCCAGCGTCGGTACGCGGGGCAGCTCGACGAGCGGGCCGATCAGTACATCGGTTTCGCGGTGGACGGGGCGCAGCGGATGCAGCGTCTGATCAACGATCTGTTGGCGTTCTCCCGGATCGGTCGTCTGACGACGGGGTTCACCGAGGTGGACCTGGATCGGGTGATGG